>NZ_JBHUXA010000001.1:0-621349 GCF_042669725.1 Nocardia sp. NPDC057227 | reverse complement strand
GGGCGAGACCGATCGGTCTCGCCCCGCTCCGGCTTTCGCCCCGGTGACGTGGAGGGGAACATCCGTCTGCGCGATTGACGAACGGGCACAGCGGGTTCTCTAATGGTCGGCGGCGCACGTCGCGCCCACCCCCGGAGCTCGTGCGCGGAAGTCGGGTGCGCTCCGGGAATCCTCGCTCACGCACCGGAAGGGCTCGCCATGACCACGATCCACCCGACTGCCGAGAAGTGCCCGCGCGCAATCGTTCTCCGCGCGGCAGCAGCAGTCTCGCACGGAGGGTAGGGCGCCGTGGCCGTTTCCGCCGTCTCCCCCGTCCGCTTCGACACCGAGGTCCTGCAGCAGCACTGGATTCCGCTGCCCGCGGGCGACCACGACACCGCCGCCGTGCTCCGCGAACGCCTCGGCGTCGACTTCGCCGAGGCGGGGGAGCGGATCTGGGCCACCGAGGACTTCCTCTACGTCCCGGTCGCGCTGGACTACCTGGGCGCGGGCCGGGTGCAGCACGGCAGCGTGGTGTTCGCGCTCGGGCGCGAGTTCCTGGTGACGCTGCAGCCGCGCGAGCACTTCCCGCCGTTCGACGCCGCCATCGTCGAGATGCGCAGGCGCGCCGAGCTGACCGCGTCCGCGCACGGTGTCATGTACACGCTGCTCTGGGCCATGAACGACGCCGCGGAGCAGGTGGTCGAGTACGGCGGCGCGCTGGTCGACGCGCTGCGCGACGATATCGACGGCCCCGGCGGGGTGCACTACGGGCGGGAGATCGCCCCCACCGCGGTGCGCGAGCTCATGGCCCGGATCGGCGCCGTCGAGGAGACGCTCTCCCGGGCCCGCCGCGCCCAGGTGCGGCTGGCGCGCGCCGCCAGGCAGCTGCGGGCCGAGACCACCGGCCGCAACGCCGGGCTGCGGCCGCTGCTGGACGACCTGCTCGACGATGTGGACGGGGTCGCGCAGCAGGCGGGGTTCGAGCACGACCGGGTCGGCTACCTGCAGCAGTCGCTGCGCACCAGGCTCGACGCCGAGCACACCCGGATCGTGAAGGCATCGGCGGTGCTCTCCGCGGTGCTGCTGCCGCCCATCCTGATCGCCGCGCTCTACGGCATCGACGCGAGCTGGATGCCGGAGCTCTCCTGGCAGCACGTGGTGCTCGCGACCGTCCCGCTCAGCATGCTCGCGGTCGCCGTCGCGCTCGCGATCGTGGCGCGCCGCGGCCGCTGAGCCGAGCCGCCGCGGCGGCCGAGGGGCCGGCGGCAGCGGCGCGGTGAGCGGCAGGGCGTGGCCGCGGCTGGAACACGCCGTGCCGCCGCTGTTTTCCGGCGTGGCGTCGGGCCGCCCGGTGCAAGCTGAATGCGGATGTATTCCGCAGGCAGGGGGTGCGCGGTGTCGCGTGAGTTCGGACCCGAGGAACTACCGGAGCCCGCGCAGGTGGGCGAGCCGGTGCAGGACGCCTACTCGCGCGCGGTCGGCGCGGTCACCGAGACCGTGCTTCCCGCTGTCGCCGGGGTCGCCACCCGGCGCTCGGCGGGGTCGGCGGTGGTCTGCACCGACGACGGGCACCTGCTCACCAGCGCGCACCTGATCGGCCCCGCGGAGAGCGCCGACGTGCGCTTCGCCGACGGCACCGTCGTCGTCGCCGACGTGGTCGGCAGCGACCCGCTCAGCGACATCGCGGTGCTGCGCGCCCGCGGCGGCGGCCCGGCCCCCGCCCGGCTCGGCGACGCCGACGGGCTCACCCTCGGCAGGCTGGTGGTGGCGCTGGCGGACCCGGCCGGGCCGGGCGGCGCGGTGAGCGCTGGCGTGGTCGGCGCCGTCGACCGCGCCGTCCCGGTGCTCTCCCGGCGGGCCGGGCGGTTGGTGGAGCAGGTGCTGCACACCGACGTGCGCTGCGAACCGCACGCCGCGGGCGGGCCGCTCGCCGACACCGCGGGCCGGGTGATCGGCGTGCTCACCGCGGCCGCCGGAATCGGCGGGCTCGCGGTGCCGATCGGCGCGGTCGCCCGCCGGGTGCTGGACACCCTGCTCGCCGATGGCCGGGTGCGCCGCGCCTACCTCGGCGTCGTGGTCGCGGCCGCGCCGGTACCGCCCGACCTGCGGCAGGTGGCCGGGCAGGCGGCCGGGGCGAGGGTCACCGCGGTGGTGCGCGGCGGCCCCGCCGACCGGGCGGGGATCCAGCGCGGCGACCTGCTGCTCGGCGCGGGCGAGGCGGTGCTCACCGGGGCGCGGGAGCTGCAGCGGCTGCTCTTCGCCGAGGCGATCGAGGTCACGCTGGCGGTGACGCTGCTGCGCGCGGGTGCGCCGGTCACCGTTGACGTCACGCCGCCGGAGTGGCTGCCCGCCTGAGCGGGCGGGCAATCGGATCGCGCTGACCCGAATGGTTTTCGGCCGCGGTGGCCGGTGCCAAGCTGATCCCCATCGCGATCCCAGGGGGCTCGACCGGTGTGTGCGGCCGGGATCGCCATCCGGTGAGGGAAGGGCGAACCATGGCGCAGGACGAGAACGGGGTCACCCCCGGCACCGAGCCGCCCGCCGACGGGGGCAGCACCGCCGCAGCGGGAAGTCCGGCCGCGCCGGAGAACACCGCGGACGTGGGGGAGCCGGCTGCGCCCGCGAACGGCACAGCGCCGGACCTCGTGCAGAGCGCGGCGCCCGAGCCCGACCCGGACGAGACCGCCGACCTCGAGGCGCCCGCCGAGCCGGAGCCGCCCGCGCTCTCCCGGCGCACCCTGCTCGCGGGCACCGGGATCGCCGCCGCGGTGGTGGCGGGCGGCGGGCTGGCCGCCTGGCTCACCACCCGGCGCACGCCAGGCACCGGCGGCGTCGACCGCGCGCTGCGCATCGGTTTCGGCGGCGGGGTCTGCGAGGCGCCGCTGTACGTGGCGCACCACCAGCGCATCTTCGAGAAGCACGGGCTGAACGTCGAGATCATCAAGACCGGCGGCGACGAGATCAAGGACGCGGTCGGCGCGGGCAAGCTGGACGCCGCCCCCGGCATCTTCTTCTCCTGGCTCAAGCCGATCGAGCAGGGCATCGACGCCAAGCTGGCGGCCGGGCTGCACGAGGGCTGCCTGCGCATCGTCGTCCCGAACGACAGCCCGATCACCTCGGTCGCGCAGCTGCGGGACAAGCCGGTCGGGGTGGCCGCCATCGGCGACTCCGCCATGTCGTTCTTCTCCCTCGACCTGGTGGACGCCGGGCTGAACCCGAGCGAGGACGTGGACTGGCGGGTCTTCGCCAACGATCAGCTGCCGGACGCGCTGGCCCGCGGCGAGATCGTCGCCATCGCCGCCAGCGACCCCACCGGGCTGCTGCCGACGCTGAAGGGCAAGGCCCGCGAGCTCACCAACAACTCGCAGGGCGCCAACCGCCAGCTCTACTGCTGCGCCACCGCGGTGAACGGCAGGTTGCTGCGCGAGGAGCCGGACACCGCCCGCAAGCTGATCACCGCCTGGGCCGAGGGCAGCCGCTGGGCGGGCGCCAACATCACCGAGACCGCGAAGATCGAGGTGGACAACAAGTACGCCGCCGCCGACCTCGGCACCGTCGAGGCCATGCTGAAGAGCTACGGCTTCAACCCGTCGGCCAACCGGCTCAAGGGCGAGATCACCCCCGGCATCGCCAAGTTCGCCAAGACCGGCTACCTGGACAGGAAGACCGACCCCGAGGCGCTGGCGACCAAGGTCTACGCCGACCTCGGGCTCAGCTGGTGACATGACCACCACCGTCACCGCCCCCGCCACCGCACCCGCCGGGGCCACCGCCGAGCGGCCGCGGCGGTACCCGCCGACGGCGGGCTTCGCGCTGACCTGGTCGATCTGGGCGCTCACCGCGGGCGTCACCCTGCTGGTCCCGGACGAACTGCACGTCGCCGCGCCCACCGTGGTCGGCGGGATCTTCGCCGCCTGGAGCCTCGCGCTGCTCGGCTGGGCGGTGTACGCCTACCGGGACCGCGCGGCGACGCTGCGGCTGCGGCACCACACCCCGTGGATCGCGGTGCTCGGCGCCTGGACGCTGTTCTGGGAGTTCAGCACCGCCAAGACCGGCTGGCTGGAGCCGCCGCACTTCGCCTCGCCGCAGCAGCTGCTGCTGGTCTTCCACGACGACGCGGGCATTCTCGCCTCCAGCACCTGGCACTCGCTGGTGCTGCTGCTCACCGGCTTCACGATCGGCGCGGTGGCCGGGCTCAGCACCGGCATCGCCATGGGCTGGTCGAGGCTCGCGTCGTACTGGGGGAACCCGGTGCTGCAGACGGCCGGGCCGGTGCCGTCCGGCACGCTGCTCCCGGTGGTGCTCGTGCTCTTCCCGACCACCTACAGCGGCAGTATCTTCATGGTGGCGTTCGGCGTCTGGTTCCCGGTCGCGGTGCTGACCAGGGCCGGGATCGCCGGGGTCGGGCGCGGCTACTTCGACGTCGCGCAGACGCTCGGCGCCTCGAAGCAGTTCCTGATCTGGCGGGTGGCGGTGCCGGGCGCGCTGCCGAGCATCTTCACCGGGCTGTTCATGGGGCTCGGCGCCTCGCTGGCGGCGCTGGCCGTCGCCGAGCTGCTCGGCGTGAAGAACGGGCTCGGCTGGTACATCCAGTGGACCAAGGGCTGGGCCGCCTACCCGCGCATGTACGCGGCGATCGTCATCATGGTGCTGCTCTGCCGGACCCTGATGCTGGTGTTGTTCCGCATCCGCAATCGGGTGCTGGCCTGGGAGAAGGATCTGGTGCGGTGGTGACCGAGCGGGGAATCGCGATCGAGGTCGACGGCGTCTCGCACCAGTTCGCGCTGGCCGGGCCGCGGCCGCGCGGCCTGCTGGACCGGGTGCTCGGCCGCCCGGCGCCGCAGCCGAGCGCGGCGCAGCAACTGGGCAGGCTGCGGGTGCTCACCGACATCTCGCTGACGCTGGCGCCCGGCGAGTTCGTGGCGCTGCTCGGGCCCTCCGGCTGCGGCAAGTCGACGCTGCTGCGGCTGCTCGCCGGGCTGGAGCGCCCCTCGCGCGGCGCGCTGCGTGCCGACGGCGCCCCGATCACCGGCCCCGACCCGCAGCGCGCGCTGATGTTCCAGGACCCGACGCTGTTCCCGTGGCGCACGGTGGAGCAGAACGTGGCGCTCGGCCCGCAGGCCCGCGGCACGCACCGCGCCGACCGGGAGCGGATCACCGAGACGCTGCACATGGTCGGGCTGGACGGCTTCGGCCACTCCTACCCGGCCCAGCTCTCCGGCGGTATGGCGCAGCGGGTCGCGCTGGCCCGCGCGCTGGTCAACCGCCCGCGGCTGTTCCTGCTGGACGAGCCGCTCGGCAAACTCGACGCGCTCACGCGCGCGACGCTGCAGTCCGAGATCGAACGGCTGTGGCAACAGGACGGATTCACCGCGGTACTGGTGACCCACGACGTGGACGAGGCGCTCCGCCTCGCCGACCGCGTCGTGGTGTTCACACCGCGACCCGGAAAGGTGGTACGCGACGTGCCGATCACGGTTCCGCGCCCGCGGGCGCACGACGATCCCGAATACCTGCGGCTGCGCCGGGAGATCCTGGCGCACCTCGGCGAGACCGGGAAGGCCGTCGCATGACCGCGGTCAGCCCGCGCGGCGCCGGGGTGTACGAATCGGTGGACGCCGCCATCGGCAACACCCCGCTGGTCCGGCTGAACCGGGTAACCGATGGCGTCACCGCCACGGTCTACGTCAAGTTGGAGTACCTGAACCCCGGCGGCAGCGTGAAGGACCGGGCCGCGCTCGGCATGATCGACGCCGCCGAGGCATCCGGCGCGCTCCGGCCCGGTGGCGTCGTGGTCGAGGCGACCTCGGGCAATACCGGCATCGGGCTGGTCGCCATCGCGGCGGCACGCGGCTACCGGACCATCGTGGTCGTACCGGACAAGTCGAGCCGGGAGAAGGTGGCGCTGCTGCGCGCCTACGGCGCCGAGGTGCACGTGACCCCGGGCGGGCGTCCGGTCGGCCACCCCGAGCACATTCGCAGCATCGCGCTGAAACTCGCCGACGAGACGCCGGGCGCCTGGTTCGCCGGGCAGTACGACAACCCGGCGAACCCGGAGGCGCACCGCACCACCACCGGCCCGGAGATCTGGGCGCAGACCGAGGGGCGGGTCACGCACTACGTGGCCGGGGTCGGCACCGGCGGCACCGTCACCGGCGCGGGGGAGTTCCTGCGCGAGATCTCGGCCGGCCGGGTGACGGTGATCGGCGCCGACCCGACCACCTCGGTCTACGGCGGCGGCGACGGGCGCGCCTGGTACGTGGAGTCGGTGGGGCACTTCCTGCACCCGGAGACCGAGGAGGACCTCTGGCCCGAGTCGTACCACCCGGAGGTGGTGGCGCGCATCGAGTCGGTCGGTGACGTGGAGGCGATCTCGCTGCTGCACCGGCTGGCCCGGGAGGAGGGGCTGCTGCTCGGCGGGTCGTCCGGCACCTCGGTCGCGGCCGCGCTGCGGGTGGCCCGCGATCTGGGGCCCGATGACGTGGTGGTGGTGATCGCACCGGATTCCGGGCGCGCCTACCTGTCCAAGTACTTCGATGACGAGTGGCTGGGGCGCTTCGGGTTCCCGCTGGTGGGGCAGCTCGCCGAGCCGTCGGTGGCGGATCGGGTCGAGGTGTCCGGGGTGGCGCGGGTGATCGGCTCCAAGGCGACGGTCGGCGAGGCGCGGGCGCTGCTCGGCTCCGCTCCGGTGCTGCCGGTGGTCCTGCATCGGGTCACCCCGGGTGATCCGGTGGCGGCCGAGGTGCAGGGCAGTGTGCGGGCCGCCGCGCTCGCGGGTGTCGACGACGCGGAACCCGTTGCCGCGCATCTGGAACCGCCGCTGCCGCTGCTCGGCAGCACCGAACCGGCCGCTGCCGCGCTGGAACGCGCGGGCGACGGGCCGGTGCTGCTGGTGCACGAGGGGCGGGCCGTCGCGGTGCTCGGCGAGGCGGAGCTGGCGCGGTTGCGTGCGGGGTGAGGGTTCGCGGTGCGGTGCTGATCGGCTGAGGCGAGTCGGTCTCCTGCTGACCGGGTGGGCGGCGCTCCTGCTGCTGCTGTCCGCGCCCGCGGCCGCGCACGCGGTGCTGGTCGGCACCGATCCCGCGTACGGTGCCGCCGTCGACGCCGCCCCGGCGCGGGTCTCGGTGACCTTCGACGAGCCGGTCACCGCCACCGACCGCGGCGTCTCGGTGCTCGACGACGCAGGCGAGCGGGTCGACCTGGGCCGGGTCGGGACCACGAACGGCGGCCGGACCGTCGTGGCCGAGCTGCGCCCCGGCCTCCGGGACGGCACCTACCTGCTCGGCTGGGTGGTGCTCTCCGCCGACGGGCACACGGTCAGCGGTTCCAGCGTCTTCGGCGTCGGCGGCCCGCCGAACCCGTACCCGGTCGAACCGGTGCGCGACCCCGCCGAAGCCGCCGCCGACACCGTCGTCCGGCTGCTCGCCGCGCTCGGCTACGCCGGTTTGGTCGCCGCCGTCGGCATCCCCCTGGTCACCGCCGTCCTGCGCCTGGATCGCCCGGCCGCCGCGCGGTCGAGTCCCGTCGCACTGTCCGGCGCCACCACCGCGGGGGCGACCACTGCGGGGGCCGCCACCGCGGAGTCCGGCGGCACCGCGGAGTCCGGCGGCACCGCCGTACCGCTCGGCGCGACCGCGGCGGTTCGGCAGCTCGTCCGGATCGGCGCCGTCACCCTCACGGTGGCCTCGCTGGCGACCTTCGCCGCCATCCCCGTCCGCCTGGCGGGCACCCCCGGCTGGTCCGACCCCGAGGTCTGGCGCGCCGCAGCGACCTCCGCGCTCGGCACCGCCACCCTCGTCCGAGCCGCCGCCGCAACGGTTCTCGCCCTCGGGGCGGCCCGGCGCACCGTCGCGTTCGGCGCGGGCGCCGTTGCCGTCCTCGCCACCGCCGCCTCCGGCCACGCGATCGCGGGCCCGGACCGCCTGCTCGCGGTCCCGCTCACCGCCCTGCACGTCGCCGCCATGGCGATCTGGCTCGCGGGCCCCCTGCTCATCCTGCTGTTCCGCCACCACCGGGACCGCGCCACCCTCGTCGCCCGCTTCGGCGCCATCGCCGTCCCCGCCGTCGCGGTCCTCGCGCTCACCGGCCTCTACCGCACCTGGCGCGCCACCGACCCGCTCGCCGCGCTCTGGTCCACCCCCTGGGGCCTGCTGCTCCTCGGCAAACTCGCCGCCGTCACCCTCGCCCTCACCGCGGCCGCCGCTTTCCGCGCCCGCCGAGCCCCCCTGCGCCTGGAGCTAGCCGCCCAGCTCACCGCACTCGCCCTCACCGCCGTCCTGGCCGGAACCACCCCCGCCCGCGACGCCTACGACCCCGCCGTCACCCTCCCGGTCGACCTCGGCGACACCCGCGCCGAACTCACCATCGACGGCGCCGCCGCGGGCGAACAGCGCTGGACCATCCGCCTCTACGACCGCACCGGCGCCCCCATCCCCGCCACCTCGGTCGACGCCCTCCTCACCCGCCCCGACGACGCCGCGGGCCCACTCCAGGTCCGGCCCCGCCGCGTCGAACCGGTCGAACTGGCCCCCGCCTACTTCGAGGCCGACCGCGTCCGGGTGCCGCTGGCAGGCGACTGGCGCATCCGCCTCACCGTCCGCTTCGACCGCACCGCCGCCTACACCGCCACCGTCCCGCTCCGCGTCTACTGACCCTTCCCGGCGATCCCGAAGAGCAGCGCGTCGATCCCGGCCCGGAAGGCGGCATCGGCGTCGAACGAGCCGCCGGGCGCGGGCGCGCGGGCGAAGAGCGCTGCCAGGTGCGGGTAATCCCCCCGCGCCACCATGGCGAGCAGCGCGGCCGGATCCTGCCCGGCGCCAACCGCACCCGCCCCCTCCTGCGCCACGAAGGTGCTGATCCAGCCGGTGAGCTGGGCGATCCCGACCATGACGGTGGTGCCGTCCAGCCCGGCCGGGCCGAGCGCGCCCGCGAGGTGGTCCAGGTAGCGCAGCGAGTTCGGGCCGAGCGCGGACGGGATCACCCGCTGCACCCAGGGGTGCCTGCGGTGCAGCGCCCGCGCCTGCTCGGCGACCGCGAGCACGTCGGCGCGCACGTCGCCGGTGAGCGGCGCCAGCTCGTACTCGGCCGCCACGTGGTCGACCATGAGCGCGAACAGGTCGTCCTTGCCGTCGACGTAGCGGTACAGCGAGGCGGCCGCGGTGCCGAGCCGCTCCGCCACCCGGCGCATGGCCACCGCCGCCAGCCCGGACTCGTCGGCGATCCGCACGCAGGCGGCGGCGATGTCGTCCAGGGTGTGCGCCGGCCTCGGCCCCGGCCGCACCTGCTCGGCCCGCAGCCACGGTGAGTTCGCGGATGACATCGGACCAGAATGCCTCGAGCCGGTAATTGCGAACGCTGTACGCGGTCGGGTACCGTCAACTGCGAACGTTGTTCCCGAACGAGGGGTTGTGGTGTCCGCCATCGAAACCGAAGCGCTCCGAATGCGATACGGGGCCCGCGCCGTCGTCGACGGCATCGATCTCCTGGTGCCGGAGGGCACCGTGCACGCGCTGCTCGGGCCGAACGGTTCCGGCAAGACCACCACCGTGCGCATGCTCGCCACCCTGCTCCGCCCCTCCGGCGGGCGCGCCAGGGTGCTCGGCCACGACACCGTGACCGCGGCGCGCGCGGTGCGGCAGCGGATCGGGCTGGTCGGCCAGTTCCACGCCGTCGACCCGATGTCGACCGGACGGCAGAACCTGGTGATGTTCGCCCGGCTCAACGGCCTCGCCGCACCCGCGGCGCGCCGCCGCGCGGACGACCTGCTCGCCCGCTTCGACCTCGCCGACGCCGGAGACCGCCTGGTGCGCACCTACTCCGGCGGGATGCGGCGCCGCCTCGACATCCTGGCCGGCACCGTCGTCCGCCCCGAGGTGCTCTTCCTGGACGAGCCGACCACCGGCCTCGACCCGCACAGCCGCGACGACATCCACCGCTACCTCGCCGAGGCGGTGGCGGCGGGCAGCACCGTGCTGCTCACCACCCAGTACCTGGACGAGGCCGAGCGGCTCGCCGACGCCGTCACCATCCTGGACGCCGGGCGCATCGTCGCCACCGGTTCGCCCGCCGAGATCGTGCGGACCGTCGGCGTCCGGCTGGAGGTCGCCGTCCCCGACGACCAGCGCCCGGCCGCGGCCGAGGTCATGGCGGCGCTCGGCGGCACACCGGTCCCGCAACTGGACGCGACCTGGCTCTTCGACGCCGCCGCGCCCGCGCTGCCCACCGTGGTCCGCGCCCTGGACGCCGCCGGGATCGAGGTGCGCGACATCGGCCGCCGCACCGGCACCCTGGACGACGCCTTCCTGGCGCTCACCGCCCGGCGGGCCGCATGACCGCCCCCGACCGCACCACCCCGGCGGGCAGCGCCACCCGGGTCCTGGTCCGGCGCGTGCTCACGAACCACCGCAACAACCCGGCGCTGCCCGCCATCACGCTGGCCGCCCCCGCGGGGATGATGCTGCTGTTCGGCTTCGTCTTCGGCGGCGCGCTCGCCGCCGGGCAGGACGTCGTCGCCTACCGCTCCTACCTGACCCCCGGCATCCTGGTCCTGGTCGCCGCCACCGGCGTGGTCGCCACCGCCGTCACCGCCGCCGCCGACCTGCGCAGCGGGCTCACCGACCGGATCCGCGCGTTGCCGCTCGCCCCGATCGCCGCCCCGGCCGGAATCGCGGTGGCGGAGACGCTGATCGGCATCCTCGCGCTCGGCGTGATGGCCGTGGTCGGGTTCCTCTCCGGCTGGCGGATCACCGCGGAGCCGGGGGAGATCGCGCTCGCCGTGCTGCTGCTGATCGGCTTCCGGTTCGCGCTGGCCTGGCTCGGCGTCGCGCTCGGCGCCACGATCCGGGACGAGCAGGTGCTCCAGCAGACCGCGCCGCTGATCTTCGGCACCATCATGTTCTCGAACATCTTCGTGCCGACCGCCACCATGCCGACGGTGCTCGCGGCCGTCGCGGAGTGGAACCCGGTGAGCGCGGTGGTCGCGGCGCTGCGACAGCTGCTCGCCGACGCGGCCCCCGCCGCCGACGCGAGCCTGCCGCTCCGGCACCCGATCGCGGCGAGCGCGATCTGGATCGCCGCGCTGCTCAGCCTCGCGGTCCCGGCAGCGGTGCGGCGCTACTCGGGCGCGAGCCCGCGCTGACGGCAGAGTTCGTGCCAGCGGCGGAAACCGCGCCGACGGCCGAGTTCGCGCCTGCGGAAACCGTGCTGACGGCCGAGTCCCCGGCCGTTGCCGCGTCTCTCGGCTGCCAGCGACTGTCGAGCACCAGCCCGGCGACCCCCATCAGCAGGCACGCCACCGAGACCGCGATCATCTCCGGCGAGGTCCCGCTGACCAGCGCGTCCGCCAGGATCACGGTCGCGGCGGTGCCGGGCAGCGAGCCGAGCACCGTCGCGCCCAGGTACGGCCAGAAGCGGATCGAGGAGAGCGCGCAGCAGTAGTTCACCACCGAGAACGGCGCGAACGAGATCATCCGCAGCGACCACACCGCCAGCCAGCCGCGGCGGCGCAGCCGCTCGTCCACCGCGCGCACCGCGGGGTGCGTGAGCCGCGCCGCCACCCGGCGCCCGTCCAGCCTGCGGACCAGCAGCAGCGCGAGCGCGGCGCTCACCGTGGTTGCGGCCAGCGCGACGGTGAGCCCGAGCCCGACCCCGAAGAGCACCCCGCAGCTCACCGTGAGCACCGTCCGCGGCACCGGCGCGATGGTGACCAGCGCGTAGAGCGCGAAGAAGACCAGCGGGAAGACCGGGCCCACCGAGTCCGCCCACTCCTGCACCCGGGCCGGGCCCGGCAGCGGCGCGAGCACCGCGGCCGCGCAGACCACGAGCACCGCGGCGAGCAGCGCCAGGGCGCGGGGGGAGCGGATGAGCTGGATCACCCGGGCGAGGTTACCGGTTGGTACTGCCGGGCCTCGGTCGGCGGCCGGGAGGCGGCCGCTAGCATCGAAGTGACGACAGACGAATCCTCGTTAACCGGTATGCCCACTGACCTGGGCGAACATCCGGTTCGGGGCGGTGCACGCGCGGTGCCGTTCCGGCGAGGGGAGAGAGAAGAGCAGCGATGCCGATTGCTTCAGATCCGGCCACCGAGCCGGTGCCGGAGTACGCCGCGTGGCGCAAGGGTGTGGCGGGGGTGCTGGCGAAGGCGCGCAAGGTCGACGCCGCCGAGCTGCCGGACGAGCCGGAGACGCTGCTGACCGAGACCACCTACGACGGTCTCGCGGTCGCCCCGCTCTACACCCGGCGCGACGAGCGTCCGGAACCGCCACTGCCGGGGACGTTCCCGTTCGTCCGCGGCGTCGACGCCCACCGCGACGTACACCGCGGCTGGTTCGTCTCGGGCCGCGTCCGGGACGCCGACCCCGCCGCCGCGAACCGCCGCATCCTGGCCGGGCTGGAGAACGGCCTCTCCGCGCTCTGGCTGAGCGTCGGTGCACACGGCGTGCCGGTGGCCGAACTCGGCGCCGCGCTGAACGGGCTGCTCTTCGACCTCGCCCCGATCACCCTGGACGCGGGCACCGAGGTCGGTGCCGCGGCCGAGGCGCTGTTCGCGGCGCTGGACGGCTACCAGGCCGCGGACCGCACCGCCATCCGGGTCGCGCTCGCCGCCGCCCCGCTCACCGACGAGTTCGCCGGGATCACCGGGGTCACCCTGGACGACGCCGTCGCGCTCGCCCGCACCGCCGCCGCCCGCCCCGAGACCGTCCGCGCGATCACCGTGGACGGCACCGCCTTCCACGACGCGGGCGCCTCCGAGGCGCAGGAGCTCGGCGCCGCGGTCGCCGCCGGGCTGGAGTACCTGCGCGCGCTCACCGCCGCGGGCACCGATATCGCGGACGCGCTCGGCCAGCTGGAGTTCCGGCTCGCCGCCACCGACGACCAGTTCGCCACCATCGCCAAGTTCCGCGCCGGGCGCACGCTCTGGGCCAGGGTCGCGCACGTCAGCGGCGCCCCCGGCTTCGGCGGCGCGCCGCAGCACGCGGTCACCTCCGCGGCCATGATGGCCAGGCGCGACCCCTGGGTGAACCTGCTGCGCACCACACTCGCCGCCTTCGGCGCGGGCGTCGGCGGCGCGGACACCGTCACCGTGCTGCCCTTCGACTCCGCGCTGCCCGCGGGCGAGCTCGGCGTCTCGCAGAACTTCGCGGATCGGATGGCGCGCAACACCCAGCTGCTGCTGCTGGAGGAGTCGCACCTGGGCCACGTGCACGACCCCGGCGCAGGCTCCTGGTACATCGAGGACCACACCGCGCAGCTGGCCGAGGCCGCCTGGGCGTTCATGCGCGAGATCGAGGCCGCGGGCGGGTACCGGGCGGCGCTGGCCGCCGGGCTGCTCGCCGAGCGGATCGGCGCCACCAGGGCGGCCCGCGAGGCCGATATCGCGCACCGGCGCTTCGCCGTGACCGGCGTGAACGAGTTCCCGAACCTGGCCGAGGCCGCGCTCTCCGAGCAGGCCCGCGAGCCCGGCCGGGTGGCCCGCTACGGCGCCGCCTTCGAGGCGCTGCGCGACCGCTCCGACGTGTACCTGGCCGCCAACGGCGCCCGGCCGCAGGCGCTGCTGGTGCCGCTGGGCCGGGTCGCCGAGCACAACGTCCGGGTGACCTTCATCGCGAACCTGCTGGCCTCCGGCGGGATCGAGTCGGTGAACCCGGGGCCGCTCGAGCTCGACGGCATCGCCGCCGCCGCGAAGGAGTCCGGTGCGAGCATCGCGGTGCTCTGCGGCTCGGACGCGCGCTACGCCGAGCAGGCGGGCGAGGCGGTGCGGGCACTGAAATCGGCGGGCGTGCGGACGGTGCTGCTGGCCGGTTCGGCGAAAGCCGTTGCCGGGGTCGAGGATCAGCCCGACGGCTACCTGGCCGCGAAGATCGATGCGGTGGCGGCGCTGTCCGGCCTGCTGGAGAAGGTGGGAGCATGACGACCGGTGAGATCGAGCACGTGATCGGCAGCTTCGCCGACGTGCCGCTGCACGAGCACGCCCCGGAACCTGCCGCCGTCGGCCCGGACGCGGTCTCGGAGTTCGTCGCGGAGGCGGCGGCCGCCACCGGCTACGCCCCCGAGCAGCTGACCTGGGTCACCCCCGAGGGCATCGACGTGCCGCCGGTCTTCACCAAGGCCGACCGGGACGCCGTCGCCGCCGAGGGCTACCCGCTGGACAGCGTGCCCGGCGTGCAGCCGTTCCTGCGCGGCCCGTACCCGACCATGTACGTGAACCAGCCGTGGACCATCCGGCAGTACGCAGGCTTCTCCACCGCCGCCGACTCCAACGCCTTCTACCGGCGCAACCTGCAGTCCGGGCAGAAGGGGCTCTCGGTCGCCTTCGACCTGGCCACGCACCGCGGCTACGACTCCGACCACCCGCGGGTGCAGGGCGACGTCGGCATGGCGGGCGTGGCGATCGACTCGATCCTGGACATGCGCCAGCTCTTCGACCACATCCCGCTGGACCAGGTCTCGGTCTCGATGACCATGAACGGCGCGGTGCTGCCGATCCTCGCGCTCTACGTGGTCGCCGCCGAGGAGCAGGGCGTCGCGCCGGAGCAGCTGGCCGGAACCATTCAGAACGACATTCTGAAGGAGTTCATGGTCCGCAACACCTACATCTACCCGCCCAAGCCCTCGATGCGGATCATCTCCGACATCTTCGCCTTCACCAGCGCGAAGATGCCGAAGTTCAACTCGATCTCCATCTCCGGCTACCACATCCAGGAGGCCGGGGCCACCGCCGACCTGGAGCTGGCCTACACCCTCGCCGACGGCGTGGAGTACATCCGGGCCGGGATCGCGGCGGGCATGGAGGTCGACAAGTTCGCGCCCCGGCTCTCCTTCTTCTGGGCCATCGGCATGAACTTCTTCATGGAGGTCGCCAAGCTGCGCGCCGGGCGGCTGCTCTGGAGCGAGCTGGTCGCGAAGTTCGAGCCGAAGAGCGCGAAATCGCTGTCGCTGCGCACCCATTCGCAGACCTCGGGCTGGTCGCTCACCGCGCAGGACGCCTACAACAATGTCGCGCGCACCTGCATCGAGGCCATGGCCGCCACCCAGGGCCACACCCAGTCGCTGCACACCAACGCGCTCGACGAGGCGCTGGCGCTGCCCACCGACTTCTCCGCCCGGATCGCCCGCAACACCCAGCTGCTGATCCAGCAGGAGTCGAACACCACCCGCCCGATCGACCCGTGGGCCGGCTCGTACTACGTCGAGTGGCTCACCCACCAGCTCGCGAACCGCGCCCGCGCGCACATCGCCGAGGTGGAGGCGCACGGCGGCATGGCGCAGGCGATCGGCGAGGGCATCCCGAAGCTGCGCATCGAGGAGGCCGCGGCCCGCACCCAGGCCCGCATCGACACCGGCCAGCAGCCGGTGATCGGCGTGAACAAGTACCAGGTCGAAGAGGACCAGCAGGTCGAGGTCCTCAAGGTGGAGAACTCCAGGGTGCGCGCCGAGCAGCTGGAGAAGCTGCGCGCGCTGCGCGCCGATCGGGATTCCGCCGCCGTCGAGCGCGCACTGGCCGAGCTCACCCGCGCCGCCGCCGCGTCCGAGGGCGGCATGGAGAACAACCTGCTCGCGCTGGCGATCGACGCCGCGCGCGCCAACGCCACCGTCGGCGAGATCTCCGACGCGCTGGAGAAGGTCTACGGCAGGCACCAGGCCGAGATCAGGACGCTCTCCGGGGTGTACCGCGACGAAGCCGGAAAGGTCACCAACATCAGCAGCGCGATCGAGCTGGTCGAGGAGTTCGCCGAGGCCGAGGGCCGCCGCCCGCGCATCCTCGTCGCCAAGATGGGTCAGGACGGGCACGACCGCGGCCAGAAGGTGATCGCCACCGCCTTCGCCGACCTCGGCTTCGACGTCGACGTGGGCCCGCTCTTCCAGACCCCAGAGGAGGTGGCGCGCCAGGCGGCCGACAACGACGTGCACGTCGTCGGGGTCTCCTCGCTGGCGGCGGGCCACCTCACGCTGGTGCCCGCGCTGCGGCAGGCACTGGCCGATGTCGGGCGCCCCGACATCATGGTCATCGTCGGCGGCGTCATCCCGCCCGGTGACTTCGACGAGCTCTACGAAGCGGGCGCCGCGGCGATCTTCCCGCCCGGCACCGTCATCGCCGACGCCGCGATCGACCTGCTGCGCAAGCTCGCCGCCGCACTCGGCCACGAACTCGGCGGTGCGGTCGCCGAGCCCGCCGCGCCGCAGGACGAGCCGGGGAGCGCGACCGCCGGATGAGCGCGCGCGTCATCGACGTGGACGCGATGGCCGACGCGGTCCGCTCGGGTGAGCGGGCCGCGCTGGCGCGCGCCATCACCCTGGTCGAATCCACCCGCTCCGATCACCGGGACAGAGCGCAGGAACTCCTGCTCCGGCTGACCCCCGAGGGCGAGGTCGCGGCCTCCAACCGGGTGGGCATCACCGGCGTGCCCGGCGTCGGCAAGTCGACCTTCATCGACGCGCTCGGCATGGACCTGATCCGCAAGGGGCACAAGGTCGCCGTCCTCGCCGTCGACCCGTCCTCCACCCGCACCGGCGGCTCGATCCTCGGCGACAAGACCCGCATGGCCCGGCTCTCCCTGGAAGCCGACGCCTTCATCCGCCCCTCGCCGACCGCGGGCACCCTCGGCGGCGTCGCCAAGGCCACCCGCGAGACCATCGTCCTGCTCGAGGCCGCCGGCTACGACGTGATCCTGGTCGAGACCGTCGGCGTCGGCCAGTCCGAGGTGACCGTCGCCAACATGGTCGACGTCTTCTGCTTCCTCACCCTCGCCCGCACCGGCGACCAGCTGCAGGGCATCAAGAAGGGCGTGCTCGAGCTCGCCGATCTGGTCGCGGTCAACAAGGCCGACGGCAAGCACGAGCTCGAGGCCAAGGGCGCCGCCCGCGAACTCGCCGGGGCACTGCGGCTCATCCACCCGCACGACGCGCTCTGGAAACCACCCGTGCTCACCATGAGCGGGCTCGAGGGGCTCGGGCTCGATCAGTTCTGGGACACCGTCCTCGAACACCGGCGGGTGCTCACCGACGCGGGCGAGTTCGCCGAGAAGCGGCGGCGTCAGCAGGTCGATTGGACCTGGACCATGGTGCACGATCAACTGCTCCGGCGGCTCGCCGAGAACCCGTCGGTCAAGACGGTGCGCGGCGATGTCGAGAGGCAGGTGCGCGAGGGCACATTGACCGCCGCCCTCGCCGCCGAGCAGCTGGTTCGGGCCTTCGACGGGGCCTGAGTTCTGGATTCGGGTATAAGCGTCCGGACGAACAACTCGAAGTTCGGTAGATCGGCACTGTCCAATGCGGCGTTCGCCATCGTACCGCCGAAAAATCGGTACGCGTTTACTTGTGCAGATCCTATCGGAGTGCATTTTTCGACGGAATAATACCCTCCAGAGATTTGTCATACTATGATAGCTCGCGCCCGTTAGCCGTCGGCGCCACGACTGCGAGTGTGTCGATGTCTCTGACGACGATGATAGGTTCTCTTTTCCTACCTGTACGTTTCAACTATGATCATGGTTTAGCGGTTCCCGTGGAGTGGGTTAGAGCAGTAGTTTGAGTGTCAATCGTTCGTAGGACACAGCAGATCAGAAAACGTCTAGCTGGTAGAGTTCGCCCCGAGCTGGAATTCGTCCACGCTCTTCGGCGCTGCTGCCAATCTACGAACTCAGAGAGAGCTGAATGCGAGTCAAGGTGCGGTTCCACGCCAATCCCGCTGCCTCGGAGTGTCGCATATGAAAGCGCTAGTGGATGTGGCCAAGACACTAGTTGGGTGCGCTCTCCTTGTATCTCTGGTCGCGATGCCAGCAGGATCCTTCTACTTCTTCCTGAAACGGCTGCCCCCCAAGGAGCACTCTGTTTCGGCTCTTGTCGCTGCTTGTCCCAGCGGACCTATCGCAGATGCCCAGGTCAGTTTGATGGTGCGCGTTTCAAACGATAACTTGAATTCGCCAAGATTGATGACTAATCTTTCAATTGACTTACCGATGAATTCATACTCCCGTCAACTCTTCGAGTCGGATCATCAGTCCGGTTACAAATCGACTGTTCGATGCATATTGGGTCGAGAGAATGGCTGGTTTTACAGCGAAGAACGAAGAAGACCATTTTCCGTAAGTATACGCAGTGATAGGATTACCTTCGAGAGTGTTGTAGAGGTAGATATCCCGCCTAGTGCAAACGAGTTACATTGCGGTCCCTTGAAGCTCGTAAGGAGGCAGCCTGGACTATGGACCATTCACGTGGAAAGACCCAATGCACTGGCTCTCGCTAAATGGCATTCAGTGAAGTTTGAGGCACCCGCGCGTTGGCTTGGGAATCCCTATGTCTGGCCACCGCAGGAGTCTGATGAGACTCATATAACGTGGGCTCCCTTGACTTTGATACCGCCCAGCGGGATCTTGGTCGATCTTGCCCTTGGTCATGAAGAGTATTTGAAAGAAAATTCGTACTCAGGGCGAAACAATTCCGCGTACGATTTTTTGTTCGCCATGTCATTATTCAGCGCCGCAATCGTTGCTTATGTATTTATTGTCAACTCGACAAGATCGCAGATAGTGACGGGAATGAGTTTAATTCGCAGACAATCTCGCGTTCTCGGTGGTGTTGCCGTAATAGTGATTGCGGGAGTGAACGCGCACCTTGTGACGCAGTTCATCCCTGCCGTCCAGAATCTGAGTGCTGCCCATACGGTTCTCAAGGACGCACTAATTGCTGCAGTGTGCTCTACTATCCTCTGCATAGGACTTAGGAAGAGTCGAGTTGTCAGTCTTCTTGTCGGGACTTTGGTCGCTATTGTGATCACCTATGCCTTACGTGGCTACGCAGAAAATTCTGATGGCACGATACTTGCAATTGGCATAAGTCCGATCAGTTGGATAGCCTGGAAGATGGCAGTAGTAACGGCATTGCTTCTTGTCGCTAGCTTTGGGAGCCTTGCGATTATCCGCTCCACTCTGTTTCTCGGAATTGTGAATTTAAACCCTCTTCCGGTATGGGTCGCGGCTGGTATTGCAACGCTGTTGTTGTTGAGTGACCGCGTATTGGTCAACTTTCTAGACGCGAAGCGCATCTACGCTCTTCATCCTGTGCCGATTCATGCTGACAGTTTATGTTGCGCTTTCGATTGGTTCCCGGGTCAGATTTCTGTTCAGTTGGAATTTGTAGCGACTACAGTCTTGGCTGTGCTGGTTTGGCATATATGTCAAGCCAGCTATCATCTCGGCGTTGCGGATAGGAAATTACTTGTTCGAGCATCAGCTTTGATTCTTGTTCTTGTTGTGCTCAGTCGGCATTTTTGGGTCATAGGTTGGGCAATACCGGTCACCCCGGCCCTCGGATTACTTGCGTATTGGAGCCTATCTAAGTGCGGGTCTCCATTAGATTGCATAGGTCCAAATGGGGTCAGCATGAGGGATAGGATGTCGGGTTCTGAGTGGTCCAGGATCCGAGATCGGTACCACTCCGGGGCCGCTGTGCTCGCCTTGGGGCCCTCTATCCCTCCCCTACCTGACCGGATGGTTGATGTTGACATTCTCCTGGCGGTGGGCCCGAACCAGAGTCCGATTGCTAATGCGAAGATTGCTGCGAAGATTGCCGTCATGATCGGAACCCCTCTGGGGCTCGCTTTTCAAGTCTTTCGATCATGGAAAGTCTGGAATATCAGTTCCTATCAGTCCGAGTTTATTGGTCAAATTATTTTCCGGATACTGCCGGAGATGGCCACGTGGCTTGGCGCTGGGGTGGTTCTCGGGCTGCTTTGGCAATATTTACCCGGCAGGCGAGGGATGGCGAAGAGCGCAGTGCTCGTCGGCCTGTACAGCCTCCCTCTGGGAGTCAATTTAGTGGGTGATGTTATTTCTTATCCGGCAGACTTTGCCTTTGACTTAGTGGCAATCGTCTTGTTTTCTATCGTTATGATGCTAACGGGTATTGCGATTGATTATAGAACATTGAGGCCGAACGATACGCGATCGGTGAAGTTCCTTCTTCAAGCCTATGGAGTCAGGGATCTGGCGGGGCAGGGAACATTCTTGTTGGCCCAAGTAGCTGCAATCCTGGCGATCATTAGTTTCTTGCGAGGCCAAGGAGATGCTCCCTCCTACCCCTCCATAGATCCGTTTCAGTCTTCTCGGCCATAATTGCTCCCAAACGGCGCTATTCGGGGTCGTAGCCCATGCCTGAGCTTGGTGACTGGATCGGCTAAGTATCGGTGTTCTCGGTTGTTGTGCAGCATATTCGGCCGTGTTAGCACCCTGAATCATGGATGCCAAGTCGCAGGCAGTGGCAGCGAGTATTCTACCAATAGCCGCTGGTCAGCATCCGCACCACTCCGAGTCGCGGTCTCCTATGACCGCAATAGAGCTGAGGGGAAGCGACACCCCCGGGCCGTTCTCGTCTTGGCACGGCGACGCGTCAACGTCTCGTGGGCTATTTGTGGGATAGTTGCTGCTATTCACTGCCCTCGGCCTGCGCTCAAGCCGCCACAGCCTGGCTCGAACCGGGCGGAACGCAGCGTGAGGCTTGACAATTCCATCGAGGATCGTGTTGTTCGGCAGGACCGCGCCGACGAGGCGGATGATGCAGTTGCGGTCGGGGACCGCTCAATCCCGACGACGTCGGTGCGGCGCCGGATTTCTTTGTTCAAGCGTTCCTGGGGGTTGTTGGACCAGATCTGAGGTGGCGCTAAACGCTGTCCCGTAAGTCCCGCGAGGCTGTGAAGGCCAGCGTTGACCCGAACTCTCAGGCGGCGTGAGCGAGGTTCGCCAGCCGGGCGACTCCGGCTATCGCGACCGCCACTCCGTTGTCGCGCAGGCGGCAGTCGCGCAGGATATTCCAGGTCTTCATTCGCGCGAAGGCGTGCTCCACCCGTGCCCGGACCCGCCGGTGCGAGGCGTTGTGCTCCTGCTTCCACGCGGGCAGTTCGCGTCCCCGCCTCTTGCGGTGCGGGATGATCGCCGACGCTCCCTGATATCCGCCGTCGGCGATCACCGTCGCATTGCGGCAGGCGTGGGCCGCACCGGACTCGGCGTAGGCGCGGCAGTCGTTGCGGTTGCCCGGCAACGGCCGCCCGAGCGCGACAACGAGCTCGGTGTCGGCGTCGATGACGACCTGGTGATTGGCCGAGTACCGGTAGTTCTTCGACTGTGCGGCGATGCTGTGGTCGCGGGTCGGGACCAGGGTGCCGTCCACGATCAGCACCGTTCCTTGTGGGAACCGGGTCCGCGGTCGGAGGGTCAGGGCGGGTCCGAGGTCGTCGATCACCCGGGCCGCTGCCGACTTGGAGGTCCCGAACACCGCTGCGAGCTGGCGCATCGTCAGGTTCGTCCGCCAGTAGCAGGCAACCAGCAGCACCCGGTCCTCGAAACACAGCGTCCAGGGCCGCCCCCGCAACGGGCGGTCGGCGCCCTCGCGCCGCAATGCGGTGATCAGCCGGGCGAACTTGCGCGGTTGCAGTCCGCTGAACAGCTCCACCATCACCGGGTCAGACGCCGAGATCACCGCCACGACAGCAGACTACCGCTGCGGCACAACGGCTTACGGGACAGCCTTTAGTGTTCCGCGCCTGAAATACGTTGGCTATGGGTAGGGTTCGGCTGTGGCGAGAACGGGGAGGCCGCGGTCGGGGCCGGAGTCGACGGTGTCGGATGCCCAGCGGCGCGAGCTGCTGCGGGGTGCGCGGGCGGCGACATCGACGCAGGCGTATGCGTTGCGGTGCCGGATCGTGCTGGCGTGCGCGGAGCCCGGGGCGGCGAACGCGCACGTGGCTGCGGCGGTCGGGGTGACGGCGATGACCGTGGCGAAGTGGCGGCGCCGGTTCATCGAACACGGGTTCGCGGGCTTGGCCGATGAACCGCGTCCGGGCCGGCCACCATCGATCCTGCTGGACCGGGTCAAGCAGGTGATCACGCTGACCCTTGAGCAGACCCCGCGCAACGCCACCCACTGGTCGCGGGCTTCGATGGCCGAGCGGACCGGGTTGTCGAGATCGACCATCGGGCGGATCTGGCGGCGCTTCGAGCTCAAACCGCACCTGGTCGACGGGTTCAAGCTCTCGACCGATCCGCTGTTCGTGGAGAAGGTAGTCGATGTCGTCGGCCTCTACCACAACCCGCCCGAGCGGGCCGTGGTGCTGTGTGTCGACGAGAAGTCCCAGATGCAGGCACTGGACCGATCCCAGCCGGTGCTACCGATGATGCCGGGCATGCCCGAGCGCCGCACCCACGACTACGCCCGCCACGGCACCACCAGCCTGTTCGCCGCGTTCAACATCGCCGACGGCACCGTGATCGGCGAACTGCACCGCCGCCACTGCGCTACCGAGTTCAGGAAGTTCCTGGTCTCGATCGACAAAGCCGTCCCGTCCGAACTCGACATCCACTTGGTCTGTGACAACCTGGCCACCCACAAAACCCCGATCGTGAACGAATGGCTCGCCCGCCATCCCCGCTGCCACGTCCACTTCACCCCGACTGGATCCTCATGGCTCAACCAGGTCGAACGCTGGTTCGGCTACCTCACCGACCAGCTCACCCGCCGCGGCGTCCACACCAGCGTCACCGCTTTGGAGAACGACGTCCGCGCCTGGATCGAGCAGTGGAACGCCAACCCTCGCCCCTTCGTCTGGCGCAAGACCGCCGAGGAGATCCTGGACTCCCTCGCCCGATATCTACAACGTATTTCAGGCGCGGAACACTAGTCGAGCCGTGGCTGCCGAGGTTCGAGGCCTGTAGGCAGGGTGGTGGCATGGCAGTCTCTAGGCGCTGTTCTGCGCGTCGAATTCGGCGCGGCACTGCTCGATGTAGGCGTGGTTCGTGCGCGCCCAGTCGGCGATGCCCTGGATGTGCACGGCGAGACTGTCGCCGAGCGGGGCGAGCGCGTACTCGACCTGCGGCGGTGTCGTGGGGAATACCGTGCGGCTGATCATGCCGTCGCGCAGCAGGTTTCGGGTGCTCACGGTGAGCATGCGCTGCGAGATGCCGGGGATCGCGCGCTGCAGCTCGTTGAAGCGGCGCGGCCCGGAGTGCAGCTCGACCAGGACGAGCAGGCTCCACTTGTCGCCGAGCCGCTCCAGTACCTCCTTGATGCCGCAGTGATCATCACCACAGGGTCCCTGCGCCTCGGCGCCACCGGCCTCGTCGGTTACCTCGGTGTGCGTTGCCGTCACGAAAGTGCCTCCTGTCGGACGCCGGATCTCCCGGCCATGATCGTTCTGCGGCCGTGGGAAGGGCTCGGCGGGGGCGGGGGAGCCTGGCCCGCCACGGTCGCGGCAAGCCGGGACGGTGGAGCCGCAAGGGGGCGGTTCCGCCGGACCGGCAGCGCCGACGAGGTGGTCGCCGACCTTTCAGTCTTGCACAGCTCGGTCGATATCGAAGAGCTGGGCGGCGTTGTCGTGCAATACGTTCCGCACCCACTCGTCCCCGAGTTCCAGCCGCTCCAGCACCTCGACGGCGTGTGCGTACGAGTAGGGAATGTTCGGGAAGTCGCTGCCGAAGAGGATTCGGTCGCCGAGATCGCGGACCCGCCCGTACTCGGAGCGCGGGAACGGCGCGTTCGCCTCGCTGAAATCGGTCCAGACCATGGTGGTGTCCAGCCGGACATCCTCGTACTGCGCGGTGAGATCGAGAAACTCGGAGTACTCCGGGGTGCCCATGTGCGCGATGATCAGCGGCAAGCGGGGGAAGCGGCGAAGGACGTCGGCGATTCGGCCGGGGCCGGTGAACTCGCCGGGGGCGGGGCCGGAGCCGCAGTGGATCACCACGGGGACGCGGGCGTCGGAGAGAATGCCCCAGACCGGGTCGAGCAGGGGATCGTCGGGGGCGAAGGCGCCGACCTGGACGTGGATCTTGAAGACCCGCGCCCCGGCTTCGACAGCCTCGGCCACATACGTTTTCGCTTCCGGCTCGGGGTAGCAGGTCGCGGTGTGCAGGCAATCGGGTTCGGTGGTGGCGAACTCGGCGGTCCAGGCATTGAGCCAGGCCGCCATTTCCGGTTTGTGCGGATACACCAGCGAGGTGAAGGCGCGGACGCCGAACGAGCGCAGGGTGGCGAGCCGCTCCTCCTCGCCCGCCCGATAGGTGATCGGCCACTCCTGCCCGGTCAGCGGCCCGACCTGGTCGAAGTAGGCCCACACCTTGCGCATGACGTTGTGCGGCATGAAGTGCGTGTGCACGTCGACGATCCCGGGGATCCCGAGACGCGCGCGCATCGCGGCGAGCCGATCGGCCTCGGTCATGATTCCTCCCGGTACACGGTCGCGGCGAAGTCGCCGACCCGCTCGACGAGCCGGGTGAAGAACCCGTCCGGGTCGGTGCCGACGACGATGTCGGCGTTCGGTTCCCGGCCCCACATGCCCGCCCAGTCGGCGACGGTCGTGCCGCGGGTCAACGCCCCGTTCAGCTCGACGGCGACGGTCGCGGAGCGGGTGACGGCGAGCGCGGGATCCAGGGTGACGGCGGCGGCGAACGGGTCGTGCATGTGCGCCAGGTAGCCGAGGTCGTAGGAGCGGTGGAAGTCGAAGTAGAACCGGACGGCGTCGGTCAGGTGCCGGACGATGGGGTTCGAGGTCGCGCTGCGGAAGGCGATCGGATCGTCCGGGCCGACGGTCTCGACCGGTGTGCTGCCCGCCCGCTCGGCGAGCCGGGTCAGGTGGTGCGGCAGCATCTCGATGCTCTCGGTGATGTCGAGCCCGCAGATCAACGGCCGTTGCGGGGCGCCGGAGAAGGCGTCGAAGACCTCGGCGGCCGCCTCCGGGTCGACGTGGATGTTCCACTCGGCGGTCGGCGTGGTGTTCCCGGGGTGGTTGAAGGCGCCACCCATGATCACCAGGCGGCGCAGCAACCGGGGGAGCGCGGGCTCGGCGCGCAGTGCCAGCGCCAGATTGGTGAGCGGGCCGGTGCAGAGGCCGGTGATCTCGCCGGGGTTCGCGCGGACGGTGTCCACCCAGAGCTCGGCGGCGCTGCGCGGGGAGAGTCGGCGTGTGGTCGGCGGGAGCTCGGCGTAGCCGACGCCGTGCGGGCCGTGCGTGTCCTCGGTGGTGCGCAGCGGGATCGCCAGCGGGTCGGCGGCGCCGAGCGCGACCTCGATCTCCGGCGCCCGGCACACGTCGAGCCAGGCCAGGTTGTTCGCGGCGACGCGGTCGGCCGCCACATTGCCCGCCGTCGACGCGATCCCGACGATCTCGGCCTCCGGCGAGGCGAGCAGGTAGAGCAGCGCCAGTGAGTCGTCTATACCGGTGTCGACGTCGAGCAGAATCCGCACGCGGCGAGCCTAGCCCGGCCATCGTGGGCTCAGCGCAGCGCGACCGCCCACTCCAGCGGCGATGACCCGTACTTCGGCGCAGGCCACGGGTACTCGGGGTACTCGGCGAAGGCGGGGCGCGCGGTAGTGGCGCCGCCGCCGGTGATGGTGAGTTCGGCGGCGGCCGGGGTGGCGGCCGGGTGCCGCGGGGTGCGGTCCGGTGCGGCGAGCAGCCAGGAGGCGGTGCGGGCCAGCGCGGCGCGCACGTCCCGGCCGGAGCCGTCGACGGTGCGCAGCGCGAGCGCGTCCAGCACGCCCGCCGCCAGCAGGTAGCCGGTGGCGTGGTCGAGCGCCTGAGCGGGCAGCGTGCCGGGCGCGACCTCCGCACCCTCCAGCACCGAGATTCCGGCCGCCGCCTGCACGATGGAGTCGAAGCCGCGGCGCTGCCCCCACGGGCCGCTCTCGCCCCACGCGCTCACCCTGGCGTGGATCAGCCCCGGCCGCACCGACGGGTCGATCCCGGCGAACTCCAGCGCGCCCGGCCGGTATCCGGTGACCAGCACGTCGGCCTCGGCGAGCAGCTCGTGGAAGCGGTCGAGGTCGGTGATCAGATCGAGCAGCGCCGAGCGCTTGCCCTGGCAGGTGTCGGCGAACTGCAGCGGGATCTCCGGCAGCTTCGGCGGGTCGAGCCGGAGCACGTCGGCGCCGAGCAGCGCCAGCGCCCTGGTCGCGACCGGGCCCGCGATCACCCGGGTCAGATCCAGCACCCGCAGCCCGTGCAGCGGGCGCGCCGGGTCGGTGCCGAGCCCGACCCGGTCGCCGCCGATGTCGGTGCGCCGCTCCATGGCGACCAGCGGCCCGGTGGCGGCGGCGCGCCCCTGCTCGCTCTGCGCCCACTCCTCCTCGGTGCGCACCCGGACCACGATGGCGCCGTGCTCGGCGGCCCGGTCCTCCAGGTCGCTCGCCCGGTTCATGGCCAGGTGGGTGATGGCGAGGTCGGTGCTCGCGTCGGCGGGCAGTCCGAGCGCGGAGAGCAGCGCGGCCCGGTGGTGCGGGTAGTTCGCGTGCGTGCGGATCCAGCCGTCGAAGGTCGGGAAGAAGCCGGAGAGGTCGCCGAAGGCGCTCACCGGCTCGCCCGCCAGCCGCAGCACGTGGTCGGAGGCGAAGGCGGTGCTCACCCGCGCCGGGTCCAGCTTGATCGGGGTGGCGGGCAGCCCGCGCACCGCGCGCAGGCGGTTGGCGGCGGCGGTCACGGCGGTCAGCGAGCCTGCCGCCAGCGTCCAGACCGGTAGCGTCGCGGCGAGGTGGTTACCCGCCTGGACGGCGGCGGTGGCGCCGGAGGGTGCGATCCCGATCCCGGTCTCGTAGGCATGGACCAGCGGGTCGTGCGTGTTCACCGGCACGGAACCCCCCTCTGCGACGTGCTCGTGACTCACGAGGGCACATCGTTCCACAGTGATCGGTGCCGTGTCGCGGTGGAGTGGGCCGTGTCTCGACCGCGAACCCCGGTGGGCGGGAAAGGTTCATCCCGGCCCGGCTCAGCCCTCCGCGAGCGCCGCGATGTGCTTGAGGATGTCGGGGTAGCGCTGAGTGTGCGCGCCGCCGTCGAGCGCGATGTTCGAGCCGGTCATCCAGCCCGCCGCGGGCGAGGCGACGAAGGCGACGGCGGCCGCGATGTCCTCCGGGCTGCCCGCGCGGCCGAGCGGGGTGTTGGCCACGAAATCCTCGACCAGACCGGGGACGAGCGCCGCCCCCTCGGTGAGCGGGGTCGGCACGAAACCGGGGGAGATGGCGTTCACCCGGATGCCGCGCGGCCCGAGTTCCAGCGCCGCCACCTCGGTGAGCATGGCGACGCCCGCCTTGGCCGCGCAGTAGGCGCCCATGGCGACGCCCGGCTGGGTGGCGTTCAGCGAGGCGATGAGCACGATCGAGCCGCCCGGTCGCAGCGCGGGCGCCGCGTGCTTGACCACGAGGAAGGAGCCGGTCAGGCAGACGTCGACGGTGGCGCGCCAGTCCTCGGCGGCTAGCTCGGTGAGCGCGCCGGGCCGGGAGATGCCCGCGCAGTCCACCACGGTGTCGATGCCGCCGTGCCGCTCGGAAACCGTCGTGATCAGCGCGCTGACACTCGCCTCGTCGGTGACCTCGACCGGCAGCGCCTCGACGCCGAGCTCGGCCGCGTACTCCTTCGCGCCCCCCTCGTTGCGATCGGCGATCACCACGGTCTCGCCGTCGGCGTGCAGCCTGCGCACGGTGGCCAGCCCGATCCCGGACGCACCGCCGATCACGATGCTCACCCGCTGGGTCATCTCGTTCCCCGTTCTGTGTGGACAGTGTTCCGCACAGGTGTACAGCACGGGCTCGGCCGGCGCGCCGGAAACCGGCTCGCGCGCGCCGGGCACGAGCGGTTAGCATCGGCTCGACGGCGCGTCCCCACCCCGGACGCCGCCGCTCCGCTTCGCCTCCCGCGGCGCGCCCACGGCAGAGAGACCTGCCGCGACCAGACGGTGCGTTCGTTCCCGGGAGCGCTGTCCCGTACCTGTCCACCGCCGCGCGCGGTGTCCGGTGCCGTGCGCGCTCGCCCCCGGTACCGGAGCATTCCGAACGGAGTACCGATGAGCGCACCCGCCGATCAGGCGCGCCGCCACCAGATTCCCCTGCTCACCGGCGCGGAGGTGGTGGTCCGCGCGCTGGAGGAGCTGGGGGTCGAGATCGTCTTCGGCATGCCCGGCGGCGCGATCCTGCCGGTCTACGACCCGCTGCTGAGCTCGGCGCAGCTCCGGCACGTGCTGGTCAGGCACGAGCAGGGCGCCGGCCACGCGGCCACCGGGTACGCGCAGGCGACCGGGCGGCCCGGCGTCTGCCTGGCGACCTCGGGGCCGGGCGCGACCAACCTGGTCACCGCGCTGGCAGACGCCCACGCCGACTCGGTGCCGGTGGTCGCGATCACCGGCCAGGTGCCGCTGCCCGCGCTCGGCCGGGACTCGTTCCAGGAGACCGACATCCTCGGCATCACCGCCCCGATCACCAAGCACGGCGTGCTCGTCACCAGGCCCGGCGATATCGCCGCGGCCCTGGCCGAGGCGTTCCACCTGGCCACCACCGGACGTCCCGGCGCGGTCCTTGTCGACATCCCCAAGGACGTGCTGCGCGCCAGCGCCCGCTACGCCGGGCTGCCACGGGTCCGGCCGCCCGGCCACCGCCCGCCCGCCGCACCGGACGCGGCACGGGTGCGCGCCGCCGCCGAACTGGTCTCCGCGTCCGAGGCCCCGGTGCTCTACGTCGGCGGCGGGGTGATCAAGGCCGATGCCGCCGCCGAGCTGCGCGCCTTCGCCGAGCACACCGGGATCCCGGTGGTGACCACGCTGATGGCGCGCGGCGCCTTCCCGGATTCGCACCCGCTGCACCTCGGCATGCCAGGCATGCACGGCACCGTCGCCGCGGTGGCGGCGCTGCAACGCGCCGACCTGGTGCTCGCGGTCGGCGCCCGCTTCGACGACCGGGTGACCGGCGACCCGGACTCCTTCGCCCCGGACGCCGCGGTGATCCACATCGACATCGACCCGGCGGAGATCGGCAAGATCCGCGCCGCCGAGGTGCCGATCGTGGCCGACGCCGGGGTGGCGCTCCGCGCGCTGCTCGCCGCGCTGCCCGGCGCCGCTCCGGCGCGGGCCGCGTGGTGGCGGGCGCTGCACGGCTGGCGGCAGGATTTTCCGCTCGGCTTCGCCCGCCCGCCCGGCGGCGCGCTCGCGCCCCAGCAGGTGATCCGCACGCTCGGCGAGATGGCCGGGCCGGCGGCGGTCTACTGCGCGGGGGTCGGGCAGCACCAGATGTGGGCCGCGCAGTTCCTCCGCTTCGAGCACCCGCGCAGCTGGCTCAACTCCGGCGGCATGGGCACCATGGGGTACGCCATCCCGGCCGCGCTCGGCGCCAAGCTCGGCCGCCCCGAGGCCGAGGTCTGGGCGATCGACGGCGACGGCTGCTTCCAGATGACCTTCCGTGAGCTGGCCACCGCCGCCGTCGAGCGGGTGCCGATCAAGGTCGCGATCATCGACAACGGACACCTCGGCATGATCAGGCAGTGGCAGACGCTCTTCTACGACGAGCGCTACTCACAGAGCGACCTCACCACGCACACCCGCCGGATCCCCGATTTCGCCGCGCTCGCCGAGGCGCTCGGCTGCGTCGGGCTGCGCTGCGCGCGCGAGGCGGAGCTGGTGGACACCATCCGGGAGGCGCGGGCGATCCGGGACCGGCCGGTCGTGGTGGACTTCGTGGTCGCGCCGGACGCCCAGGTCTGGCCGATGATCGAGGCGGGCGGCGGCAACGACCGGATCATGGCGGCCCGGAACCTGCGCCCGCTCTTCGACGACGGCGAGGATGTCGGGGCGGTCGTGTAGCTTCGGCCCGGTGACCCTCGAGGCGACCGCGTGGCTGCGGATTCTGCGGGCCGAGCCCGCGGCGGCCCGCTCCCTGGTGTGCTTCCCGCCCGGTGGCGGCTCCGCCTCCGCCTACCGGGCGCTGGCGGCCGCGCTGGCGCCCGGCACCACGGTGGCCGCGGTGCAGTACCCGGGCAGGCAGGACCGCTTCGGCGAGCCGCAGGCCGAGAGCATCGCCACCATGGCCGACGCCGTCACCGAGGATCTGATCCGGTTGCCGATCGAGCCGGGGGTGGCGCTGTTCGGGCACAGCATGGGCGCGACGGTCGCCTTCGAGACGGCGCGCAGGCTGAGCGCGGCCGGGCGCGGGCCGACGGTGCTCATCGTCTCCGGCAGGCCCGACCCCCGCTACGTGGAGCCCGGCGCGCTGCACGAGGCCCCCGATTCGGGGCTGATCGCCGACCTGGAGCGGCTGGCGGACGACCCGGCCTCGGTGGCGGTGCTGCGCGAGGATCCCGGCCTGGCCGAGCTGGTGCTACCTGCGGTGCGCGCCGACTACCGAGCCGTCGAGACCTACCGATACGAGCCCGGCGAGCCACTGCGCTGCCCGGTGTTCGCCCTGGTCTCCGATGCCGACCCGACCACCACCCCGGAGCAGGCCGACGGCTGGCGCGAGCACACCTCGGGCCCGTTCGAGCGGATCGTCTTCCGCGGCGGGCACTTCTACCTGGACGCCGCGGTGGCCGAGGTGGCGGCCGCGATCTCCTCCCGGCTGCGCTGATCGCCCCGGAGGGCGGGTGCGAAGGACGCCGCCGTCGCCACGAGCGAGGCCAGCGCGCACAGCAGCACCGCGCGCCCGAGTGACCCCGCCGTCGCCGCTCCGGCCAGCAGCACCCCGGTGCCGAGCGCGATGCAGAAGGTGGCCGAGAGCCGCTGCGTGAGCTGCAGGAACGAGGCCGCCACCCCGTGCAGCGAGGACGGCGCGAAGGCCAGCGTGACCGCCCGCAGCGGCGGCTCCACCACCCCGCCGGAGACCCCGGCCAGCACCTGGATCGCCGAGAGCAGCGCGAACAGCGCCCAGCCGTCGGCGACCAGCGTCGCGCCCGCGCTCAGCGCCAGGCACGCCGTCTGCAGCATCAGCCCGTACGTCACCAGCGCCGGACCCCAGCGCGCGAACAGCCGCTGCCCCCACCCGGCCGCCACCAGCCGCGCCACCGCCGACGGAATCATCGCCGCCGCGATCACCAGCGCGGCGATATCGCAGGCCTGCAGGAAGTAGACGGTCTTCACCGTGGTGAAGGCCAGGCTGGAGCCGAACCACAGCAGCGCGACCAGGTTCCCGACGACGTAGCCGGGGGAGCGCACCAGCGCGGGCGCGAAGAGCGGCAGTCTGCCGCGCCCGGCGTAGTACCGCTCCCACCGGATGAGCCCGGCGGTCAGCAGTGCGCAGAGCGCGAGCACCCCGGCCAGCCCCGGCCCGCGCAGCCCCGGCTCGATCACCGGGAGCGTGATGAGCACGACGAGCGCGCCGAGCACGGCGATACCGGGCAGGTCCAGGGCGTTCGCCCGGCCGCTGCGCTCGATCCGCGGCAGCCCGCGCAATCCGAGCAGGATGGTGCCCGCGACGAACGGCACCGGAAGCAGCAGCACCACCCGCCACGCGATCCCCGCGGGCAGCGACCAGAGCGCGGCGCCTGCCATGAGCGGCCCGGCAATGGCGGCCAGCGCACCCGCGCCGGTGTAGCGGGCCAGCGCGCGCAGCCGCTCCGGCCCGGTGAAGACATCCTGGATGACGCCGAGCACCTGCGCGCTGATGATCCCCGCGCCGAGCCCCTGCACCAGCCTGCCGCCGATCAGTGGCAGCGCACCCGGCGCGGCCGCGGAGAGCACCGCGCCCACCAGGAAGAGCAGCAGCCCGGCGACGAACGGGGTGCGCCTGCCGAAGGCGTCACCGATCCGCCCGGCCGGAGCCAAGCCCAGCCCGAAGGTCAGCGAGTACGAGGCGAGGAACCACTGCACGTGCGAATCGGCCAGGTGCAGCTCGGCCTGGACCGCGGGCGCGGTGAAGGCGACGACCGCCGAGTCGAGCAGGGTCGCGAAACCGGCTCCCAGGCAACACCAGAGCGCGGCCTGCGCGGAGCGGGTCATCCCACGATTCTCGGCGGGGACCGCGTGCGCCCACCAGGATTGCGCTCGCGCTGATCGTCACCGCGGGATGAGCCAGATCGCCAGCCCGAACCCGCACAGCGCGATCACCCAGCGCAGCGGCCGCGCCGGCAGCGCCTTCACCACCGCGGGCCCACACCAGCCGCCCGCGAACGCCCCCACCGCCATCGCCGGCGCCGCCACCCAGTGCACCGGCCCGAAGACGGCGAAGCCGAGCGCCGCCACCAGATTCGCGATCCCGAGCAGGTAGCTCTTCATGATGCTCGCCCGCCAGATGTCGGAGGCGGTGGCGACCAGCACCAGCGCCAGGATCATCACCCCGGCTCCCGCGCCGAAGTAGCCGCCGTAGATCGCGATCAGCACGATGCCGATCGGGTAGGCGCGCGGGAACGTCCGGTCACCGGCCAGCTCGCGCAGTTTGGGTTGCAGCAAAAGGCTCAGCGAAGCCGCCACGATCAGGAACGGGACGGTGATCTCGAAGGTGGCGGCCGGGGTGAAGAGCAGGAGCCCGGCGCCGATCGCTCCGCCCGCCGCCGAGCACAGCGCGTACCGGATCAGCGTGCGCTTGTCCTCCTGCAGTGCCGAGCCGGAGTTGGCGGTCGAGCCGAGTCCCACCGCCACCATGGCGACGGTATTGGTGACATTCGCGGCAACCGGCGGGAGCCCGGCGGCGAGCAGCGCGGGGTAGGAGACCAGCGAGGCGATGCCGGTGACGTAGCCGATCAGCCCCGCGAAGAACCCGGCGACCACCACCAGCCCGATGGTGAGCAGACTCAACGGGCTCGCCCCCGGCGCAGGATCATTCCCGGAGCCTATCGACGGTTCGCCGGACTCCCGGACCGCCCGGTCCGCTGTTGTGGACTAGGTCACGCGGCTGCGACCGGCTGCATCCGCCGACGCAGCACCACGGCCCCGGCCCACGAGCCGAGCACCAGCGCGGCCACGCCGACCTGCACCAGCGTGAGCGCGCTCTCCGGGTACAGCACCCCGGTGATGTAGTGCGCGATGAACCCACTGTCCGGCAGCGGCGCCTCCCCGCCGCGCTCCCTTGCCCAACTCTCCAGGGCGGTCAGCGGGCAGTCGTAGCCGATCAGAATCCCGCCGAACCCCCACACGACCGCCGCGAGGTGCAGCCAGATCGTCCGCGGCCAGCGCCAGGCGAGGAATCCGCCGGCCACGACGTACGCCACGAAGGCGTAGTGCACGACCATCGTGCCGTCGGCGAGCAGGCGAAACAGCATGAACCGAGCCTACGCGCCGGTTTTCCTCGTGCCATGAGCATTTCTACTGTGTTCGATCGGCTCCGCTAGGGCATGGCTTCCCAGCCGCTCCACGGGCGTGGACCGCGACGGCCGCGCAGAGAGTCCACGCGCAGCCGGGCCTGTAGGGCTCGCGTACTGTCCCGGCCCGCCGCCTGCACCGCCATACAGGTCATGCGCATCTCCCGAATATCCCGGAGCAGCGGGAACCCGGGCCAGGTCTCGACATCGTGGCCGTACGCCTGAGCGAACCCGACATACTGCTCCCGGGCGATCCAACCGAATGAGCTGCGTTTGATGGCGGTAGAGGTCAGATCCCATTCCGGCGGGCCGATAGAGGTGCGTTCCAGGTCGAGGAACAGCGTGGTGCCCTCGCTGGTCGTGACGGCATTGCCTTCCCATGCGTCGCCGTGTACCGGCCCCCATCGCATGCCGTCTATCCGATCGACCCACCGTTCTCGTAGCGCCGCGAGGTGGCCGCGAAGCCACCGGCGGTCCTCGGGACTCGTCGTGGACGCGGCGTCGATTCGTTGGTCGAGCCGGACGAAGGGGTCGATGTCGGTCAAGAACTCCGCCGGCTCGAGTTCGTGGAGTTTGCGCAGTGCGTGAGCGATCTCGGGAGCGGTGGCGTCGCGGTGTTCGGGTAGCTCTTTCCAGAAGGTGACCGGGTGATCGCTCTGTATGACGAAAGTGGTTGTGAGATCAGCGGGTTCGACCGCCGGTACACCTGAGTCACGCAGCCAGCCGGCGATCGAGAGCTCGCGTTCGGCAGCGGCTTCCTGACCGGGTTTCGCGATGCGGACAACGATCGCCGAGGACGGCAACCGATAGATCGCGTTCTCCGCGACCTTGATCGGCTCGAGGTCGGCGGCATCCAACCCCACGGCCGCAGATGCGGCTCGGGCGATCGCTTCGAGATATTCGTGATTCATCGGGAAGCCTGCGCGAGGTCCACTTGCTCAGCAGCGCGCATCGACCGCACCGATGACGACCGCTGTACAGCTGCGTGCGCGAACACATTCACGCCTCAACCATGCACGAAGTCGGGGGTAGCGGAGCCGTTACGGTCGCAGGGTGAGCCGAACCCAGTGGACCATCCGCAGCGAAACCGTGGTGGACGAGAACCGACACATCCGGCTGTCCACCGTCGACGTCGAGCTGCCCGACGGCGTCAGTTTCACTCAGTACGTGGCACGGATGCCCCGCTGCGCGATGACGCTGGTGCTCAACGAGCGCCGCGAAGCGCTGCTGTTGTACCGGCACCGGTTCATCATCGACCGCTGGGTCTGGGAGCTGCCCGGCGGCTACGTCGACCACGCCGAGGACGTCGCGACCGCCGCCGCTCGCGAGGTGGAGGAGGAGACCGGCTGGCGTCCGCGCAGCATGGAACACTTGGTCACCTACCAGCCGGCGATCGGCACACTGGACCAGCCGCAGGAGGTCTACCTGGCCCGGGGCGCTGAACTCACCGAGACTGCACCTGATGTCAACGAGGCCGAGGACATCCGGTGGATCCCACTCGACGAGGCGGTCCGGATGATCGACCGTGGCGAGATCATCGGCGCGGCAACGGTTGTCGCTGTGTACCGTGCTCTCGTTCTCCTCGCATAGCCACCTCGGGCACGCCTCTCGCGCACGTAGGCCGGGCTGATCATCTGTCTTTCCACCAGGGCGACACCGCCCAAGCGGTGAAGACCAGCAGGCCCAGAACGAGAGCGGTCAGGGCGCACGTGGTCACTCGTACTCGTCAGTCGAGCCGGGGTCGATCAACGGCAACACCGTCACCTCCGGAAGCGCGTGGTCCCGATTCCCATCGGGCGAGCGCCTGCGCAGTGCGCATCAGCAGATCGAGCGACGGACGGTCTACCCTTCCGGACGGGTACACATGCGAAGCTGGAATGCGTTGCGATAGAGCGCCCATGACTCGTTCCCCTCGATGAGTTTCCCCTGTTGAGGTCCATGCTGCGCGTATGAGACGAACTGGGCCACGGCGTGAAAGTTGTATCTACGATGCAACTATGCGAAGGGAGCGCCTGATCGAGGCGCGCAAGGCCACCGGCAAGACTCAGGAGCAGATCGCGGCGGAGGTCGAGGTCGATCGGACCACGCTCGGACGGTGGGAACGAGGGGACGGTACTCCGTATCCAGCGCAGCGCGCGAAATACGCTGATGCGCTGGGAATCGCGATGGATGAGCTGTCCGCGATGCTGAGCAGTATGCCGACCATGTCGGGTGAGATGCCGGAGTGGTTGTCGACGTATCTCGGTATGGAGCAATCCGCCACCGATATCCGTAGTCACGAGCCCAGAGCGATCTACGGACTGTTGCAGGAACCCGCCTATGTCGAGGCGTTGGTGGGCAAGGTGGGTATCTCGGGAGTGACCGATACCTATGTGCAGCAGGCAGTGGACCAGAGGGTGCATCGGCAGAAGCGGGTTCGATCCGGTGAGCTCGCGCTCGACGTGATCATGCCCGAATCAGCGCTCAGGCTCAGAGTCGGAACACCGGACGTCATGATCGAGCAGCTGCGTACGGTGGCGGAACTGTCCGAGCTTCCCAACGTGACCGTTCGCATCACGACTTTCGACGCCGGCCAGTACGAAGCTCGGCGGCTCGGGGCATACAGCATCATGCGTCATCCCTGGGGAAGGCCGAGGGTGCACATCGAGTCCTACGGCGGCGGGCGTTGGATAACCGATCACGACGAAGTGGGATACTTCGCCAGCGCCTTCGACCACGGAGTGCGAGTGGCACTCAGCCCTACGGAGTCGCGCAAGTTCGTCCTGGGACTGGCTGAGGAATGGAAGCAACGATGAGCGATCTGGTCTGGCGGGTATCCAGCTTTACCGACAACGAGACGTGCGTCGAGGTCGCCGGTACCGACAGCACCGTCTACGTGCGCAACAGCAACGCCCGGGACGCCGGAATGATCGCGTTCACCCGGGCCGAGTGGAGCGCATTCCTGAAGGGCGCTGCGGCCGGCGAGTTCGATTCGTTCGCTTGAGCCCGCCCTACCAGGGAGACGGCTCGTAATCCTTCAGGAAGCAACCGAAGAGATCGTCCCCCGACTCCCCACGCACGATCGGATCGTAAACCCGGGCCGCCCCATCGACGAGATCGAGCGGCGCGTGAAACCCCTCCTCGGCGAGCCGAATCTTGGTGTGGTGCGGCCGTTCATCGGTGATCCACCCGGTATCGACCGCGGTCATCAAAATCCGGTCCGTCTCGAACATCTCCTTGGCACTGGTACGCGTCAGCATATTCAGCGCAGCCTTCGCCATATTCGTATGCGGATGCCCGGGTCCCTTGTACCCGCGCCCGAACTGCCCCTCCATAGCCGACACGTTCACCACGTACTTCCGCCGCGCGGCAGCTGCCGCCATGGCCGGCCGCAACCGGGAGACCAGGATGAACGGCGCGACCGAGTTGCACAGCTGGACCTCGAGCAACTCGGTGGTCTCCACCTCGGCCACGGTCTGCACCCAGCTGTTGGTGTGCGTGATGTCCGGAACCAGCCCACCCGCATCGATCGCCACCCCGCGCGCGATCCGCTCGGGCGTGGCCGACCCCGCCACCAGCGCCAGCTCGGCGACATCGGCGGCGGTCAGCTCGGGCGCGAGCGCGGCGGTGAGCGCGGTCGGGTGCTTCTGCACTCCGGAGCTGAGCGTCATCACGTCGGGGCGCGGCCCGGAGGGCAGCGGCGCCGACTCGGCGTCGACGAGCGCGCTGTAGGCCCCCGCGGTGCGCCGGACGGTCTGCGCGGCATTGTTGATCAGGATGTCCAGAGGCCCCTGCGCCGCCACGTCGTCGGCGAGAGCGATCACCTGCCCGGGGTCGCGAAGATCGATGCCGACGATCCGCAGCCGATGCAGCCAGTTCGCACTGTCCTCCATGGCGCTGAACCGGCGCACGGCATCGTTCGGGAAGCGGGTGGTGATAGTCGTGTGCGCACCGTCGCGCAGCAGCCGCAGCGCGATGTACATGCCGATCTTGGCGCGGCCGCCGGTGAGCAGCGCCCGCTTGCCGGTGAGGTCGGCCCCGGCGTCGCGCTTGGCGTGACTGCGGGCCGCGCACTCGGGGCAGAGCTGGTGGTAGAACGCATCCACCCGCGTGTAGCGCTGCTTGCAGATGTAGCACGGCCGCGCCCGCAGCAGGGTGCCCGCGCTGGCCCCGGCCGCGGTGGAACTCAGCCGAATCCCCGCGGTCTCGTCGTCGATGCGATTCGGCGACCCGGTCGCGGTAGCGGCGACAACGGCCTTGTCCGCGGAGGCGACGGCATCCCGGACGGCATCCCGCTTGGCCTGCTTGAGCTTCTTGAACATGTGCCCGACGGCGCGCTGCACGGTGAGCGAGTCGGGGTGCTCCTTGTCCAGCCGCCCGGCCTGCTCCAGGACGCGGAGACAGGTCGCGAGGTCGGCGGGATCGATCGTGGTTTCGGCCATCGCGGCGGGCGGCATCTTTCTGGCGAGCGGGACAACGACCTGCCCATTCTCTCAAACGCCTCGGTGTGCTCCCGCCCACCCCGCGAGCCTTGTTGACAGCACGCCAATAGTGCTGGAATCTGGAGCGAACCGAGCGAGGAGAAGAGATGGCACGCGCCGTGTGGAGTGACGACGAGGTCGAGGCGGTCCGGGAGCTGTCCCGGACGTTCTTCGAGAAGGAGGTCGTGCCGCACGCGGAGAAGTTCGTGAAGCAGGGCCACCCGGACCGGGCGCTGTACAACCGGGCGGGGGAGCTCGGGTTGCTCTGCACCGGCATCCCCACCGAGTACGGCGGCGGCGGGGGCACCTTCGCGCACGAGGCGGCCATCATCGAGGAGCAGACGCTGGCCGGCGACGGCTCGCTCGGCATGCCGGTGCACACCTCGATCATCGCGCCCTACCTGCACCACTTCGGCTCCGAGGAGCTCAAGCGACGGGTGCTGCCGAAGGCGGCCAGCGGCGAGATGGTGCTCTCGATCGGCATGACCGAGCCGGGCACCGGCTCCGACCTGCAGAACATCAAGACCCGCGCGGTGCGTGAGGGCGACGAGTACGTGATCAGCGGCTCGAAGATCTTCATCACCAACGGCTGGCTCTGCGACGGCATCATCATCGCCGCCAAGACCGACCCGACCAAGGGCGCGGCGGGCGTCTCGCTGATCTTCGCCGAGGTGAGCGACGACACCCCCGGCTTCAAGCGCGGCCGCATCCTGGACAAGATGGGCGGCAAGTCGCAGGACACCGCCGAGCTCTTCTTCGACGGCCTGCGGGTCCCCGCCTCGAACCTGCTCGGCGAGGCCGAGGGCCAGGGTTTCTACCAGATGATGCAGCTGCTGGCGCAGGAGCGGCTCGTCACCGCGATCATCGCGGTCGCCATGATGGAGCAGGCGGTGAAGATCACCGTCGAATACACGAAGGGCCGCGAGGCCTTCGGCAAGCCGCTCTTCGCGCTGCAGAACACCAAGTTCGAACTCGCCGAGTGCGCCACGCTGGCGAAGGTCAGCCGGACCTTCCTCGACGATTGCATCGCCAAGCACCTGGAAGGGAAGCTCGATATCCCGACCGCTGCCATGTCGAAGTACTGGCTCACCGATCAGCTCGGTATCGTTGTCGATCGCTGCCTGCAATTGTTCGGCGGCTACGGCTACATGACGGAGTATCCGATTTCCCAGCTCTACACCGGTGCCCGTGTGCTGCGCATTCTCGCGGGCAGCAACGAGGTGATGAAGGATCTCGTTGCCCGCTCGCTCTGAGACCGGCACCGGGGAGGCGCCGCGCCGCCGTCGGCTGGAGCCGGACGAGCGGCGCGCGCAGATCCTGGCGTGCGCGATCGACATGTTCGGGGAGCGGCCCTACGCGGCCGTCTCCACCGCCGAGCTGGCGCAGCGAGCCGGGGTCGCGCGCGGCCTGATCAACCACTACTTCGGCAACAAGCGCGACCTCTACCTGGCGGTCGTGCGCCGGATGGTGACGCTGCCGCATCAGGACGACATGGTGGTGCCGACCGGCTCGCCGCGGGACCGGGTCGGCGCCAGCGTCACCTGGCTGCTCGACACCATCGCCGAGCACGGCAGCACCTGGGTCAAGGTCACCAGCCACGAGGGCGTCGGCGATGACCCCGAGGTCCAGCAGATCCTGGACCAGGCCGACGACGCCGCCGCGGATCGGCTGCTCTCCATGGTCGGACTCGGCGAATCCGCGCGCGGGGAAGAACTGCGCGCGGTGGTCCGCGCCTTCGGCGGGCTGGTGAAAGTAGCCGGCCGGGAGTGGATAACGCGGGGCTCGCTGGAACGTGACCAAGTCCACATTCTGCTCACGGATGTGCTGCTCACGCTGGTGACCACGACCATGCCGGAGATAGATCGGCCGCGAAAATAGCGACCGTTCCCGACCGCTTGCCGGTTTCCCCGTCGGCTATCGGGCAATAGCCCCTATTCTTCTCCGTGATCGGGGCGTTATCGGGGAACTTTCGCCGCGAGACGAGGTGAGAGGGACCAGATGGTACGGACCGAACGATGGGCCGAGGACCGCCGCGCGGAGTATCGCTACGGCGACCGCTGGAACGAGGAAGAGCGCGACGAGCGCCCCTCCGGTCAATGGCCCCGCGTCGAGGACGACGACGACGACAGCCGCGGCCCGCTGGTCAACCCGTACGCCGTCATCGCGCTGGTGGGCGCGCTGCTGCTGCTCTTCCCGATCGCGCTGGTCTTCGGGCTGATCGCCTTCGCGCACCCGCGCGGCAAGACCATGGCGGTCTTCGCGCTGCTGCTCGGCGCCGCCGAGGCCGCGGTCGTCGCCGGGCTCTTCGTGCTCGGCGGGTCGGCCTGGGACGACGTCGTCGACCGCGCGCAGAACACGGTCCGCGACACCAGCCAGACCACGGTGATGAGCCTGCCGCAGGCACCGGCCCCCACGGTGCCCGCCACCGTCGCCGTGCCGACCGCGGGCGACGCGGGCCCCGGCGCGCCGGAGCCGGTCGCGACCGTCGCGCGCAAGGGCTCCTCCTGCACCGAGGTGCCGGTCGGCGCCATCGGCACCACCGCCGACGGCGACACCATGCTCTGCCTCGGCGGCTCCGGCGGGCAGACCTGGATCGGCCCCTTCACCATCAACACCACCGTGCAGCAGCCGGGCGGGAGCTGTGACCCGAGCAAGGGCAAGTCCGCGCGCACCGGCGACAATCGGGCGCTGATCTGCGAAAACGGTTCGCGCGGTACCGTGTGGGGGCTCTGGACCAGCGAGTAGTCAGCGCGCGGTGCGCGCGGTCAGGTCGTCGAGCAGGATCATCACCTCACCCGCGCGCGGCACCACCTCGACCAGCCGCACCCGCAGCGCCCGCACCTCGGCACCGGCCAGCGGCTGCACCGGCTCGTGCCCGATCCGCTGCCACTCCCCGGAGGCGGGCACCCGGCCCAGCGGCACCTCGCAGCGCGCGCCGTCGGCGGTGACCAGATCGGCCGAGATCCGGATCTCCGCGTGCGGGGAGCGCACGTACACCCCCACCGCCGACACCACCCCGCTCGGCGCGAACGCCGGATCCGGCCGCGCCGCCAGCTCGATCTCCAGCTCGTTCTCCGCGTCCCGCACGAGCAGCACCAGCGCCCGCCGGTCCGCCCCGCGCCTGCCGTCGGCGTAGTCGACCGGCCGTTTGTCCGGCGCGCCCTCGGCGAAGGTGGTCAGATGCGTGCGGCCCGCACCCGGGCCGGCGAGCGTCCAGCGCGCGGTGTTCTCGAAGTCGTCGAGGAGCACCTCGGTGGTCTCCGGCATCGGCTGTGTCCCTTCGTCGTTCGCGGGGTGTCCCGCTCCGAACTCTAGGCGACGGCTGTCGGTCGAACAGCGGACATCGGCGAGGTATCCAGGCATTTGCTGTATCGGGATCGGCGCGCGGCGGTGTACTCGGGACGCGACAGCACCGACCGATAGCTCCGGGAACCGAGGTGGCGATGAACGTACTGGCAAAGGGCTCGAAGACCGATCTCACGGACCGCGTCTTCACGGTGACCGTCGGGCACGCGGGCGCGCCGGGCGCCGTCGATGTTGCCGCGGTGCTGCTCGGCGGTGACGGGAAGGTCCGCGGCGACGCGGATTTCGTCTTCTACAACAACCCGAAGCAGCCCGGCGTCGTGCTGCTGAGCGACGCCTCCGTCGGCATCGATCTCGCCGCTGTCCCGCCCGGCATCGACCGGATCGTGGTGACCGGCAGCACCGAGGCGCAGGGGCGGGACTTCGGCTCGCTCGGCAGCCTGACCGTGACCGTGCAGGGGCACTCCGAGGGATTCCGGTTCGTGCCCGACCGGCTCTCCACCGAGACGGTGCTGCAGGTGGTCGCGCTGTATCGGCGCAACGGCCGGTGGCGGCTCGACGCCGTCGGGCAGGGGTGGAGCCTGGGGCTGGCCGCCTTCGCGACCGAGCACGGGATCGACGTGGCGGAGCCCAAGCCGCAGCCGCAGCCGCAGCCGCAGCCGCAGCAGCCGGTGGCGGCCCCGGTCGATATGCGCAAGGTCCGGGTCTCGATCGACAAGGACTCCGCGTCGAAACAGGCCAGGATCGACCTGCGCAAGAGCGGCGGCGACCGGAGCTGGGTGCTGACCGTCGGGCTGGAGTGGGACGGCCGCGGCGCGGTGTACCAGCCGAACGGGTCGGTGCGGCGCTACGGCTCCGGCGATCTCGACGTGTACTTCTTCTGCCGCGACGAGGAGAGCGGGAAGTACGTGGTGATCAGCGGGGAGCGCGGGCACCTCGGTGGCCTCGACGCCTGGCCGTTCGTCCGGCACTACGGCGACAGCAAGGGGCCGGGCAACGGGAACCGGCCCGCGGTGGAGCAGGTCAGGGTGCTTCCGCGGGAGAACGGCGACCTGCTGGTGAACGTCTACCAGAGCGTCGACAACGGCGCGGGGGCCATAGATACCTTCGGCCGTCCCCGGGTGGCGGTCCGATACGGCAGGCCGGGGCCGGACGGGCTGCCCGGCCCGGACGCCGACGAGATCACGGTGTTCGTCGGGAACGGCATGAACTCGTACTGGGCCACCGTCGCGCACATCGACGTGCAGGACGGCATCCTCACGGTCGACGGCGAAACGCGGTACAGCGAGCCGGGCAGCGAGCACATGCCCGGCCTGGACAACCGGGGCACCTGGGTGCGCGAACCGCGCAACGGCCCGGTCGGCCGGAGCAAGTCGGCCCATCGGGGCATCGGGCTGAACAAGTACACCGGCCGCTGCCCCGACCCCACCGAGAGCTGGTGAGGCTACGCCTCCTTGCGCGCCTTGCTCGGCTGCACCCGCGGCGGCTCGTTCGGCATCTTGGGGTAGTTGGGCGGCCAGGGGGCGTCCATGAGGCCGTCGGCGAGGTCGCGCTCGGACCATTCGAGCAGGGTGTCGATGGACTGCGGGGCGCGGTCGGCCCAGGGGTCGCCGTGCTCGGCGAGCAGGGCGGGGACGGTGGCGATGGTCAGCTCTTCGGGTACGACGGTGTCCAGTGCCGCCCAGGTGATCGGGGTGGAGACCTGGGCGCCGACCTTCGGCCGCACACACCAGGCCCCGAAAACCGTTTTGTGCGGGGCGTTCTGGTTGTAGTCGACGAAGACGCGGCTGCCGCGCTCCTCCTTCCACCAGGCGGCGGTGATGGTCTCCGGGTGCCTGCGCTCGAGTTCGCGGGCGAGCGCGACGGCGGCGGCGCGCACCCGGTAGGCGTCCCAGCGCGGCTCGAGGTCGATGTAGAGGTGCAGGCCGCGCGAGCCGGAGGTCTTGACCCAGGTCTCCATGCCGAGCTCGGCGCAGAGTTCGCGGACGCGGAGCGCGGCGGCGCGCAGGTCGGCGAAGCCGATGCCGGGGGAGGGGTCGAGGTCGACCCGGAGTTCGTCGGCGATCTCCAGGTCGGGCACGTGGTGCGGCCATACGTGAAAACCCAGGCAGCCGAGGTTCACCGCCCAGAGCACGTGCGCGAGGTCGTGCGCGACCAGCGCGTCGCCGGTGGTGCCGTTCGGGGTCGCGACCTGGACGGTGTGCAGCCAGTCCGGGGCGTTGGCCGGGACGCGCTTCTGGAACCAGGATTTCCCGGAGGCGCCGTCCGGGTAGCGTTCGAGCATGAGCGGGCGGCCGCCGATGGCGCGCAGCAGCGGCTCGGCGATCGACTCGTAGTAGCGCACGAGGTCGAGCTTGGTCTCGCCGCGTTTCGTGAAGTAGACCTTGTCCGGGTTGCTGATGGTGACCGTGCGGCCGCCCGCCTCGATCTCGATTCCCTTGGTGCTCAACGGGTCTCCTCGCCGAAGATGGCGTGCAGCTCGGCCGGGGCCACCTCGTCGAGCTGGGCGTAGGTACAGGACGCCGGGGTGCGGTCGGAGCGGAAGCGGACCAGCCTGCCGCCGTGCCGCAGCCGCCCGGACTGCACGTGCTCGTAGCGCACCTCGGCGACGAGCTCCACCCGCAGCGCCTCCCAGGAAAGGTCCTTGCCGCCGGTCCAGCGGCTCACCCCGCCCGGCATCTTGCCGTCGGCGGCGGCCTGCGCGGCGGCGTCGGCCCACTCCTTCCACGGGTGCTCGGCCAAGGCGTTCTCCCGCAGCGGGGCCAGCTCGTCGACGAGTTCGCGCCTGCGGGCCGCGGTGAAGCTGCTGGCGACGCCGACGTGGTGCAGCCTGCCCTCGTCGTCGAAGAGCCCGAGCAGCAGCGAGCCGACGCCCTGCCCGTCCTTGTGCCAGCGGAAGCCGGCGACCGCGCAGTCCGCGGTGCGCTCGTGCTTGACCTTGAGCATCACCCGCTTGTCCCGCTGGTACGGCTGGTCGTCGCGCTTCACCATGACGCCGTCGAAGCCGGCGCCCTCGAAGCGGGTGAACCAGTCCTCGGCGACCTCCGGGTCGCGGGTGATCGGGGTCAGGTGCACGCGGGCGAGGGTGGTGTCGAGGATGCCCTCCAGCCTGCGGCGGCGCTCGGCGAAGGGCTGCTCGGTGAGGTCCTCGTCGCCGAGCGCGAGCAGGTCGAAGGCGACGAAGCTGGCCGGGGTCTCCTTCGCCAGCTTGGCCACCCGCGAGGCGGCCGGGTGCAGCCGGTTCTGCAGGGTGTCGAAGTCGAGGCCGTCGTCGGTGACCACCACGATCTCGCCGTCCACCACGCAGCGCGGCGGGAGTGCCGCGGCGAGCAGCTCGGCGACCTCGGGGAAGTACCTGGTCAGCGGGCGATCGTTGCGCGAGCCGAGCTCGATCTCGGCGCCGTCCCGGAACACCACACAGCGGAACCCGTCCCACTTGGGCTCGAACGCGAGCCCCGGCTCCCGCGGCACCGCGGGAGCCGTCTTCGCCAGCATCGGCCGTACCGGTGGCATCACAGGCAGATCCACGCAACCTCCTCAGTCGTACGACAGACGGCGCGACGCCGGGAAAATCGTCGGTGCGCGCTCGATCGTAGGTCCGGGGACCGACAGAACGGGGGAGGTGCGGGGCCTAACCCTCGACCCAGCCGTGCTGCTCGGCGAATTCCGTGAGGCGGTCACGGATGGTGAGGATCTCACCGGCGGTCAATGCGGGACTCGCCTCGAGCAGCAGTTCCGTCACGAGACGTTTGTGCTCATCGGCCCCGAGTGGCCCGGCGGCGCGATCGCGGCGGTGCTGCCGCGGCGCGGCGGCGGGGGCGGGGCCGGCGGCGGTGAGGTTGACGGCCTTGGGGCCGCGGTCACCCTCGGTCATGTCGAATTCGAAGACCCTGCCCTCACGCAGCTCGTCCTCGTCGAGGCCGATGTCGTTCACGTGGACGAAGACGTCGGGGCCGCCGTCCTCGGGGCGGATGAACCCGAATCCACGTGCGGCGTCGTACGACACCAATTTCCCGATGGCCACCAACTCGCTCCTCGCCCTCGCCGTGCGGCCACTGTAGCCCGCAGTGCGGGAGCGGGCCGGGGAAAGGTCCCTTTGGGCGGATGGTGCGTGGGTCAGGGTCGATAGAGCGCGCGGTAGGCGGTGATGGTGGCCACCAGGTGGTCGGTCATCTGGTCCCTGGTGGCACGCAGCGACCCGTTCAGCCAGGCCGAGAAGACCCCGGCGTTGCCGCTCGCCATGGCGACCGCGGCGAGCCTGCGCCGCACCGGGTCCGCGATGTGCGCGAAGAGGTGGTCCTGCAGCAGCCGGGTGAAGGCGGGCATGACCGCGATGGTGGTCTGCCCGAGCCCGGTGCTGGAGTACGGCTCGACCAGGAAGAGCCGGGACTTGCGCGGGTCGTCGAGCACCTTGTCGACGAGCAACTCGGAGAGCGCCCGGTCCCTGGACGGGTCGTCGGCGACGGCGAAGGCGGTCATCGGCCCGAGGAACTCCTCGGCGACCTGGCGGTAGAGCACGTCGAGCAGTTCGTCGCGGCCGGCGAAGCTCTCGTAGAAGTAGCGGTCGGTGAGCCCGGCCCTGCGGCAGACGGCCCGCATGGTGACCCCGGCCGCGCCCGACTCGCCGATCAGGTCGAGCGCCGCGTCCAGCAGACCGGCGCGGCGCGCCTCCCGGCGCTCGGTGAGCGTGGTCCCACCCCAGATCCGGGCTCCCGTGTCGTCGGCTGGTCTGTCGGTCTGCACGGCCTCACCCTAGTCGGTGCCGCCGCGCGCCCCGGTCCTGTGGCCTCGCGGCCTTCCGGCAAACCCGATCAACATACCGAACGGAAGGTTTTCGATAAATCACCGGGAATTGCGGGCCGCATTCGCCGAAGAATAGAACCGACCAGCTGGAATTGTTCTAGCCGGGTGAACATGGGAATTCGGAAAAACAGGCACGCGTGCCGAATATCGAACGGGCTACTCGTCGTCCAGTCCGGCCGAGAGATAGGCCGCCGCCGCGAGCCACTGCCGACAGCTGGGGCCGTGTGCGTCGTGCACCCGCAGCATCTCCCTCGCCTGCCGGTAGGTGAGCCCGCGCGGCTCCGAATTGCAATCCGGCACAGTCGAATCCGGCACCGGGCGCGGCGTCTGCGCGCCGATCGCGGTCGCCCCGGCGATCGCGATCCGGTGGGAGGTTCGGAATGGCTGGCTCATCTGGACCGCCCCTCACGTCTGGCTCTGGGAGGTCGACACCCAGCGGAAACGGCCCGCTGGACCGGAATGGAGATACCGCGTGCCTCCCCGACTTTCGAGGTCGAGTTTTGCATTCATCGCTTACAAATGCAAGTACATCTGTACGAACGACCAGGACCGGGGGCGGCCCTGCGCGCTGGTCTCGCCGACGGCGATCGCCCTTGTGCGTCTTGCCCTTCCGGCTCCGCCGCGCCCCGGCTGCCGGGGCGGCGCGCGCCCGGCCGAGCGGGCTCGAGCGTACCGGCGCCGCGCCGGGCGCCGCCGTGCGAGAGTGACCGGATCCGCCACGATCGCGGATCGTTTGCGGCACGGCTGTTTTCGTGTGACCCGCGGCAGACGGGGCACTCCGTGGTTGTGGCGGTGCGGGATCGGGTCCGGCAAGGGCACTTGATCGCGAGATCCGGCCTGGCAGTGACGACGTGCGGGTAAACGCCAGGTCAACGACGTTCCCCGAGAGCGCCCCCGACCGCGGCGCCCGTGCTACAGTCCGGATTGTGGGTGCAGATGCAAGAACGTTTGCGTGTGCATCTGCAAATTCTGGCGATCAGTCGTAGAAAAACAGGAGACGGCGAATGTCTGCAACATCGGTGCGTGCAACGGAGCGGCCGGCCGACGACGCGTGGAAGAAGAGCACCTTCAGCAATCCGAGCGGGAACTGCGTGGAAGTCGCGGAGACCAGCAACGGCCTGGTGGCGGTGCGTAATTCGCGGCAGCCGGACGGTGCGGTGATCTACTACACCCGCCCGGAGATCGATGCCTTCGTGCGTGGCGCGAAAGCGGGAGAGTTCGACTATCTGACCGCCTGAGCGGTAGCATTGGCGATCGGTGCGGTGTGCCCCACGGCTCGAAGGGTGTTCGGCGAGTAAGGCTGTTCGTGCAAACGAGAAAACAGCGGAAACTCGGAGCGGTGGTGGCACACTGTGGGCTATCCCCGAGTATCGGAGAAGAACCTCCATGATCGCTGAACCCGACGGCTTCGATGAAACCGACGGCATAACCGGCTCCGGCAGCCTCGACGGCTCCGCTGTCCCCGGATCGAGCGGCCGCGGCAACCCCGCCCCCGATCGCGGGCCCACCGTGCTGCGGATCGCGCTCGGTGGCCAGCTCCGGAAGCTCCGTGAGCACAAGAACATCACGCGCGAGCAGGCGGGGGAGCGCATCCGCGGTTCGCACGCCAAGATCAGCCGGCTCGAGCTGGGGCGCACCGGCTTCAAGGAACGCGACATCCGCGATCTGCTGACGCTCTACGGCGTCACCGACCGGGCGCGGCGCGACGAATTCCTGGAGCTCGCCAAGCAGGCCAACGAGCCAGGCTGGTGGCACCACTACAACGATCTGCTTCCCTCGTGGTTCGGCACCTACCTCGGCCTGGAGCAGGCGGCGAGCAAGATCCGCACCTACGAGGCGCACCTCATTCCCGGGCTGCTGCAGACCTCGGAGTACACCCGCGCGGTCGTCTCGCTCGGCTACGAGGACGCCAACACCGACCGCCGCGTCGACATGCGGATGCGCAGGCAGGACATCCTGACCCGCACCGACCCGCCGGTGGTCTGGGCGGTCGTGGACGAGGCGGCGCTGCACCGCCCGGTCGGCGGCCCCGCCGTGCACCGCGCGCAGATGGAGCACCTGATCAAGCTCGCCGAACTGCCCAACGTCACGCTGCAGGTACTGCCCTACACCGCGGGCGAGCACGCCGCCGCGGGCAGCTCGTTCAGCATCCTGCGCTTCGCCGAGCAGGAGCTGCCCGACGTCGTCTACCTCGAGCACCTGACCAGCGCGCTCTACCTGGACCGCAGGCAGGACCTCGCGCTGTACCTCTCGGTCATGGACCGGCTGAGCGTGCAGGCCGCGACGCCGGAGGATTCGCTGAAGATCTTCGCGGAGTACGCCGAGCGGGCCGACCCGCGGTAGGAGCCCTCTCCCAGACCAGCGCCGCACCGGTGGATACCGGTGCGGCGCTGGCATTTCTCCTGGCTCCGATGACTCGCGCGCGCCGGTGGGGGCGCGCGCGGGGCACCGAAGTTCTGTTCAGCTGCCGCCCGCACTCGCGCGGGCGGCGCGGATCACGGCGTCAGGCAGGTGGCGGCGATGCGCCAGAAGGTGTCCGGCTGCAGCGCCTCGACATCCCAGTCCTCGGACAGCGCGTGCGCCGTGCTGACGATGCGGTCGATGTCGAAGTCGGCGCGGGTGGCCGCCCCCGTCGATTCGACCGCGTCGATGACGTAGGCGGTCGCGGACTCCCGCGTGCCGATCATCGCTGCCTGTTGCCCGTACCGGGCCGAGAAAGTGCTCATGATCAAACCGTTCGCCGGCCCGTCGGCCAGTGCGATCCCGGCGGCGCCGTCGCGATCGCCGTGTAGTGGTGGATTCATTCGATAACCCCTTAACCTCCGACGACAGTGAACACCCGGCAACAATCGCCGGCCACTCCCTGCCGTGGCCTCCCTGTGTCCCCTGTCGAGCGTTGCGCGACCGAGTTTAGGGCCGTCCGCCTTTCAAATGCAAGCACATCTGTACATCCGCTTGGGTGTCGGAAAAACCGGCCGAAACGTTACGGACCAGTAATTACGCGTGGTAAAGGGCGTTCGGAGAGTCAGTTTTCGGTGGGCATCCGGGGGGTGCACCACGAGTCTTTCAGATTCGCGATTCCCGCGCGGCACGCCGCTGTGGCCGTAAATTTTCCGGCTGTTGAGCGGAGATCGGTGCGTATTCGCCGTTGGAGACCCGGTCGAGCGCAGGGCTGGTTCGGAAATCGAGTTATTCGGACGGTTGACCAGTTGTCCGTGGCAGTGGGTGTTCGGTATTCGCCGGGTGCGCGCCCAGCGGAATTGCCCGAAAAGGCGGCAGCCCTTTCCGCTTTATTTGCCGGGGGAAAGCCGGGCGCGCACCGATGGCTAATTCAGAGTTACCGAAGTGCGGAGATCGCTGCCGCGATCGGAGTTTCCCCGGCCACCACTTCCAGCGTCGCGCCGGCCGTTTCCGGGGCGTCCAGCAGCGCGACCAGGACCGCCGCGACGTCGGCGCGCGGGATGTCGGAGCGCCCGACCCGTTGCCCGATCGTGACCGCGCCGGTGGCCGGGTCGTCGGTCAGCCTGCCCGGCCGCAGCACGGTCCAGTCCAGGTCGCGGCCGCGCAGATCGTCCTCGGCCTGGGTCTTGGCGTCCAGGTAGGCGCGCCACACCTCGTCGGTGCCGTCGGGGGCGGGCTCGCCCGCGCCCATCGACGAGATCTGCAGGAACCGGCGCACGCCCGCCGCCTCGGCGGCGGTGGCGGCCAGCACCGAGCCGTCCCGGTCCACCGTGTACTTGCGCGCGGCCCCGCTGCCCGCACCGGCGCCCGCCGCGAAGACGACGGCGTCGGCGCCGTCGAGCGCGGCGGCGAGCTGCCCGGCGTCGGTGTTCTCCACGTCGAGCAGGACCGCCCGCGCGCCCGCGGCGGCCACCTCGGCCCCGTGCGCGGGATTGCGGATGAGCGCCACCGGCTCGTCGCCGCGTTCGCCGAGCAGCCCCGCCAGCAGCAGGGCGATCTTCCCGTGTCCACCTACCAGGACGACACGCATGGTGATCTCCTTCCGGTTTCGCCTCGCCCGGCGCCGGAGATCAGCGCTCCGGTCCGCCGGGATTACAGGCCGCCTGTACGACCGCGTCGTAGCCGACGGCCGGACGCCAGGGTTCCAGATTCCAGCTCGGCTTGTTCGGGGCGGCCAGCCGCGCCCACACCCAGTGGCAGCGGAACTGGTCGTACATGCCCGCGGTGTCGGCCTCCGGCGCGGCGGTGAGCACCTCGAGCCAGGCGCGGTTCTCGGCGCCGGGGAAGGGGGTGCGGCGCCCGGCCTCGGTGGGGAAGACGAGCAACCTGGCGCCGTCCTCGCCAGCGGTCCACTCGGTGCGCTCGATCAGCGGCTGATCGGCGTACGGGTCGACGGTGGGCAGCCCGGCCGATGGCAACTCCAGGGGCGCCGTCGTGGTGGGAATCGGGGCGACCGTCGTGGTCGGCGGGGCGGCGGCCGGTTCGTCGGCGCCGCAGCCCGCCGTGAGCGCGATCCCGGCGACGGTGAGCACCGCCGCGAAACCTCGCCGTCCACTTCTCGATACCCGCCTCGACACGCTCCGGTCCTCCCCGTTCGGCACCGGGGCGAGCCTAGCGGGTGCGGGTCAGTGCCAGAGCGAGCGGCAGGGCAGCCTGCCCAGCTCCGGGCGCACCTTGCCGTCGACGGTCACGGTGAGCCCGGCCTGCACCGCGGCGGAGGTGAACTCCCACGCCTCGGTGTGCGTGGCGGCGTACTCCAGGACCAGCAGATCGTCCGGGTTCGGCCCGTCGAAGTAGACGGTGATCCGGCGGGTGGGAACCTCCTCGGTGCCGACGAGCGGGTAGCGGGTCGCGCTGGTGACCGTGCTGTCCATGACGCCGTCTCCTTCCCGGCGCCGGAGTGCGACGCCGCCCCTCGACGGTAAATCCAGCACCATGGCCGGGAACATGTTCCGCGCGGTCGCTTGGACAACTCACAGCCCCCTCCGGGGCGGGTGTGGCGTTCTCACGAGGTGGACCAGCGGCGACCCGCGCCGGGTTCACAGCGAAATCCCCCGGCCGTTGTGACGTGTCGGTATGTTGTGAGCGCGCTGGTCGGGTGGGGGTGTTTGCGAACAATGATGGTCGGTAGCTCGGAGCAGGGGAAGGCGGCAGCCATGGGTCGGATGCGGTTCGCTCGGCGGAGTGCTCGAAGACGGGTGGCGCTCCTCGCCGCCGCCGCGCTGGGGCTGGCGCTGACCGCCGCCCCCGGCAGCGCGGCGCCGCTCTACCCGGCGCCCGACCCCGACCCCTTCTACGGCACCCCCGCCGACATCGCCGAGCTGGCGCCCGGTGCCGTGATCGCGGTGCGGCCGATGCCGGCGCTGGCCGCCTTCCCGGAGACCGCGGTCACCGTGGTGCGCTTCCGCTCCACCAGTTCCGAGGGCGCGCCCATCGCGGCCACCTCGACCGTGCTGACCCCGCGCGGGCACCGGCCGGACGGCCCACTGCTCTCGTACCAGCACATCATCAACGGCCTCGGCTCCGAGTGCTCGGTCTCCCGGGTGCTCTACACCGCGAACCCGGATCTGATGGTCAAGGAGGCGCCCGCGCTGAACGTCGCGCTGGCCAGGGGCTGGAGCGTCGCGCTGCCCGACCACCTCGGCCCGAATTTCGCCTACGGCGCCGCCAAGCTCGGCGGCATGATCACCCTGGACGGCATTCGCGCGGTGCGGCAGGTCGGCGAGCTCGGCGTCGGCGGCTCGCCGGTGACCATGGCCGGCTACTCCGGCGGCGGCATGGCGACCGCGTGGGCGGCCGCGCTGGCGCCGCGCTACGCGCCGGAGCTGGAGATCGCGGGCGCCGCGCTCGGCGGGGTGCCGATGAACCTGGTGTCGATGATGGAGCAGCTCGGCTTCGCCGCGCACCCGGTCTTCGGGCTGGCGCTGGCCGCCGGGCTGGGGCTGGAGCGCGAGTACCCGGACCGCTTCCCGCTCAGCGAGCAGCTCAACGAGCGCGGCCTCGCGGCGCGCGCGGCCATGGCGAACAGCTGCACCAACGGCATCCTCGCCGCGGGCGCGGGCCGCGGCGTCATGGACTTCGCGCGCACCACCTCCATGATCACCAGCCCCGAGGCGCGCGCGGTGGTGGAGGAGAACAGCCTCGAGCTCTACGACGGCGCCCCGACCATGCCGATCTACGAGTGGCACTCGCCGATCGACGGGCTGATCCCGATCGACGCCATCGTGCAGACCGACCGGCGCTGGTGCGCCGCGGGCACCCCGCTGCAGGCCGAGCTCACCCCGGTGCCCGACCATCTCACCGCGGCGGTGCTCGGCGTGCCCGGCGCGTTCGCCTGGCTGGAGGGCCGCTTCCGCGGCGATCCGGCGCCCAGTAACTGCTGAGGCGTGACAAACGGGTCGCGGGACGGTCTCGGGGCCCTGTTTCCGATTGCGAATCGGCGACGCGCCCCCAACGGAACGAATACACGCACCTGCGAGCAACCGCCTTCCCCCACACTGATCTCCCTGGCCTCGGTGCCGGAGGGGGGATTTCGGGGGCCGAAGTCCGCACTTCTCCGGTGTCCTGGCAACGCCACCGCACCCGGGGAAGTGTGCCATGCGATTCCGTGCCATCGTCGTCACGTTGCTGCTCTGCCTTCCGATCGCCGCGGCTCCGGCCGCGCTCGCGGAACCAGCCGCACCACAACCTGTTCCGCCTACCCTGAACATCCCGGGGCTCCCCCCGATCGCCCTGCCCGTGCTCCCGGCGCCCGTGGCCGGTATCCCGGTGCCGCCGCTGCACGAACTGGTGGACGCGCTGGTGCCGGCCCCGCCGGTGCCGGTGCTCCCGGCGCCCGTGCCCGGGGTCGAAGTGCCCGAGCTGACACCGGATCTCGCGGCCTTCCGGCAGGCGGTGCTGCCCGCGGCCACCGGTGACCCGCTCTTCGACCGCTGGCCGCTCGACCTCGCCGACCGGCTCCCCGGCGAGGTGCTGGAGATCCGCGACGTCACCAGGTCGGCGGCGCCGCTCATGCTGGTGCCGATCCGGCAGGCGACGCTGCTCAAGTTCCGCACCACCGACGCGCACGGCGAACCCTCCTTCGCCACCGCGACGCTCGTGGTCCCCGCGGCCGCCTGGACCGGGGACGGGCCGCGGCCGGTGCTGGTGAACAACCTGCCGATCGACGCGCTCGGCAAGCGCTGCACGCCCGGCTACACCATGGCGCACGGCCTCTCGTTCGACACCAACGTCACCGACTTCGTCCCGCCGACCACCGCGCTGGCCGCCGCGCGCGGCTACGCGGTGCTCATCCCGGACCACGAGGGACCCTGGATGGCCTACGCCGAACCGGTGGTCGCCGGGCACGCCGTGCTCGATTCCATCCGGGCCGCGCGCGGCTGGAACCACGAGGAGTTCGCCGGGAGCCGCTTCGCCATGACCGGCTACTCGGGCGGCGCGATCGCCACGCACGGCGCGGTGAAGATGCTGCCCGGCTACGCCCCCGAACTCGCGGACTCGGTGGTCGGGGCTGCGCTCGGCGGGGTCCCCGCCGACTTCGAGATCCTGGCCCGCAGCATGAACGCGAACCTGGCCTCCGGGGTGTTCATGGCCGCGATCCTCGCCATCGGCCGGGAGCGCCCGGCGATCCTGGACCGGGTCAACCACCTGGGCCGGTGGGTGGCGCTCTCGCCGATCAAGGACGAGTGCATCGGGGTCTTCGCGCTGCCCGGGCTGCTACAGCTCTCGGTCGACGTCGCCGCCGACATGGCGAACCCGCTCGGCTCCGAGCTGGCCGCGGAGATCTACGCGGTGACCAGGATGCCCGGCATCCGCTCGCCGGTCCCGCTCTACATCTACAACGGCGACCAGGAGTTCTGGATCCCGGCCGAGGGGGCGCGCAACCTGTACCGGGAGCAGTGCGCGCTGGGCGCGAACGCGGTCTACCGCGGGGTGCTCGGCGAGCACATCATCGGCGCGGCGACCGGCTACCCGGAGGCGGTGCGCTGGCTGGACCAGCGGCTGCGCGGAGTGGCGGCGCGCTCGGAGTGCTGATGTGTGAGGTGTCGGTGGCGCCGCCGGTCCGGTTTGTCGCCGGGCACAGAATCGGCGGCGACACCGCGAACCCGGCCGCCGCGGCCGGTACCGTTGGCCGCTCCGGCCGCACCCGGCGGCCGGAGGTCGCGGAGAGCAGCAGATGAACGACAGCACCACCCTCGCCTCCGACCAGGCGAAGGCCCTGGTCGGATCCCACTTCCGGCTCGCCGACCACTTCGAGGTGGGGCGCGAGAAGATCCGCGAGTTCGCCAGGGCGGTGCAGGATCAGCACCCGGCGCATCGGCACGAGGACGCCGCCGCCGAGCTGGGGTACAAGGGCGTCATCGCCCCGCTGACCTTCCCCTCCATCGTGTGGATGCTCATGCAGCGCGCGCTCTTCGACTCGGTGCTGACCGGCTACGACATCAGCCAGATGCTGCAGACCGAGCAGCGCATCCGGATGCACCGGCCGCTGGTCGCCGGCGACGTGCTCGGCTGCGACGCCTGGTTCGAATCGTTCCGGCAGTTCGGCGACAAGGACTTCCTGGTCAGCCGGAACGTGCTCACCGATGCCGACGGGCACGTGCTGCAGACCGCGCACAGCACGGTGGTCGCGCAGACCGGCCCGGCCCGGGTCACCGGCTTCGCGGACGCCGTGGACGGGGTGATCATGACCGGCACCTCGCTCGCCGCCCGCACCGGCGCCGGGGCGGACGCGGCGGAGCCGGGCATCGTCACGGTCACCGGAGCGCCGGAGGCCGTGCCCGGGGTGGACGAGTGGGCGGTGCGCATCCCGCGCACCCGGTTCGCCTTCGAGGAGCTGCGGGTCGGCGACGAGCTGCCCGCCCGCACCTTCCCGCTCTCCCGCGGCGACCTGGTGAACTACGCCGGGGTCTCCGGCGACACCAACCCGATCCACTTCAGCGACGAGATCGCCGCGGCCATCGGGCTGCCCGACGTGGTCGCGCACGGCCTGCTCACCATGGGGCTCGGCGCCGGCTATCTCACCGGGTGGCTCGGCGACCCGGCCGCCGTCGTCGAGTACGGCGTCCGGTTCAGCGGTTTCGCGCCGGTGGCGGCGGCCCGCGCGGCGTCGGTGCGGTTCACCGGGCGGGTCAGGGCGCTCGACCCGGTGCGCCGCTCGGCGACGCTGAGCATCGGCGCGACCTGCGGCGGCACCAAGCTCTTCGGCAAGGCGAGCGCGGAGGTGCTGCTGCGCTGAGCCAGGGGGCATCCCGGCCGATCGACCACAAAGGCCAGGCCGGAGCGGTTTCCGCGGCAGTGGGCGATTGCGTTGCGGCGGTGTGGATTTCGCTGTGCGTACAGATGTAAGCACAGATGTGCGCTCTTGGGTAAACCAGCACAGGTGATCGTGGATTCATGTCGTACCCACATGGCAGTATCGGTCCATGCGAGCCTCGCAAGGACGACTCTCCCCCGTGCGGAACAGCGAAATGCGGTACTCAGAAGTGCAGCCTTCAGACGAATCGTCCGATCCGGTTCCCGCACCCGGGGGTGAGGGCGGGCCGACCGCGCTGCGGATGGTGCTCGGCGCCCGGCTCCGCAGGCTCAGGGAGTCCTGCGGCGTCACCAGGGAGGGCGCGGGCGAGGCGATCCGCGGTTCGCACTCCAAGATCAGCCGATTGGAGCTTGGCCGCACCGGTTTCCGCGAGCGCGACCTGAACGACCTGCTCGCGCTGTACGGCGTCACCGACCCGGAGGAGTGCGGCGAGTATCTGGCGCTGGCCAGGCAGGCCAACGCATCCGGCTGGTGGCACCGGGACAACGACTGGCTGCCGAAGTGGTTCGACACCTACCTCGGGCTGGAGAACGCGGCGCGGCTGATCCGCGGCTTCGAGCCGCGGGTGGTGCCCGAGCTGCTGCAGACCCCCGACTACGCCCGCGCGCTCATCGCGCTCGCGCACCCCGGCGAGTCCGAGGAGGTGATCGAGCGCCGGGTCGCGCTGCGCATGCGGCGCCAGGAGATCCTGGACCGCGCGCACCCGCCGCAGCTGTGGCTGGTGGTCGAGGAGGCCGCGCTGCGCCGCCCGATCGGCGGCTCGATGATCTGGCAGGCCCAGCTGGACCACCTGGAGCGGGCGGCGGCCCGGCCGAACGTCACGGTGCAGGTGATCGCCGACCACGTCGGCGGCCCCGCCGTGGCCGAGAGCGGCTTCACCGTGCTCCGCTTCGCCGAGTCCGACCTGCCCGACATCGTCTACCTGCAGCAGCTCACCAGCGCGCTGTACCTGGACAAGCGCGCCGACCTGGACGCCTACCTCGCCGTCGCCAACCAGCTCTCGGTGCACGCGGCGCCGCCCGAATACACCCCCGGCCTGCTCGCCGCGCTGCGCAGACGGCAGCCGGAGATCATGGACCGCCCGGCCGGGGAGCGGTAGCCGCGCTCGTACCGAATGCGAAGGAACGTCGGCGCGCACCGGCGCGCAGCGAAGTCCGGCCGCGCACCCGGGTTACCGCGTCGGGGGCGCGGTAGCCGCCGATCATCGCCTCCCCCCGGTCGTGCGATTTCGCGCGCGGGGTCTCGGAAAGCGAGGTCGCGATGACTTCCTCAGCACTGCACGACAGCACCACCGCGCGCCGCGGCAACCGCGGCCGCGACAGCTACGACGGCATCGAGCCGCTGCTGGAACAGCTCGCCGCCATGGACGCGGGCGACCCCGCCCGCCCGCGGCTGCGCGAGGAGGTCATGCGCCGCTGCCTGCCGCTGGCCGACCACATCGCCCGCCGCTTCACCGGCCGCGGCGAAACCTACGACGACCTGCACCAGAGCGCCTCGGTCGGGCTGGTCCTCGCGGTCGACCGCTACGACCCGGCCCGCGGCACCTCCTTCGTCGCCTTCGCCGTGCCCACCGTGATGGGCGAGGTGCGCAGGCACTTCCGCGACCGCACCTGGGCGGTGCGGGTGCCGCGCCGGGTGAAGGAGACCCAGCTGGCGATCGGGCCGACGGTGGAGCGGCTCTGCCACGAGCACGGCCGGATGCCGACCGCGATCGAGATCGCGGTGGCGCTGAACCTGGACCTGGTCGAGGTCACCCAGGCGCTGCTGGCCGGTAACGCCTACCGCACCAACTCGCTCGACGCCACCGCCGACGACGAGGAGGGCGGCGGGATCGCGGCCCAGGTCGGCGAGCGGCTCGGCGAGACCGACCCCGCTTACGCCATCTGCGACGACGCGCTCGTCGTCGCCCCGCTGCTGCGCGAGCTGAACGAGCGGGACCGGCTGGTGCTGCGGCTACGCTTCTTCGAGAACTACACCCAGTCCCAGATCGCCGCCGAACTCGGGGTCTCGCAGATGCACATCTCCCGCATCCTCTCCCGCACGCTGGCCGGCCTGCGCCGACGCGCGCTGCGCGATTGAGCCGGGTGCCGGATCGCGCCGCCGTGGACCGGGTGTTTGGGCGGGGGGAACCCGGGTATGCGCGCGCGGTGGGTGCGGCAGACGAGGTTCAGGGCCGAGCCCGGACCGGGCTGCTGCGGCTCGGTCCAGGCCGGGTGCTGCTGGAGACCGACGACCTCATCGTGGCCGAGACCGAACTGAGCAGCCTCTACGGGCCGGTGCGGCTCGGCTCGACGAGTGCCGCCCTGCCGATCCGGGTGCTGCGCCAGGAGGTCGGGCCGGTCACCCACAGCGCCGTCCGGATCGGCGGCGAACTCGGCTACGACGCGGAACCGGCGGGCAACTGGAGCATTCTGGTGCTGCGCGACGGCGTGCTCGAACCCCGCTTCGGCGCCGCCGATCCGCAGCGGATCACCGCGGGCCGGGTGGTGGCGATGGAGCTGCCGGAGCTGCCGCGGGTCGGCGTCGTCCGGCGGGCGAGCTGGCAGTCGGTCTCGCTCCCGCCGGAGACGCTGGCCAGGGTCGACGACCGGGACCGGAACGGGCGGGCCGCCCGGCCGACCGGGCACGATCCGGTGAGCCCCGCGGCGGCGGCGCGCATGATCGCCGCCATCGAGCACTTCGGCGTCGTCGCCGCCGCGCCGACGGCCACGCCGCTGCTCGCCGGGGTGGCCGCCGAGTATCTGGCGGCGGTCGTGCTCGACACCTTCCCCTGCACCGGCGAGCGCGGCCCGACCGCGGCGGACCGCAACGACGCGCACCCGGAGACCGTGCGCCGCGCGGTCGCCTACATGGAGAGCCACGCCCGCGAGGACATCGCGCTCGCCGATATCGCCGCCGCCGCGTACGTGACGATTCGCGGCGTGCAGCTGGCGTTCCGCAGGCACCTCGGCACCACCCCGGTGCACTACCTGCGCCGGATCCGGCTGTCGGGAGCGCACGCCGAGCTGGTCGCGGCAACCCCCGGTTCCGGGCGCACGGTCGGCGCGATCGCCGCGGACTGGGGCTTCTCCAACGCGGGCCGCTTCGCCATCGCCTACCGGCACGCCTACGGCTGCAGGCCCAGCGTCACCCTGAACCGCTGACCGCCTTCGTTTCTGCCGGTTAGAAACGGGGGCCGCGGGGTAGCTGCGTGGTTCCGAGAGACGGCGGAAGGAGCGGCGGTGCCGGTGGACTGGGTGGTTTCGGCGGTGGAGCGGTTCGGGTTCGCGCCCGGACAGCTGGTGCGCGAGATCGGCTGTGCCGATGACGCCGACCGCGAGCTGCGCGGGCGGGTGGAGGCGATCACCGGGCGCAGCCTCACCGGGCCCGGCGGCCACCGCTGCCCGGACGGGCTGCTGGTGTGGCTGCGCGCGGGCGAGGGCGATCCGGTTCAGGTGCTGCTCGGCTGCGGCGAGGCGATGACCGCGCGCTCCCGGCTCTGGGTGCTGACCCCGAAGGTCGACCGGCCTGGCCACCTGGACCCGCTCGCCGTGGTCGACGCTGCCGGGCGCGCCGGGCTGAACCGGGTGGGCCGCGTCGACGTCTTCGACGACTGGAACGCCACCGGGCTGCGGCTCCTCCGCCGCAGGCGCTGAGCCGGGCGGCGGGGGCCTCGTCAGTCGCGCAGTGCGCGGGCGCGCAGCGCGGCCAGGGTCCGGGACAGGATCCGGGAGATGTGCATCTGCGAGACGCCGAACTCCTCGGCGATCTGCGCCTGCGTCCGGTTCTCGAAGAACCGCAGGTAGAGCACGCGCCGGTCGCGCTCGCTGAGCCTGCGCAGCAGCGGGGCGACGGCGATGGCGTCCTCGCAGAGCTCGTAGGAGGGGTCGTTCGCGCCGAGCGCCTCGGTGATCTGCGCGGGGACCGGGCCGCCCGCGTCGTCGGCGGGGGAGTCGATCGGGTTGGTGCGGTAGGCATTGCCCGCGAGCAGCGCCTGGGTCACCTCGATCAGGTCGAGGTCGAGTTCCATGGCGATCTCCACCGCGGTCGGCATCCGGCCGCAGTGCTGGCTCAGCTTCTCGATGACCGGCCCGATCGCGAGCTGGGTCTCCTTCACCCGGCGCGGCACCCGGAGGGCCCAGGTGCGGTCGCGGAAGTGCCTGCGCACCTCGCCCATCACGGTCGGGATGGCGAAGGCGAGGAAGCTGGTGCCGCGGGCCGGGTCGTAGCGGTCGACCGCGAGGACCAGCCCGAGCGAGGCGCTCTGGTGCAGGTCGTCGTAGGTTTCGCCGCGGCCGGTGAAGCGGCGGGCGATGTGGTCGGCCAGCGGGAGGCAGCGGCGCAGGCAGAGCTCGCGCAGCGCGGTTCGGCGGGGGTCGTGCCCGGCCATCGCGGCCAGCTCTGCCAGCAGCGGCTCGATGCCGTCGTAGCTGTCGTGCCCGCGGTTCACGCGGCGGGCGGTGGTGGTGCCCTGGCGGGTCGGGAGCGTCATGGCGAACTCGCTTTCGGTGCATGGCGCCGACGGAGCGCGGAGGTGCGAGTGATGTGCTCTGCCTACCGCCGGGGGACGCCGCGCAGCGGGGCCGCCACGATCCTTTTCGTTCTGTGCACGACCCGCGAGCGTTCTGTTCGCTATCGGTATGCCGGGTGTTGATCCGGCCGCGCTACCCCTCGCTCCCGGCGATCGCCGACGGGCTGCGCGGCGGGGCCGTCCAACGGGCCAGCACCACCGTGGCATCGTCCTGCAGGGCACCGCGCTGGTGGGTGAGCACGGCCCGGATGAGCCTGCGCGCGGTCTCCGGCGGCGGGTACCCGGCCGCCGCCTCCCTGCCGAGGAAGTCGACCAGCCTGGCCTCGCCGAAGAGGGCGCCCGCGCTGTCCCTCGCCTCCACCAGCCCGTCGGTGTAGAGCACCAGCCAATCCTCCGGCTGCAGGGTCTCCTCGCCGACGGTGAGGTCGCCCGCGCCGAGGCCGAGCGGGAGCCGCTTCCCGGCGGCGAGCGGCTTGACGACCTTGCCGCCGCGCATGATCAGCGGCTCCGGGTGCCCGGCGTTGACGTAGCGCAGCCGCCCGGTCCGCAGATCGAGCTCGGCGAGCACCGCGGTGGCGAACAGCGAGCCGCCGAACTGCCGCTCCAGGGTCTCGTCGATCAGCCTCGCCTGCTCGAACAGCCCGTGCCCCGCGTGCCTGGCGGCCCGGTAGGCGGCCAGCGCGGAGGCGGCGATCAGCCCGCTGCGCGGGTCGTGTCCGACCGCGTCGAGCACCAGCAGCTGCGCGGTGGTGTCGCTGAGCGCGTAGTCGAAGGCGTCGCCGTTGAGATCGTTGCGCGGCTCGACCACCCCGGTGACGACGAAGCCGTCCACCCCGGCCGTCAGCGGGGGCAGCAGCGACCAGATGAGCTCGGCGGCCGGGGTCCGCGGCGCGCCGCGGCGCACCCGCTGCAGCGCGTCGCCGTAGGCGCTCAGCGCGGAGATCAGGTGGCCGAGCAGCCGTGCGACCCATCGGCATTCGCTGCGCAGCGCCGGGTCGTAGATGTCGTCGCAGTCGTCCACCCGCACCTCGAGCACCCCGAGGCGCTCGCTGCCGTCCAGCAGCGGCACCCACAGCCCCGGCTTCTCGCCCGCCTGCGACGGGAGCGTCCGCACGGTGCGGAAGGCGCGGCCGGGCAGCGTGCTGTCCACGTCGAGCGCGGTCTCCGCGGGTGCCTGGCCGGTGCTGTCCGTCGTGCTCGGCAGCGGCCGCAGGTAGCGCTGCGCGTAGTCGACCAGGTAGATCGTCAGGTGCACGCCGAGCGCGCGCCCCGCCGCCTCGGCGACGGCGGGCAGCCGGTCCGGCGCGGCCAGGTGGCTGCCGTCGATCAGCTCGACCAGCGCCGCCAGCGGGGCGCTGCGGGATTCGGCATCGCGCAGCGTGCGGCTGTACCCCGCGCGGCTCGACCAGGCCCGCTGGTCGAGCCGTTCGTTGACCACGTGCGCGAGGATGTCGCGGTCGAGCGCGGGCAGCTCGCCGAGCCCGTGCAGGTAGGCATCCACCTCGAGGAAGCCGGTGTCACCGCCCATCGTGAAGTAGCCCATCCAGAGGTCCTCCGGCGCGAGCCCGGCGCCGTCGATGGCCTTGACCAGGCTGCGCTGCTGTGCCCTGGCGCGCTCGGCGTCGGAGCGGTCGTTCATCCGCCTGTTCACCGTCGCCGGTGCGCCGTCGAGGCCACCAGCCGCTCGGCCACCTGCAGCACGGTGCTGCGCTGCCTGCGCGCCGCGGCGGCCAGGACCAGGAACGCGGCCCGCTCGTCGACGCCGTCGCGCGCCATCACGATGCCCTTGGCCAGTGCCACCGCCTCCCGGCCGCGCAGGCTCGCGGCGATCCTGGCGCTGACCTGCTCCGCGTCGGCGGCCGCGATCCGGTGCGCGAGCAGCAGCGCCGCCTGCGCGGCGAACATGGCGAGGATATTGTCCTCGCGGCTGCCGTAGGCGAAGGGCTCGGTGGCGTACACCTTCATCGCGCCGAGGGCACTGCCTCCGGTGACCAGCGGTGCGCTGAGCGTGGCGCGGAGCCCGAGTTCGACGGCGCTGCGCCCCCAGACCGGCCAGCGTTCGTCGGTGTCCAGGTCGTCGATCCGGACCACCACCCGATCCGCCCAGGCGGTGAGGCAGGGGCCGGCGCCGAGCTCGTACTGCAGCGCGTCGGCGCGCCGCACCACCTCGTCGGTGGCCGCCGCGCTCGTCCGCTCGCCCGCGGCGTCGACCAGCGTCAGCCCGGCCCCCGCGGTGTGCGGGACCATCTCCCGCGCGAGCGCGGTGATCATCGACAGCGCGGTCTCGACCGTCTCCGCGGTGAGGAACAGCCCCGACATCCGGGCGAACGCCGCCGCGATCTGCTCGGCGGCGAGATCGGTTGCCACTGTGCCCTCGTCCCGTGGATCGTCCGGTGCCATCGTCGCTCGTCCTCCCGTTAGCCGATCGCGGCGTTCCTACCCCGCCGGACCTCGTTCATTCCCGGCGGCGGATGTGCCGCACGGGTTCGCGCCCGCGGCGCGTGAAATCAGCCGCGCAGGGTGCGGGTCGGCGGCTGCCCGAACCGCTTCCGGTAGGCGGCGGCGAAGCGGCCGGGATTGCTGAAGCCCCAGCGGAGCGCGACGGCGGCGACCGTCCGCCGCTCCCTGCCCGTGGCGGATTCGAGCAGCTCGGCGTGGGCCCGGTCGAGCCGGATGGTGCGCAGGTACCCCAGCGGCGTGGTGCCGTGGTGGGTGCGGAAGGCGTACTGCAGCGCGCGCGGGGTGACCCCGGCGGCGGCCGCGATATCGGCGACGCCGACCACCTCGGTGGCATGCGCGTGCAGGTAGTCGATGCCACGGCGCAGCGCGGAATCCGGTGCGGCGCCCGGCTCGGGCGCGCTGTGCACCATCGTGGTGTTCGGGAAGACGACCAGCGCCGTCGCGGCCAGCGCCGCGGCGAACTCGGCGGCGACCAGCGGGTTGCTCAGCACCGAGTCGGCGGCGGCGAGGTCGGTCCGCGCCGCGCCGAATAGCCCGGTCCACCAGCGGGCCGCCGCGCCGGAGACCGGCCGGAAGCCGAGGAACCGGAAGTCGGCGGCGGTGCCGCCGCGCTCCTCGGCGGCGGTGAGCACCGTGGCCAGCGGGAGCCGCAGCCCGGTCAGGTCGATCCGGTCGGCGTCGAAGCGCAGTGGCATGCCGAGCGGGAGCAGCGCGGGTACGCCGTCCGCGCGCTGCCTGATCTCGGTGCCGTCGCCGGTGACGGTCATCCGCCCGGCGCCGAGCCGGGTGACGAACAGGTAGTCCAGCGGCTCGGTGTCGACCCGGTAGCCGATGGTGGAGCGGATCCGGTCGGTGGCGAGCAGCGGGTTGCTCGCCGCGGACACCTCGAGCGCCGCGTCCGCGCCGACCTCGTCGAACCGGGTCCGGTTGCCCACGTAGAGCTGCTCGAAGACGGCGGTCGCCGCGTCGGCGTCGCGCGGGCGGAACTCCGCGCGCTCGATCGGCAGCGGCGCCGGGAGATTCACCACCGTTCTCCTGCCCTGTACGGATTGCGAGCACGCGATGCCGACCACGGTACTCGGCCCGAGCACGGCGGATGCCGATCCGGCGGGACGATTCGCGAAGCGGAGCGAATCGGATTCCGGCCGGGTGAGCTCCGCTCGACCGCGCCGGGTACCGAGGGCGGTCCGGTCGGCCGGATCGAGGACATCCTCGATCCGGCCGAGCCCTAGGCGCTGATCCCGTTGGTGAGGATCGAGGCCAGCTCGCGGTAGGCGGCGGCATCGTCCAGGCCAGTCCCCGCGCGGACGCCGCCCTGCTGGATGCGCACCATCATGGTGGCGGCCAGCTCGGCGGCGAACGCGGCGTGCACGCCGCGGAAGTCGCCGGTGGCGACGCCGTCGTCGATGAGCTGCTGCACCCGGCGGGCGGCGATCCCGGTATTGCGTTCGTACACCGCGCGGGCCGGGGCGAAGGCGTCCAGGTCGGCCATGAAGCGCTCCGAGGCCACCGCCAGCGCCGTGCCGACCGCGGTCAGGTAGGCGGCGATCCGCTCGCGCGGTCCGTCGGCCCTCGCCACGCTCGCCTCCACGGCGTCGGTGGCGCGCTTGAAGAAGTGCACCGTCGCGGCGGTGACCAGCTGCTCCTTGCTGCCCGCCAGGGTGTAGAGCGTGGACTTGGAGCAGCGCAGCCTGGCCGCGATGGCGTCCAGGGTCAGGTGCGCGAAACCCTCGGCGAGGAAGAGCGCCAGCAGTTCGTCGAAGAGTTCGGTGCGGCGGGCCGTCGCGAAGGCCGATGCGTGCTCCATGCGGAGATAGTACTGCGCGGCGTCTTGTAGTACTGTCCGCGTCGGCAGTACTCTCGACTGATATCGAGTACTGATACCCGTATCGAGTTCGAGGAGAGCCCGTGGCCGTCGATCGACTCCTGCCCACCGACGAGGCGCGCGACCTGATCGGGCTCACCCGCGATCTCGCGGACAAGGTCCTCGCGCCGATCGCCGACGAGCACGAGAAGGCCGAGACCTACCCCGACGGCGTCTTCGCCACGCTCGGCGCGGCCGGGCTGCTGAGCCTGCCGTACCCGGAGGAGTGGGGCGGCGGCGGCCAGCCGTACGAGGTCTACCTGCAGGTGCTCGAGGAACTGGCCGCGCGCTGGGCCGCGGTGGCGGTCGCGGTGAGCGTGCACAGCCTCGCCTGCCACCCGCTGCTCGCCTTCGGCACCGAGGAGCAGAAGAAGCGCTGGCTGCCGGAGATGCTCGGCGGCAGCACCATCGGCGCCTACAGCCTCTCCGAGCCGCAGGCCGGTTCCGACGCCGCGGCGCTCGCCTGCAAGGCGGTCGCCGCGGACGGTGGCTACCGGATCACCGGGGCCAAGGCGTGGATCACGCACGGCGGCATCGCCGACTTCTACAACCTGTTCGCCCGCACCGGCGACGGCTCCAAGGGCATCTCCTGCTTCCTGGTGCCGCGCGAGCTCGACGGGCTGAGCTTCGGCAAGCCGGAGGAGAAGATGGGGCTGCACGCCGTCCCGACCACCTCCGCGCACTACGACGGCGCCCTCCTCCCGGCCGAGCGGCGGATCGGCGCCGAGGGGCAGGGGCTGCAGATCGCCTTCAGCGCACTGGATTCCGGGCGGCTCGGGATCGCCGCGGTCGCGGTCGGGCTGGCCCAGGCCGCGCTGGACGAGGCCGTGGCCTACGCCGGGGAGCGAACGGCGTTCGGCCGCAGGATCATCGATCACCAGGGGCTCGGCTTCCTGCTCGCCGACATGGCCGCCGCGGTGGACTCCGCGCGCGCCACCTACCTCGACGCCGCCCGCCGCCGCGATGCCGGGCTGGCCTACTCCCGGCACGCCTCGGTCGCCAAGCTGGTCGCCACCGACGCCGCGATGAAGGTCACCACCGACGCGGTGCAGGTGCTCGGCGGCTACGGCTACACCCGCGACTTCCGGGTCGAGCGGTACATGCGCGAGGCCAAGATCACCCAGATCTTCGAGGGCACCAACCAGATCCAGCGGCTGGTGATCAGCAGGCACCTCGCGGGCTAGGGTGGCTCGTGCTCTCCGTCGCCTCCTGGAACGTCCTGCACCGCGTGCACGCCGAGAACTGGTACGAGGAGGTCGCGGCGCGCTGGCCGGACGAGGTCGCGCGGAACGCCGCCGTCGCCGAGCGGGTGGCCGGGCTGGACGCCGCGGTGATCGCGCTGCAGGAGGTCAGCGGCGACCAGCTGGCCGCGCTGCGCGCGATCGCCGGTGATCGGGCCGTGCACACCCTGCGCTATCCCCGGGTGCCACGGCCCAAGCGCGTCCCGACGGTGCTGCGGGACCGCGACGAGTACCTGGTGATCCTGGCCGATCCGGCGAGCGTCCCGGTCCTCGGCGAGGCGTTCGGCGACGATCCGGGCAAGGGCGCGCTCGTGGTCCGGGTCGGGGAGTTCACCGTGATCGCCACCCACGTCACCGGTGACGGGCGCGGCCCCGGCCAGCTGCTGGCCCTCGCCGACCTCGCCGCGGCCGGGCCCGCGGTGCTGCTCGGCGATTTCAACGCCGACCGCGCGACCGTCGCCGCCGCGCTCGGCCCCGAGTTCGCCGTCGCCGAGCTGCCGCCGGAGCTACCGACCCGCCCGCGCACCGGCGGCGCGGGGAAATCGCAGTTCATCGACCACATCGTCACGCGGGGAGCGGTCGCGGCCGGGGTGCGGGTGCTCGACTCCGCCGGGCTCTCCGACCACAACCCCGTGCGCGGTGTGGTCAGCGCAGGGTAGCCGCGTGACCGAGAATGGCCGCCTGCGCGGTCTGCCAGGCGAGCGAGGTGGTGTCGATGAAGTCGGCGTGCCCGGAGCCGCGCAGGACGTGCAGCTCGGTGCGGCGGCCCGCGCGCTGCGCCGCGGCGATGTAGCGGCGGCTCTGCTCCGGGGAGACCACCCGGTCGGCATCGCCGTGCACCGCGGTGAGCGCGACCCCGACGGCCAGGTGCTCGATGGGGGAGGCCAGGTGGTAGCGGTCGGGCACCTCGTCCGGCGCGCCGCCGAGCAACCCGCGCACGAAGCGGTCGCGGCCGTTGCGCACCGCGAAATCGAGGTCGAGCACGGCGGCCATCAGCGTCGCGCTGCGCACCTTCAGCTCGGGGTCGAGCGGCTGCGCGGCCACCCAGGCCGCGAGGTGCCCGCCCGCCGAGTGCCCGGCCAGGTGCACCCGGTGCAGGTCGAGCGCGTCGCCGACCCGCTCGCGGACCGGGCCTGCCAGCGCGTTCACCGCGTCGCGCACATCGTGCAGCGTGGTCGGCCAGCCGCCGGCGCCGTGCACCCGCCGGTACTCCACGTTCCACACCGCGACGCCGTGCGCGGCCAGCGCCACCGCCTGCGGCGCCGACTCACCGAGGTTGCGGTACTGCGACCAGCCACCGCCGTGCACCAGCACCACCACCGGGAACGGCCCCCGCCCCACGGTCGGCAGGTACAGCTGCCCGAAGGTGTCGGCGGCCGGGCCGTAGTCGATGCGCACCGGCGCGCCACCGGCGGGCAGCTCGCCCCCGACCACCGCTGGCGCCTCCGGCTCGCTCGGGCCGTACCCGAGCACCAGCGCGGCCCCGGTGAGCAGCCCGGCGACCAGCACCCGCCGCCGACGCACGCTCACCACCAGTTCAGGACGGGCTGCAGCTCCCGGCCGAGCGGGCCGGCCAGCGAGCGCGAGTAGCTCGCCGTCAGGTGGTGCTCGTCGTGGTAGACGAGCACATTGCCCTCGACCACCGCGCAGGTCTCCGGCTCGCAGACGGCGTCGGTGAGGTCGATCGGGAAGACCGCCGGGTAGTGCGAGGCGGGCTCCAGCAGCGGGTTCACCTCGTCCAGCGCGGCGCCGCGCGGGATGCCGCAGCTCAGCCGGTCGCCACCGCCCGCGAGGCAGTCCACCGCCTTGTAGCGGACGGCGTCGCGGCGCAGCCACGGCGTGTCCCGGATGGTGATCGTGCGCAGCCCGCGGTCCGAGAGCGCCGACCAGACGTCGAGGTACTCGGCCGGGGTCTCGTCGCCGAGGTCGGCGCGCGGGCGGGTGCCGGTGGTGAAGACCCAGTCCGGCGCCTCGGCGCCGAGCCGGTCGATCACCTCGCGCGACCAGTCGCGGCAGTCCGGGATCGGCTCGCCCTTGTAGGTGACGTTGTCGTCGAGCGTGAGCGGGCAGCCCATCTTCAGGTACACCTGGATCCGGAAGGAGTGCTCCGCGGCCAGCACCTGCAGCGCCGGAAGCCAGTGCTCGGCGTGCGAACTGCCGACCACGGCCAGGGTGCGCCCGGCCTCCGGGTCGCCGTAGGTGCAGCCGACCACCTCGCGGGTGTCCCAGTCCGCGATGCAGCCGTCGTGCGTGGGCGGCGGGCCGTCGGCGGGCGCCTCGAGCAGGGTCGGGCGCATCCGCATCTCCGGCACGGCCGCGCCCGCGACCAGCGCCTCGGCCCCCGGGTAGAGCCGCGCGTCCAGCGCCTCGACCGCCGAACCCGGATGCAGCCGTTCGGTGATCACCAGCCAGCCGCCGCTCGCCACCAGCACCGCACCCGCCAGCACCAGCACGCCGCCGCGCCCCCGCGCCGGAGCGGCCGGGGCGGCGGCCGCGCGCTCGCGCAGCGGCTCCTCGATCCAGCGGTGCGTGATCCAGGCCAGCACCAGCGAGACCCCGATGATCATCAGCCCGTCGCCGAACCCGGCCCGCGGCTGGCCCCGATCGGCCAGGTAGAAGATGAGGATCGGCCAGTGCCACAGGTACAGCGGGTAGGCGATGTCGCCGAGCCGGCGGGCCGTGCGCGAGGCGAGCAGCCGGTTCGGCCACGGCCGCTCCGGCGCCGCGAGCCCGTTGCCCGCGATGATCACCGCCGCCGCAGCACCCACCGGGAGCAGCGCGGCCGGCCCGGGGAAGCGGTTCGCGCCGTCCAGGACGAACCAGCCGCAGCCGACCACGCCGAGCACCCCGGCCACCGCGAGGACCGAGCGCAGCAGCCGCGGCGGCGCCAGCACCGGGGCGAGCAGGATGAGCGCCGCGCCCGCGCACAGCTCCCAGCCGCGGGCCAGGCTGTCGTAGTAGTTCCAGCCCTGCGCGGTCGCCGCGCCGCGGGTGGCGTGCAGCAGCGAGGCGAGCATGAGCACCGCGACGATCGCCAGCAGCGCGGCGCGCACCAGCGCGGCCCCGCCCCTGCGCCGGCCCACCCAGGCCACCGCCGCGACCACGAGCAGCGCGGCCAGGTAGAACTGGCCCTGCACCGCCATCGACCACAGGTGCTGCAGCGGGCTCACCGACGGGTCGGCGGCCAGGTAGTCCGACCAGGACCAGGCCAGCTGCCAGTTCTGGTAGTAGAAGAGCGAGGCCAGCGTCTGCGCCGCCAGCGTCGACCACTGCGTGTACGGGCGCATCGCCACGGTGGCGACCACCACCGCCGCCAGCACCACCACGAGCGCGGGCAGCAGCCGCCACGCCGTGCGGCGCAGGATCGCGCCCGCGCCGAGCGGCTCCGGGCGCTCGGCGCGGCGCAGCAGCAGCCCGGTGAAGAAGAACCCGGAGAGCACGAGGAACACGTCGACGCCGCCGGAGACCCGGCCGAACCACACGTGGAACACCACCACCAGCGCGATGGCGACGCCGCGCAGCCCGTCCAGATCCTCCCGGTACCCGGCCTTGCGCGCCGCCGCCGGTGCGGCACCGGCGATCGCCGGCGGCTCCTGGCGTGTGCTCACGGCACCTCCCTGGTCGGGTTCGGGTTCGGCACACGCCGAGTTATCTCTCCCGATTATCCCGGTCGGAGCGGATGCTCTCGCAGGTCCCCCGGATGAGGCCGCCGATGGCGGCGTGTCGCGAACGCGATACCGGCCCGGAGGCGGGTGCCTCCGGGCCGGTATGCGGGGATGCGCGTCAGCGCTGGCGCCAGCTCAGCGGGCCGGGCAGATCGACGCTGTTCTTCTTGGTGCGGGAATTCCACGACCAGCGGCCGATCTTGATCCCCCACGAGGACATCCCGTTCTGGGTGAAATTGAACTTCAGCGGCCCGAAGGACTTCCGCTGACGGTACTTGATGGGCATGGCTACCTCCCTGGTTCGGACTGGGGATAGCCAATCCTCCCCGACACAAACGGGTTTCGCCCGGCGAAAAATTTCTCCGGTGCGGCGATGAGTTCTCCGGCGGGGCTCCGTCGTATGTGATGACTCCCGCACCGACCCGAAGGACCCGAGATGACCACCGCCACCTTCTCCGCCGCCACCGCCACCCGCCCCGGCACCGTCCGCAACCGCGTCCTGTGGACCCTGCAGATCCTGCTCGGGCTCTTCTTCGTCATCGCCTCCGGCGCCCCCAAGCTGATCATGCCGGGCACGCTCGCCGAGAACGCCGTCGACAACCTGGCCTTCCCGGTCTGGCTGCTCGTCTTCATCGGCGTCGCCGAGGTCGCGGGCGGCATCGGCCTCATGGTGCCCAAGCTCAGCGCGCTCGCCGCCGGCGGGCTCGCGGTGCTCACCGTGCTCGCCGCGGGCACCCAGGCATTCATCGCCGACAAGCCGGGCATGGCGATCTTCCCGCTGGTCCTGGCCGCGGTCTTCGCCTGGATCGGCTACGAGCGCCGCGGCACCGTCGCCGAGCTGCGGAACTCGCTCTCCCGCTGAACCGTCCGCGCGCAAGGCCGGCGATCACCCGATCGCCGGCCTTCCGCGCTGTCCGTGCTCAGGCGCCGGTGAACCGATCGCCGGAGATGGAGACCGACGCCTCCCCGTCGACGCCGACCGGGATGTCGCCCTCCAGGGTGGTGCGGTAGAGCACCCGGGTGACGTCGAGGTGGTCGAGGTCGCTGGGGGCCAGGTGCGCGGTCGCCCGGTTGTCCCAGAACGCGATGGTGCCCGGCTTCCACCGGAGCGAGACGGTGAAGGCGGGCTCGGCGATCTGGTCGAACAGCAGCTTCAGCACGGCGTCGGACTGGGCCGGGCTGAGCCCGATGATCCGGGTGGTGAAGCCGGGGTTCACGAAGAGCGCGCGCTCCCCGGTCACCGGGTGCACCCGGACCACCGGGTGCTCGGTGACCAGCGGCGCCGCCGCCACCTTGCGCGCGTAGTCGCTGTCGTCGGACCACGCGGGCTTGCTGCCGCCGAAGCGGTGCTCGGCGCGCAGCCCGTCGGCGAAGGTGCGCAGCGCGTCGGGCAGGTTCTCGTAGGCGGCGACCAGGTTGGTCCAGCGGGTGTCGCCGCCGCGCTCCGGGGCGATCTCGGCGCGCAGGATCGAGGCCGCGGGCGGGTTGATCAGCGCCGAGACGTCGGTGTGCCAGTGGTTGGTGTAGCTGAACTTGCGCACCCCGAACCGCTTCTCGTAGAGCCTGCTGTCGACGGCGAGGATCTCCGGGTGCTCGGTGGGCGCGTCGGTGTCGTAGGGGTGCGACGGCGTCACCGCGCCGAACCGGCGGGAGAAGGCGATCTGCTCGGCGTGGCCGATGTGCTGGTCGCGGAAGAACAGCACCTTGTAGGTGTGCAGGGCATCGGTGATGGCGCGCACCTGCTCGTCGGTCAGCGGTTCGCGCAGGTCGACGCCGGAGATGTCGGCGCCGATGTGCCCGGCGACGGGGTCTGCGCGGACGGCGGTGGTTGTCGGGTTCTCGTGTACTGCGGTCATGGGAGGCTCACTCGGGGAGAAGGGATTCGGGTCGCGGGGCGGCCGGGGCGACAGGCGCGCCGCGGCACATCGATCGGGTCGGTCATCGGATCACCCTTTCCTCGAAGGTCTCGGCCGGAGCGGGCCGAGGTGGCCAGGGAACGTAGCGGGGCAGGTAGTGGCGCATCACCGCGGCGCCGAGCGCGGCGACCCCGCCGATGCTCACCGCGGCGAGCGCGAGCGGCGCCGCCGATGCCAGCGCGCCGATCAGCAGCGGCCCGGCGAAGGCGCCGCCGTCGTGGGTCAGCCGCCAGGCCGCAAGGAACTCCGCGCGGATCGCGGCCGGGGCGACGTCGGCGCCGATGGTCATGATGACGCCGTTGCCGATGCCGTTGCCGATCCCCATCACGACGGCGACAACGCCGAGCGCCGCCGTCGTCTGGGTCAGCGGCACCGCGCAGTACGCGACGGCGAGCACCGCCAGCGACGGCACCGCCACCGGCAGCCGCCCGAACCGGTCCATGAGGTGCCCGGCCGGGTAGGCGAAGACCAGCTCCAGCGCGGCGCCGATCCCGAAGAGCAGGCTGGCGGTGGCCGCGCCGATCCCGATCTGGTGCGCCCAGAGCGGCAGGATCACCTCCCGCGATGCCCGCGCGGCGCCCATCAGCAGCGACCCGGCGCCGAGCGTGCACAGAATCCGGTGGTGCAGCCGGGTCACGCCGATCAGCGAGATCGGCGCCGGCACCGGCGGGGCCGTGCCTCCGGGCAGCGGCAGCGCCGCCATCAGCGCGCCGGCCAGCGCGAAGGTCACCAGCTGCACCGCGAAGCCGCCGCGGGTGCCCAGGCCGAGGATCGCCAGCGCGCCGAGGAACGGCCCCGCGAAGAAGCCGAGCCGCATCGCCCCGCCGAACAGCGACATCGCCCGCGCCCGCCGCCCGAAGGCGATGGACTCGGCCATGAAGGTCATCTGCGCCAGCCCCCACACGGCATTGGAAAGCCCGACGACCAGCAGCCCCGCGCAGAGCAGCGGCACCGTCGGCGCGAGCAGGCAGAGCAGCACCCCGGCCAGCCCGACCACCGTGCAGGCGATGGTCGAGCCGCGCTCGCCGAGCCGGGCCACCAGCTGCCCGGCCGGGATGTCGCCGAGCACCTGACCCAGCCCGACCAGCGCCACCGCCAGCCCAGCGACCGCCGCCGAGGCGCCGAGCTCCACCGCGCGCAGCGTCATCACCGGGGCGGCGGCGCCCATCCCGATTCCGCGCGCCACCGTCGGCACGTAGACCGGGAAGACCAGCGGGCGCAGCGAATCGAGCGGGAGGGGAGTGGTGCACGAGCTCATGCGCTCGCTTCGGCGCGGGGTTCGGCGAACCGGCTCTCGACCTCGTCGAGGCCGTAGTGCCCGCGGAGCGTGTCTGCGGTGTACTCGGTGCGGAAGAGCCCGCGCCGCTGCAGGATCGGCACCACCTGCTCGACGAAGTCCTCCAGCCCGCCGGGCAGGTAGGGCGGCATGATGTTGAAGCCGTCGGCGGCGCCGTTCTCGAACCAGCTCTGCAGTTCGTCGGCGATCTGCTCGGGCGTGCCTGCGAAGGAGCGGTGCCCGCGCCCGCCGCCGAGCTTGCCGATGAGCTGCCGCACCGTCAGCCGCTCGTTCTCGGCCAGCTCCTTGACCAGCACGTACCTGCTCTTGTTCCCCTCGAACTCGGTGACCTCGGGCAGCGGGGGCAGCGGGGCGTCCAGCGCGTGCTGGGTGAGGTCGACGCCGAGCAGCCGGGAGAGCTGGCCGAGCGCGTAGTCCGGCGAGATCAGGTCGGTGAACTCCTGCTCGAGGGCGTGCGCCTGCGCCTCGGTCCCGGCGATGTAGGGCACCAGCCCGGGCAGCACCTTGAGCTCGTCGGCGGCGCGGCCGTACTTCGGGAGCCGGGATTTCAGGTCGCGGTAGAACGCCTGGCCCTCGGCGAGCGTGCGCTGCGCGGTGAAGACGGCCTCGGCGTAGCGGGCGGCGAACTCCTTGCCGCTCTCCGAGGAGCCCGCCTGCACCAGCAGCGGCCTGCCCTGCGGGCTGCGCGGCGAGTTCAGCGGGCCGCGCACCCGGAACCGGGGGCCGTCGTAGTCGATGGTGTGCACCTTCGCGGGGTCGGCGAAGACCCCGCTCTCGGCGTCGAGCACCAGCGCCTCGGACTCCCAGCTGTCCCACAGCCGCAGCGCCACGTCGACGAACTCCGCCGCGCGCTCGTAGCGCCCCGCGTGCTGCGGGGTGCCGTCCAGCCCGAAGTTGGCGGCCTCGTCCGCGCCGGCCGAGGTGACGATGTTCCAGCCCGCCCGGCCGTGGCTGATGTGGTCGAGCGAGGTGAACTTGCGGGCCAGGTTGTACGGCTCGTTGTACCCGGTGGAGGCGGTGGCGATGAGCCCGACTTTCTCGGTGACCGCGGCGATCGCGGAGAGCAGCGTGATCGGCTCGAAGACCGCCTGGATATTGCGCTCGATGCGCGGCCCGATCGTCAGGCCGTCGGCGAAGAACACCGAGTCGAGCCTGCCGCGCTCGGCGATCCGGCCGAGCTCCTGGAAGTGCCCGACGTCGAGTACCCGGTGCTCCTCGGTGCGCGGGTGCCGCCAGGCCGCCTCGTGGTGGCCGACGCCCATCAGGAAGGCGTTCAGGTGAAACTGTCTCGCAGACATGGTGGATAGCTCCCGTGGGTCAGCGGTCGTGCTGGACGCGCCACCGCGAGAAGCGGCGCTCCAGCGTGACCAGCAGGCCGTTGAAGGACAGGCCGAGCAGCGAGATGGCCAGGATGCCCGCGTACATGTTCGGGATCTGGAAGTTCTGCTGCGCGGCGGTGATCAGGTAGCCAAGCCCGGCCCGCGCACCGACCATCTCGGCGGCTAGCAGCACCAAGATCGAGCTGGCCGCGGCCATCCGCAGGCCGGTGAAGATGGAGGGGATCGCGGCGGGCAGGATCACCTTCTGGAACAGCCGCAGCGGGCTCAGCCCGAGCGAGGCCGCCGACTTGATCAGCAGCGGATCGACCGTGCGCACCCCGGTGATGGTGTTCAGCAGGATCGGGAAGACGCTGGCGTACACCACCAGCGCCACCTTCGAGGTCTCGCCGATCCCGAGGATCAGCACGAAGACCGGGAGCAGCGCCAGCGCCGCGGTGTTGCGGAAGAGTTCGAGGATCGGGTTGAGCAGCTCGGCCACCGGCTTGTACCAGGCGATGGCGATGCCGAGCGGCACCGCGATGGCCAGCGCGATCGCGAATCCGCTCAGCGAGCGGCCCAGGCTCGCCTCGACGTGGATCCACAACTCACCGCTGGTCAGCAGCTCGGCGAAGGCCTGCGCGACCGTGCTGAACGGGGGCAGGAACACCTCGTCCACCAGCCCGGTGCGCGGCGCGACCTCCCACAGCGCCAGGAAGGCGACGATGGCGATGAGCGGCTTCACCACCCGCCACAGTGTGCGGAGCACCGGCGCGGCGATCCGGGCGCCGACACCGCGCGCCCCGGCCGCCGGTGCGGTGTCGGCGGTCGCCGTGGTGCCCGGCGCGGCCGCGGCGTCGGGCGCGGCCGCGGCGTCGGGCGCGGCCGCGGTGCCGGGCGCGGGTGCGGTGCCGGGTGCCGGGTCGGGTGCGGACTCTGCCGCGCGGACGAGTTCGGCTGCGCTGGTCATGGCTTCGGCCTCTCGGTGTGCTGGAGCTCCTGGTCCTGGGCACGCTCGACCTCGCTGCGCAGCAGCGACCAGATCTCGTGCCGGTAGGCGCGGAAGGTCTCGGTGGAGCGGATGTCCTCGCCGCTGTCCCGGTCGATCTCGACCTCGACGACGGCCTTGATCCGGCCCGGCCGCGAGGTGAGCACCGCGACCCGCTGTCCCAGGTAGACGGCCTCGTCGATGCCGTGCGTGATGAACAGGATCGTCTTGCCGGTGGCGCGCCAGATGCGCAGCAGCTCGTCCTGCAGTGCCTCCCTGGTCTGCGCGTCGAGCGCGGCGAAGGGCTCGTCCATCAGCAGCACCTCGGGGTCGAAGGCCAGGCTGCGGGCGATCGCGACGCGCTGCTTCATGCCGCCGGAGAGCTCGTGCGGGTAGCGGTCGCCGAAGCCGGTGAGCCCGACCAGCTCCAGGTAGCGGTCGGCGATCTCGCGCCGCGCTTTCCTGCGAAGCCCCTTGGCCTCCAGCCCGAACTCGATATTGGCCCGTGCGGTCCGCCAGGGAAGCAGCGCGTACTGCTGGAAGACGATCCCGCGGTCCAGCCCGGGCCCGGTGACCGGGGCGCCGTCCAGCAGGATCTGCCCCGACGTCGGCTTGCTGAGCCCGCCGAGCAGGTCGAGCAGCGTCGACTTGCCCGACCCGCTCGGCCCGACCAGGACGAGGAACTCGCCTGCGCGCACGTCGAGGGTGATGTCGTCGAGCGCGGTGAACTTCTCCGCCGACCCGCGCACCGAGAACTGCCTGCTGACCCCGCTCAGCGCGAGTTTGGTCGCGGTGCTCACTTGGCGAGCACCTCCCCGGCCGGGCCGCTCGCGGGCTGGTAGATGCCGTTGGCGTAGGGGTTGAACTCGTTGGTGAACAGGTCGGCGGCCTTCAGCTGGCCGTCCTTCAGCTCGCCGTTGCGGACCAGCCAGTCGACCCAGATCTGCAGCTCCTTCTCCGCGATCACCGCACCGGGCACCGGGAGGCCGGAGCTCTTCCAGAACTTCAGCAGCTCGGTGTTCTCCTGGCGGCCGCGCTTCTCGATGATCGCGGCGAACTCGGCGACCACCTCGTCGCGCGGGGTCACCTGCAGCCAGCGGGTGGCGCGGGCGGTGCCCTGCACGAAGTCGGCGACGGCGTCCTTGTTCTTGTCGATGAAGTCGTCGCGGAACACATAGGTGCCGTAGTCGAACTCGCCGAAGATGGCCTTGTCGGTGTAGAGCGGGCGCAGCCCACCGCGCTCCAGCGCCGTGTCCCGGAAGACCGAGCCGAGGGTGCCGACGTCGACCTGGCCCTTGCGCAGCGCGTCCTCGGTATTGGCCGGCGGCACGACGACGAGCTGCACCTGCTCGATCTCGTCCTCGGAGAGGCCCTGCTGGTGCAGCCACTCCCTGGTGATGAACTCGTGGTGCGCGCCGAGCGTGTTCACCGCGACCTTCTTGCCGATCAGGTCGCGGGCGGCGGTGATCGGCGAGCCGTCCAGCACGTAGTAGCCGCTGAACGACTTGTCGTCCGCGCCGTAGGAGCTGAGCACCGAGGTGACCTTCGCGCCGCCGGAGATCAGCTTCACCACCGCGCCGTTGAAGGCGCTGCCGAACTCGACCTGGTTGGTCGCCGCCGCCTGGATATTGGCGGGGCCGCTGGTGGTGTCGCCCTCCCACTGCAGCGAGATCTTCTCGAAGTAGCCGAGCTCCTGGGCCAGCTCGAACGGGGTCACCTGGCCGGTCTGGCCCTGGTAGCGCAGCACGGTCTTGCCGTCGGCGGTGGTCGTGGTGCCGGAGTCGCCGCAGGCGGTCAGCACCGAGAGCCCGGCCAGGGCGGCGAGCGCGGCGGCCGCGATTCGTTGTCTTGCGGTGGAGAACATGGCTGTTCCTTCTGGGAGCGGGCCCGTGCGGGCACGCCGGGAGAACGGGGAAATTCCCGGGGGCGAGAGAGAGGGGAGGGCGCTGGAATCAGCGCCGACAGGTCCCGTGCGGGGTGCGCATCAGGTCGACGGCGCGGCGGCGGATCAGTGCGGTGCGAGACGACACGTCGGCGCCTTTCGTTCGAGGTACAGGGGCTGTCTGAGCTTCATCGTGGGTGCCGGGCAGCGGCTCGGACAACCGTCTTTCCACAATGTGGAAATCACCGTGATCCGAATTACGTTGCGGGACAGCCGCTCTGTCGGACGACCGTCCCGATGCGTGTCGCGACCTGCCGCATGGCCGGGAGAATGTCGCGGACCAGGGCGTCGTCGAGCCGGGCGCAGCGCGCCTGCACCCCGAGCGCGCCCCACACCTTGCGGTCCCGGTCGAAGACCGGGACGGCGACCGAGCGGATGGGGTCGTCGTCCTCGAGTTCGGCGAACTCGAACTCCTCCGAGGCGAAGCCCTTCCTGCGCACCACGTCCAGGTCGGTGCGCAGCCCGTCGCCCGCGCCGGACCAAGCGAGCAGCGCCTGCCCCGGCGCGCTCTGCCGCAGGTGCCTGCGCTGCCGCGGCACCTGGTGCGCGCAGAAGTGCACCGGCGGGCGGGCCTGGAAGACGGTGAGCGCCGCGTCGTCGTCGAGCACGCTCAGACTGGTCGTGATCTTGATCCCGGCGGCCAGCGCGTAGAGGTGCGGGGCAGCCGAGTCCAGCCCGAGCCTGGTCAGCGCGGGCCGGGCGAGCGTGGCGAGCCCGTGGCCGACCCGGTAGCGGTCGGTGAGCGGATCCTGCTCCAGCAGCCGCCCGCGCACCAGCGCCTGGGCCAGCCGGTGCGCGGTGCTCACCGGCACCCCGGCCAGCTTGGCGAGCTCGCTGACGGAGAGCTCGGGGTCGTCTCCTTCGAAGCAGTTCAGCAGGTGGATGGCGCGCTCGACCGCCTGGGAGCCGGTGCGCGTCTGGTCAGTGGGGGCCATGGCACCGTCCTCGGGTCGAGCTGCGCTGTGTCGCGGTGAACTGTTCCGCACGGCCCCACCACCGGCAATCGTTCGACGCGGTCTGCGCGCAACCCTCGGCGTCAGGTGATCAGGTAGGCATGTGCCGCTGAGGCCGGGATCGCGATCGCGGCGGCCGTGGCCACCGCGACGTGCGCGCGGCGGTAGTGCGTGGTGAGGACCGCCGCGAACTCGCGCAGGAACGCCGCCGGGATGAAGTACAGCGCCGTGCGGGCCCCCGCCACATGCGCCTCCACGCCGAGCCGACGGGTCAGTGCGGCTGCCCGCAGGACGTGGAAGTTGCTGGTGACGACGGTGATGCGCGCGGTATCGGGATCGACGCCGCGGTCGCGGAGCAGGGCGAGGCTGTTGCGCAGGTTCTCCTCGGTGTTGCGGGACTCCCGCTCGCGCACGATCGACTCGGCCGAGACACCGGCTCGGATCAGGTAGGTGGCCATGGCGTCGGCCTCGCTCAGCGCCTCGTCGCCGCCCTTGCCGCCGGAGGTGACGAGGAGCGGGCCGCGGCCTGCCGCCGTCTCGGCCCGGTACACGCGCAGCGCCCGCCGCAAGCGGGAGGCGAGCAGCGGGGTGACCCTGTCGCGGTTGAGTCCGCAGCCGAGCACCACGATGGCGTCGGGGCCGGTGTCGTCCGGGAGCTGGTCGTAGACCACGGCGTGCCCGGCGAAGGCGAGCAGGTGTGCCAGCAGGTACACGCCGGCCAGCGTGGTCGCGGTGGCGACGATCAGCAGCCACGGCGGCACCTCCGGCCCGCGGCGCAGTGCGAGCGCGGCGGCGACCGGGAGGACGAGCAGGCCGATTCCGGCGAGCACCGGGGTCAGGGTGATCGGCCGGACGCCCTCGTGCAGCACGACCGCGATTCCGTTGCCGAGCAGTCCGAGTCCGGTGGCGAGCACGGCGAGCAGGAACAGGCCGGTCACCACCAGGGAGGCGGTGTCGAGCACGGCGGGGGCCGCCACCCGCGCCGCCGCCGTCGCCGCGCCGACGAGGACCAGCGAGAGCGCGACCAGCAGCAGGAATCCGGTGGAGAGGCGCCGGGGTTCCCGGCGCATCCGGACCGCACCGAATACCGCCGTCGCCCAGCCCGCCACCAGCAACACCACAGGGTCCACCGACCGCCTCCTCCGCTTCCCGGGGCTGTATACCCAGAACCGCGGCGATACCATGGCGCCGTGTTCGTGTTCTTCGGCGCGGCCGCGGTGCTCCCGATTCCCGGGGCGGATCCCGTCGTCGCGTCCCGCGCTCCGGTGTTCGTCCGGCCTGCCATCGAGGCGTGATGGTCGAGCTCGCGCACACCGCGCTTCCCGGCTCAGGCACCCCGCTGGTGTTCCTCGGCTCGATCGCCTCGGACCGCAGCATGTGGCAGCCCCAGCTGGACGAGCTCGGCGGCCCCGCGCTCGCCGTGGACCTGCGCGGGCACGGCGGCTCACCCGCTCCCGCCGGGCCGTACACCGTCGCCGAGCTGGCCATGGACGTGGTCGAGCTGCTGGACCGCAGGGGGGTCGACGCCGCCCACCTGGTCGGGCTCTCGCTGGGCGGCGCGGTCGCCCAGTGGATCGCGGCCGAGCGGCCGGATCGCGTCGCCGCGCTGAGTCTGTTCTGCACTGCCGCCCGCTTCGGCACGCCTGCCATGTGGGCCGAGCGCGCCGCGGTGGTCCGCCGCGACGGCACCGCCAGCCTGGCCGCATCCGCCCTGACCCGCTGGTTCACCCCCGGCTTCGGCGCCGCGCACCCGGAGATCGCCGCCCTTTGCACCGCCATGATCGCGAACACCGACGACGAGGCATACGCCGGATGCTGCGCGGCGCTGGGGGAGTGGGACGGCCGCGCCGACCTCGCCCGCATCAGCGCGCCCACCCTGGTCGTCGCGGGCGCCGACGACCCGGGCACCCCGCCGTCGGTCGTCGCCGAGGTGGCGGACGGGATCGCCGGGGCCGAGTTCGTCGTGCTCGACGACGCCGCGCACCTGCCGACCCTGCAGCACCCGCGCCTGGTCGCGGCGCTCATCGCCCGGCGCTACGGGAACGCCGGCTCGACCTCCTGATCGGCGCGTGCGCGCCGGTTACGGTGGAGCCGTGCGCACCGACATCGACCCCGGCGAACTCGGCTTCGGCGGCTTCTACCGCATCCTGACCAGCGTCGTCGTGCCCCGGCCGATCGCCTGGGTCTCGACTCGCTCGGCCGACGGCGTCGACAATCTGGCGCCGCATTCGTTCTTCACCGTGTCCTGCGTGCGCCCGCCGATGGTGCAGTTCACCTCGGTGGGGGTGAAGGATTCGCTGCGCAATGTCCTCGACACCGGCGAGTTCGTCGTCTGCCTCGCCACCGAGCCCGCCTTCGAGCGGATCAATGCCACCGGAACCGATTTCCCGGCCGAGCTGTCGGAGTTCACCGAGGTCGGGCTCACCCCGGAGCCGAGCCGGACGGTGGCCCCGCCGCGCGTCGCGGAGTCGCCGGTCGCGCTGGAGTGCAGGCTGGAACAGACCGTGGGGCTGGGCGATTCGACCGTGGTGATCGGCCGCGTGCTGCACGCCGCCATCGACGCCGATGTCTTCGAGACCGACGAGCAGGGCACCGCCCTGCCCGCCATCGACCGGCTGCGCCCGCTGGCCCGCCTCGGCCGCGACGAATGGTCCACCATCGGGCAGGTGCTCGATATCGGCCGCATCCCCTACGACCGCTGGCCGGGCCACTTCCGCCGCTGAGCCCGACCGGTACCGTCGACACCATGCCGATCGAACTGGACCTCTCCCCGGACGAACTGCTCTCCACCACCAGGGCCGTGCGCAAGCGGCTCGACCTGGACCGCGAGGTTCCGCTGGAGGTCGTGCGCGAGTGTCTGGAGCTGGCGGTGCAGGCGCCGAGCGGGTCGAACCGGCAGGGTTGGCACTGGGTCGTGGTCACCGACCCGGCCAAGCGCAAGGCGCTCGGCGAGCTGTACCGGCGCGGCTTCGAGGCGTACCAGGCCGACCCCGGCTACCTCGGCAACAAGGTGAGCGGCGACCCCGAGGTCGATGCCTCCCGCCGCCGGGTGGCGAGCTCGGCGGAGTACCTGGCCGAGAAGCTGGGCGAGGTCCCGGTGCTGCTGGTGCCGTGCCTCTCCGGCCGGGTGGACAACGCGCCCAGCGCCGCCAGCGCCTCCTACTGGGGCTCCCTCTTCCCCGCCGTCTGGAACTTCTGCCTCGCGGCGCGCTCGCGCGGGCTCGGAACCACCTGGACCACCCTGCATCTCGGCTACGAGAAGGAGGCCGCCGAGGTGCTCGGCATCCCCTACGAGAAGGTGTCGCAGGGCGCGCTGCTCCCGGTCGCGTACACGAAGGGCACCGATTTCAAGCCCGCCGCCCGCGCCGACCTCGACCGGATCGTGCACGTCGACAGCTGGTGACGCTCAGGGCACCGACTGCAGGTGCCGGGGCGGGCGATGCTCGAGATCGTCCAGCCACGCGAGGGTATCGTCCCACCCGGTGGCGGCGCTGCGGTGCAGCAGCAGCCGCACGCAGGCCACCAGGTCGTCCCGCTCGGCCTCGATGACCGAGCGCAGGTTCCGCGCCCGGCGCTGCCAGCGCGGATGCGCCCGCTCCGGGTAGCCGATCTCGGTGCCCGCCCGGTCGACGAGCTCCGGTTCGGGCAGTTCGGTGCGGTCCGGGTCGCGGTCCAGCCAGAGCAGCACCGCGACCGTCCGGCCCAGCTCGCTGAGGTCGCGCGCGCACGCGGTGTCCGGCAGCGCGATGTCGGCGTGCCTGCCGAAATCGCCGAGCATGTCCCGCATCCGGGGCACCGTCGGCCCGTCCACCCAGGAGAGCCGCAGCTCGCCGGTGTGCTCGCGCTCCACCCGCACCCGGGAGCCGACGCGCTCGGTCAGCCACGCCGACAACCGCTCCTCCACCACCACCAGCTCCGTCCACCCGACCCCTGCGGACACGTAGTGACCGGAACCGGCGAAGGCAAACCCGTGGCAAATGGAATGGCTCGGCCGGTCAGCGCCGGAAGCCCGCCTCCGCCGCGCCCGCGGTGAGCGCCTCGAGCCCGAAGGCGTCGACCGGGCCGAGCGCGCCGGTGCCGCGCAGCCCGCCGCTCAGTGCCGTGGTGGCGCCCCAGGCCAGGATGGCCGAGGTGAAGTCGTAGGGGTCGTTGCCGTTCAGCGTAACCGTGGCCAGCACCTTCCCGTTCGCATCGGCGGCCTCCGCCACGGCCCAGGACCGGGTGCGCGCCCGCGCCTCCGGGCCGGGCCCGCCGGTCGAGCCCTGCACGACCTTCGCCAGCGCCCCCTCGGCCAGGGCCCTGGCGGGCGCGACCTTGCCGAGCAGCCCCGCGACCAGCGAGCCGCCCTGCAGCCCGCGCGCCGCCAGCGGCGGCAGCCCGAGGAACACATCGGCCTCGCGCAGCCCCGGATGCACCCGGGTCAGCGCGAGATGCTCGGAGCCCGGGATGGAGACGCCGGTGCGCTGCTTGCCCACCACGTCGAAGCTCCGGATCTTCGATCCCGAGCGCTCCGGGACCACCCGGCCGCCGCGCAGCGCGAACCCGTGCTCGAACAGCATCCCCGCGATCGAGGCGCGGGTGCCGCCGCTGGTCCCCGGCGCCTCCACGAAGTAGCCGACATCGATCTTCGTCGCCTCCGGCGCTTCCTCGAGTGCCAGCGCGGCCGCGAGATTGCCGGGCACGTAGTCGAATCCGAACGCGCTCAGCAGCCCGACCCCCGCCTTGCGGGCCTGCGCGTCGTGGTCGAAGACGGTGCGGATGAACGGCCCCTCACCGGTCGAGTCGAAGTAGTGCGCTCCCGCCGCCAGCGCCGCAGCCAGCGCGGGCTCGCCGAACCGCAGGAACGGGCCGACGGTCGTGATCAGCACATCGCCCTCGGCGAGCAGTGCCCGCACCGAATCCGGGTTCGTCACGTCGGCCACCGCGGTCTCCGTGCCGCCGATATCGGCCGCGAGTTTCGCCAGCGCGTCCGGGTTGCGCGCGGCCAGCACCGGGCTCGCGCCCTGCGCGACCAGCGCTTCCGCGGTCAGCCGACCGGTGTAACCGGTGGCGCCGAACAACACGATCTTCGGCATCTGCCGTCACCTGCATTTCTGTTCGTCGGAGTTCGGGATGAGCAGCCCTTCGCCGACCGCGGTGGCGAGCAGCGGGAGCAGGGCGTCCGGGTCGGCGCGGTGCCGGTCGGCGCGCCAGGAGAGGGCGATGACGCCGCTCATGGCGGCCCAGAGGACGGTCGCGGTGGTGCGTGGGTCGATATCGGGGCGGACGTCGCCCTCCGCGATGCCGTCGGCGATGGCGTCGGCGAGCCTGCCGGTCTGCTCGTCCAGCAGGTCGGCGATGCGCTCGAACGCCGGGCTGCCGGAGGAGGTCTGCGTGAGCAGCCGGAATTCGTGCGGGCGTTCCTTCGCGAACCGCACGTACGCCTCGGCCGCGCCGAGCACCCGCTGCACCGCGCTCCCCGGCTGTGCGTAGGCCGCGTCCATGTAGACGCGGTTCGCCTCCATCGCCCGTTCCGCGACCGTCATGAGCAGGGCGTCGCGCCCGCCGACCCGGTTGTAGATGGTCTGCACGGCCACATCGGCCCGCTCCGAGACCGCGGGGAGGGTGAGGGCCTCCGGGCCGCCCTCGTCCAGCAGTTCCCGCGCCGCGCCGATGATCGCCTCCCGCGTCGCCGCGGTCTTGCGGGTCATCCGCGAAGGGGTGGCGGTCACCTGGTGACTATAACCCATTCCAATTCTGGAGGGCCTTCCAGAAATCAGCGAGGCTTCGGTCATCCCCGCACTCTCGCACGGGGTTCCGACGGGAACGCGGACGAGCGCAAGAGCCGCAGCCCGTTCAACCCGACCAGGATCGTCGACCCCTCGTGCCCGGCCACGCCGAGCGGCAACGGCAGCGTGCCCGCCAGATCCCAGGTCACCAGCACGACGATGAAGGTCGCGGCGATGGCCAGGTTGGCGATGACCACCCGCCGCGCCCGGCGCGACAGCGCGATGACGGCGGCGACCGTGCCGAGATCGTCGCGCACGACGATCGCGTCCGCGGTCCGCAGCGTGAGATCCGACCCCGCCCCGCCCAGCGCGATCCCGGCATGCGCGGCGGCGAGCGCGGGCGCGTCGTTGATACCGTCCCCGACCACCGTGACCCGCGCCCCGGCCGCCTCCAGTTCGCGCACCGCGGCGACCTTGTCGTCCGGCAGCAGTTCGGCCCGGACATCGCTGATCCCGACCTCGGCGGCGAGCCGCTCCGCCGTCATACGGTTGTCCCCGGTCAGCAGCACCGGCGCACTACCGGTCAGCGCGGTCACCGCGGCCACGGCGGCAGCCGCCTCGGGCCGGGTCCGGTCGGCGATCCCGAGCACCCCGACCGGCTGCGCGTCCACCGTCACCACGACCGCGGTGTGCCCCCGCTCCTGCACCGCGGTCACCTCGGCGAGACCGGGAAACGCGGCGGGGGAGACCACGGTGACCCGCCGACCCTCGACAACCCCACGCCCCGGCCGCGCCCCGAACTCCCGCGCCCCGACCACCCCCTCGACTCCACGCCCCGGCTGCGCGGCGAACCCCCGCACCTCGCCCAGCGCCAACCCCCGCGCCCGTGCCGCCCGCACCACCGCCGCGCCCAGCGGATGCTCACTCGGCACCTCCACCGAGGCCGCAACCCGTAGTACCTCGTCGGAGCAGAGGTCGGAGAGACAGCGAACCTCGACCAACTCCGGAGCCCCCCGGGTCAACGTCCCGGTTTTGTCGAACGCCACGAGCGTGGTCCCCCCGAGCCGCTCCATCACCACCGCCGACTTCACCAGCACCCCGTGCCGCCCTGCGGTCGCGATGGCGGCCAGCAACGGCGGCATGGTCGCCAGCACCACCGCACACGGCGAGGCCACGATCATGAACGTCATGGCCCGCAGCAGTGCCCGCCGCACCGTGTCCCCGAGCAGCAGCGGAAGCACGAACACCGCCACCGCCACCGCCACCATCCCGATCGAATACCGCTGCTCCACCTTCTCGATCAACAGCTGCGTCCGCGCCTTGGTCCGGCTCGCCTCCTCGACCAGCACCGCGATCCGCGCCACCACCGAATCCGCGGCCCGCCGATCCACCCGGATCCGCAGCGCACCCGTGCCGTTGACCGTCCCCGCGAACACCTCGTCACCAGCGGTCTTGTCCACCGGAAGCGGCTCACCGGTGATCGTCGCCTGATCGACCTCGCTCCCGCCGGAGAGCACCGTCGCATCGGCGGCGATCCGCTCCCCCGGCCGTACCAGCAGCACGTCCCCGACGGCGAGTTCGGCCGCCCGGACCGTCTCCTCGCCCCCGGCGCCGAGCCGGGTGGCGGTGTCCGGCGCCAGATCGACCAGCCCGCGCACCGAATCCTCGGTCCGCGCGGTAGCCAGCGCCTCCATCGCCCCCGAGGTGGCGAAGATGACGATGAGCAGCGCCCCCTCGGTGATCTGCCCGATCGCCGCCGCCCCGATCGCCGCCACCACCATCAGCAGATCCACGTCCAGCGTCCGCTCCCGCAGTGCCCGCAGCCCCGCGAGCCCCGGCTCCCAGCCCCCGGCGGCGTAACAGGTGAGGTAGCAGCCCCACCACAGCCACTCCGGCGCGCCACCGAGCTGCGCCGCCAGCCCGGCCAGGAACAGCACCAGAGCCATTGCGGCCCAGCGCACCTCGGCCAGTGCGAGCAACCCCGTGCGCCGCACGGGCACGGCGGGAGCAGGGGATGGGCGGGTCAGCACGACCACGGGCGAACCTCCGAAAGCGACGGGCGAAGCGGACCGACCCGAGACTAACAGAAGAGATGAACATGTATTCATACATGGAGCTCGGAGTAGGATGCCCCCTCATGGGACACGGAGTCGAGGGCCGCAGCCGACCGGCCGCACGCCTCGACGCCACCGCGGCCGCCCACGTCGCCACCACCCTGCAGGCCCTCGCCACCCCGAGCCGCCTGCTCATCCTCACCGAACTGCGGCACGGCCCCCGCCCGGTCTCCGAACTGGCCGAGGCCGTCGGCATGGAGCAGTCCGCGGTCTCGCACCAGCTGCGGCTGCTGCGCAACCTGGGCCTGGTGGTCGGCAACCGCAGCGGCCGCTCGATCGTCTACAGCCTCTACGACGCGCACGTGGCGCAGTTGCTGGACGAGGCCGTCTACCACAGTGAGCACCTCCGGCTCGGCCAGCCGGACCGGCTCCGCGACAGCGACGCGGGCTGAGCGCAGCTGTTGCGGCCTCGGAGAATTCAGGGTCGGAATCAGGGTTGCCAGCCCTCGCGGCAACCCCGATGATCTTCTACGATTCGGGGGCCAGCCGGTGAGGTTGCTGATCCCGAGGAGGACCACGTGAGCACGAGCGGTTTCGACCCCCAGATCACCCCCGTCACCGGTTCACCCGGCGGCCTCGGCAAACGCGCGGGCGCCCGGTTCATCGACTGGGTCATCGCCGGCCTCGTCGGCGCCGTCATCTTCTGGCTGCTGAACAGGTCGGTCGACGCCCCCGACTGGGTCTCGGTGCTGCCCGGCGCGGGCTTCGGCTTCCTCTACTTCCTCTTCTTCGAGGTGCTCACCGGCGAGACGCCGGGCAAGAAGATCCTCGGCCTGCAGGTCCGCGGCGCCGACGGCGCCGCCAAGCCCAGCGTCCTGGACTCGGCCAAGCGCAATGCCTACATGCTGCTCAACCTGATCCCCTGCGTCGGCGGGCTGCTCTGGTTCGTCGCGGCGATCTACATCGCGGTCACCATCAGCTCCAGCCCCACCAAGCAGGGCTGGCACGACAAGTTCGCCGGCGGCACGCAGGTCGTCGACAACTGAGGCCGGGGGCGGTGGCTCGGGTCCCCGCGTGCTGAACTGACGGTCGCACTCGCCCGACCGGAAGGCACGACACCCGTGGACACCACCCCATTGGACGACCCGGTGGGCGGGTCGCTGCACGGCAACCACGCCCACCTGGCCCGCCGCGTCGGCCGGGCAGCCACCTACCTCCCCGACGTCACCACCTTCGCCGCGGTCGACCCCGGCGACGGCGGCGAATGGGACGACCTGACCCGGCTGCTCGGCCCCGGCGCCGACGCCGACCTGTTCAGCTGCCCGGTCCTGCCGCCCGCGCACTGGACCGAGTTCTTCCACCTCGCGGGCAGGCAGCTGATCCTGCCCGGCGCCCTCGCCGACACGCCGAGGGTCGCCGACGTGATCGAGCTCGGCGCCCCCGACGCCGCCGAGATGCTCGACCTCGTCGAAACCACCCGCCCCGGCCCGTTCTGGCCGCGCACCCACGAACTCGGCCCCTACCTCGGCATTCGCGGCGCCGACGGCCTGCTGCTCGCCATGGCGGGCGTGCGGCTGCGCCCGCCCGGCTGGTCGGAGATCAGCGCCGTCTGCACCGTCCCCGAGGCCCGCGGCCGCGGCTACGCCGCCCAACTGATCGGCGAGCTGGTCGCCCGGATCACCGCCCTCGGCGACCGCCCCTTCCTGCACGTCGCCGAGACCAACACCGGAGCCATCGCGCTCTACGAACGCCTCGGCTTCCGCACCCGCACCCCGGTCACCTTCCGCGGATTCCGCGTTCCCTGACCGAGCCGTGTTGGATCGCCCCGGCCGGGGTAGGCGGAGTGCACGACAGCGACAGGGTGAGGTGTGATGGGTTCCAGAAAGCGACCGGCTCGGCGCGGCAGGGCTCCCGAATGGTTCACCCGCCTCGGCCCCGACGCGCAATCGGCGCTGCTGGACGACCCGTACCGCGAACTCACCGAACCGCTGGTCACCGCGCTCGGCCCGGACGCGGAGAACGTGGTCGGCCGCGTCTACACCGCCCACGAGCGCAGCACCCGCTACTACCTGGCGCCGCGCGCCGCCGTCGAACTGGTCAGCGCCCGCGGCCGGGTGCGCGGCTGGTGGCGCAGGCTCTCCCCGCTGCACCGGTAGGTGGTGCACCGCCCGGTCGGGGGTGCGGGCGGTGCACCGGTATCGAGGTTACGTGCGCGGCTCAGCCGTGGCTATTGCCGTGCAACTGATTGCGCCACGCGCGCGGCGACAGCTCGTGCGCCCGCCGGAACACCCGGCCGAAGTACGAGGGGTCGGGCAGCCCGACCCGTCTCGCTATCACCGCGATCGGTAAGTCGCTGCCGCCCAGCAGTTCCCGCGCATGCGCCATCCGCCGCTCGGTGATCCAGTCCTGCACCGTGCGCCCGGTGCGGCGGCGCACGAGCGTGGTCAGATGGCCGGGGGTGACGCCGACCGCGGCGGCCACGTCGCGCAGCGAGAGCGGCTCGCCGAAGCGGCGGTCGATCACCTCGAAAACATCGGCGAGCAGCGGTTCACCCAGCAGCCGGAACTCGCCGGGGATGTCGGTGGTGAGCCTGGCGAGATCGATCAGCAGCAGCGTCAGGTGCGCCAGCGCGGCCTGCTGGAAACCTTCGCGGCGGTGCTCGAGCTCGGTCTCGATCGCGGCCATGGTGTCCGTCCACAGCGTGTGGCCCGGCGGGAGCGGCACCCGCAGCAGCCCGCTCGCCTGCCCGTGCAGGAAGGCGGAGAGCAGCGGGTGCCGATTCCAGGTCGGCCACGGCGAGCGGCTGTCGATGCCGAGCGCGCCGGGGTCGAAGAACACCGTGACGCTCGGGTCCGGCAGCGGCACATGCCCGACATCGACCACCCGACCCGGCGAGACCACGTAGACCGCGTGCTCCGCGGGCAGATGCACCAGGACGGGGAAGTCGTGGATGTGCGGCGCCTGCTCGAGCCCGTCCGACCCGTGCAACCGCAGCAGCGAGACCGGGGGAGTGCCCGGATCGGAGCGATACCCGTACACCGGCACACCCCGGTGCTGCCGGATCAGCCGCGTGGCCCGCGGTCGCACATCGGACACCGAACCGAAGATAGTCCTGGTTTCGCCGAATATCCGCCGACTTCTCCCGCGCCGTCCTCGCGACCATGGAGTCATGACCTCGCGCACCCTCGGCAACGACCACGACTACCTGCCCGCAGCGGGCAACGACCTGTTCCTGCCGTTCTACGACCTGCTCAGCCGGGCATTCGGCAGCCCTGCCGTGCACCACACCCTGCTCGCCCAGGCCGGTATCGATAGCGGCCACACCGTGCTCGAAATCGGCTGCGGCACCGGCAACCTGACGATCCTCGCGCAGCGCGCGGTGCCCGGCGCCGGCGTGATCGGCACCGATCCCGACCCGCGCGCCCTCGCCCGCGCCGAGCGCAAGGCCCCCACCCTCCGCTTCGAGCGCGCCTACGCCCAGGACCTGCCGCACCCCGACGGCAGCGTCGACCGCGTGCTCTCCGCGCTCATGCTGCACCACCTCGATGCCGACGCGAAAGCCGCGGTCGCCGCCGAAGCCTTCCGCGTCCTGCGCCCCGGCGGCCGCCTGCACCTCGCCGACATCGGCGGGCCGATGACCCCCGCCGACGGGTTCGCCGCCCGCCTGCACCTGCGCAGCGCACACGTTCGCGGCAATCTCGGCGACACGCCGCTGGCGGTGCTGCGCACGGCGGGCTTCGACACCGAGCAGGTGCTCTCCCACCCGCACCGCGCCCTCGGCCGCGTCACCTACTACCGCGCCACCCGCCCCGGAAATGCCGAGCGCTGATCGCGTGTTGTCGGAGGAGTGAAGATTCGATTCGGCGTCGGCATCGGCGCGAACACCGATCCGGAGGAGCTGGCCGGGTTGGTGGACGGGCTCGAGCAGGCCGGCGTCGACTCGCTCTGGTTCTCCGAGCTGATCTACTCACCGGCGGTCGACCCGGTCGTCGGCATGGCGTTCGCCCTGTCCCGGACGCGGAATCTGAAGGTCGGCACCTCGGTCGCGATCCTGCCCGGCCGACACCCGGTCCTGGTCGGGAAGCAGCTCGCGTCGCTGGCCGCGCTCGCCCCCAAGCGCGTGCTCCCCGTCTTCGGCCTGCAACCGGCCGGACCGGGGGAGCGCGACCTGTTCCCGGTCGCCGGGCGCCGCGGTGACGTCTTCGACGAATCCCTGGCGCTGCTGCGCGCCGTATTGCGTTCGGACGATGTCGATTTCGAGGGTGAGTACTTCACCGTGCGCGGCGCCGGGGTCGGCAGGCGCCCCGGCCGCCCACTCGATATCTGGCTCGGCGGCCGCGCCCCCGCCGCCTTCCGCCGCATCGGCCGGTACGGGGACGGCTGGCTCGGCAGCTTCCTCACCCCCGCCGAAGCCGCCGCCGGGGTTGTCGCCATCAACCGGGAGGCCGCCGAAGCCGCGCGAGAAATCGAAGCGGACCACTTCGGGATCACCCTGCTCCTCGCCGAAGACGGCATCCCCGGCCCCCTCGCCTCCCGCATCCGCAGCCAGCGCCCCGACACCGACCCCGCCGACGTCATCGCAGGCAGTTGGCCCGACCTGCACCGCCTCATCGACGGCTATCTGGAGGCCGGGCTCACCAAGTTCGTCGTGGTCCCCGCGAGCGGCAAACCGGTGGACGGCTTCATCGACCGTTTCCTCGCCGAACTCGCCCCCAGGCAGAACTGATCAGCCGCCGCCGCTCAGCTCGGCGATGATCGCCGCCACCCGCCGGTCCCGCGTCTCCTGCTGCTTCGCCGCCGCCACGGGCTCGGCCCGCTGCCGCTGCTTGCTGTACGACAGGGCGTCGAACGCGGCCCGCGCGGCGGGGTTCTCCGCGAACGCCGCCGCCAGTTCCTCCGGGATCTCCACCGTCCGCTCGGCGGTGTCCAGCTCGATCGTCACCTCGACGGCGTCCCCCGCCGCAATCCCGGCCGCCGCCCGATTGGCCGAGCTCAGCGGAATCTTGTACCCGCCGCCCCGCACAGCGATGCTGCTCGCATAGGTGTGCCCGCCGATCGTCACCGAGATCTTCGGCCGCTTCCCGCCGCCCAGCGCCTCGACCACCTCGTCCGGCACCGGCAGCCCGGTCGCCGTCTTGCCGTCGAGCTCGACCCGCGTCGTGAAGGTCTCCGCCATCAGCTCTTCTCCTCGCCCCGGGTGGATGCGTCGTCATTGTCGCACTTCGGCACTACTATCGGCCGCAGGCGGGGGCGCGTGAGATGTCGAGGAATGAATGCCCCCGGATCTCGATCGGATACGAGCAGGGGGCTGCTGTATGGCGCTGACGAGTTCGACAACTACGCACTTCGACCTGAATATCGAGAAGGTGCTCGAACACTGGCCGCTGGCATATGCGGTGCGTGAGATCATCGCCAACGCGCTGGACGAGCAGGCCATCACAGCGACCCCCGACCCAGTGATCAGAAAGATCAGCGACAGACTCTGGGAGATCGCCGACTTCGGGCGTGGTCTGCGCTATCAGCATCTGACCCAGAAGGAGAACGTCGAGAAGCTTCGGCATCCGGGTGTAATCGGTCAGTTCGGGATGGGCCTGAAGGACGCGCTCGCGGTGTTCCACCGTCGCAGGGTCGATGTCCTGATCCGATCACCGCATATGGACATGACCACCGCGCTGCGGCCCAAGGACGGCTTCACGGACATCACCACCCTGCACGCAGCGGTCACCGCGCCGAGCCAACCCGGAAGAACAGGCACCTCGATTGTGCTGCGCGGCATATCCGACGAAGAGATCGAACAGGCCACGCAGTACTTCCTGCGGTACAACCGCGAGCGTCCACTCGAGGAAACCCACTACGGCCAGGTGCTGGCACGACCTGCAGGGCAGGTCGGAGCCCATATCTACGTCAAAGGGCTGCTGGTCGCGCGCGAGGAGAACTTCCTGTTCTCCTACAACATCACGACACTGACGAAAGGGCTGCGGCAAGCACTGAATCGGGAGCGCAGCAACGTCGGGCGCACCGCTTACACCGATCGGGTGAAAGCCATCCTCAAGCAGTGCCGTACCGCCGAGGTCGCCAGGGGCCTGGCCGACGACCTTGCCGCGTTCACAACCGGCCGTATGCACGATGAGCTCGGTTGGAACGATATCGCTCAGCACGCATGCCGGGTGCTAGCCAGTCACGAGAAGGTTGTTTTCGTCTCACGAACTGATCTGGAATTCGGTGCGGCGCAACTTGACTACGCGCGTGCGGACGGCTTCCGGCTGGTTCTGGTTCCTGACGACATCGCTGGTCGGATCGGCAGTCTCACCGATTTCGACGGCGCATCCCTCTACGACCTCGACGGCTACCGCGATATTTGGAATGACAGCTTCACTTTCAGGTTTGTCGATCCGAGTCATCTCCACTACACCGAGCGGCAGGTCTACGCGCTGACCGAGCCGCTGCTCGCGGCGCTTGGAATCATCCCCGAGCGCATCGGCGTCCGCGCAATCATGATCTCGGAGACGATGCGACTCAACAGCGCGGGAAACGAGGTCGTCGGTATGTACGAATCGGCGGCGAAACGCATCGTAATCCGCCGCGATCAGCTTGCCGCACCCGCCGACTACTGCGGCACGCTGCTGCACGAGTTGACTCATGCTTCGAGCGGAACAGTTGATGGCACGCTTGCCTTCGAGGGTGCGCTCACAGATCAACTCGGATCGCTGGCGGTGGTGCTGCTCCGCGCTGATCGCCGATGAGCAACCTCCGGGTGCTTCCGGAGAGATTCCTAGTGCTGAATGTGTGACTCTGTGGCACAGGCATTCTCGCCAGTTCCGTCGGCAATTTTTCTGTGCACGGGTGCAACTGGTAGGTTCTAGCAACCATCGCCCGCGCTCGGGGTGGGACGATGGATCACGACATTGGCCTGCACGACATTCTGCTCTGGATGGTTGCCAAGTGCATCTCGAGAAGTACTCCGTGCGCGGGTTTCGATCCCTCGCTCACGTCACGGACATCCCCATCGGTAGTCCGACGATCATCGCCGGGCCCAACGACGGCGGCAAGTCCGCCGCCCTCGGTGCCCTGGCATTTCTCCTGAACTCGCACGCGCTGACCGAGGAGGATCGGTCCTATCTCTCCGGCGAGTCCGGTGGTCGGTGCGAGGACACCGAGGTGATCGGGGACTTCCGTCTGGATCCGTGGGAACAGGATGCGTTCGGTCTTCCCGCGACGGTACGGCTACGTCGTGCCGCTGAGTTGGAGTCCTTGCCGCGCTATGAGATCTGGGGCCCGGTGCCCGACGATGAGGAGTTGCGAGATCTCAGCGGGAAGCAGGTGCCCGCGTTGAAGACGCTGGCGACCCAGTTCGGACACACTGCGGCCGGAAAGCTGACCAAGCCGAAGCTGTTGGAGTGGTTGATCGAATACGGGCGGAGCCACGCAGGTAGCAAAGGTTGGAGCGGAATGCCTCCCGCTCTGAGCGAGCGGCTTCCGCAAATCGCGGCATTCGAAGGCCACACCGCGGATCCGGAAGCTGCGATTCGTACCGTACTGACGCTCCGCTTCAGGGATCACCTGGCCGGAAAAGACGTTCAGGACCGACTTCGCGAGCTTGAAAGCGGTGCTCAGGAGCAGATGCGCATCGAGGCGAAACCGCTGGCTGACCACATCATGGATCGCTGTCCTGACATCGCCAGGGTCACAATCGAGCCAGAGGTCAGCTTCACGGGGTCAATGGGCAGGCCCACATTGGGCCTGGAATGATCCACCGGCGAAAGAATCCGGCTGGATCATTCCGGTCGCGGCAGTCTTGGGCGCATCGCGATGGCGGTGTGGGAGGAAACAACCGACCTGCTGATCGAACCTGGTGACGGCGGTGAGGATTCGGAGGTTGAGCCTCCAGTGCAGGTGATCGTAGCGTACGACGAACCGGACACGCACCTGGACTATCACTTCCAGCGCGAGGTTATGGGGATAATACGCCGTCAATCTGCGGCGGACCACGTCAGCGTCGTAGTCGCCACACACTCAATGAATCTTATCGACGGCGTCGACATTCGAGATGTCGTGCTGTTCGAACTGGACGACACCCGCCGGACAACTATGCAACGTGTGGGTAGTGCGGAACACGCTGAATTCGATCGCCATCTCGGAGCGATCGCCGCAGCAGTTGGCCTGCGCAATTCAGTACTGCTCCATGAGCGATGCTTCCTCGCTGTCGAGGGCGAGACCGAACAGTTGACAATACCTATTCTTTTCAGTTTGGCTACCAAACTGTCGCTACAGGCCGCGGGAATCGCGTTGTGGGCCTGCGGTGGCAACGACGGTGCACTGAAGCTTGCCAGCTACCTGCACAAGCATGAACGCTCTGTCATGCTGATGATCGACGCTGATAGCGAAAGCGGCAGCAAGATTTTCAGCTTGAAGAATCTGTCCGGCCATTTCGGCACGGATAAAGACAAAATAGTGAGGATGGTGGGCCAGCTCTCTGGCGCCCGTGAACTCGAGGAGTTGTTCGATGATGACATCTGGGCGCGAACAGCGAACGCGGCGTGGCCGCGCGACGGCGGCTGGAAATCGGAGCACTTCAGCGCTCATCGCGGTGAGAAGTTCAGTACCGCAGTCCTGCAGATGCTAAAGGATCACAGTGACCAGGCTCCGTCGGGTAAGCCCGCCATGCTGCTGGAAGTGGCCGTGCGGCTGAACGGGCCCGACGAAGTGCCCAGTGAACTGCGCGACATCTTCGCCGAGCTGCGGGAGCTAGCCGGCTAGCAGTTCGCTGGTTGGTCCTTGACGTCGCGCTCGTCGCTCCAGCATCCGTTTCTTTCGTTGGACGGCGGTGGGCTCGGCCCACATGTGCCATTTGACCGTGGGTGCCCACCGCTGGAGATGCTCTTCCCGATCTATGCCGCACCACCGGCAGCCGTTGGGGTTCGGTATGGTCTGATGGTCCCTGTCAGGCATCGCATCGCCCCTTCCGTCCAGGTATTTGTACCCCAGGGGTGTGACAGATATGCGTAGCTTGGCGTGGGTCGCTCGGATCTCCTAGTAGCTTCGGGGTCGGACGGCGCGCTCTGTCGCACCTGATGATCGCTGACTTGCTTGAGATCGTCGACCTCGCAGTTTCACGCTCGATCAGATTCGCTGTGGAGATGTTCGGGGCCGGTCCAGAATTGTCTTCCGCATCAAATCAGCTATGTGAAATAGAAGTTGCGGTCCTGCTCTTCAAGTAAATAGGCGGGATAGACGTCAGTCCCGCTATCTCCGAGCGCGACGCCGAATACCAAGGCCGCGTCGGAGCCCTCTAGCAGATCCGATGAGGAAATTGCCACGGCACAGGACTCGCCTGTGCTGAGTTCATCGATCACCGGGTGCTGCGAGTCTTCGTGCAGGCGGACAATGAGAATAGGTTCACCGATGTTGGTCCGCGAGCCCTGAAGTATAGCGGACAAGTTTTTCGTGCCTATCGAACCGCTGCGCCAAGCGTTGACGAGCACTCGCGCCGCGTAGTCACGTTCCAGGACGCGCTCATCCAGGCGGATACGAATCTGAAAGCCGTCGGGATGCGGGCGCTCGAGATGCTCGATCACCGTGGGTACCGGCTCGTCGTCATCGAGGGCCAGAGCGAGTGCTTCATGGAATTCCGCTCGTGCTTCCGCGAGCGTGTCGGCCATGCCGAAGCAGGCGATGGGTCGGGACCGATAGGTGAAGATCGGGTCGGCGCTCTGATCCTGGGAGAAGAACACGTGCTGGCTCACCGGATGCACTCCTGCTCGATATCTCTGAGATCGTCACCAGTCGGGCAGCGGGAGGGGACAGCCATACAGAGGCTGCTCGGGTATACGGAGCGCAGGGCGGCGGGTGCGGCAGGGTGCATGCCGCGCGGAGTACGGCCCGGTCAGGTGCCTCGGATCACTTGAGCTCGTCTCGGCGAAGGGAAGCAAGGAATTCGCGCCAGGAATCGGCTGGAAAAGCGAGGTGACCAGCACCGCGGTTCTTCGAGTCACGGACTCCGACCTCGCCCCCGGCGAACGCGACTTCGATGCACTCCCTGCTGCCGCTCCTGCTCGACGTGAACCATCGGGCATCACGGAAATTCGCGGTCATTGCACCTATCTCCTTGCCACCTGCCGGAGCAGATCACGGCTGTCCTGCGGGTTCAACGCTACTCGGGCCGCCGTCTCGAAGGCCAACCGATATCGGCGCACGCTCTCCGGCCGCTCGAGGTACATGTCGCCGGAGATGTTCTCGGCATAGACCACCGAGGGCTCCGCCGGGCTCTTCGTGAGGGACTCGAAGTCGAGGATCGTGAAGGGGCCGGGCACTTCGCCGAGGGGGATGCCGGCGCGGAAGGGGAGTACTCGAATGGTGACGTTCGGGCGGGTGCTGATGTCGGCGAGGTGCCGAAGCTGGTGCGACATGACTGTCTGACCGCCGACGAGGCGGTGCAGAGCGGACTCACCGAGGACGGTGTCGACGGCCGCCGGTGAGCGGTCGCGGGTGACGAGTCTTTGTCGATGCAGACGCATTTCGACGCGGCGGGCGATCTCGGAAGATCCCTCGTCCGGGTAGGCGGCGCGGAAGAGCGCCTCGGCATAGGACGGTGTCTGGAGCAGGCCCGGGACCAGTTCGTGGTGCGAGGTGAGCCGGGCGGCCGCTGACTCGAGGCCGATGAAGACGTCGAACTCCGGTGGGATCAGGTCGCCGTATTCGTGCCACCAGTTCGACTGATTTCCCTGTTGCGCGAGCCCTTTCAACGCTTCGGTCATGGTCGCGTCGGCGCCGAGTACTTGGCACAGAGCTTCGATGTCCCACAGGCGGATTCGGTCCGCGGTGCCGGACTCGAGCCGCTGCAGGGTGCTGTAACCCCGTTCGATGCGCTTGGCGACCTCTGCGATCGACATTCCGGTGCCCTGCCGCAACTCGCGGAGGTGACGCGCGAGCTGCCGTCGCGGGAGCGTCGAACCTGCTGCCCTTGTGCGAATGCGTACACCTCCGTCACTCGCAATAGTTCCGAGGTTTTGGGTAACAAGTTCCTGATTCTTGGGCAACGCGCCTCTTCCTCCGGGTGATGGGCGGGTTGTTTCTGGTCGATCTGTCGGCGACTGCGGTTGTCTTGGTGAGGGTTTGAGCTACCTGAAATGAATAGCCCAAAATCGAGTCGGTGCCAAGGTCTGGCGGTATCTGCTGTTCGCCATGCACAGGCAACCAGGGGGAGAACGAGTGCACATCCATGAGCCCTCGCGAGGACAGGCAGTACAAGAGCTTTGTCGTTACTACCGCGAGGTGTGCGGCATCCCGGCCTTCGTCGACGCTGGTCGTGCGCCGATCCAGGTCCGTGGGGATGACATCTGTGCGGTCACCACACCCGCACGACTCGGCGCTGCTGTGCGGGGGCGCATGGACGAGGTGCCGGGACGGTGCGGGCCGATTTCGTCGTGCGCGGTCGGTGGGCGGTGGATGTTTCTGGCGCAGGCCGACCTACCCGACATTCGGCCCCGCTCGGAGCTCGATGAGGTGAACGCCGCACTCGTCGGTGCCGCAATCATTCCGATTCCTGGTCCCGAAGGTCCGCGCAAGTGGGTAGTGCCACCCACCGACACCTACCTGCCTTCGAGAGATCAGATCGTGCGCGCCATTGGCTGGTGCCGGGTGCTTCGCCCGCACAACCTGGCAGGAGTTCGGGGGTGAACGTCGGTCCTCGGCGTGCTCGGAAAGCACTCCCGCAGCGGCAGGCGAAGTCGATCCCGCCGCCGCTGCATGGTGCGGTCGAACGACCGGCTCCCGCACTGATCGCGCGCACAGCGCGGGCCTTGGCAGTGTGGGCGGGCAGCACTGCCAAGTCACCTCGTCCCGAGGAACCGGACATCTGGCTGACGCTGGCGGTCGGCGGTGTCGAGTTCGAGTTCATTGCCTGCCTCACCGCAGCTTTGATCTTCGTCTGCGACCTCGAGCGCCATCGCTGCGCCGACAGAGTCCAGGTCTCGGCGCAGGGCGACGTCCACACACCTCGGCTGCCCAACGAGAGCCTGTTCCTCGAACCGTGAATCGACGGCGGAATAGATCGAGCGAGGACCCGGGTTGGCCCGACTATGGCCAAATACGATCTGGGCAAGTTCGGTGTGTGGCGGGGCTATCAGGGGTTCACCCCGGAGGACGCGAAGGAGCTGGAGAAACTCGGGTTCGGCGCGCTGTGGCTGGGCGGGTCGCCGCCGGCGGAGCTGCCGGTGGTGGAGTCGCTGCTGGAGGCTACGGAGACGCTCACGGTCGGCACGAGCATCGTGAATATCTGGGCGGCGGAGGCGAAGGCTACCGCGGAGTCGTTCCATCGGATCGAGGCCCGGTTCCCGGGTCGGTTCCTGCTCGGGATCGGGGTCGGGCATCGGGAGAACGACGGGTCGGGGGCGATCAAGCCGTACGACGCGCTGGTGCGGTACCTGGACGAGCTCGACGCGGCGGGCGTGCCGGTCGAGAGCAGGGCGCTGGCGGCGCTGGGGCCGCGGGTGCTGGAGCTGGCGCGGGACCGGTCGGCGGGGGCGCTGCCGTATCTGGCGCCGCCGGAGCACACGCGGAATGCCCGCGCGACGCTCGGCGCGAGTTCGCTGCTGGTGGCGGAGCAGAAGGTGGTGCTGGACGAGGACGCGGGGCGGGCGCGGGAGGTCGCCCGGCGCATGGTTCCGTTCTATCTGGGGCTCACGAACTACGTGAACAATTTGCGGCGTCTCGGGTTCACCGAGGAAGACCTGACCAAGCCGGGGAGTGATCGGCTGATCGACTCGCTGGCGGTGCACGGTTCGGCGGCTCAGGTCGCGGACGGGGTGCTGGCGCATCTGGACGCGGGCGCCGACCATGTCGCGATCCAGGCGTTGGACGACGACTACGTCGCGGCGCTGCGCGCGCTGGCCGAGGTACTGCCGACCGAGTAGCGGTTCAGCGCGGCACCGGGGCGTGCGGGCCGCCGTAGGGGGTGGGGATCGACTGCGGGCCGACCGGCGGCGGGTCGGCGGTCTGCAGGGGATCGCCGGGCGGGTCGGCGGGGACGGGGTCGTTCGGTGGGCGGGGGACGTTGGCGGCGCCGCGCGGAATGAGCGTGGGGTCGGGGCACTGCGCGTTCAGGTAGGGCGGGGCGTAGTCGGGGACCGAGCCGGGGCGGCGCGGGGTGCCGTAGTCGCAGGCGTAGCGGGGGTAGATGCTGGCCAGCGCCCAGACGCCGCCGTCGTGGAAGGCCGAGGCGACCGCGTCGAGCGCGGAGCCGGCGCGCTGCCGCGGGAAGAAGAACTCGTCCATCGCGGGGATTCGGGTGTAGGCGACCTGGGAGACGGTGACCAGGTCGCCGAGCAGCTGGACCATGGTGGGGGAGTTCTGCGCGAGGAGCGCGTCGACGGTGGTCAGCATGGGCGGGGTCCGGGCGAGGAGCTGTTCGTAGCCGCCGGTCATGGCCCCAAGCCCGCTCGCGGTGACGGCCAGGTCGGCGGCGGTGGATTCGAGGGCGGGGCTGCCGAGCGTCGCGAGCACGACCCTGCTGTTGTGCAGCAGGGTCACGGTCTGCGGGAGGACCGTGTCCAGGGTCGAGACCAGGAATGTGCCGCCGTCGATGATGGCGGCCAGTTTGTCGGGGCCGGCCTGGCTCACGCCGAGCTCGCGGGAGATGGCGGCGAGCCGGTCGGGGTCGATCTGGGCCAGGGTGCCGCTGAGACTCTCCAGCATGTCCGCGAGCGGGACCGGGGTGGCGGTGCGGTCGGCGGTGATCACGGCGCCGTCGGCGAGGTAGGGGCCGTCGTTGGTGCTGGGCTGGAAGTCCAGGTACTGCTCACCGGCCGCGGAGAGGGCGGCCACCCGGACGAGCCCGGCCGCGGGGACGCGCTCCCCGATGGCGGCCACCGCGATGACACGATCACCGGCGACCACCACCGATTCGACCGTGCCCACCCGGACCCCGCGCAGGGTGACGTCCTGGCCGGGCAGCAGCCCGCCGGACTGCTCCAGCTCCACCCGCACCCGGTACGGCTCCTCGAACGGGTCCATCCGCAGGGTGCCGATCCCGAGGTAGGCGGCGGACCCGGCGAGGATCGCGAGCAGCCCGGCCAGCGAGAGCGCGAGCCGCTGCCGATGCGCGCGCCGCACGGCGCCGACGAGCAGCCGGGCGATCATCGCGGCGGCTCCTGCAGCCGGGGGCCGATGCGGTCGAGCATGTGCTGCAGCGAGCCGACGAAGGCGGTCCAGTCGGTCGGGTCGGGGAGCCTGGCGCCCGCGGTGCCGGGAAAGCCGGGGTCGGGGAGGGCGCCGACGGCGATCTGGGTGATATCGGCGTCCACGTGGCCGTTCGGGCCGCTGATCATCTTGATGACGACGCCGAGCATGGTGTTCAGTTCGTTCAGGTCGGCCTCGGGGTTGAGCGCGGCGGCATTCAGCCCGGCGGCCAGCTGGTTGATGTTGGCCGCCATCGAGGTGGTGTTGGTGCCCGCGACGCTGGGGAAGCGGGCGAGCTGGGTGGTGAGGGCGTCGATGCGGTCGACCACGGTGAGCAGGGCGTCGGTGTTCTCGGCGAGCGTCCGCACGGCCGGGCCCGCGGCGGTCACGGTGTCGGTGAGCGTGGTCTGCCCGGCGGCGAGGGTGGTGCTGAGATCGGCGGTGGCGTGCAGGATTTCGTCGATTCGGCCGGTGCGCTCGGTGAGCGTGTCGAGCAGGGCGCGGGTATCGGCGAGGAGCGTCGCGAGGCGTTCGCCGCGCCCGCCCGCGTACTCGCCGAGCGCGGAGATCACCGAGGTCAGGTGCTCGATGGCGCCGCCGCTCACCAGGAACGAGGCGCGGGTGAGCAGCTCCTCGATGGTGCTGGCGGCCGAGGTCGCCGTCAGCGGGATGGTGTCGCCGTCGGCGAGGAAGGCGGTGCCGGAATCCGGTGGCGGGCGCAGCGCGACGAAGACGTCGCCCATGGGGGTGGCCGAGCGCAGCTCGGCCGAGGTGCCCGCGGGGAGCCGCACGTCGGCGGTGACGCGCAGGGTCACCACGGCGGTGTAGTCGCGGGCGGTCATGGCGTCCACCTGGCCGATATCGACGCCGTCGAGCTTCACCTTCGCCTTCGCGGGCAGGTTCAGGGCATTGCTGAAAATGGCTGTCAGGCTGTAGGTTTCGCCGCTCAGCCCCGGTGCCGGGAGCGGGAGCCGGTCCAGGCCGCCCGCGCAGCCGGTCAGCGTGAGGGCGGCGGTGAGCAGGGGGAGCAGGTAGCGGGTCATCGGCCGTTCCGTTCCGCGAGGCCCGCCAGGATGGCGGTGATGCCGAAGTCGGGGCCCATGTCGCGCATGGTGCCGGTGGCGCAGCCGAGGTTCTGCAGCTGCAGCAGGTTGCAGATCTCCTTGACCATCTGGCCGTCGAGCAGGAACCGGTTGATGTCGATCGCGGCGCGCAGCGCGCCGACATTGTGGTCGATGGCGTTGTAGGCGTTGTCCGTGACCAGGGGGAAGACGTCCAGGAATTCGGCGAGGTTGCCGTCGTAGTCGGCCAGGGTGCCCGCGAGGGTGCCCGCGTCGGTGGTGAGCCCGGCGATGGTGTCGCGGTGCCGGGTGAGCAGCTCGGCGACCTGGGCGATGATCCGGTTCAGGGCGGCGCCGGTGTCGCCGGAGCCGAGCTGCTGGGCGGCGAGGAAGTCGCTGAGCCGGGCGACGGCCGAGCCGAAGTCGCGCAGGGTCGCGTCGTTGCGCGCGGCGGTCGCGGTGAGCGTGTCGAGGTGGGTGACGACGGTGGTGACGGCGTCGCGGGTGGCGGCGCCGTTGTCGGGGCCGAGTTGCAGCGCGCGGGCGAGCTCGCTGAGCGCGGCCCGCATGTCGGGGCCGTTGCCGCTGGTCGCGGCGGTGCCGAGGGACATCAGGTCGGCGATCGGGCCCGCGCCGTCGCCGTCGCCGCCGAGCGAGGTGGAGAGTTCGCGGGCCATGCCGAGCAGGGCGTCGAACTCGACGGGGGTCTTGGTGCGGTCGGTGCCGAGGACGGCGTGGTCGGGGAGGGTGGGGCCGCCGCGGTAGACGGGGGAGAGCTCGACGTGGCGGTCGGTGAGGATGGAGTCGGAGATGGTCACCGCCTGCACGTCGGCGGGCAGCGCGATGCCGTCCTCGATCCGCATCTCGACCTCGACATCGGTGCCGCGGGGGGTGATCCGCACGATCTTCCCCACCCGCATGCCGAGCACGGCGACGGCATTGCCCTCGTAGAGGCCGTTGGCATTCGCGAAGCGGGCGGTCACCGTGGTGGTGTCGCCCGCACCGGTGCCGCAGCCGGCCAGGCAGGCGGCGGTCAGCGTCAGCGCGGCCAGTTTCAACGTGGTCAGGGTGCGGCTCATCGGCAGTCCTCGAGGTAGGGGTCGCGGCCTGCGGCGACGGCGGTGGCGCTGAGCGCGCACATCCAGGAGTCGACGAAGGCGCCGTCGGGGGCGTTGGCGTCGAGTTCGGGGCCGCTGCCGGTGGCGTCGGCGAAGAGCCGCCACGGGACCGGGAGGATCTGCAGGATATTGCGGAGCAGGTCGTCGTGCGCGGCGATCATGCCGGTCATGGCGCGCAGGTCGGTCAGCAGCTGCTCGATCTCGGCTTGCTCGCCGACCGCGATCGGCTCCAGCCGCTGCACCAAGCCCGTTGTCGCGGTGAGCAATCGGCTCAGCGCGGCCTGACGGGCATTGATCTGCTGGAGCAGGGTGCGGCCCTCGCCGACGACGGCGGCGAGATCAGCCTGCTGCCGGTCGATGACGGCCCCGACCTCGCCGGTGCTGGTGAGCAGCGCGCCGATCTGGTCGCGGCGCTGGGCGATGATGCCGGAGAGCGCGCGGACGTCGCGCAGCACGCCGGGGATCAGCGCGGGCACGCCGTCGAGTTCGCGGGAGAGCGTCGTCATGGACTCGGCGATCCGGTCGGCGTCGATGCCGTCGAAGGTGGTGGTGACGTCCTGCAGCGCGGTCTCCAGGTCGTAGGGGACGGTGGTCTGCGACACCGGGATCCGGTTGCCGGGCAGCGTGCCGGCGCCGGAGGAGGTGAGCTCGAGGTAGCGGGAGCCGAGCAGGGTGGTGAGCTTGATCGCGGCGTGGGTGTCGGCGCCGAGGACAACGGCGTCGTCCTCGATCTGGATCGTCACCTCGACGTGGTCGCCGGCCAGCCGGGTGTCGGTGACCATGCCGACCGGGATCCCTGCCCAGGTCACGGCGTCACCGGCGCTGATCCCGGCGGCTTGAGCGAAGTCGGCGCGGTAGGTGCGGGCGCCGATATGGAGCGTGCCGAGTACCACCAGCGCCGTGAGCGCCACGGTCAGCGCCACGACGGCGATGATCCCGACCCGCAGCGCGGAGTCGATCTCGGGGCGAGAGCTTTTCATGGTTCACCTGCAGATCGGGGAGTGCTGGGGGCGGCCGGTGGGTGAGGAGCCGGCCAGGACCTGGGCGATCACCGGGTCGATGCCGGGTATCAGGCTGAAGCCGATGTCGCAGACGTAGGCGTTGACGAAGGCGCCGCTGTCGACGGCGCGCACCATGGCCTGCAGCAGCGGCGGCAGGTTGAAGCCGAGGTAGGCGAAGCGGTCGCTGCCCGCGACGAAGTGGTGCGCGAATCCCGGTTCGCGGCCGACGAACTCGGTCAGCGCGGGGGCGGCGCCCTCGACGACGGTGGCGGCGTCGGCGACCACGGTGGCGATGCGGTCGGTCTGGTCGAGCAGGGTGTCGCGGTGGGCGGCGAGGCCGTCGAGCAGGGCGCGGGTCTGGGCGAGGGTGTCCTGCATGTTCGTGCTCTGGGCGGCCAGGGTGGTCATGACCGCGGCGAGGTTGTCGATCAGGGTGCCGAGGATCTGGTCCGGGCCGGCGAAGGTCTGGGCAAGGGCGGCGGTCCTGGCGATCAGGGCGGTGACGGCGCCGTCGTCGCCCTGCAGCGCGCGGATCAGCGCGGCGGTCAGGTTGTCGACGTCGGCGGGGTCGAGCGTGCTGAACAGCGGCTGGAAGCCGTTCAGCAGCCCGGAGATGTCGAAGGAGGGCTGGGTGTGCTCGAGCGGGATGCGGGCGCCGGGGGCGAGCGGTGCAGGGTCGCCGAAGTCGGCGCGGCTCAGCCCGAGATAGCGCTGGCCGATCAGGTTCTGGTAGGTGACCGAGGCGAGGGTGTCACCGTGCAGGGTCTGGTCGCGGTGCACCCGGAAGGTGACCTCGGCCTCCCGGCCGTGCACGGCGATGGCGTCCACCCGGCCCACCTGCACCCCGGCCACCCGGACGTCGTCGCCGACGCGCAGCCCGGAGACGTCGCCGAAGAGCGCCGAGTAGGTGTCGGTCTCGCCGGTGACGTCGCGCTGCAGGGTGACGTGCACCATCCAGGTCAGCACGGCGGCGACGAGCAGGAACGCGGTCAGCCCGATCAGGTCGCGGCGGTGGGTCATCGTGGCTCCTCCGGGGACGGTGCGACACCGAACAGCTCGGCGAGCGCGCCGGATTCGGGTGGGAGGCCGAGCAGCTCGGGGCTGTCCAGGGAGTCGATCACCGAGGGGCCCGCGGCGGGGCCCGCGGCGGGGCCCGCGGTGCAGCTCGGGGCGGCCAGCTCGCCGTAGCGGGGACAGTCGGTGCGGGTGTACTCCTTGTGCGGGGTGAGCTCCACGATCACCTTGGCGGTGCCGCTCTGGTCCTCGGCGTTCCAGAACTCGTTCGTGAAGACCTGCGCGACCCGGGTCTGCGAGGTGGTCATCTGCACGAAGTTGCCGCTGCCCGCGGCCAGCAGTTGCAGCACCGGGCCCATCCGGCTGTTCATGCCGATGAGGGTGTCGCCGTGCCCGATCAGCGCGGTGCCGAGGGTGGAGGTGGTGGTGCCCGCACCGGTCAGCAGGGCGGTCAGATCGGCGCGCTTCGCCGCGACGGTTTGCAGCGGGACGACCGCCTCGTGCAGGGCGGTGAGCAGATCGGGGGACGACTGCCGCAGCCCGGTCACCGCCTCCAGAAGCGCTGCCAGATAGGAAGCTTGACCGGGTGCGGTCGCCTCGGCCCGATAGGTGCGCACGATCCGTTCCAACTGGCTCGCGGCGGCGAGCGCCTCGTCGCCGCGGCCGCGGGTGGCGCGCTCCACGGTCTCCAGGATGCCGACGGCAGGGTCGTTGCCCGGACGCCCGACGGCGGCGGCGAGCTCGCTGAGCGCGGTGAGCGAGGTCTGCAACTGCACGCCCGCCCGGCTGTGGTCCTCCGGAATGCGCGCACCCTCGCTCAGCGCGGGGCCGGGGCCGTTGTCGATGAGCTGCACCGACGGGACGGCGAACACATTGCTCGGGACGACGCGGGCGGTCACCGTCGCCGGGATCCCGCCCGCGTGCGCGGGGAGCAGGTCGATCCGCACCGCGTTGCCCGCCTCCGCCCGCACCACCTCCCGAACGCTGCCGACCAGCACGCCGCGGTACTTGACGTCGGAGCGGGCGGGCAGCCCGTCGCCGACATCGCTCAGCACCGCGGTGACCTCGACGGTGCGCGCGAAGGCCCCCTCGGAGCGGGCGATCATGGCGGTGGCCGTCGCGGCGATGACGGCGAGCACGGCGAGGCCGCGCACGAAGAGCCCGGCGTTGGAGAGATTCCGGTCGTCGGATTCGAAAACGATCGCCACGGCGCTACCCACTGATCCTGGAGCCGGCGTCGAAACCCCACAGCGCCAGCGTCATGAGCAGGTTCACCGTGATCATCACGGTGATGCTCGCGCGCATCGCGCGCCCGGCCGCGATGCCGACGCCCTGCGGCCCGCCGCGCGCGTAGTAGCCGTAGTAGCACTGGATGGTCGTGGTGACGATCACGAAGACGATGGCCTTGAGCAGCGAGTAGACGATGTCGGTTCCGCTCAGCACCAGGTCGAAGTAGTGGTCGTAGGTGCCGAAGGACTGGCCGCCCGCGATCCCGACGAAGAGCTTCACCGCCAGGTAGTCGGCGGCCAGCGCGGCCAGGAAGAGCGGGACCATCGCCACCACGGCGGCGACCAGCCTGGTGGTGACGAGGAAGGGGACCGGGCGGATCGCGATCGAGTCCAGCGCGTCGATCTCCTCGGCGATCCGCATGGCGCCGAGCTGTGCGGTGAACCGGCAGCCCGCCTGCGCGGCGAAGGCGATCGAGGCCATGATCGGGGCCAGCTCGCGGGTGGCGGCGGTGGCCGCGATCATGCCGGTGGCGGGCTGCATGCCGAGCAGTTTCAGCGCGTTGAACCCCTCGATGCCGACGATGCCGCCCGCCGCCGCGCCCAGGATGATCATGATCCCCGCGGTGCCGCCGCCGACGATGAGCGAGCCGTTGCCCCAGGTGACGTCGGAGATGATGCGCAGCGTCTCGCGCCGGTAGTGCCGCAGCGTCAGCGGGATCGCCAGCACCGCGCGGGTGAAGAAGGTGACCATGTGCCCGAGCCGGATGATCCCCTGCGCCGGCGGCCCGGCCACCGCGACCACCGTGCGCACGCCCGGCGGGCGGTAGACGCTGGCCATTACAGCGTCGTCCGCGGGAAGAGCGTGGTGTAGAGCTGGGTGAAGCCCAGGTTCACCACCATGAGCACGACGATCGAGGCGACCACGGCCGCGTTCACCGAGTTCGCCACCCCGCCCGGCCCGCCCTTCGTGTTCAGCCCCTTCTCGCAGGCGACCACCACCACGATCACCCCGAACACGGCGCCCTTCACCATCGCCAGGTACAGGTCGCCCGAGGTCGCGAAGGAGGAGAAGGTGGCCAGGTAGCTGCCCGGCGTCCCGTCCTGGACGTAGACGTTGAACAGGTAGCCGGCCAGGAACCCCACGAAGCAGCTCACCCCGGTCAGCGCCATCGCGACGATGACGCCCGCCGCCAGCCGCGGCACCACGAGCCTGCGCAGCACCGAGATGCCCATGACCTCGAGCGCGTCGATCTCGTCCCGGATCGTGCGCGAGCCGAGGTCGGCGCAGAGCGCGGAGCCCACCGCCGCCGCGAGCAGGATCGCGGTGACCAGCGGCGCGGACTGCCGGATCACGGCGAGCCCGCTCGCCGCCCCGGCCAGCGCGGTCGCGCCGACCTGGCCGGCCAGCAGCCCGAACTGGATCGACAGCGTCGCGCTGATCGGCAGCGCGACCGCCACCGTCGGCAGCAGCGAGGTCTTGACCATGAAGGCCGCCTGGGCGATGAACTCGCCGAACGGGAAGCGCCGGCCGGCGATATCGGTGACGAGGTGCCGGACGGCCCGCTGCCCGAGCGTGACCTGCCTGCCGACGGTCTGCAGCGCGGCGACGGGGTGCCTGCGGGCGTACCCGCGGGCCCAGTCGGTGATCTCGGTGGCTGGCGGGGAAATCGGGACCGGATCGGTGGTCATTCCTGGCCTCCCTTGTCGGTGGTCGGTCAGCGGGAGACGGCGAGTTCGCGCAGCGCGGAAAGAAACAGCTCGTCCATGCGCGGGCTGAGCTCGCCCAGGGTGGTCGCACTGGCGTGCCCCGCCGAGCCGAAGACCCGCGCGAGGGCGTCGTCGGTGGTCGTGGCGCCGATGGTCAGGCAGAGGCAGGCTACGCCGTCGGCGCGCAGCTCCTCGAGTGCCTTGTGCGCGTCGGCTTCGGCGTAGCGGCCCTCGTACCCCTCGTCGTAGGGGTGGCCGTCGGAGAGCACCACCAGCAGCCGGTTCTGGGTGCCCGCTTGATTTTTCAGGATGTCGCCCGCGCCGCGGATGCCCGCTCCGAGGCGGGTGTAGCTCGCGGGCTGGAGCTGGTTGAGCCTGGCCCGCCCGGCCGCGCCGAAGCGCTGGTCGAAGGTCTTGATCGCGGGCAGGTGCACGGCGTGGCGGCCCTGGGAGCGGAAGGCGTAGACGGCGACCCGGTCGCCGAGCTCCTCCAGCGTGTGCGCCATGGTGGCGGCCGCGCGGCGCTGGTGGTCGTGCACCGCGAGGCCGTCGGTGTCGGTGTCGGTGGCCGAGCCGGAGGCGTCGAGCAGGATCAGCACCCCGAGGTTGCGCTCCAGTTTGCGGCGCTCGAGGTAGATGTTCTCCGCGGGGGAGTGGCCGGAGCGCAGGTCGACGACGAGGTCGATCAGCGCCTCGAGGTCGAGCTCGTCGCCATCGGGGCGGCTGCGCAGCACCTTCGGGCCGAGCCCGATCCGGGAGAGGCGGCGGCGCAGGACGTCGTCGTCGGCGACGCCCGCGGCGGCGATGTCGGCGTCGACGGTCAGCGGGAAGTCGAGCACCCGGCACCAGTCCGGTTTGTAGCGCTGACCGTGCACGTCCCACTCCGGGTGCAGCGCGCCGCCGATCCCGAGCGCCGCACCGGGTTTCCCGTCGTCGGTGAACTGGATCCTGGTGGGCAGTGGTTGCGCGTTCGCGCCGACCCGCTGCACCTTGCGCACCGCGCGCACCTGCATCTCCGCTCCTGCCGGGCCGTCGCCGGCCGAGCGGGAGTTGCCGAAGAGCTTGCGCAGCTGGTCGGAGAGGGCGCGGGAGTTGAAGAGCGGGTTCTCGAAGAGCTTCAGGATCTTGCTGCCGCCGACCTGGTCGCCGCCGTCGTCGTCGTCCTCCTCGCCCTCGGGCATGTCGATCGGGTCGAATTCGAGGCGCAGCTCCTTGGCGGTGGCCTTCCCGCCCGCTCCCGGCTGCTTGGTCAGCAGCTTGGCGGGTTTGATGACTCCGAACCACGCGGGCGGGTCGGGCACCGGCGCTCGGCCGGTCGCCAGCGCGAGCGACTCCTCGGCCGTCGCGGTGCGCGGCGGGTCGTACGAGCCGGGCACGGCCGTCTCGGAGAGCACGGCGCCGAGTCCGGCCAGCACCCGGCTGCCCTCCAGTGCCAGGTAGCGCCGTGCCGCCGCGGGACGTGCCCGCAGTGCGCGCACGAGGTGACCGTCCAGGCTGCCCGCGCCGAGCAGAGCCGCCTGCAGCAGCATCTCCCGGCGTTGCCCGGCGGCGGAGCCGTCGGCCGAGACGTAGACGGCGCTGCCGGTGGTGTGGGCGCTCTCGCCCGCCGGTGCCCGCGCGACGTCGACCGCCCGGCCTGCGACGTAGGTCGCCAGCAGCCGGAGGTGGCCGACGTCGCCGGCCTGCGCGACGGTCATGACCGGGGCAGCACGGCGTCGGCGAGCTCGCCGAGCGCCCGCACCACGTCCGCGTCGTCGGAGAGCGTCCGCACCACGGCCGACTGCACGGCGGCGCGCAGCGGCAGCCCCTCGGCGACCAGCCCGCCGGCCAGGATCAGCAGCCGGGTGGAGGCCGCCTCGCGCAGCGGCGACCCGTCGATGCGGCGGATGGCCTGGCCGAGCCGCACCAGCGTGGCCGCCGTCGCGGCGTCGATCCCCGCCTCGTAGGCGACCACGTCGGTCTCGATCTCGGCGGGCGGGAAGTCCAGCTCGATGGCGACGAAGCGCTGCCTGGTCGACTCCTTGAGGCTCTTCAGGACGCTCTGGTAGCCGGGGTTGTAGGAGATCACCAGCTGGAAGCCGGGGGCGGCGGGGACGCTGGTGCCGAGCCGGTCGATCGGGAGTTCGCGCCGGTGGTCGGCGAGCGGATGGATCACGACGGTCGTGTCCTGGCGAGCCTCCACCACCTCGTCCAGGTAGAAGATCGCGCCCGAGCGCACCGCGCGGGTCAGCGGGCCGTCGACCCAGACCGTCTCCCCGCCCTGCAGCAGGAACCGGCCGACCAGGTCGGCCGCGGTCATGTCCTCGTGCCCGGCGGCGGTGATCAGCTCGCGGCCCAGCTCGTGCGCCATGGCCTCGACGAAGCGGGTCTTGCCGCAGCCGGTCGGGCCCTTGAGCAGGACCGGGGAGCCGCGGCGCGCGGCGGCACGGAAGACCTCGGCCTCGTCGCCGACCGAGCGGTAGAACGGGGCGCGGGTGATACGCGGTTCGGTGGTCAGGGTCATGTCAGTTACCTCGCTCGTGGGGGACGATCTTCGGCAGCTCGACGCCGTCGGGGAGGACGAGCCTGCCGTCGGGGTCGATGTAGGCGGTGTCCCGGCCGGGGATGGGCAGCGCCGGGTCGGGGCAGAGCCTGCCGGTGCCGTCGCCGCAGACGCCCATGTCGAAGTAGGAGCGCTTCTGGATGTCCTCCGGCCACGGGTCGGCGTTCATCGCGAACCACTGCGCGGGCAGGTTGTAGCAGACGAAGAAGAAGATGCTGCACGCCGCGAAGATGGCGAGGAACCTGGTGCCCTGCTGCCGGACGAAGCCGCCGCCGGTGCGCTCCAGCCCGCGCTCGACGAAGGTGCGGCCGCGGTCGTCGGTGAAGTAGCGCAGCGCGCACAGCCCCGCCTGCACCCCGCCCCACATGAGCCCCTCGTAGATCGGCCACTGGTAGTAGGTGCCCGCGTTGATCGAGAGCGACTGGATGGCGCCGGGGTAGGTGAAGAGCCCCATCGGCATCAGGAACAGCCCCTCGATGACCAGGTCGAAGAAGAACGTCCAGGCGATCAGGATGCCGATCAGCCCGTAGTTGTTGATGCTCGGCCACTTCTTCTTCGCCTGCCGCATGATGAAGCAGCCGAGGATGGTGCAGAGCAGCACGCCGTAGGAGTAGCCCGCCGCGTTCATCAGCAGCGGCTCGGCCATCATGGCGCCCGGCTCGGCGTAGGAGCGCCAGCCGGGGATCTCCGCGACCCAGGAGCCGCGGTTGAACATCCAGGTGTTGTAGGTGCTCCAGGTGTTGAAGTAGTTGAGCAGCGGATCCTGGAAGAACAGCAGCCCGCAGGCGACCAGGAGCATGCCGTCCAGGGTGATCCGGCGCTCGCGGCGCCACGGCCGGACGATGAACCACCAGACGCCGACCGGCCAGCCGGCCAGGATGACGGTGGTCCAGGTGCCGAGGATGATCTTCATCCAGGTCGGCGGGTCGCTCGGCCCGGTCGGTACCCGCTCGAAGTGCGGCCCGATGGCCCAGCTCGCCCAGATATAGATTTGGAAGGCGAGGATCAGCCCGCCGATGATCGCCCAGATCACCACCGGTCTCGACGCGGACGGTCCTTTCGACCCCAGATCCGCTGTCGCGCCGACGGATTCGGTGACAGTGGTGGGTTTCTTGTTCTCTGCCGGTGCGCTCATCGCAGGACCCCTAGTTCGGTGACTCAGCAGTTCTCAAGATACCAATGAGTATCTGGATAGGGGAAGGGTTTCTGAGATCCGATGGCATACTCGCTGCTATGGCGGAACGATGGACCAGGGAGCGGCGGCTCGAGCACACGCGCGGTCTGCTGCTGGAGGCCGCCCAGGAGGTCTTCGCCGAGAAGGGCTTCACCGCCGCGACCCTCGACGACATCGCCTACGCCGCCGGATACACGAAAGGCGCCATCTACAAGCACTTCTCGACCAAGGAGGAGCTCTTCCTCGCGGTCAACGAGTGGTACTGGCAGCGCTACTTCGACACCTTCACCGAGGTGGTGTCGGCCGCCAAGGTCGGCGCGCACGAGCTGGACCGGATCGCGGAGCTCTGGCAGCGGCTCAGCGACGACCGGGGCGCCGAGCACGCCGCGCTCGGCATGGAGTTCACGCTGTACCTGCTGCGGAATCCGGAGGCGAGGGAGCGGGTGGCGGCCAGGCGGGAGCAGGTGGTCGAGGCGCTGGCCCGCTTCATCACCGAGGGGATGGCTCAGGTCGGCGCGACCCTCTCCATCCCGCCGCTGACCTTCGCGCGGATTCTGGTGCACACCACCGACTCGGTGGTGCTCGGCACCAAGCTCGACGACATCGACCTCCATCGGCCCGTGCTGGAGATGTACATGTCGGTGATCAAGCTGCCCTGAGCGTCAGCTCCGGGGCAGCCCGAGCACGCGCTGGGCGATGATGGTGCGCTGGATCTCCGAGGTGCCGCCCGCGATGGTGTGCGCGAAGGTCCTGGTGTAGCGCTCGAACCAGCCGCTCGCGAAGTGGCCGATGGTGTGCGCGCCCGGTGGGGCGCTGAGCGCGGGGTGGATCAGGCCGTCGGCGCCCATGCTGGACAGGGCCTGCTCGGTGCCGGCCTGCACCGCCTCGGAGCCCAGCACCTTGAGCACGGAGAGCGCGGCGACGTCCGGTTCGCCGCGGGCGGCGCGGGCGAGGGCGGCGGAGCCGAGGAGTTTCAGGGCGTGCAGGTCCATGACGCTGGTGGCGTAGGCGTCGCGGTCGTGCTCGGTGTGCGGGGTGAAGTCGCGGATGAGGTCGGCGAGGCGGTCGGCGTGGCTGAGCCACAGTAGGTTTCGCTCGTGGCCGAGGGAGCCGTTGGCGACGGTCCAGCCACCGTTCTCCGGGCCGATCCGGTTCGCGGCGGGAACGCGGACGCCCTCGAAGTAGACCTCGTTGAAGTCCAGGTCGTCGGGGGCGCAGATCGAGGGGAACGGGCGGCGGGTGACGCCGGGGGTGTCGGTCGGGATCAGCAGCACGCTGATGCCCTTGTGCTTGGGTGCGGTGGGATCGGTGCGGACGAAGGTCAGCAGGACGTCGGCATCGTGCGCGCCGGAGGTCCAGACCTTCTGCCCGTCCACCACGTACTCGTCGCCCTCGCGGACCGCCCTCGTGCGCAGCCCGGCCAGGTCCGAGCCCGCGCCCGGCTCGCTCATGCCGAGCGACGCGGTCAACTCCGCCCGCAGGATCGGCACCGCCCACCGGTGCTTCTGCTCCTCGGTGCCGAACGAGAGCAGCGAGGCGGCGATGATGCCGACGCCCTGGGGATTGAACGAATGGTAGATCCGCCGCTTGGACAGCTCCTCGAGGTGCACGTACTGCTGCAGCACCGAGGCGTTGCGGCCGCCGAACTCCGGCGGGTTGGCCGGCAGCAGCCAGCCGTTGTCGAAGAGCAGCCGCTGCCAGCGCCGCGCCCACTCGGGGACATCCGCACTGGATTTCGAGCGCTGCTCCGGCGCCTGGGGCAGGTTCGCGTCCAGGAAGGCCGCGAACTCGGCGCGGAAGGTCTCCACCTCGGGGCCGAACGACAACTGCACAGCGTCTCCTCTAGATTCCCGACACGGATTTGGTGGTGAGGTAGCCGGCCAGCCCCTCGCGGCCGAACTCGCGGCCGATCCCGCTGGCCTTGACGCCGCCGAAGGGGGCAACCGGATCCATGCTGTAGGCGGCATTGATCCCGACGGTGCCGCTGCGGATCCGGCGCGCCACCGCCAGCGCCCGCCGCGGGTCGGCCGACCAGACCGAGCCGGAGAGGCCGTACTCGGTGGCGTCGGCCAGCGCGACGGCGTCGTCGTCGCCGTCGTGCGCGAGGACGGTGATCACCGGGCCGAAGATCTCCTCGGTCGCGATCCGCATTCCGGGCTCGACCTCGGTGAACAGCGTGGGCCGGACGTACCAGCCGCGCTCGCAGCCGGGCGGCGCGCCCACCCCGCCGACCACCGCCTTCGCGCCCTCGCGGAGCCCCGTCTCCAGGTAGCCGTGCACGCGGTCGCGCTGCCTGGCCGAGACCAGAGGGCCGATGTCGGTGGCCTCGTCGGCCGGGTCGCCGACGCGCAGCTTCCAGACCATCTCGCTCAGCGCCTCGACGTGCTCGCGGTAGCGGTGGCTCGGCACCAGGATCCGGGTCTGCGCGACGCAGGCCTGGCCGCCGTTCATCAGCGCGGCCACCTGGGCGCCGGTGGCGACCTGCTCGGGGTCGGCGTCGTCGAGCACCACCGCGGCCGATTTGCCGCCCAGCTCCAGGCTCACCGTGCGCAGTGCGGGGGCGCAGGCCGCGGCCACCCTTCTGCCCGCCGCGGTGGAGCCGGTGAACGACACCTTGTCCACGCCGGGGTGCGCCACCAGGTGGGCGCCGAGTTCGCCGTCGCCGGGCAGGATGGAGACGACGCCGGGCGGAATCCGGCTGTCCGACAGCAGCTCCGCCATGAGGTAGGCGTCGAGCGGGGTCTCCGGTGACGGCTTGAGGACGACGCTGCACCCCGCGAGCAGCGCCGGGATCAGCTTGGCCACGGTGAGGAAGACCGGCATGTTCCACGGGACGATGGCGGCGACCACCCCGACCGGCTCGTGCGTGACCAGTACGTTCGCGCCGAGGTAGCCGGGGCGGGTCTCCTCCCACGGGAAGGTCGCCGCCACGTCGGCCAGGGCGCGCATCAGCACGCCGGGCAGTTTCGCGTGCGCGGAGCGGGCGAAGCGGGCAGGCGCGCCCATCTCGGCGGTGACCAGGCCGGCCAGCTCCGCTTCGCGGGCGGTGTAGCGGTCGGCCAGGTCGCGGATCGCCGCGACCCGCTCGTCGACCGGGGTGCGCCGCCACGCGCCGTGGTCGAAGGCGTCGCGGGCCGCGAGCACCGCGGCGTCGACATCGGCCGTCCCCGGCGCGGCGAGCCGGGCGATCACCTCCTCGGTGTGCGGGGAGATGACCTCGATCACGCGGTCACCGGTCGGCGGCCGCCAGCGCCCGCCGATGTACAGCCGATCGTGGAAGCCGCCGGCATCCTGCTGATCGGAGCGCCGGGCGGGCACCGGCTGCCCTGAGTGCTGCGGCTGCGCGAACCGCTCGGGGTGTACGGGCTGCGGCGGTGGCACGGCCATCTCAGGGCCGGTAGGAGGCGATGTCGCGGAGCAGCCGGACGGTCGGCGGCGGGTCGGTGCGCAGCCCCACCGGCGGCGACATCTGCCCGGAGCGCGACGCGGCCCCGAGCCCGGCGCGCACGGCGTCCAGATCGTCGGCCTCGATCTCGTAGAGCGCGACGAAACTGTCCTCACCGGCCACGGCGAGCCTGCGCGCGGCGACCACCCCGTCCAGCTTGCACATCTCGGCCAGGTGCGTGTTCTCGTACCAGTCGTGGTAGGCGGCGGCCTCGGCCGCGGACCTGGGGCTGGACTCGACGAAGAGGATTCCGGTCGGCATGGTGACTCCTGTCAGGCGGTGGTGTTCTTGTGCACCACGCCGCCCTTCATGACGAAGGCGACGTGCTGGGTGCGGGTGATGTCGGTGGTGGGGTCGCCGGGAACGGCGATGATGTCGGCGAGCAGCCCGGGTTCGAGCCGCCCGCGGTCGGTGACGCCGAGCAGCTCGGCGCTCACCACGGTGGCCGCGCGCAGCGCCTGCGCGGGGGTCATGCCGCGGTCGACCAGCGCCCACAGCTCCTTGGCGTTGTCGCCGTGCGGGACGGCGGGCGCGTCGGTGCCGCAGGCGATCTTCACCCCGGCCGCGATCGCCTTCCCCAGCATCCGCCTGGCCTGCGGGAAGACCACGGCGGCCTTCTCCTGCAGGGCCTGCGGCGCCTTCGACACGTCGAGCCCCTCGGAGAGGTAGCTGGTCGGCACCAGGTAGGTGCCGTGCTCGACCATCATGGCGATGGTGTCGTCGCTGGCCAGCGAGCCGTGCTCGATGCAGTCGACCCCGGCGCGGATGCAGGCGCGGATCCCGGCGTCGCCGTGCGCGTGCGCGGCCACGTGCAGCCCGGCCCGGTGCGCCTCGTCCACGATGGCGGCCAGCTCCTCGTCCGAGTACTGCTGGATGCCGGGCGCGGTGCTGTGCGACATCACCCCGCCCGAGGCGGAGACCTTGATCAGCTGCGCGCCGTACTTGATCTGGTAGCGCACCGCGTGCCGCACCTGGTCGACGCCGTTGGCGATCCCCTCCTCCACCGCCAGCGGCATGATGTGCGGGGCGAGGCGCTGGAACATGGTGGGGTCCAGGTGCCCGCCGGTGGGGGTGATGGCGTGGCCCGCGGAGTGGATGCGCGGACCGGGGAACCAGCCCTGCTCGATGGCGCGATGCAGGTCGACATCGAGCAGGTAGCCGCCGGTCTTCACCATCAGCCCCAGATTGCGGACCGTGGTGAACCCGGCCTCCAGCGTGATCCGCGCGTTCACGGTGGCGCGCAGCGTGCGGTAGACCGGGTCGTCCTGCACGCCGTGCATGGGCAGCGGCAGCCCGGTCGGGGTCTCCGGGCCGCCGATGAGCAGGTTGATCTCCATGTCCATCAACCCGGGCAGCAGCGTCACGTCGCCGAGGTCGTGCAGCACCGCGCCGTCCGGGACGACGTCGGGGTCCACCGCCGCGATGTGTTCGCCGTCCACCACGAGCACGGCGGGCGAGTGCAGCTCCCCGGTGTCCACGTCCAGCCACCTGGCGGCGCGCAGGACGACCGTCACGAGCGCGGCTCCAGCACGCAGTGCAGCGCGGCCGCACCGGAATCCGGCACCCTCGGCTGGCTCCACACCTCGACCGGGAAGGAGACCATGATCATCGAGTGCAGCAGCCACATCAGCCTGCGGGCATCGTCGGGCAGGTCGTCCAGGGTGTACCGGTCCAGGTAGGTCAGGGCGGCCTCGGAGCGCGGGGTGATCGCGTCGTAGAAGCCCTGCATCTCCGGCATCGAACTGGCCATCCGGCGGTCGTAGCGCTCGGGTTCGGTGGCCAGGGACCAGGTTTCGGCCCACGGCTCCAGGTCGGCGAACTCGGCGGGGAGCAGCGCGCTCATCGGACCGCCTCGCTCCGGTACTCGCCGACCCACTCGCCTGCCACCTTGTGCAGGTGCCGCAGCAGGATCTCCTGATCGTTGAGCGGGAAGCGCCGCACCGCACGGGATTCCAGCGAGATCTGGGTGGCCTCCAGGGTGTTGGAGTCCTGCAGCGCGTACTCCTTGAAGGTCACCGCCGCCATCTCCAGCGCCACCCGCTCACGCGGGGTCTTCGCCGGGACGAAGTACAGGTTGCCCTCGAAGATGTGCCGGTTGTAGGCCGTCGGCCAGTAGTGGTAGGTCAGGTACCAGCCCGCGGACCAGATCAGGATGGTGAAGTTCGGGAAGAGCTGGAACGAATCCAGCCCCCACGGATCGCACTTCGCCGGGTTCAGCCCGCTCGGCATCTCGCCCAGCTCCGGCTGCTGCCACGGGCCGAAGAGCCCGCTGCGGGTGATGTCCTCCATCGGCTTGCGCATGCTCGGGTCGAGCTCCCACGTCACCACGCCCGAGGTGCTGACCAGCCGGTGCGGCCCCTCCAGCTGATAGTGCGGCGCCTCGAAACCGGCCGTCTGAGCAGCGGTGGCGTAGTTGTCCGGGGACTGGCTCGCGTGCAGTACCGGTGCGTGGTAGAACTCCTGGAACGCGTCCATGTAGAGCTTCCAGTTCGCGCCGACCTCGGCCCGGTAGGTGAAGCGATCGGTCATCCGGTCGAAGGGGTAGCCCTCCAGGTCGGTGACCATCGGGCCGAGAAATTCGCGCAGCGTCTGCGCCGGTTCGGCGGCGAGATTGACGAAGATGAACCCGGACCAGACCTCGCAGTGCACCGGCGCCAGCCCGTAGGCGCTCTTGTCCAGATCGAAGAACTCGCCCTCCTGCTGGACGAAGTTCAAGCCGCCGTCCAGGCCGTACCGCCAGCCGTGGTACTTACAGGTGAACTGGCGGCAGGTGCCCGCGGTCTCCTCACGCGGGAATTCGTTCCACACCAGCTTGTTCCCGCGGTGGCGGCAGACATTGTGGAAGGCGCGGACCTGCTTCTCCCGGTCCCGCACGATGATCACCGAGCTGCGCGCGGCGTCGATCTCCTTGGTGTAGTAGCTGCCCACCTTCGGCAGCTGCTCCACCCGGCCGACATTGAGCCAGGCCCGCTCGAAGATCGCCTTGCGCTCCAGCTCGTAGAACTCGGGGGAGATGGAGTCCTCGTAGGACATGGGGTCGGTACCGAGGTCCGGGTAGTGCTCGGTCCAGCTGCCCTCGGGGGGCTTGGGCCAACGCGGCATGGTCGTACTCCTCACTGAATGGGTTCGTCGCCGAGCACGGTGGTGCGCAACATCTCGCGCGGCGACCCGGCGTCGTAGGGGGCGGCCCGGTGGATGACGCCGCGGTTGTCCCAGATCACGGTGTCGCCGACGGTCCACTCGTGCCGGTACACCCGCTCCGGCGTCGTGCTGCGAGCCAGCAACCCGTCGAGCAGGGTCCGGCTCTGCTCGGCGTCCAGCCCGACCACCTCGCCCGCCGAGGCGCCGAGCACCAGCGAGCGCCGCCCGGAGCGGTGCGTCCAGACGATCGGGTGCTCGCGCACCGGCCGCCGCCGCCAGGCCGCGAGCTGCTCCGGAGTCGGGTCGGGGGTGAGCCTGCGCTGCGAGGCCTCCAGCGAGTGCACCACCCGCAGCCCGGCCAGGTACCGCTGCTCGGCGGGGTCGAGATCGTCGTAGGCCGAGTAGGTGCTGGCGAATTCGGTCTCGCCGCCGGACTCGGCCACCGCCTTGGCGGAGAGCATGGTCGCCATCTGCGGGTAGGCGTCGTCCTCCGGGGTGCAGCCGTCGATGTGCCAGTCGAAGGTGGCCCGCAGGTAGCTCGCCGAGGAGTTCTTGGCGGTGTCCAGGCTGACCCGGTAGATGCCGTCGACCGGGTGGTGGCCGGGGGAGGTGTCGATCGGGCCGAGCGTGCGGCAGAACTCGACCTGGGTCTCCGGGTCCAGGTGCAGGCCGCGGAAGACCAGCACCCCGTTGTCCTCCAGCGCCTGCCGGATCGCGGCGGGCACGCCGGGGTCACCGAGCAACCGCTCCGGGGTGAGCCCGGTGATCTCGGCGCCGACCTCGCGGCCCAGCTTCTCGACGGTGAGTGTGGTCATGGTGGTCTCCGTTCAGGGGGTCGGCTCGCCGACCCGGTCGAGATAGGCGTCGGCGCTGTCCACCGGGGCGGGCTGGGCGAAGATCTCCACCGCCATCGCGGCCTGGACCAGCGAGTACACGAGGTACAGCAGGTTCAGCGCGTCGTCGGGCAGGTCGTCGAGCGGGAACTTGTCGCAGTAGACGATGGCGTCGTCCAGCCGCGGGAAGAAGGCGTCGTAGAAGTCGGTCAGCTCGGCCATGGTGCCTGCCAGGCGCCTGTTCCAGCGCTCGGACTCGGTGGGCAGGCACCAGATCGGCGCGAAGCGCTCGAACTCGGCGAAGGCCGCGGGCAGCATCGGCATCAGCGCGCCGCCGCCCCGTGGAAGGCGCCGACCCAGTCCGCGACGGCCCGGTGGAAGTGGCGCACCAGGATCTCCTGGTCGTTCACCGGGTAGTCGGTGATCCCCGCGGTGCGGTACGCCTGCTCCAGCGCGGTCTGGGTGCCGGTGAGCATGCCCGCGTCCTGCAGCGCGAACTCCTTGAACACCACCGAGGAGACCTCGTGCTCGACCCGTTTGCGCACCGAGTCGGCCGGCTGGTAGCAGAGCGTGGCCTCGAACGTGTGCGTGTTGTGCGAGGTGGGCCAGTAGCGGTAGATCAGGTACCAGCCGCGGTAGAAGAGGATCTCGACGTTCGGGAAGATCTGGAAGTTGTCGATGCCCCACGGCTCGATGCGGCCCGGGTTGATGCCGGGCGGCAGCTCCCCGATGTCCGGCGACTCCCACGGCCCCACCAGGCCGCTGCGGGTGACCCGCTCGATCGGGTACATGAACTCCGGCGGCAGCGTCCAGCGGCGGGCGCCGCCGGTGCTCACCATCCGGTGCGGGCCGTCCAATTGGTAATGGGCGCAGGTGAATCCGGAGTCCGGCTGGCGCACCGCGCCCGGCACCTGCTGCGAGTGCAGCCCCGGAACGTGGTAGTACTCCTGGAAGGCGTCGGCGAAGAGCTTCCAGTTGCTCGCGTTCTCCGCCTTGAAGTCGTAGCGCTCGGTCATCCGGTCGAACGGGTAGTCCGCCAGCGCGCCGACCATGGGGCCGAGGAACTCGGTGAGCGTCTGCGGCGGCTCCGGCGCCAGGTTGACGTAGACGAACCCGGCCCAGATCTCGCAGTGCACCGGCACCAGCCCGAACTCGCCCTTGTCCAGCCCGAAGAACTCGCCCTCCTGCTGCACGAAGTTCAAGCCGCCGTCCAGGCCGTAGCGCCAGCCGTGGTACTTGCAGGTGAACTGGCGGCAGGTGCCGGAGACCTCCTCGCGCGGGAACTCGCTCCACACCAGCTTGTTACCGCGGTGCCGGCAGACATTGTGGAACGCCCGCACCTCCTGGTCCCGCCCGCGCACCACCAGGATCGAGGTGCGCGCGATGGCGATCTCCTTGGTGAAGTAGCTGCCGACGCGCGGCAGCTGCTCCACCCGGCCGATATTGAGCCAGGCGCGTTCGAAGATCGCGGTGCGCTCGAGTTCGTAGAACTCCGGGGAGACCGAGTCCTCGAAGGACATCGGCCCGGTCCCCAGGTCCGGGTAGTGCTCGGTCCAGCTGCCCGCCGCGGGCTTGGGCCAATCGGTCATCGCGGTACTCCTTCGTCGGGTCAGATGACGGTGCCGCCGTTGACACCGACGACCTGGCCGGTGATGTAGCGGGCATCGTCGGAGCAGAGGAACGCACAGGCCGCGGCGATGTCGTCGCCGGTGCCGAGGAAGCCGACCGGGATCGCGTTCGCCATGGTGGCGCTGTCCGGCAGATGGCCCGCGGCCTGCGAGGAGCGCGACATCGGGGTGTCGATCCCGGACGGCGGAATGGTGTTCACCGTGATGCCGCGCGCGGCGTACTCGCGCGCCAGCCCCTTGGTCATGGCGATCACCGCGCCCTTCGAGGCGGTGTAGTGCACCATGCCCGGCGAGCCGCGCTGCGCGCTGGAGGAGGAGATCGTGACGATCCGGCCCCAGCTCCGGGCCAGCATGTCCGGCAGCACCGCCTGCACGCAGTGGAACGTGCCGGTGAGGTTCACCGCGAGCACCCGGTTCCAGGACTCGAGCGAGATCTCGGTGAAGGGCTGGAAGGCGACCAGCCCGGCGCTGGTGACCAGGACGTCGATCGGGCCGTAGGTCGCGCGGGTCGCGGCCACCGCGGCGTCGACCGCGGCGCGGTCGGTGACGTCGGCGGCGAAACCCGTTGCGGTGTCGCCCTTGTCGCGGATCTCGGCGGCGGCGCGCTCGGCGCCCGCGCCGTCCAGGTCCAGGATCGCCACCCGGTCGCCGCGGGCGGCGAGGCGCTGCGCGATGGCCAGCCCCATGCCGGAGGCGCCGCCGGTGACGACGGCGGTGTGGGATGAGGGCATCGGTTGGCTCCTAATCGTCGTAGTCGACCCGCAGCAGCGGGGTCGTCGGCACGGCCTGGCAGGTGAGCACCCAGCCCTCGGCCACCTCGTCCTCGGTCAGCGCGTCGTTGACGCGCATGACCGCGCTGCCCTCCGTCACCCGCGCGATGCAGGTGGCGCAGTTGCCCATCTCGCAGGAGGAGGGCGGATTCAGCCCGAGGATGCGGGCGATCTGCAGCACCGTGTTGCCGTCCCGGTGCTCGCCGGTGGCGGTGCGCCTGCCGCAGCGGACGGTGACCGTGGCCGGTGGGTCGGATGCCATGGCGTCCTCCGATCGGCGAGAGAGTTTGAGCACCCGGTTAAATTGATCGGGTGGTTAAAGTTATAGGGTGGGCTCGATCCCGATGTCAAGGGCCGATGGAGGTGGTGATGAAGACCGAGCGGGCGAGCAGGGCCGATGGCGCGGCCACCCGGGTCGCGCTGCTGGACGCGGCCGAGCAGATCATGCTCGACGAGGGCTACGCGGCGGTGAGTTCGCGGCGCCTCGCCGCGCGGGCCGGGGTGAACCCGGGGCTGGTGTACTACTACTACGACACCATGGACAACCTCTTCGTCGAGCTGTTCCGGCGCGGCGCCGAGCGCAGCTACCAGCACCAGCGCGAGGTGTTCGAGGACGCGCAGCCGCTGTGGGGGCTCTGGGAGGCCGTGCACGGGCAGTCGCAGACCGCGCTCACCATGGAGTTCATCTCGATGGCCGTGCATCGCAGGACGATCCGCGCCGAGATCGCGGAGTCCTCCCGGCGCTTCCGCGAGCTGCAGCTCGAGGAGGTCGGGCGGATCCTGGCCGGCTACCGCGACGTGCCGCCGCCGTGGACGGCGACCACGGTGGTCATGCTCATGTCGAGCGTCTCCCGGCTGCTGCGGATGGAGGAGTTCTTCGACATCGACACCGGGCACGCCGAGACGGTGGCGGTGATCGAGGAGTTCCTGCGCACGGTCGAGGGGGACCGGGTGAAGCTTCCCGCGGACCGGCCCCTCCCGCTACGCTGAGCGGGTGCACAGCGAGCCACGGCTGCCCCCGCTGCCGATCGAGAAGTGGGACGACGACGCCCGCGAACTGTTCCGCGGGCGGGTCGGCATGGCCGATCGCTACCTCTCCGGCGCCCCGGATGCCCCACCGTTGCCGAACATCCTCGGCGTGCTCGGCCACCACCCCGAGCTCGCCGCCGCCTGGCTCGGCTACAACGGGCTGCTGCTCGAGCGCGGCACGCTCGATCCGCGCGCCCGCGAGCTGCTGATCCTGCGCGTGGCCTGGCGCACCGGCTGCCGCTACGAGTGGGAGCAGCACGTGCGAATCGCGCTGCGGCACGGCCTTTCCCCCGAGGAGGTGGCCGCCGTGCGGCACGGCCCGGACGCGGCACTCTGGCCGCGCGGGGAGAGCCTGCTGCTGCGCGCCGCCGACGAGCTGCTCGCCGAGCACCGGGTCGGCGACGACACCTGGCGCGAACTCGCCGCGCACCGCAGCGCCGCCGAGTTGCTGGAGCTGCTCTTCGTGGCCGGCTCCTACCTCTGCCTCGCCCTCGTCGCCAACAGCGCCGACCTGCGCTCCGACCCCGCCGCCGAGCCGCTGCCCGCCGGGCTGGAGTTCGACGGGCCGGAGTTCGACGGCTGATCAGCCCGAGGTGATGTCGCCCGCGAGCGGCGCGACCGCGGCGATGATCTCCTCGGTCAGTTCCCGCGGCACCCCGGCGTCGGTGAGCGCGTCCGCGAGGTAGCCGGCCACCAGCCCGAAGTGGGCGAGCGTGATGCCGCGCCCCCGGTGCACCTGCTTCATCGGCGCGCCGGTGTACGGGTCGGGGCCGCCCAGCGCGGTGGCGAAGAACTCGACCTGCCTGCCGCGCAGCCGGTTCAGGTTCACACCGGTGAAGAAGCCGGCCAGCCGCTCGTCGGCGAGAACCAGGACATAGAAGTCGGCGACGACTGCCTCGAGTGCCTCGTAGCCGCCGATCCGGTCGAAGATGTTGTCGGGAGATCCGATGGAAGCTGGCATGAGAACATGCTCCGATCACGAAGAACAGGCCGAAAATCTGGGTAATAAGTTACCGTTGATTCTGCCTCGACGTCGAGAGTGGAGAACTGATGTACCCGAGCCGCTTCCCGTTCGTCAGCTTTCCGCACTGCTCGGGCAGGCACGTGTCGACGCTGCCGCAGGCCTTCCAGGCCACCGCCGCGCTGCGCCCGGACGCGGTCGCGCTGCGCGGGCTCGACCCGGCCCGCAGCTACACCTGGGCGCAGTACCGCGCGGCCGTGCGCGCGATCGCGGGCGGGCTGGCCGCGCTGCGGGTGGCGCGCGGCGAGACGATCGCGCTGCTGCTCGCGAACCGCCCGGAGTTCCACCTGGTCGACACCGCCGCGCTGCACCTGGGCGCGGTGCCGTTCTCGCTCTACAACACCGCGGCGCCGGAGCAGATCGCCGAGGTCTGCGGCAATGCGGGCAACCGCGTCGTGATCACCGAGCGCGCGCTGCTGCCCCGGCTGACCCGCACCGGCCTGCACTTCGCCGCCGTCGTCTGCGTCGACGAACCGGGGCCGGGCGCGATCTCACTGGCACAGCTGATCGAGAACGCCGACCCGGACTTCGACTTCGAGCCCCGCTGGCAGCAGGTGCGCCCGGACGACCTGGCCACCCTCACCTACACCGCGGGCACCACCGGCTCACCCAAGGGCGTCGAGCTGACGCACTCCAACATCCTGGCCCAGCTGGTCGCGCTCGGCGAGCACCTGCCCGCCGACTTCGACGACCGCATCGTCTCCTACCTGCCCGCCGCGCACATCGCCGACCGGATCACCGCGCACTACGCGGGCATGACCCGCGGCATCCAGGTGACCTCGCTGGCCGACCCGGCCCGGATGGGCGAGGTGCTGACCGAGGTGCGGCCCACCGTGCTCTTCGGCGTGCCCCGGGTGTGGCAGAAGGCGCGGGCCGGGATCGAGAGCGCCATCGAGGCCGAGCCGCGCCGGGCGAAGCGCGCGGTGGCCGGGTGGGCGGTGCGCACCGGCAGCGCGCACGCCAGGGTCGAGCTGGCAGGCGGGCGGCCGGGTCCGGTGCTGCGGCTGCGGCAGCGGATCGCGGACCGGCTGGTGCTGCGCAGGATTCGCGCCGGGATCGGGCTCGACCACATCCGCTTCGCGGCCTCCGGCGCGGCGCCCATCCCGGCGGAGGTGCTGGCGTACTTCCACGGCCTCGGCGTCCGGCTCACCGAGGTATGGGGGCTCTCCGAGGCGGCCGGGGTCACCACGACGACCACCGCCGACAACCCCGGGCTCGGCACCGTCGGCGCGCCGCTGCACGGAGCCGAGGTGCGGCTGGCCGCCGACGGCGAGCTGCTGGTGCGCGGCCCGATGGTGATGCGCGGCTACCACCGCGACCCGGACCGCACCCGCCGCGCCTTCTACCGCGGCGACTGGCTGCGCACCGGCGACCTCGGCGAGCGCGACGAGGCGGGCAACTACCGCATCGTCGGCCGCCGCAGCGACATGATCATCAACGACTCCGGCAAGAACATCGCGCCGTCCCGGATCGAGAACGCGGTGCGCGCGGCCTCGTTCCTGGTCGGCAACGTGGTGGTCTTCGGCGAGCAGCAGCCCTTCCTGACCGCGCTGATCACCCTGGACACCACCGCCATCGCCGCGGACGCCGCGAGCAACGGGGTGGTGGCGGCCGACGTCGCGATCCTGGCCGGGCGCCCCGCCATCCGGCAGCGGATCACCGAGGCGGTGCGCGAGGGCAATGCCAGGGTGTCGCGGCCGGAGCAGATCAAGCGCTTCGTGCTGCTCGACCACGTCTGGGAGCCGGGCAGCCCCGAGCTCACCCCGAAGCTCACCGTGCGCCGCGACGTGGTGGCGAAGCGCTACGCCGAGCTGCTGGAATCGCTCTACGCCGAGGCGCCGGACCGGCACCTGGTGACCGAGGTCCCCGCCCCGGCCGAGCCGCGCCCGCGACGCTCCGGCATCCGGCGGCTGCCGCGCTCGGCGTGACTACCCCTCCGGCGTGTCCCTGGCGCGCGCCCAGCGCAGCCGGTGGCTGGCCGCCGGCTCCGGATCCGGTTGCGCGGCCGTGGGTTCGGTGTCGTATCCGGGGTGGTCGCCGCAGGGGTCGACGCGGCCGACCAGGATCATCGGAATCTCCAGTGCTGTGCTCATCGCGTTCAGCACAACACATTTCGAGCCGCCCCGGGACGGGCTTCGCAGCCTTCGCAGCAAATCCTTTTGTCGCGCCGACTGGTCGGTCCGAACTGTGCAAATGCACTTACATCCGAAATCCGGCAATTTCCTGGCGATGAGCGGTGGGTGCCCGCTCAGGCGGCGGTGCCGAGGCCGAGCCCCCGCGCGGCGGAGCCGAGCGCGGCGAGCAGCGCGGCGACCGGGGCCGAGCGCAGCAGGTCCGGCCAGAGCAGGACCGAGATGCCGCGGGTCGGCCAGTCGCGCAGCGGGCGGACGACCACGCCGGGGTGGGTCTGCGTGGCGACGCCGAGCTCGTTGATGATCGCCACCCCGATCCGATGGGCGACCAGGGAGAGGATGGTGAGCTGGTCGTCGGAGGTGGCCGCGATCCGCGGGGTGAAACCGGCGCGGCCGCAGGCGAGCAGGAAGCGGGTGCGGACCCGCTCCAGGATCCAGGATTCCCCCGCCAGCTCGCCGATCGAGACCGAGGGCTGCCCGGCGGCCGGGTGGCCGGCGGGCAGCAGGACGCAGCGCTGGTCGGTGAGCAGCGGGATGCGCTTCAGCCTCGGGTCCGGCGGGTTCTCGGCGTCGTCCAGGTCGCAGACCACCGCGAGGTCCACCTCGCCGCCGAGAACCAGCCGGTGCGAGTCGGCGCACTCCGTCTGCGTCAGCACGACTTCCAGCTCGGGGTGGGTGCGCCGCAGCTCGGCCAGCGCGGCGGGGACCAGCCCGACGCAGCCGCTCTGGAAGGCGGAGAGCCGCACCTGCCCGCCGCCGGTGGAGACCAGCGAGCTCAGCTCGTCCTGCGCGGTGCGCAGCACGGCGAGCATCGTCTCGGCGTGCCTGGCCAGCGCCGCTCCGACCGGGGTCAGCCGGACGCCGCGGCCGTAGCGGGTGGTGAGCGGGGCGCCGACGGCGCGCTCCAGGGTGCGCATCTGGTAGCTGACGGCGGGCTGGGTGTAGCCGAGCGCCTCGGCGGCCGCGGTGAAGGTGCCGGTGCGGGCCACCTCGGCCAGCACCTGGAGCTGGCGGGGGTCGTACATCGCCCCAGGGTAGGCAGACCCATAAACGAAATCCAGATTTCTACCGGGAAATCTTCATTGGACCTATGGGTCGCGGCTCGTCATTCTCATATCCATGACCCAAATCGCTTCGGTCCCAATGCTTCAGCTCTCCGGGGTGCGCAAGTCCTTCGGCGGCGCCCCGGTGCTGCGGGACGTGGATCTCGAGCTGCGCGCGGGTGAGGTCGTCGTGCTGCTCGGCGCCTCCGGCTCGGGCAAGTCGACGCTGCTGCGCTGCGTGAACCGGCTGGAGACGGTGGACGCGGGGGAGATCACCCTGGACGGCGTCCCGATGCCGGTCGAGGGGCGCGCGCTGGCCCGGATGCGGGCCAGGGTCGGCATGGTCTTCCAGTCCTTCAACCTCTTCGGGCACCGGACCGCCCTGGAGAACATCACCCTCGCGCCGACCCGGGTGCTCGGGGTGCCGAAGGAGCGGGCCGCGGAGCGGGCGCGGGAGCTGCTCGCCCGGGTCGGGCTGGCCGACAAGGCCGATGCCTACCCGGCGCAGCTCTCCGGCGGCCAGCAGCAGCGGGTGGCGATCGCCCGCGCGCTGGCCATGGAGCCGCGGCTGCTGCTCTTCGACGAGCCGACCTCCGCGCTCGACCCCGAGATGATCACCGAGGTCCTCGACGTGATGACCGAGCTGGCCGCCGACGGCATGACCATGCTCGTCGTCACGCACGAGATGGGGTTCGCCCGGCGCGCCGCCGACCGCGTGGTCTTCCTCGACGCCGGGAGCATCGCCGAGACCGCGCCGCCGGAGCAGTTCTTCGCCGCCCCGAGCACCGAGCGGGCCCGCGACTTCCTCGCCAAAGTCCTGGCGCACTGACCGATTTCGCACTGGGAGAAAGAGAGCACCCCATGAGCACATCCCTCCGGACCCGCGGGCTGGCGGCCACCGCCGTCGCCGCGGCGGCCGCCCTGCTGCTGAGCGCCTGCGGCGACTCGTCCCTGCCCGCGGCGAGCGGCACCGACGCCGATGCCTACCAGCAGGTCATCGCGAACGCGCCGGTCGCCGCGGCGGCCGACATCCCGGCCGGGTCGCTGATGGCGGCCATCAGGGACCGCGGCGAACTGGTCCAGGGCGGCACCGACACCGCCGCCATCTTCTCGCTCACCGACCCGGCGACCGGGAAGACCACCGGCTTCGACGCCGGGCTCGCCGCCATGCTGGCCAAGTACATCACCGGCAAGCCCGCGGTGAAGCTGGTGCAGGTGCAGGTCGGCAGCCGCGAGGCGCTGCTGCAGAGCAACGCGGTGGACGCCGTGATCGCCACCTACACCATCACCCCGCAGCGCGCCGAGAAGGTCGGCTTCGCCGGGCCGTACTACTCCTCCGGCAACGCCATCCTGGTGCGCCGCGGCGACACCGAGATCACCGAGGTCGGGCACCTGAACGACCGCACCGTCTGCACCCAGACCAGCTCCACCGCCGCGCAGAACATCGCGAAGTTCGCGCCGTCCGCGCGGATCGTGCTCTTCGACACCAACGCCCAGTGCGTGCAGGCGGTGCAGCAGGGCCGGGCCGACGCCTACGTGATCGACCAGGCGCTGCTGCTCGGCAGCGCCTACCGCGAGCCGGACAAGGTCAAGGTGGTCGGCGAGCCGTTCACCGCCGAGCCCTACGGCATCGGCACGCCGCCGAACCACCCGGAGATGAAGACCTTCGTCAACGACTGGCTGCGCAAGATCCAGGCCGACGGCTCCTGGGCCGCGCTCTGGCGGGCCACCGTCGGCACCACCGTGGAGGGCGAGGTGCCCGCCCCGCCCGCCATCGGCTCGGTTCCGGGCAGCTGACATGACCTTCCTGTCGCTGGAGGCGGCGCTGCAGCGCACGCTCCTGCTGATCGTGCTGACCTACGCCGGGGCGCTGGTGCTCGGGGTGCTGCTGGCAGTCTGCCGGATCTCCCCGGTGCCGCCGCTGCGCGCCGCGGCCACCGCCTACGTGACGGTCTTCCGCAATATCCCGCTGCTGGTGCTGCTCGTGCTCTTCACCTTCGGGCTGCCGGACGTGGGGCTGCTCGTCCCGCTGTTCTACAACGCGGCGCTGGCGATGGCGCTGTACTGGGCGGCCTTCGTCTGCGAGGTGGTGCGCAGCGGGGTGCGGACGGTGCCGCGCGGGCAGCTGGAGGCGGCCCGCGCGCTCGGCCTCGGCTTCGGCCAGTGCCTGACCCAGGTGGTGCTGCCGCAGGCGCTGCGCTCCATGGTGCAGCCGCTGGCGAACATCTTCATCGGCTCGGCGCTGGCCACCGCGCTGGCCGCCGCGGTCGGCGTCGCCGAGCTGACCTTCTGGTACCAGCAGCAGGCCAACCTCGCCGGGGCGCCGCTCACCGCCTTCGCGGTGGTCAGCGCGCTCTACATCGCGGTCACGCTGACCGCGGGGCTCGCCGCGGGCAGGCTGGAACGAAAGGTGGCGATCCACCGATGACGCTGCTCGAACGCACGCACCGGCCGAAGCCTGCCCGCGCGCCGCGCCCGCGCACCGAGGAGGTGCTCTTCGACCAGCCGGGGCCGCGCGCCCGCCGCCGGATCCGGATCGCGACCGCGCTCTCCCTGGTGCCGCTCACCGCGCTCGCCGTCTTCGTGGTGCAGCGCTTCGCCGCGCACGGCCAGCTCGACGCCGACCAGTGGCGGCCCTACCTGACCTGGCCGATCATCCACTACCTGCTGGTCGGCGCCGGGAACACGCTGCTGGTCACCGCGGTGGCGGCGCTGCTCGCCTTCCCGCTCGGCGGCGCGCTCGCGCTGCTGCGCATGAGCCGGGCGGCCACGCCCCGGTGGCTCGCCCGCGGCTACATCGAGCTGCTGCGCGCGGTGCCGCTGCTCCTGCTGCTCTACCTGTTCCTCTTCGGCCTGCCCCGGCTCGGGATCGCGCTGCCGACCTTCTGGCAGCTGGTGGTTCCGATCGTGCTGACGCACGCGGCGGTGATCGCCGAGCTGGTCCGGGCCGGGGTGCTCGCGCTCGACCGCGGCCAGGGCGAGGCGGCGCAGAGCCTCGGGCTGAGCCACTGGCAGGCCATGCGCGACGTCGTCGCCCCGCAGGCGCTGCGGCGGCTGACCCCGGCCCTGGTCAGTCAGCTGGTGCGGCTGCTCAAGGACTCGACGCTCGGCTACGTCGTCAGCTTCCTGGAACTGCTGCACCGGGTGCGCGTGCTCGGCGAGTACAACCACACCGTGCTCTCCGCCTACCTGGTGGCCGCGGCGGCCTTCGTCCTGGTCAACGCCGCGCTCTCGAAGATCGCGGACCGGCTCGAACAGCAGCGCTGATCCCCGTCCCGAACCGAAAGGTACTCCCGGCATGTGCCGCTTACTCGGCGTGGTCATGCACGCCCCCCGGCCGCTCACCGACGCGCTCTCCGGGCTGCTCGAGCCGTTCACGGCGCTCTCGCACGAGCACGCCGACGGCTGGGGCGTCGCCGCCCGCCGGAACCACGAACTGGTGGTCGCCAGGGGCACCGAGCCCGCGCACGCCAGCCCCGGTTACCGCGCCGCGCTGGCGGGCCCCGCCGACGCGGCGCTGCTGCACCTGCGGCTGGCCTCGCCCGATTCGCCCATCCGGCCGGAGAACACGCACCCCTTCACCGCGGGCGTACTCGCCTTCGCGCACAACGGCTTCTTCACCCCCGGGGACGCCTTGGACGATCTCATCGCCCCCGAGCTCCTGGCCGGGGCGAGCGGCGACACCGACTCCGAGCGCTTCTTCCTCCGGGTGCTCACCCGATTGCGCAGCGGGGAGCGGGATCCCGCGGACGCCATCGCCCGCACCGCCGCCGAGATCCGGGTGCGCGCGGCGTTCGCCAGCTTCAACTGCCTGCTGCTCACCGAGGACGCGCTGTACGCCTACACCGAGGAGGACCCGGAGTCCGAGGTGAGCAGGCGGCGCGGCCCCGATTTCTTCCGGATGTACTACCGCACCGGGGCATCCGGCACGGTCGTCGCCTCCAGCGGCATCGGCGCCGGACCGGACTGGCAGGTACTTCCACCGCGCGCGGTACTGGAGATCCGGCGCTACCATCGTCGAATCTCCGTCCACACGGTGGTGGACGATCCGGCAATTGCGATCACCGCGAGGGAAAACAGTTCGGTAACAACCGATGTCGGCGAGGATCGAGCGATCCGTTGAGCACGACCGAGGTCCGCGCCTGATCGGCGGCCGGTGGAGCGTGAACCATGACCCTGGAGCTACCCGAGGAACTGCGCTGGCTCTCCTACCTGGCGGGCTCCGAGTGGCCGGAGGGTGACGAGGACGCCCTCTTCGCCCTCGCCGAGCTGTGGAAGGTGGCCGCGGCCGACCTCCGCGACGTCACCGGCGAGCTGCGCGCCGCCTGCGACCTCGCGCTCGCGAACTATTCGAGTTCGGGCGCCGATCGGATGCGGGCGCAGTTCGAGCTGTTCTTCGCCGGGGATCAGTCGATCGAGAAGATGGCCGAGAACCTCGACGGCCTCGGCGAGATGGTGCGGGATTTCGGCGCTCAGATCGAGGCCGTGAAGCTGCAGATCATCATCACCCTCGCCATCGTGGCGGTGGAGATCCTGTACGCGCTCTCGACACTGTTCGGCGCGGCGGCGATCCCGGCGATCGAGGCGACCGCGCACGGCGTGATCCGCACCATCAGCCAGTCGCTGCTGCGGCGGATGGCGGCGCGGGCGGAGAAGCACGCGGCCATGCCCATGTGGCAGCTGGCGCTGCGGGAGGGGTTGCAGGAGGCCGGGATCGGCGCCGCCGTCGAGCTGGGGGTGCAGGGGATCCAGCTCGCGGAGGGGCATATCGACGAGATCGACGCGGGGCGGGTGGCGATCGCCGGTGTCGTCTCCGGGATCTCCGGGATGGTGGCGGCGCCGGTCGCCTCCTATGCGGCGGGGGGCCTGAGCAAGTGGGCCGGTGGGAAGAACGGGATGTCGGGGTGGAAGGCGGCGGGGATCGGCATCGGGTCCGGGATCGCGGCCGGTGTGGTCGGTGCCGGGGCGGGGTTCGTCGCCAACGGCGCCATCACCGGGGACTGGACCTTCACGCCCGCCATGATCCTCGGCGGGATCGGCGGTGGTCTCGCCGGTGGGGTGCACGGGGTTTCGGGGTACTACAGCGGGATTCGGCTGCAGCCCTACATGTCCACCGGGGGAGCGGGGGGCGGGAAGTCCGCGTTCCCGGCGGCGAACAAGGGCGGGCCGCCGTCGTCCTCCGGCGGGCCGGAGACGCGCGGCGGAATCCGGTCGGGGGAGGTGCCGGTCGGGGGTGCGCGCGCGCTCCCGCAGGAGCAGGGGGCGGGGCGGCCGATCGACGCGGGGTTCCGGAGCACGGTGGAGAACACGGGGCGTCCGGCCGCGTTCGATGGATCGTCGCGGGTGAGCGAGGTCAGTGTGCCGCGGGTCGTCGACGGCAGCGGTGGGCCTTCGCGCGGCGCCGAGTCCGCCGTCGCCCGCTCGGGCGACGGAACCCCCTCGCAGGTCACCGCCCCGGTGGAGCCGCGCTCGGTCGACGGAAGCCACTCGCCGCTCCTCGAGCCGCTGTCGCCGGGCTCGGCCGATGGAAGTAACTCGCCGCTCCTCGAGCCGATATCGCCGCTCCTCGAGCCGCTGTCGCCGCTGATCGGGGACGAGACCTTCACGCAGCTCGGCGAATCGCCGCCGGATCTCGGCTCGCGCGGCCTTCCGGTGCCCGCCATCGGGGCGACGCACGCGCCTGCTGTGATCGACGGCAGTGCCCCGCTCACCACCGTGGACGGCAGTTCGCCGCTCTCGGCGCGAACGGAATTCAGCCCGGCGCCGATCGATACCCGCAACAACTGCGGTTCGCTCGCCCTGGAGCGGCTGGTCGCGCTGACCGGGAGCGAGGTCGCGCAGGTTCCGGCGCAGCCGATCGGCCCGGGCGGCATGACGCCCCAGCAACTGGAGGAGGCCGCGGGCGCGCCCCTGCAGCACTTCACCGACCACAACGAGATCGGCGCCCACCTGCGTGAGCTCGGCGACGGCTCGGCCGCACTCGTCGTCGACACCTACTCCGGCCCCTCGGACGAGTACGGCGTCGGCGCGCACGCCTACGTGCTGCACAATCGGGACGGCGAACTCGTCGTGGTAGATGCGGTGCTCGATCGCGAGTTCCCGCTGGACTCGGCGAACCACACCGGCATTCGCGACACCCACGCCATTCTCTACACCGCCGACGGCACCCCGTACACCTCGTCCGACCAGCGCACCGCCCCCGCCCGGCCGTTCGCCGACGTGCGCACCGGCTTCAATCCGGGCCCGGAGAGCGGACGGCAGTCGCCCGTCCGGGAGGGATCGAATTCCGGGCGCCCGATCGAGGGTGCGGAGCCCTCCTCGACCACCAGGGGCGGAGTGCCGCGCGAGGGCGGTCCGGAGCACGAGACCGCCATCGTCGGCGCCACCGATTCCGGTGCGCCCCGCCCCAGCGAGGAGGGGAAACCGCTCGGCGCCGAACTATCCGTCACCGCGGAATCCGCCGTCGACACGAAGGTGATCACGGATCCGGATGCGATCGGCACGAAGGTGGTCACCGAATCCGATGTCGCCGACACCAAGGTGGTCACCGACCTGGACCCCGGCGATACCAAGGTAGTCACCGATCCGGACCCCGCCGACACCAAGACCACCCCCGTTCCGGTGCCCGGCGACAAGCCGGAGCTGAAGGCACCACCGCTGGCGGACAGCGACAAGCTGCCGGCGCTCACGGCGGCGGAGCATGCGCAGCGCCTGCCCGCGATCCCGGTCCCGCTGCGCGCTGCCGACACCGCCGACAGCGGCGTCCAGCGCCTCGTCCTCGTCGACGCGGCCGGCGGCTCCTTGAAGCTCCCCACCACCGGAAACCGCCCCGCGGTCCGCGGTACCGACGGCTCCGGCCGCGAGTACTACGACTTCACCGAACGCGGCCGGAGCGTCCGGATCCCCACCATCCTCGCCCGCGATTTCACCTACACCCCACCCGCTGGCGACGGCGCCGCGGGCAGGCTGAGCTGGAACGTCCGCGGCGGCCAGCTCCGCTTCCTCGGCACCGACGCCACCGGCGCGCCGCAGGCCCTCGCGGTGCGCGGCAACTCCACAGTGATCGCCGTGCCCGACACCGGGGGAGCGCTCTCCGTCAAACTCCCCGGCACGGACCGGGGCTGGGTACGAATCGCCACGCCGGGCCCCTTCCTCACGCCACCGCCCGCCACCGCCACCCGGCACGGGGAATCCCTCGTCGGCCCGAACGGCCCGCACCCGGCCGACGTCCGCGCGGGCGCGGCGGGCGACGGCCACCTCCCCGCCACCCTCGCGAACCTCGCCACCCACGACCCGTCCGGCCTGGCGGAGACCCTGCACGACTACGGCGACGGCACCGTCGGCGTCCGCTTCTTCACCGGCGGCAAGATCGAGTGGGTCCGCGTCGAGAAGCAGCTCCACCTCGCACCCGGCACCGACACCGGCCACTTCGTGCACCACCGGCCGGGCCGACCCCTCTGGCCCGCCATGGTTGCCAAGGCCTACGCCCACCGCTTCGGCGGCGCCGACGGCTACCACGGTATCGCGGGCGACCCCCCGCACCTCATCGCCCAGCGCCTCGGCACGGGATACTTCAAGCGCACCCCCCACGGAGTCGAACAGCCGGTCACCGGCATCAGGGACACCGGCTTCCTGCACCCGCTCCGCTTCGACACCGACACCATGCGCGCCCTGACCGGCGGCGACCCGGAATTCGCGCGCAACGCCGCCGAGACCTACGAGCGGTACCGGGCCGACCTGCGCACCAGCGGGCAATCCCCGTCCCCGGCGCACTTCCGCGGTTACCTGGACCGGGAATTCCCCGGCAGCAGGGAGAACAAGTTCTGGCGCACCGAGAAACGCGCCCTCGTCGACTACTACCGGGCGGTGCAGAGCGGCGCCGCCGCCAACCGGGCGCTGCCCGCGAAGTACGGCGACGCCGCCCGCTGGATCGGCAAACGCCTCGAATACGCCGTGCGACACCAGACCTCGATCGTCCTGCACACCCGCGACCTCGGCCCCGGCCCGGACGGCGCGCCGCGCGTTCCCGGGCTGCTGAGCGACCACTCCTACTCGGTCACCGGCACCGAGCGCGGCCCGGGCAACCGCCCGGCGAAGGTGCTGCTGGAGAACCAGTGGCACCACGCGGGCGGCTACCCCCGCCCCGAACCCGGCATCGAGTACCGCTACGACGCCGCCTCCAGGGACGACTACCGCCCGACCCGCGGTGGCGGCGGCTACCGGGTCGACGCCGACGGCAGCCGGTACTGGTATCGCCCGGACGGCGGCCAGGGCGTCCGGCTCCCGGACGGCACCCACTACGGCATGCACGCCGACGGCGTCCGCTATCGGACCGACCCCGACGGCACCCGCTACCGCACCGACCCCGACGGCACCAAGTACCGCACCGCCCCTGACGGCACCCGCTACCGCCTGACCGGCGGCAACGACCCGGCCGCACCGCCGCGCGGCGGCATCGTCGCGGTCGACCTGCGGCACCTGCCGAAGTTCGGCAGCCTCGACATGGCCGGTGCGGGCGCGCACGGCCTCTACGGCCGCGGGCTCACCGACACCGTGCGCGATTTCGGCACCACCAGGGACGGCGCGCTGGACCTGAACCACATCACCCCGGTGCCGGAGGAGACGCTGAACTGGCTGCACCAGCAGATCTTCGCCCTGGTGGAGGGGAATCGCGGACCGGACGAGAAGTTCCGCGCGTCGGTCCGCGAGGTGCTCACCGCCCGGCTGCTCTCCGGCGAGTGGCCCCGGCTGCTGAGCACCTCGGGCATGCCGCTGCGGGTGAAGTACGGCGGCACCAGCTACCCGATCGCGCTGCGGCTCGGGCTGCGCTCGCCGCGCCCCGCCGAGTCCGACATCAACCCGGTCGGCATCCAGCGCTGGGCCTTCGGCATCTCGGAGACCTCCGATTCCAGCGGCAGCGGCAACTACCGCAGCTTCGGCTACGGCTCCAACTACACCCTGGACACCGATCTCGGCCCGCTGCGCCGCATCGGATTCGAGCCGGGGTTCAGCCTGACGCACAACCAGCTCTCCACCGACTTCGCCGTCACCTCGACCGTGCAGCCGATGATCCTCATGCGCAGCAAGGGCGGTTCCCGGCCGTTCGACTACGAGATGGTCTGGGAATTCCGCACCGGCAAGAACCTCGGCGCCCTGCTCGACCAGCCGCCGCCGGAGAGGGGCTGGCAGCAGGTGGCGAGCAAGCCACCCCCGAAGCGGTTGGCGATCTGGTTCCCGGACTACATGACCGAGGACAATGCGCTGCCCGCCGTCCGGCCGGGCGATCCGAGCACCGTCCCGGCACCCATGAGCAGGCTGAAGGAGGACTTCCCGATCTACCTCCCGCTCGGGATCCCGCACCACGACCGGGTGCTGGCCGACCTGACGGACTCGTTCCGCCCGCAGCTGCGCGACCTCTCCGGCTTCTCCACCGAGCAGCTGCGCGAGTTCTTCACCGAGGGCAACCTGCGCAGCACCATTCCGCTGGCCTGGGGCGGCTCGGCCGACACCCCGACGCTCTACACCTCGTCCGGGGAGACGATCGGCTTCTTCCGGCTCTCCATGGAGTTGACCGGCGGCAGCGAGCCGACCGGCCCGACCACCAAGTCCTCGGTCATGGAATCGCACGTGCTGCGGCTGCTGCGCATGCAGGGCAGCTCCGCGATCACCAACTCCCTCGGCGGCTCGTTCGGGGTCTCCTTCGGCTTCGGCGCCGAGACCGCCGACCCCGCGGCCGCCGCCGAGTCGATCGGCGGGCAGGTCGTCGTCAAGGGCGGTGCATCGCAGAGCTACAGCCATATCCTCGGCTACGGCGGCAATGCGCGGATGTCGCACTCGCTGCGAACCGGGGAGCCGTTCCTGCACGTCACACCGCAGATGAAGCTGCGGGTCGAGCTCATCCGCCCGGACAGCGCGCCGGTGCGGCCGGGCCGGGGCACCCCGCTGGACGGCGGGCACGACTACCCGGTGAATACGCTGGTGCCCTCGGTGCAGACGCTCGGCCACGCGCCGACCGAGAAGCGCTTCCTGCCGCCGGAGGTGCTGCACCTGCGGCAGCTCGGGGTCTCCACCACCCCGCTCACCGTGAACGGCACCGAGCCGCTCTTCGCTCAGGCCGAGAAGTACCTGCTCGACCAGGGCTTCTTCCCGTCCGAGGAGAAATCGCCCGGGTTCCTCGACAAGGCGACCCAGGAGGCGACGGGCACCCAGCGGCTGAACAATGTCCGCAAGTTCGAGCAGATGAGCAACGGCATCGGGCGGCGCTCGCAGCTGGACGAGATGATCGAGGGCGGCGCCGTCACCGTCTTCGAGCTGCCGACCCCGACCGGCACCCGCAAGATCTCGCTGAAACTCGTCGCCGAGCGGCCCGACCCCGACAAACCCCACGAGGGCACCGCGCACGTCTGGACCATCCCCAAGATCCAGACGCTGAACTACGCCGCCGCCACGCTGCCCGGCGAGGAGCAGTTCAGCCGGACACCGTTCGCCTGGAACGTCGGCGGCAACGGCTCGCTCACCAACCCCTTCGACGACAAGGGCAGCGTCGAGTTCCAGGGCTTCACCCCCGAATACACCTACTCCGGGCAGAAGTCGACGGTCACCGGGTCGGGCACCGGCTCCGGCCACGAGTACTACATGCTCAGCCCCACCGAGAACGGCATCCAGATCTTCACCCAGACGGTGCGCTACCGGATGGAGCTGACCGACACCGGCAACGAGCCGCCCGCGCCCTTCACCGGAGACGGCGATATCAAGCTGGCCGTGCCGACCTACCGCACGCTGACCGCGCAGGCGGAGCCACCGCCGAAACTCGCGAAGATCGAGGTGCGGGGGCACACCGACGACGACACCGCCAAGCTGGCGCTGCCCTCGGGGAACCGGACGCTCGAGGGGGGTGTGCTGCGGATCCCGGAGTCCGCGCTGCTGGATCGGGTGGGGGGCAGCAAGGAGCTGCGGCAGACCGCCGCGGAGCTCATCGACGACCTTAAGCTGGCGGCCGAGCAGGCTGCGGCGGAGGGCGACCCGCCGCTCCCGATGCCCGGGACGTTCCCCGCCGACGAGACCCTCCCCGGCAGTGAGGATTCCGACGCGGAGGGCACTGTCCGTGCGGGCGACGGTGGCGTTCCCCGTGCCGAGGACGGCGACGCGGAGCGCGCGGACGACACCGAGGAGCGCGGGTGGTTGCGCGGTGCCATCGACGGCACCGGCCGCGTGGTCGCCGGGACGGCGAAGGAGGTGGGGCAGTGGATCCGGACCGTCGCGGTCGGCGAACCCGCCACGAACACCGAGTCCTCGGCCGGCCAGGTCACCCACACCGGACTCTCCCCCTACCACCTGAACGGCAACGCCCTTCGCATCTTCCGCGACTCCTACGTGCTCGAGGGCGCCGGACGGCCCGGCATCGCGCGCGGCACCGACATCGTCGTCGAGGTCACCGGGTACCTGACCGACGTGACGCTGCTCCCGCAGCCGCCGAAGATGGACGCGGAGCGCTGGCTGCAGTCGCTCACCGCCGCCAACCGGACCGAGAGCGAGCAACGCGGCCACCAGTGGGGCGCCGCGCTCGCGGGCACGTACGGAAACACCGAGCGATACTTCGTGCCCGGTGGCTCCTACGCGCACACCTCCACCCATGCGCACAGCGAGACGGTGAACGACAACACCGGTGTATTCCGGGTCACCACCGAGGACACCGCCCCGGTGCACCGCTTCACCGCGACCGCCGTCTACGTGGTGACCGTGCGGATGGGTGGCCGCAACTTCGCCGTCGGCATCGTCGCGGGCGGTCCGTCCGCGGAGCGGAGCCGGGTCGTCGTGGTCCCGGACGGAGTGGAGTTCCTGCTCGTCGACAACGACCTGCAGAACCACCCCGACCTGGCGAAGCTGGTCGAGGACACGGTCGAGAAGGCGGCCGCCGATTCGACCCTGCCGAAGTATCTCCCGGTCACGGCGGCGAATCCGTTCGACCGCAGGCTGCCCGCCGCCTACGTCGAGAGCGCGGGCGAGCCCGGGTTCAGTGCCGTGACCGCCGCCGATCCACGCGGCGGCCGGAAGACCTTCCAGCTCGTCGCGGAGCGGCTGGTGAACAAGATCTCCCCCGGCGTCACCCATCCCGGCCACAACAACCACGTGCCCGGTGTGCTGACCCGCATCAACGAGCACACCACCTCGCTCTCGCTGCGCACGCTGCCCAATACCGGGCCGACCGGCCGCATCCGGTTCCACTTCATCGACCGGAACTCCTGGCTCGGCCCGCAGCTGATCGAGGTCTCCTTCGGCGCCCGTCCCGCCCCCGGCACCGATCTGGAGGCCATTCGCGGCAAGCGGGTCACCACCACCTCGGGCGTGGACAATATCGTCGGCCACTCGCTCGGTGACGGCTCCGCGCTCTCGCCGCCCGGCGTGACCCGGGTCGACGAGAACCGGAAGACCGGCCACCAGGGTGGGGTCTCGTTCGGGGGCCAGTACAACGGCCACCGCCCCCGGTTCGACGCCAAGGTGCAGCGGCTCGCCGGGCTCACCGAGTCGCAGAGCTCCAGCCGCGAGATCCGCTCCTGGCAGCGCAGTTTCGGCGCGACCAGTGAATTCTCCGTGCCCTACGAGTACTTCGTCGAGGTCAGCTCGCGGCCGCTGACCGAGGCGCTCTCGGTCTCCCTGCTGCGCAGCGGCATCGCCGGGGCCGCGCTGCTCGGCGCCAACCGGGGAGTCCTGCCGGTACTCGACATCTCGCAGCTGCGGGCGCCGATCCTGACCGACCGCGACAGCACGCTCGCCGACGCGAAGCTCCGCTTCAACACCTCCGAGACCAGGGCGGGGCTGCCCGCGCCCGGCAATACCGACCCGAGCGCGGGCGACGTTCCCGCCGCCCGCACCACGCCGGGCATCCACAGCGCCGATCCGGCCGTTCCCGCCCCGCCGCCCACCGACGGCGATGCCGTGATCGACATGGAGACCAGCCCGGATGTGCGGCACCTGCTGGCCCAGCCCGCCTGGGTGCCCGCGCGACCCATCGAGATCTACCTCTTCGGAGCGGTGGACGGGCTGGGCGCGGCGCTGCGCGCGGTCGACCCCTCGCTCGCCACCGGCGATCAGAACCTGGGAAATCGCTCCTCGGAGGGGATGTTCATCCGGTTGAACCGGCTGGTCGCGAACAACGAGTGGACCGTGCTCGGCCCCGCCGCCACCGCCCCCTACCTCGGCACCGGCATCCAGGGGCAGCACGCTGCCGCACCACCGCCCGCCCCCGGCAAGACCGGCCCCACCGCCGTGAAACTCACGCTCTTCGCGCCCCGCATCGAGCGGACCAGCAAGGACACCGCGATCGACCGCGTCGAGCTCTCGGTGGACGGCTTCCGGACCGCGGCCGACAACACCATCGGCTTCACCGGCCCCTTCGCGATCAGCAGCCCCTACTCCGAGCACCAGCGCGGCGCCTTCGTGATCCCGATCGCGGGCGGTGACGCCACGGACGGCCAGGCCAGCAGCATCTCGTCGCAGCGCCGGGAATTCATCCGCTTCGGCACGCCCGCGGAGAAGGCCGACGGTAGCGGGGCGACGGGGCACCGCATCCGCGCGCTCGCCCTGCTCGAGGTGCGCGGGCCGAAGGGGACGCTCTGGGTCACCGGTGACCTGCTGTTCCGCACCACCGAGACCCCGCCGTGGGTGGCGGACGTGGACAAGCCGTTCACCCTGGGCGGGTCGGAGGAGCACGACGGCTCGGGTGAGCACGATGGCTCAGGCGATTCCGATGGTTCGGGCGATTCCGATGGTTCGGGCGAATCCGAGGTGCCGCCGGCGGACGTGCGGGCACCGGGCACGCGGGCGGCGACGGTCGGCGGCGTCCGGGCCCCGGCCGGCCACGTCTGGGAATCCATGCCCGAGGACGGCGACTGCTTCCTGCACACCGTCGAGCGCACCGCCTTCCCGACCACCCCGCCCGCCACCGCGGCCGAACTCGACCGCAGGCTCCTCGACCTGCGCACCGACATCGCCGCGGAACTGCGAACCAACGCCGACGCCTACTTCACCCAGTTCCAGGCGGTCCTGACCGCCGCCGAGAAACCGGGCGCCACCGACCTCCGCCCGGAGGAGCGCGCCGCCCTGACCAAGGCCCGCGCCGACGGCACACTGCGCGAGCGGTTCGACGCCCAGGTCGACGCGATCGAGAACGCGGGCGTCTGGAACATCGCGGTCGGCCACCTGGTACCCGCCGCCGCCGGAGTGGTCCTCGCCGCCCGCGGCCTCGGGCTGCGCGTGCTGAACCGGGAGCTGAGCGCCACCCCCGGCTGGGTCCTCGCCGGTGGCAGCACCGCGAACGGCACCGTCCTGAACCACGGGAACCACTACTACCTCGCCGTCCCCGGCGGGGGAGGGGAGCAGGCATGACCAACGACCCCATCGAAGCGGACCCCGACGGCATGCGCCGCGCCGCGCACCTGTTCGAGGCCGTCTCGACCCGGACCAACCGGATCCTGACCAACCTGGAGGGCGGGTCGCCCGGCGAGCCGTGGGGCCAGGACGATATCGGCACCAAGTTCGCCGACGGCGACGGCGACCCGGAGAAGGGCTACCGGAGGGGAAGGGACAATATGTTCAGCAGCGTCCGCGCCCTGGTCGGCGTGCTCGACGAGAACGCCGTGCAACTGGCGGACGGGGCGAACCAGCTCGAGCAGGCCGACGAGAGCTGAAGGCCGCACCCGAAGTAGCCGAGAAGGTCAGCCCCACGGCCCCTCGGTCTGCACGCAGCGCAGCCCCTGCACGTCGTCGGGCAGCCGTACCACGCCCTCCTTGCAGGTGAAAACGGTGCGTGCGGCCGGGAACTCCAGCCGGAGCGGCTGCCGCACCGACCCCGACGGCGCGCCGTCGGATGCGCTGCAGTTCTCCCGGCCGGTGGTGACCCCGGTGATGTTCTGGTCGAGCAGCCGGCAGCTGTAGGTCGGCACGACCAGCGGGTCGGCGGTGGCGGGCGCCACCACCAGCCCGCCGCCCACCGCGGCCCCGAACACCACTGCGGCCACCCGATCGCGCCACGACATCGCCACCACCTTCCGGGACGGGAAGACCCGCCCGCACACTCGTCGTTGTGGGGTACCCCGCGCGCGGGTGCGGTAAGCGGTGACCGCGCTCTCGCAGGTCAGCCCAGTGCGACCCCGAGTTCGGCGGCGAAGGTGCGGATCATGTGCTGCACCCCGATCTCGTTGCGGCCGATGATCATGTGGTCGTGCTGCCCCTGCCGCACCCCCTCGCCGCACTGCGGCAGCATGGCGAAGTCCTCGTCCCGCACGGCGGCGTGCACCTGGGCGTAGATGCCGTCGTAGAGCGCGCGCTGCTCGTCGGTGGTGGCGGGGACCTTCGCCATCCAGCTGTGCCGGACGGTGCAGCGGGTGGGTGCGCCCGCGGGCAGCATGTCCAGGATCTCCACCCCGACCGGGCTGTTGGCGAGCACCAGGTTCGGATAGATCCAATAGATGACGCCCATGTTCATCAGCGGGTCCCAGGAGCCGCCCGGGTCGGTGTCGAGCGCGGTGATCCAGGTGAACGGGAAGCCCATGCGGTGGTGGCGGCCGAAGCTGTCGTGGGTGGAGGTGTCGGCGACGGTGTTCTGCCCGATCACGCTCTCCCCGTGCACGAACGGGAAGTGGTAGCTCTCCGCGAATGCCTCCAGCGCGCCCTTCCAGCTCACCTCGGAGACGAATTCGCGGTCGTCGTGGTAGCCGTAGCTCGCGTAGTCCAGCCGCGCCAGCTCCGGGCCGAGCGGCCCGAGGTGCGCGTCGACGTCGATCTCCGCGCCCGCGGTGAGCACCGCCCAGACGAAGCCGTGCCGCTCCTGGCTCGGCAGCTCGACCAGGCCGTAGTCGGCCCGGTCCATACCGGTGAAGCCCGCCTTGCCCGGTACCCCGGCCAGCTCGCCGGTATTGCGGTAGCTCCAGGCGTGGTACGGGCAGGTGAAGCGGGTGGCATTGCCGGAGCCGCAGGCCGGCTGCGCGCCGCGGTGGCGGCAGTAGTTCAGGAAGACGTGCGCGGCCCCGGCGCGATCCCTGGTGACCAGCAGGGAATCGCCGAGCACCGAGCGCACCACGTAGTCGTTCGGTGCCGGGACGCGCGCGCTCGGGACGATCGCCAGCGGAGTGCGGCGCAGGATCTGCCCCTCCTCGACCTCGGTGATCTTCGGATCGCGGTAGTAGTGCAGCGGCACCCGCAGCGGGGCGGGCGCCATCTCGGTGGTGCGGTCGAGCACCAGGCGCAGCGCGCGCCGGGTCAGCTCCTCGGTGAGGCCGGTCGCGGTGGAAGTCGTCATGGATAGACCATACATATGGGCAAATATGTATGGTCTGGATTCGGCTAAGGTCGCCGGGAGGAGGTGACCGATGCGCACGCACGGCTGGTCCGGCACCGCCCCGGTCGACGACGCCGAGGCGGTCCAGCGGATCCTCGGCGCGGCGCGGGCGGCGGTCGAGCGCCGCGGCGCGGACTTCACCATGGCCGAGATCGCCCGCGAGCTCGGCGTCACCAGGCAGACCGTCTACCGGTACTTCCGCAATGCCGACGCGCTGCTCGCCGCGACCGCGCTGGCCGAGACCGGCCGCTTCCTCGCCGTGCTCGGCGCGCACCTCGACCACCTCACCGACCCGGCCGAGGCCGTGGTCGAGGGCATCGCCTACACCCTCGAGTGCCTGCCTGCGGACCGCTACCTCGGGCTGCTGCTCACCCCGGTGCGCGCGGGGACCTTCTCCGCCGCCGTCACCTCCGACACCGCGCGCAGCTTCGGCCGCGCGGTGCTCGAGCACATGGCCGTCGACTGGGCGGGAGCGGGCATCGGCGACGAGCGCCTCGGCGAACTGGTCGAGCACATGCTGCGCATGGTGCAGTCCTTCGTCATCGACCCCGGCGACCCGCCGCGCTCCGGCGCCGAGCTGCGCCGCTATCTCGCCACCTGGGTGGCGCCCGCCCTGCGCCCGGAGGTGTGAGCCCGCCCGCCGTGGGCGGGGTGGGTGGCAGCCGCGAGTCGGCGCGGAACTCTCCGCAAAGTACGCAGATTCGCAGCTCCGCCTCCGCAGAAGTCGCCGGATGCGACGCGTTCTCGGGTGCTGTTTCCGCTTGTAGCGTTCGGAACGACATTCCGCGACGACCCGGAGGCATCGGCCCGTGAAGAATCATCTCGTTCGCACCCACCGTTCGGCGGCGGACTTCCCGCGCGAGCAGCACCTGGCGTGGCGGATCGCGGAGGTGGCCGCCGATCCGGTCGAGGTCGCGCCGGAGACCGAGGAGATGATCGTCAACCGGATCATCGACAATGCCGCGGTGTCGGCGGCGTCGCTGACCCGGCGTCCGGTAGCCAATGCCCGCGCCCAGGCGCTGGCCCACCCCTACCGCCCCGGCGCCACCGTGTTCGGCGTCGACGGCCGCTACTCCCCGGAGTGGGCGGCGTGGGCCAACGGCGTCGCGGTGCGCGAGCTCGACTTCCACGACACCTTCCTGGCGGCCGAGTACTCGCACCCCGGCGACAATATTCCGCCGATCCTGGCGGTGGCCCAGCACGCGGGGTGTTCCGGGCGCGACCTGATCCGCGGCCTCGCGACCGGTTACGAGATCCAGATCGACCTGGTGCGCGCGATCTGCCTGCACCAGCACAAGATCGACCATGTGGCGCACCTCGGCCCCTCGGCCGCGGCGGGCATCGGCGCCCTGCTCGGGCTGGACACCGAGACCACCTACCAGGCCATCGGCCAGGCGCTGCACACCACCACCGCGACCAGGCAATCGCGCAAGGGCGAGATCTCGAGCTGGAAGGCGTACGCCCCCGCCTTCGCCGGAAAGATGGCGGTCGAGGCGGTGGACCGGGCCCTGCGTGGCGAGGGCGCCCCCTCCCCGATCTGGGAGGGCGAGGACGGCGTGATCGCCCGGCTGCTCGGCGGCCCGGACATCGAGTACTCGGTGCCGCTGCCCGGCCCCGGCGAGCCCAAGCGCGCGATCCTCGACTCCTACACCAAGGAGCACTCCGCCGAGTACCAGAGCCAGGCCCCGATCGACCTGGCCAGGCGCATGCGCGAGCGGATCGGCGACCTGGACCAGATCGCCTCGATCGTGCTGCACACCAGCCACCACACGCACGTGGTGATCGGCACCGGCTCCGGCGACCCGCAGAAGTTCGACCCGACCGCCTCGCGCGAGACCCTCGACCACTCGGTGCCCTACATCTTCGCGGTCGCGCTGGAGGACGGCACCTGGCACCACGAGCACTCCTACACCCCCGAGCGCGCGCAGCGCCCGTCCACGGTCGACCTCTGGCACAAGATCTCCACCGCCGAGGACCCGGAGTGGACCCGCCGGTACCACTCGACCGACCCGGCCGAGAAGGCGTTCGGCGCGCGCGCCGAGGTCACGCTGAAGAGCGGGGAAGTGATCGCCGACGAGCTGGCGATCGCCGACGCGCACCCGCTCGGTGCCAGGCCCTTCGCCCGCGAGCAGTACATCGCCAAGTTCCGCACCCTCGCCGATGGCGTGGTCGAGCCCGCCGAACAGGATCGCTTCCTCGAGGTGGCCGAGCGCGCGGGCGAGCTCGCTCCGGGTGAGCTGCCTGAGCTCACCGTCACCGTCTCGGCGGACGTGCTCGCCCGCGCGCCCCGCTCCCCGAAGGGGCTCTTCCGATGACCGGCCTGCTGGCGGCGGCCACCTCGGCCGCGGACAAGCGGATCGCCTTCCGCGCCGGGCTCACCTCCGGGACGATCCAGCGCCTCCCCGGCGCCTTCAATCCGCTGGTGGCGACGCTGATCCAGGAGATCGGGTTCGAGGGCGTCTACGTCTCGGGTGCGGTGCTCTCCGCCGATCTCGGGTTGCCGGATATCGGGCTGACCACGCTCACCGAGGTCGCGGGGCGAGGGCAGCAGATCGCGCGGGTGACCGATCTGCCGGTGCTGATCGATGCCGATACCGGTTTCGGCGAGCCCATGAGCGCGGCCCGCACGGTCACCGTGCTCGAGGACGCCGGTATCGCCGGGCTGCACCTGGAGGACCAGGTCAACCCCAAGCGCTGCGGCCACCTGGACGGCAAAGCCGTTGTCCCGGTGCCGGACATGCTGCGCAGGCTCACCGCCGCCGTCTCCGCCCGCCGTGACCCGAACTTCGTGATCTGCGCCCGCACCGACGCCGCCGGGATCGAGGGGCTCGACGCCGCCATCGACCGGGCCGAGGCATACGCCGACGCGGGCGCGGACCTGATCTTCACCGAGGCACTGCATACCCCGGCCGAGTTCGAGAAGTTCCGGGCGGCGGTGGACACGCCGCTGCTGGCGAATATGACCGAGTTCGGTAAGTCCGAGCTGATCCCCGCCTCGGTGCTGGAGCAGATCGGCTACAACGCGGTCATCTACCCCGTGACCACACTGCGGCTGGCTATGTTCGCCGCCGAACAGGGGCTACGCGAGATCGCCGCCGAAGGAACGCAATCCGGGCTGCTGGACCGCATGCAGCACCGCTCCCGGCTCTACGAACTGCTGCAGTACGAGCGCTACAACGAATTCGACTCCGACATCGTCAATTTCTCGCTCGGAAGGAACCCCTGATGCCAGATATCCACAAGGGTCTGGCCGGCGTCGTCGTCGACACCACCGCCATCTCCAAGGTGGTGCCCGAGACCAACTCGCTGACCTACCGCGGCTACGCCGTGCAGGAGCTGGCCGCCACCTGCTCCTTCGAAGAGGTCGCCTACCTGCTCTGGAACGGCGAACTCCCCGGCGACGCCGAACTGGAACGCTTCCAGCAGCGGGAGCGCGCCTCCCGCCGGGTCGACCGCTCGCTGCTCTCGCTGGTCACCAAGATGCCCGACACCTGCCACCCGATGGACGTGGTCCGCACCGCCATCAGCTACCTCGGCGCCGAAGACGCCGCCGCCGAGGACAACTCGCCACGGGCCAACCGGGCCAAGGCGCTGCGCATGTTCGCCGTGCTGCCCACCATCGTCGCCGCCGACCACCGGCGCCGCCACGGCCACGATCCGATCGCCCCGCACTCGCATCTGGGGTACGCGGAGAACTTCCTGAACATGTGCTTCGGGAAGGTCCCCTCGCGGGAGCTGGTCAAGGCGTTCGAGGTCTCGCTGATCCTCTACGCCGAGCACAGCTTCAACGCCTCGACCTTCGCCGCGCGGGTGGTCACATCGACGCTGTCGGACATCTACAGCGCGGTCACCGCCGGGATCGGCGCGCTCAAGGGCCCCCTGCACGGCGGGGCGAACGAGGCCGTCATGCACCACATGCTCGAGATCGATGACCCGGCCCGCGCCGCGGACTGGCTGCGCGCCAAGCTCGCCGACAGGGAAAAGGTGATGGGCTTCGGCCACCGGGTCTACAAGAACGGCGACTCCCGGGTGCCGACCATGAAGCGGGCCTTCCTCGACATCGCCGCCGCGACCGACGGGCAGAAGTGGGTGCGCATGTACGACATCCTCGAACGCACCATGGTCGACGCCACCGGGATCGAGCCGAACCTCGACTTCCCGACCGGCCCCGCCTACTACCTGCTCGGCTTCGACATCGAGATCTTCACCCCGATCTTCGTCATGAGCCGGATCACCGGCTGGACCGCGCACATCATCGAGCAGGGCGAGTCCAACGCGCTCATCCGGCCGCTGAGCGAATACGTCGGCGTGCCCCAGCGCCCGGTCGTGGCGTAGTCAGCGCAACCGGTGCCCGGCCAGCAGTTCGTGGTCCCCGAGCACGTCGCCGATCGCCCCGTCGGCGACGATCCGGCCCCCGTCCAGGATCACCGCGCGGGAGCAGACCCGCTCGGCGTACGGCAGGTCGTGGGTGACCAGCAGCAGCGTGGCGGGCAGCGTCGCCAGGATCTCGGCCAGCTCGCGGCGCGCGACCGGGTCGAGGTTGGCCGCGGGCTCGTCGAGGACGAGCACCTCGGGGCGGCAGGCGAGCACCGTGGCCAGCGCGGCGCGGCGGCGCTCGCCGAGGGAGAGCCGGGTGGGGGAGCGGTCGGCGCGGTCGGTCATGCCGACGGCCAGCAGCGCGAATTCGACCGCTTCGGCGAGTTCCGTGCCGCGGACGCCGAAGTTGTGCGGCCCGAAGGCGACGTCCTGGGCGACGGTCGGCATGAAGAGCTGGTCGTCCGGGTCCTGGAACACCACCCCGACCCGTCTGCGGATCTCCCGCACGGTCCCGCGCTCCAGCCGGGTGCCGCCGATCACGACCTCGCCCGCGCTCGCCGTGAGCACCCCGTTCAGGTGCAGCATGAGCGTGGACTTCCCGGCCCCGTTCGGGCCGAGCACGGCGACCCGCTCGCCCGCCCGCACGGTGAGCGAGAGCCCGTCCAGCGCGCGGGTGCCGTCCGGGTAGGCGAAGGTCAGGTCGGTGACCTGCACCGCGGGCTCGGTGCTCACCGCGCCACCCACGCGCAGGCGCAGACTCCGGCGGCGGCCAGCACCACCGCACCGGCGGCCAGCCGGTCGCGCGCCGTGGCGGGGCGGGTGCCGAGCGCGGGGACGCTGCCGGTGAAGCCGCGCGAGAGCATGGCCAGGTGCACCCGCTCGCCGCGCTCGTAGGAGCGCAGGAACAGCGCCCCGACCCCGCGCGCGGTCGCGGCGACCTGGGCGAGCGAGCGCGGGTCGTCGCCGCGCGAGATCCGGGCCAGCCGCATGCGGGCGGCCTCGTCCGCGATCACGTCGGCGTAGCGCAGCATGAGCACCACGATGGTCACGATCAGCCCCGGCACCCGCAGCCTGGTCAGCCCGCCCGGCAGCTCGCGCACCGCGGTCGTGGCCGCCAGCGTCAGCGAGATACCCACGCCGAGCGTCCCTTTCGCCACGATGCCCCAGGCGGCCCAGAGCCCGGCCGTGGAGAGCGACAGCCCGAGCAGCGCGGTCCGCGGCTCCCCGGCGGCGAAGGGCAGCAGCAGCGCCAGCACCAGGAACGGCAGCTCGATCAGCATCCGCGGCGCGATCCAGCGCAGCGGGATGCGCGCCGCCGCCCACAGCGCGAGCAGCCCGGCCGCGAAGACGGCGTACGGCCAGACCGTCTCGCGCGGCGTCGCCACCACGGCCACCACCAGCAGCACCGCCCCGGCGATCTTCACCTCGGCGGGCGCCAGGTGCAGCGCGGAGGCGCCTGGCAGGTAGAGCCGGTCCGCCCTCACCCGGCGCGGCTCCGGCTCGGCCGCGCCGCGAGCAGGACCCGGACCAGCGCGAACAGCACGGCGAAGGTGGCTGCCGCCCCGAGGATTCCGGCGAGGCCGGTCAGCGTGGAATCACCGCCGATGGTGTAGTCGGCCAGCGGGGAGCCGGCCAGTTCGTGGTCCTCGGCGCTCTGCGCGATGCACTCGCCCTCCAGCTGCTCGGCCACCACGGTGCAGCCGCGCTGGGTGGTGGCGTCCAGCCCGTCCGGCTGCGAGCTGGCCAGGTACGACAGCGCCCCGGCCACCAGCACGGCCACCGCGGCGAAGCCGAACAGGAAGGCGTTCAGCGAGACCCTCGGCGCGCTCGTGCTGCGCAGCAGGTACACCAGATCCGGCCTGGCCTTTGCCACCGCGACCACCGTGACCGCGGTGATCAGCCCCTCCCCGATACCGATGAGCGAGTGCGTGACCAGCATGTACCCGGTGACCGCGCCGAGCGTCGACCCGGCGGCCCCGCCGAGCGCGTACTCCAGCACGAAGCCGAGCGCCGCGCAGAGCGTTCCGGCGAGCGCCGCGACGAACGCGACCACCCCGATACCCCCGCGCCGCGCGAACACCGGCAGCAGCCCGCGCGCCACCAGGTACCCGGCACCCACCCCGATCAGCGCCATATTGGTGATATTGGTGCCGAGCGCGCTGAGCCCGCCGTCGGCGAAGAGCAGCGCCTGCACCACCAGCACGATCGCCACGCACAGCGCGCCGACGTACGGACCGACCAGGATGGCGGCGAGCGCGCCGCCGAGCAGGTGCCCGCTCACCCCCGGCAGGATCGGGAAGTTCACCATCTGCACCGCGAAGATGAAGGCGGCCACCAGCCCCGCCATCGGCGCGGCGCGCTCGTCCAGCTCCGCCCGCGCCCGCCGGGCCGCGAAGCCGAGCCCGGCGACGGCGAGCAGGGCGAAGGCCGCGGAGGTCGGGGCGTCGACGATGCCGTCGCTCATGTGCATGGCGGAGGTGCTGACGTTCACCCGCCGGAACATTACTCGGAATATCTGAACATGCAGACCGATATCGGAGCGGGCTGGCCTCGCCGCCCCCGGACCGGCAGAGTGGAGCCGTGCCCGCCCCCACCTCGCTCGGCCACGAGCCCGCCGTCCCCGGCCTCGACGTCACCGGGATCGCGGGCTGGGCGCAGCGCTTCGAGCTGCTGGCCGACGCCAACCGGCTGCGGCTGCTGGTGTGCCTGCACCACACCCCGGACCAGAACGTCACCGAGCTCGCCGCCGCCGTCGGCATGAGCGCCACCGCCGCCTCGCACGCCCTGCGCATCCTGCGGCACCAGGGCTGGGTGACCTCGACCAGGACCGGGCGGATCATGCGCTACCGGCTCACCGACGAGATCATCCACCGGCTGCTGCACTGGATCGGCGCCCCGCACGCCCCCGCCCCCCGCCCGGACTGAACCGGCGCGGTTGCGCCGCCGGTCCGGTTGAGAAAGTGATCTCGGGGTACTGCACGAAAGCGCCCGGGCCACGGTGAAGCACGTCGATATCGTGATTGTCCGGACGTGGTGCGTCGTCCGTGGGCGGGTCCAGCAGCGCGGCTTGTCTCGGGCGGCGCTCGCGCACGTCACGGGCTACGGCGGCGGGTCGCCCGCGGCCTCGGCGGCGATCCGCGGGAACTCCGCGCCCATCCGCACCGACAGCGCCTGCGCCGCCGAGAGCGGGCGGACCATGACCATGAAGTCGTCGATCTTCCCCGCGTCGTTCGTGCGCACGAAGTCGCAGCCGGTGATCCGCTTCCCGTCGACGGTCGCCTCGAAGACGAAGGCGTGCTCGCGCCCGCCCGCGTCGGCGATCTCCCGGACGTAGCGGAAATTCTCGAACACCCGCATGGCCGCGCGCAGGATCGCCGCGGTCACCGGTTTGCCCGGATACGGCTTGAACGCGACCGGGCTGGTGAACACCACGTCGTCGGCGAGCAGTTCTTCGATGGCGGCGGTGTCGCGGGCTTCGACCGCCGCGCGGAATGGATGCATCGGACCTCCTCGATCGGGTCGGTCGAGGGTAGTGGAGGTGCTCCGCGGTGGGGTCGGTTCGGGCGCATTGATTCCGACGGCGGATTCGGCCGGTCGCTCCTGACCGCGGATCACGCCCGCTCCACCGTCGACAGCCGGTACACCCCGTCGAATCCCTTCAGCGCGACCTCCCGCGTCCCGGTCACCGCGATCCCGGGCAGCGCCGCCACCTCGTCCCGCACGGCGGCGCTGACCAGCACCTCCGCCCCGCCCGCGGCCCCGGCGACCCGCGCGGCCATCGCCACGTTGCGGCCGAAGAGGTCGTCGCCGCGGCGCACCGAGCGGCCGATGTGGATGCCGATCCGGACCCGGACCCGCTCCTCGGTCTCGGTGCCGCGGGCGAGCGCGGCCTGGATGTCGAGCCCGCAGCGCACGGCCTGCCCGGCCTCGGCGAAGGCGATCATGAAGCCGTCGCCCTGGCTCTTGATCACGTGCCCGCCGTGCGCGGCGACCTGCTTGCCGACCAGCCGCTCGTGCCTGGCGAGCAGCCGCACGAAGGCGCGGTCGCCGAGCCGTTCGTTGAGCGCGGTCGAGCCCTCGATGTCGGAGAAGGCGATGGCGACGTTGCCGTCCGGGGCGAGCGTCGCCAGATCCGGCCGTTCGACCTGCGCCCACCCGGCCAGATCCTCGATCGAGCTGAGCAGTGCGCCGCGGAAACCCTTGCGGCGCAGCAGGCTCGCCGCGCCCCAGACCGTCTTCACGGCCTCGCGCCCGCCGCTCACCCACGCCTGCCTGGCATCGAGCCGCCGCCGCGCCTCCGCGAGCTCGCGGCGGGTGCGGGCCAGCAGGATGCCGAGCACGATCAGCCCGGCGGCCTCCAGGGCGGCGATCAGCACGAGCAGGAGTTCGAGCGACACGGGCAACCGCCGAGGGGTCGAGGTGGGCGCGGACGCCACCGACCCTAGCGGTGCGGCCCGGTCGGCTCCGCCTCCGGCAGACCGACCCGGCCAAGGGCCCCGTTTCCTCGGCATTCGGGTCCGGTCACGGTGGCGACCGTGTGGAATGGGGTCATGAGTAGAGCAGCCGTCGTTCTCGGTGCGTGTGCCTTCGCGGCGATGTCGGTGGTGGTCGCGCCCACGGCGCAGGCCGCACCGGTCTGCGCGGGCGCCGGTCAGCCGACGCTGCCCGCCGCCTCGATCGCCGGTGCGCTCGAGGGGCTCACCGTCGACGCCCGCGGGCGCGCCTTCACCACCGATATCGCGACCGGCCGGGTCTTCCGGATCGATGCGCCCGGCGCCGCCCCCGTCCCCATCGGCACCGTGCCGAGCGGTGGCGGCGGCGCGCTGGCCTGGACTCCGGACGGCGGGCTGCTCGTCGGCTACGGCGCCGACGCCAGGGCGCTCGCCGGTGACGTGCTGCGCGCCGCGGGCATCGTCCGCATGGACCCGGAGACCGGCGCCACCACCCCGGTCGCCGCCGGGCTCAGCGCCGCGAACGGCCTGGCGGTCGCCGGGGACGGAGCCATCTACGCGACCAACGACTTCGGCAGCCTCGTCGGCCGGGTCGACCCCGGCGGCGCCGTGCAGGCGGACTGGGCGAGCCTGCCCAGCGCCAACGGTGCCGTCCTCGACCGGGCGGGCGAGTACCTCTACGTCGGCCGCACCTTCAGCAACCCCGGCGTGAGCCGCATCCCGCTGGCGAACCCGGGCGCCCCGCAGTCCCTGCTCGACCTCGGCGGCGCCGACGCGCTCGCCGCACCCGACGGGCTGACCCTGGACTCCGCGCAGCGCCCGATCGTCCCGTTCAACACCGCGGGCCAGGTGGTCCGGGTCGACGCACCTCAGCGGTACTGCGTGCTGAGCAGCGGAAACCCGTCCACCAGCGTCGTCACCTACGGTCGCGGCGCGAGCGGCTTCGCGGCGGGCAGGCTCTTCGCCGCGACCTTCACCGGCTCGATCTACGAGATCCCCGGTGGCTTCGACCCGGCCGCCACCACCGCCGCGCCCTAGGTCGCACCGGGTCGCGGCGGCGCCGCGGATTCCGATCCCGGCCACGCTCGGTCCGCTCGCGCTCAGCGCTGGGCCGACTCGGCCGGGCCAGTGGGATCGTTCCCGCTGGACACAAGCGAGGGCGGCCCGGCTCGATGTGAGCCGGGCCGCCCTCGGACCGTCAGCGGGGGGTGAACTACTGGCTGGGCTGCGGGACGTCGATATCGCAGTCGGCCTTCGGGTTCGCGCCGAGGTAGTTCAGCGGGCCCGCGATGATGGTGAGCGCGATGGTGCCGGTGCTGGCGCAGTTGGTCGGCGCGCTGTCGTAGTAGTTGCGCTGTGCTCCGGCGATCACACCGATGAGCAGCCAGACCAGCACGATCACACCGATCAGGCTGGTATTGCGGGTGGCGGGGCGGCGGCGGGCGAAGGTGGGCATCTCGACTCCTGAGCTGGGGTGGACTGGTTCGGCAATGCCCGGTCCGCGCCGCGGGAAACACTGTCCCGCCGGAGTTTCCGCCGCGGTCAGTGGCCGATCCGGTCGAGCCAGGTGAGCAGCGCCGGAATCGCGAGGTAGGCGATGGTGGCGTGCGAGGCGCCGGGGAGCTGCTCGTAGGTGACGTCCATGCCGAGGCCGCGTTCGCGGGCGACGAAGGCATCGGTGTCGGCGGGGACGACCAGCTCGTCGTCGCGGCCCTGGGCGACGAGCAGCGGCGCGCGAAAGGCGATGGCGCCCGCGGAGTTCCGCGCCAGCAGGTCGCTCCACGGCGGGGTGGTGGTGGGGTCGCCGGTGGTGAAGTTCCCGACCAGCGGCTGCCCCATGGCGTGCAGCTCCTGCAGATTGCTGAGCAGGCACAGCTGGTTCATCCGCGGCACCACGTCCTGCGCGGCCGGGGTGAGGATGCCGGGCAGGCTCGCGCCGTACACCCCGGCGTAGGCGGTGAAGGCGTAGGAGCCGATGGTGACTCCGGAGATGTCGTCCAGGTGGGTACGCATGAGCGCGGTGAGGTCGGCGGCCGGGGCGGCGACCGCGACACCGTCGACGGTCAGCTCGGGGGCGTAGGTCGCGGCGTTCTCGGCGGCGAAGAGCGCGGCCTGGCCACCCTGCGAATGCCCCCAGAGCAGCACCGAGCTTCCGGCCTCGGCCTCCGGGATGGCGCGGGCGGCGCGCACCGCGTCCAGCACCGAGTGCGCCGCCGTCTTCCCGACCAGGTAGGAGTCGGGGCCGTCGGTGCCCATGCCCGCGTAGTCGGTGGCGACGACGGTGTAGCCGCGGTCGAGCAGGAAGCGCAGCCCCTCGATCCCGAGGAACGGGTCGAAGCCGCGCGAGGGGGCACAGTCCTGCGCGGCGCCGGTGGTCGGGTGGCCCCAGGCCAGCACGGTGCGCCCGGCGGCGGGGGCGGGGCCGAGCGGGGTGACGACCACGCCGGTCACCACCACCGGCGCGCCGTTCAGGTCGGTGGAGCGGTACATCACCCGCCAGGCCCGCGCGCCCACCGGCGTCCCGGTCAGCGACTCGCTCTTGACCAGCGTGCCCGGTGCACCGTCCGCGGCACCGTCGGGCTGGGTGTAGAAGGCGTTCAGCCCGGGCCGCTCGGCCTCGTCACCCCGGACCCGGAGCACCTCCGCGGTGACGAGCGCCGACACCAGCGCGACCACCGCGCAGAGCGCGACCACCGTGAGACGTCGCATGTCGGTTCTCCGCTCCGGCGGGCCCGCACCCCGCGCAGACCAGCATTCTCACACCCGCGAGCGAATCCCGAGCGAATTCGAGCAACGGCCCGCTGGTCAGTAGGAGTTCTTGATGACGAAGTAGGAGCCGCGGATCGTCCCCGCCAGCTTCGACTTCTGCCGCGCGAACTTGAACGCGCCGAGCTCGTCCGGGATCTCCATCCCGTCCGAGAGCTTGAACCCCACCGCGCGCTTCCCGCCCGCTTCCAGCGTGTACAGCACGTTGACCGCCAGCCCGTCCGCGTAGAAGACGTATGCGAACCGGATGCCCGCGACCTCGAACGCGGCGGCCTCCAGCGGCCGGGCGGCGATGGTGATCCCGCGCTCCTCGGCCAGGATCCTGGTCACGTACTCGACGGTGTCGCGCGCCTCGGCCGCCGGTTCGACGGTGAAGACGTGGTCGTACTTGTTCCGGAAGTAGCGGGCCTCGTTGGCACGCAACCCGGCGAGCGCCGCGGCGACCGGCGAGCTCTCCAGCCCCGCGGTCGAGACGGTGCCGAAATCAACGGTGTGGGCCATGGCGAACTCCTCGATCCCTCGTCGAAGTCACTGCGCACCGGACTCTAACAGGGGAGCGGCCGCCGCCCCGGGGGATCGGCGGCCGCTCCGGTGGATGTCAGGAGATCTTGCGGCGGTAGGTGCGCATGGCGAACAGGTAGGCCAGCGCGAGGATACCGAGGCACCAGGCCAGCGCGATCCAGATATCGGTGCCGACCGGCTGCTCGGCGAAGAGCGCCCGGACCGCGTCGATGATCGAGGTGACCGGCTGGTGGTCGGCGAAGGCGCGCAGCGGCCCCGGCATGGTGTCGGTGGGGACGAAGGCCGAGCTGATGAAGGGCAGGAAGATCAGCGGGTAGGAGAAGGCGCTCGCCCCGTCCGCGGTCTTGGCCGAGAGCCCCGGAATGACCGCCACCCAGGTGAGCGCCAGGGTGAACAGGGTCAGGATGCCGAGCACCGCCAGCCAGGCCAGCGGGCTCGCCCCCGACCGGAACCCCATGAGCAGCGCCACCAGCACCACCACCGTGAGCGAGATGAGGTTCGCGACCAGCGAGGTCAGCACGTGCGCCCACAGCACCGAGGAGCGCGCGATCGGCATGGACTGGAAGCGCTCGAAGATGCCGCTCTTCATGTCCAGGAAGAGCCGGAACGCGGTGTAGGCGATGCCGGAGGCGACCGTGATGAGCAGGATGCCGGGCAGCAGGTACTGCACGTAGGAATCCGACCCCGACTCGATCGCGCCGCCGAAGACGTAGACGAACAGCAGCATGAAGGCGATCGGCAGCACCGTCGTGGTGATCACGGTGTCGACGCTGCGCGCGATGTGCCGCAGCGAGCGCCCGAGCAGCAGGGCGGTGTCGGCGAAGAAATAGGTGGTCATCACTGGTCCTCGGCGGTGGTCTCGGCGCCGACGAGTGCGAAGAAGACGTCCTCGAGGCTGGGTTGTTTCTCGACGTACTCGATCTCGGCGGGCGGCAGCAGCGCCTTCAGCTCGGCGAGGGTGCCGTCGACGATGATCTCGCCGCGGTGCAGGATCGCGATCCGGTCGGCGAGCTGCTCGGCCTCCTCCAGGTACTGGGTGGTGAGCAGCACGGTGGTGCCGCCCGCGGCGAGCGCCTTGACGGCGTCCCAGACCTCGATGCGGGCCTGCGGGTCGAGCCCGGTGGTCGGCTCGTCCAGGAAGATGACCGGCGGGCTCCCGATCAGGCTCATGGCGATGTCCAGGCGGCGGCGCATGCCGCCGGAGTAGGTCGCCACCCTGCGCGCCCCGGCGTCGGTGAGCGAGAACCGGGCGAGCAGGTCGTCGGCGATCCCGGCGGCGCCCTTCAGGTGGCGCAGCTTCGCGATCAGCACCAGGTTCTCCCGGCCGGTCAGGATCTCGTCGACGGCAGCGAACTGGCCGGTGAGGCTGATGGATTCGCGCACCTCGGCGGGGTCGGCGGCGACGTCGACGCCGTTGACGCTCGCAGTGCCCGCGTCGGCGCGGAGCAGGGTGGAGAGGATCTTCACGACCGTGGTCTTGCCCGCGCCGTTCGAGCCGAGCAGGGCGAAGATGCTGCCGCGGGCGGCTTCGAAGTCCACGCCGCGCAGGACCACCAGCTCTCCGTAGGACTTGCGCAGGCCGTGTACCCGGATGGCCGGGGGGTGTTGTGTCGTCATGGGACGCTCCGCTTTCCCGAAGTGATTCTATAAGTAGATGTATACGCACATCGCCTGTGGCAACTGTACGTAGACGCATACTCATATGCAACCCCTCGGGCGGATTGCGGTCGCGGCGCCGGGCCGGTCAGCTGTTCCCGGCCACCACGCCGTCGCTGTGCCTGGCCAGCGTGGCCACGGCCTCGCTGCGGGTGCGCAGCCCCAACCTGCGGGCGAACTCGCGGAGCTGGTCGCCGACGAACCAGGTGGGGCCGTTCGGCAGATTCGCGATGGCCTCGGCGACGACCTCGGCCGCGGTCGCGGCGCCGGGCAGCGGCGCGGTGTCCGCGGGGTCGAGCGCGCCGCGGCGCACGAGGGCCCGGCGCAGCGCGGGGGTGTCGGTCGTGCCGAGCACCAGCGCGAGCACATCGACCCCGTGTGGCCGCAGCTCCGCCCAGAGCGCCTCGGTCAGCACCAGGTCGAACGCCTTGGTGGCCGCGTAGGCGGCCATGTTCGGGGCCCCGTACAGCCCCGCGACCGAGGTGAGCACCACGATCCCGCCGCGCCCGCGCTCCATCATGGGGCCGGCGAAGTGGTGGCACAGCTGCAGCGGCGTCGCGCAGTTGCGCCGCAGCAGCGCCAGCGCGGGCTCGACCGGCCCGGACAGCAGCGGCGTGTACGCCGGATCCGCTCCCGCGCAGTACAGCAGCATGCCGACCGCGAGGCCGTCGGTCGCCGCGATGACGCTCGCCACCGCGTCCGGCTCGGCGAGATCGACGGCGAGCACCCGCACCTCGACGCCGGTGTCCGCGCGGAGCTCGGCGGCGAGCTCGTCGAGCGCGGCGCGGCGGCGGGCCAGCAGCACCAGGTCGAGGCCGCGCTCGGCCATGGCGCGGGCGTAGCGGGCGCCGATCCCCTCCGAGGCGCCCGCGATCACCGCCCAGCGGCCGTAGCGCTCACGGAAGCCGCTCACGCGAACGGCTCCTCGCCCGCGAGCTTCGTCCGGTGCAGCAGCCGCCCCGACTCCGGGTCGTAGGGCCTGGCCCGGTGCATGGTGCCGGTGTTGTCCCAGATGACCAGATCGCCGACCGACCAGGTGTGCCGGTAGACGAACTGCGGACCGGTGGCCCAATCCCGCAGCCGCACGAGCAGATTCACGCTCTCCCGGAAATCGGCGTCGACGATGTGGCGCGCGGTGCAGCCGAGCACCAGCGACTTGCGCCCGGAGCGGTGCGTCCACACCAGCGGCAGCTCGCGGTCGCCGATCGCCATCATCCGGCGCAGCGTCCGGTGGTCGGGCTCGGGGTCGTAATAGAACAGGGTGTTCCAGGCCGAGTGCATGACCCGCAGCTGCTCCAGCCGCTCCTTGTCGTCCGCGGCGAGGTCGTCGTAGGCGGCGTAGGTGTTGCAGAACTCGGTCTCGCCGCCGGTGGGCGCCAGTACCTTCGACGACAGCAGCGAGGCCCGGATCGGCACGTCGTTCATGGTGCCGTCGATATGCCAGAACAGCGAACCCTTCAGGTACTCGGCCTGCCGGTTCACCGAGGAGTCGAGGGTGACGCTGTAGACCTCCTCGCCACTGCGTTCGGGGGCGAAGGTGCCGAGCGTCCCGGTGAAGGCGATGTGCTCGTCGTCGGTGAAGCCGATGCGCGGGAAGACCAGGACGCCGCGCTGTTCGAGCAGGTCGCGCAGTTCTGGGGCGTGCGCGCCGCTGAGCAGCGCGTCCTTCTCCGCGTGCACCGCGGAGGCGATGCGGGGGGTCAGCTCGGTGGTTTCCAGCAGCGCGTTCGGCATGCGGTAACTATACATCGCTGTCTAGTTATTGTGGGCGGCCTAGAGTCGGAGCGTGACGTCGAACGGAGCGCCGCGCCGCGGCGGCCGCCCCACCCGGGCCGAGGCGGCGGCCCTGCACCAGCGGCTGCGCGCCGCCGCCGTCCGGACCTTCCTCGCCAACGGCTACGACGCGACGACCATGGTCGCGATCGCGGAGGCGGCCGAGGTCGCCAAGGCCACCGTCTACGCGCGCTACCCCGACAAGCGCGCGGTCTTCCTCGACGTCATCCCGTGGGCGCTGAGCCGCGCCGTCCACCCCGAAGCCGAGCCGGCCGACGGCGACGGCGACCTGCGTGCCACCCTGCTCGCCATCGGCCGTGCCGCCATCGAGCACGCGCTCGACCCCGATATCGTCCAGCTGCACCGCATCGCCGGTGCCGAGGCGCACCGCTTTCCCGAATTCGCCGCTGCCGCGGGGTCGTTCGGCTGGGCGGGACGTCAGCAGCAGGTCATGGCGGTGCTGCGCAGGCACGCCGAGGCGGGCGCGCTCGCCATCGACGACCTCGAGCTCACCGCCGAGCACTTCATCGCGATGGTGGAGATCCTGCCCGCCCGCCTCGCCGACTTCGGCGTCTACCGCAGCCCGCGCGATCAGCAGCGGCACCTGACGCACGCGGTCGACCTGTTCCTGCGGGGTGTGCTGGCGCGGTAGGCCGGTCTCGTTCTCGGCCGTGTACCCCGCGGCGAAGCTGTCGTAGCCCCGCTCAGGGCGTGGTCGTGAACCGCACGGTGGCTTCGACGATGCCGTCCAGCAGCTGCTCGCGGACATGGGGCGGCTCCTCGGCGAGGCCGGGGGGCGGATCGTGCATGAAGGTGAAGTGGCCTGCCTCCGGCAGGACGCGCACCTCGACGTCGGCGGGCGCGGCCCGCAGGTGGAGCGCCTGCTCCGGCGGGGTGACCGTGTCCCGGCCGCCGGCGTAGACCAGCAGCGGGATGGTGAGTTCGTCGAGCGCGCCGGGAGCGGTGAACCACCCGGCGGCGGGGGTGTACAGGACCGCACGGCGGATGCGCGGTTCCCGCGGTGTTGGCAGCGGCGTGCCGCCCGGCCCCGGCGAGACCGCGCCCGCCAGGCAGAGCGTGGCCCACGCGCCGATCGAGTGCCCGATCGCCACCACCTCGGCGCCGGGATCCGCGTGCCGGGCCAGGGCGTCGACGAGCCCGAGCGGACGGGCGAGCAGCTCGGCGCCGGACGGCTCACCGGGGACGCGGAACTGCTCGAAGTGCGGGGCGATCACCCGGCAGCCCGCAGCCGACAGGCGTTCCAGCAGCGGAAGGTAGCGACGGGGATCGCCACCCGCGCCGGTGCCGAACAGGACGGCGAGGCGCGCTGATTCCGGACCGAGGGTCAGAATGTCCACGGCCGCCACGGTACGGCACTCCCGCTACGGCGCCGCGCGGCCGGGAAGCAGCCTGCGCTGGTACCCCAGCCGGACCGCGAGCCGGGCCGCCCCGCCGAGGAACACGCGTTGCAGCCACTCCGGCGGCCCCGCGAGGTAGCCGTCCTGGAGCTGCCAGAGCAGAGCGAGGGCGAGCGGGTCGCGCGGGATGCCGGAGCGGGTCGTGCGGCCCGCGCGGTCCAGTGCGCTCCACAGCCGGAACATGTCGAGATGCCGGAGCGGGGGCCGGATCTCGTGGTCGAGCTCGGTGCCTGGATCGAGGCTCTCGAAGGCGTGCACCGCGCCGGGCGGGGCGTGCACGGTGTCGCCCGGCCCGGCGACCGTCGCGGTGCCGTCGATGACGAAGCGGAGCCGGCCGCGGGTGACCGTCCAGGTTTCGGCGAGGACCGGGTGCCGGTGCGGGCCCGCCTGTCTGCCCGGGGCGGGGAGGGTGTGCCGGAGCCGCAGCACCTCAGGGAGGTCGGCGACGACCTCGACGCGGTGGCCGCTGCGGAACTCCAGTACCTCGGACATATCATCAATAGAAAGGTAACCTTCCTATTATGTCAACCTCCTCTGTGCTCCGGCTGCTCGTCGAGACCACCCGCGAGTTCGAGCGCGAACTCCTCCGTGAGCTGCGCGAACGGGTTGATCCCGAGCTGCGCCCGGCGCACTTCGCCGTCTTCCGCTACCTCGAGCCCGACGGGTCCCGGATCGGGGCGCTGGCCGAGGCGGCGGGGATGACGCCGCAGTCGATGGGCGAGCTGGTCGGCCACCTGGAGAAGGCGGGGTTGCTGCGGCGCGAGGTCGATCCCGCGGATCGGCGGGCCCGGTTGGCGGTGCCGACCGAGGCCGGGCTGGCGGCGTTGCGGATCGCCGCGGATCGGATTGCCGCGCTGGAACATCGGGTGATCGGGGCCGTCGGCGCGGACGGTATCGCCGAGCTGCGGCGGCTGCTCGCCGCGGCCGGGACCGCGGTGCGGGAGTGCTGACCGGATCGGGCCGATCGGTCAGTCGTCGGGTGCTGCCCGGCGGTTGCGTTTGGTGACGCCGCGCCGCTTCTTCGCGGAGATGCGCCGCTCGGTCGCACCGCGCGAGGGCTTGGTGGCGCGGCGCACCGGCGGCGGGGCTGCGGCGGCCGCGCGCAGCAGCGCGGCCAGCCGCTCGCGGGCGGCCGCGCGGTTCTGCAACTGCGCGCGCTGCTCGGACGCGGCGATCGTGAGCACCCCGTCGACCAGCCGGGAACCGAGCCGCTCGAGCATCCGGGTGCGCAACCGCTCCGGCACCGAGGGCGAGCCGGCGAGGTCGAAGGAGAGCTCCACCCGGCTGTCGGTGGTGTTGACGCCCTGCCCGCCGGGGCCGGACGACCGGGAGAACCGCTCGCGCAGTTCGGCCGCGGGGATGACCAGCGCCCGCGTCACCGCCAGATCCGCCGCCATCATCCGCCTCCTTTTCCGCACCGGGTCTCCCGGAAAACGGTGGCAGCCGCCCGCGGGACGCGCAAGCCCATTTCAGAGCAGTCCGCGGCGGTGCGCGTAGATGGCGGCCTGGGTGCGGTCGCGGACGCCGAGCCGGTTCAGGATGCTCGAAACGTGGTTCTTCACCGTGCCCTCGCTCAGGTACAGGCCGCGCGCGATCTCGCGGTTCGCGGCGCCCGCGGCCAGCAGCCGCAGCACCTGGGTTTCGCGCTCGGTCAGGGCGATCGGCGCGGTCGCGGGGCGCGGGCGGACCAGGGCGGCGAGCCGCTCGGCCAGGGGCGCCGAGTACTGGCCGACCCCGGCGTGCGCGAGCCGGACGGCCTGGGCGAGTTCCGGCGCGGGGAGGTCCTTGAGCAGGTAGCCCGATGCCCCGGCGGCGAGGGCGCGGACGAGGTAGTCCTCGTCGTCGAAGGTGGTGAGCATGAGCACGGTGGCGTCCGGGCCGAGCCGGGCCGCGGCCTCGATGCCGTCCGTGCCCGGCATGCGGATGTCCATGAGCACGACCTGCGGTCGGAGCCGCGCGGCGAGGTCGACGGCGGTGGCGGCGTCCGGCGCGGTGGCGAGGACGTCGATGCCGGGTTGCAGCTGGAGCAGCGCGGCGATCCCCTCGCGGACCAGGCGTTCGTCGTCGACGACGAGGACGGTGACGGGCTCGCTCATCGCCGTGGCACCTCGGCCAGCAGCCGGGTTCCGCCGGGACCGCTGGTGACGGTGAGCGCACCGCCGACGCAGGCGAGCCGCTCCCGCATTCCGCGTAGGCCGTTGCCCTCGACGGTGCCCGGCGCGAAGCCCGCGCCGTCGTCGCGGATGTCGATGGCGCCCGCGTCGAGGTCGGCTCGGATCGTCACCGTGGTAGCGGCGGCGTGGCGGCGGGCGTTGGTCAGCGCCTCCTGGGCCACGAGATACAGGGTCAGCGCGGTGGTTTCGCCCAGGGCGGCGCCGTCGGCGGAGAGCTCGAGCGTGACGGCGAAGCCCGGGTCGTGCAGTCGCGCCGCGAGTGCGCGCAGCGCGCCTGCGAGTTCGAACTCGCTGCCGTCGGCGCGCAGCGCGGCAACCGCGTGCCGCACTTCGCGCAGTGCGGCGCGGGTGGAGTCGCGGCTGTCGGCCAGCGCACGGTCGGCGGTCGCAGGCTCCAGGTCGCGGAAGGCGGCGGCCTTCTCCAGCTGGATGGCGGTCACCACCAAGTGGTGGCCGACGGTGTCATGGATATCGCGGGCCAGGCGGGTGCGCTCGGCGACGGTGGCCAGCGAGACCGCCCGGTCGGCGTACTCGCGCAGCCGTTCGTGTGCCTCGGCGAGCTCGGCAAGCAGCTCCTCGGCGCGGCGCCGCCCCGCCTCCTCCCGGCCCGCCAGCACCGCAAGCACAAGCGCGAAGACGGTCCCGACCGCGAACATCGCCACATCCGAGACCGCCTCGGCATCCGGGCGCCCGGCCACCAGCAGCGCCACCCCCGCGACCTCCGCGCCGCCGAGCCAGAAGGCGGTCCGGCGCCCGACGGTGAAGTAGGCGGTGAGCGGGAGCAGGACGAAGAGCACCCTGGCGATCCCCGCGCCGTCGAGCGCGACCAGCAGCGTGAACAGTGCCGCCCGCATCGCGAGCGCCGCCACCGCGCCCGGCCGGGTGCGCGGGAGGGCGGGCACCTCGAGTGCCGCCGCCACACCGAGCCCGGCCGCGAAGCAGGCGAACCGCGGCCAGCTGCCGCCGTCGGTCACGGTGCCCGCGAGCCCGGCCAGCAGCACCGAGAGGTACAGGAACCACGCCACCCAGCGCAGCGCGCGCGGTCGGATCATGCATCGAGCCTAGGGCCGGAATCACCGTCCGGGGCAGGTCAGCCGTGGAAATAGGCCGAAGGTCATGGGTCCCGCGGCACTTCCGCGGGTGCCGTCCGGCTGCCTAGCGTGAGCGGCATGGAGAACGAAACGGATACGACGCTGCTGCGGCTCAGCGCGGTCGCGGGCATTACCTGCGGCGCCGCGATCGCGCTGGCGGGCGCAGTGGAATCGGTGATCGGGCACAAGGTCGCGGTCACCCAGGTACTCAACGGCGCCTCGGTGCCGTTCGGGCTCGGGCTGCTGGTGGGGCTGTACCTGTGGCAGCGGGCCGCGGCCGGGCGCTTCGGCACGGTCGCCTTCGTGCTGCAGTTCCTCGGCTTCGGCTACTTCGCCGGAATCGCCTACACCCGCAATGCCGTGCTGGTCTACCTCGACGAACCGGTGCTCGACGCCCTGCTCGACGGGCCGTCGCGGCTCGCCTTCCTCGCCACCGCGCTGCTGGCGCTGACCGGGACGATCGCGTTCGGGGCGGCGCTGTGGCGGGCGGGAGCGGTGCCGAAGGCGGCCGTCGCGCTGTACGTGCTCGGGCTGTCGGCGCTGTGCCTGACGTTCCTGCTGCCGACGCCGATCGTGCGGCTCGGGCACGTGGTCGGCGGTGCGGGCATGGTGTGGCTGGCGCTCACCCTGTGGCGCGCGATCTCTTCGGTCGCCGAACCGGTTCCGGCCCGCTGACGCCCCGCAGCACCGATCACCGGACGACGACGTGATGCACCCCGTGCGGGAGCGGGATGCGCTGCACCGGCGTCAAGCCGTCGTCCCCGACTTCGTAGACCTGCAGCCCCGGCCCCGGCCGGTCGGGGCGGTACCCCTGGAAGACGGTGGCGAGGAAGTACCGCCCGCTCGGGTCGAAGGCGCCGCCCTCGGGCAGCACGCCGTCGAGCGGGTACTCGCCGACCGGGGTGAGGGTGCCGTCGTCGAGGCGGAGCAGGGAGACCGAGGCGCTGTCGTCGTGGCCGGGGACGCCCGGTGGCAGGGCGGAGCCGCGCATGTTGACGGTGGCGACGTGGCGGCCGTCCGGGCTGACGGCGAGCCCCTCGGCGGATTTCCCGGAGTCGGCGGTGCCGGTCACCGTGTGCGCGCCGGAGTCGGCGAGGCGGATGACGGTGATGGTCGACGGCCGGTCCGGGAGGCGTTCGGCCAGGGTCGGTGCGGTGAAGTTCCGGCCCCAGTTCGAGGTCAGGTAGTGGCGGCCGTCGGGGGTGAAGCGGCCGACGAAGGGGTCGGGGCCGGTGGGTACCGGCGCACCGAGCGGCCGTACGGCGGGGCCGTCGACGGCGAGGAAGGCGACCCGGTTCCGGGTGGTGATGTTCACCGCGAGCGCTCGGCCGTCGGGACGCCACTGGACGCTGGTGGCGGTGACGCCGCCGCGCGGGCCCGGGGCGGTGCCGGTGATGCCGAGCGTGGCGAGGTCGAAGCGGAGCGGGTCGCCGAAAGCGTCTCCCGCCCAGGGCAGGAGCCACAGTTCGGCGGCGGCGGAGTTGGCCACCACGGCCAGCCGGGTGCCGTCCGGGGAGACCGCGAGCGCCTCCGGCGACGGTACCCGGGCGGTGTCCAGGAGCTGCGGCGCGCCGGAGTCCGGTAGCCGCACCGCGGTGATCAGGTCACCGGCGGGTAGTTCCGCGGCGCGGGTGACTCCGGGGGCGGGCCTGCCGAGGCGTTCGGCGACGAAGGCGACCGAGCCGTCCGGGGTGAGGTCGAGCACCTCGGGTGCCGCGGTCACCGAGTTCGACACTGCCACCTCCCCGGTCGTGGTGACCCGGCCGTCGCGCAGCGTCGAGGTGTGGAGCAGGTCCCGGTTGCCGGGGGGAGCGAGGATGCCGTCGCCGTAGGTGCTGGCGAGGTGGTCGCCGTCGGCGATGGTGACGAGGCGGTCGATGGTCGGTCCGGTGGGCGGGTCGTCGGCCGCGCAGGCCGTGAGGAGGGCGGCTGCCGAGCAGGCCGCCAGGAGTCTGAATCCGGTCACTGGCCCAGTGTCGATCCACGGGTGATCGGCGATCAATCGGAAGTTCGGGCTCCGTGATAAGGAACTACGATCACCGGGTGGACCTCCGGTCGATCGAGTGCTTCCTGCGCGTGGCGGAGACCCTGCACTTCGCCAGGGCCGCCGAGGAGTTGCACCTCAGCCAGCCTGCACTGAGCCAGCGCATCCGAACCCTCGAGCGCGAGATCGGCGTGGTACTGCTGGAGCGCAATCGCCGCGGCGTCCGGCTCACCGCCGCGGGCGCCGCCTTCCTCGACCCGGCCACCGCCGCGCTGGCCAGGGGTGCGCAGGCCGCCGACGCCGCCCGCCGGGCCGCGCGCGGACTGCAGGGCAGGCTGCGGCTCGGCTTCACCGTCATCGCCTCCTACACCACGCTGCCGCACGCCGTGCAGACCTTCCGCGGCGTCTGCCCGGAGGTCGTCGTCGACCTGGTCGAGATCAACTCGCCCGCGGTGGAGGAGGCGCTCGACCGTGGCACCCTCGACCTCGGCATCCTGCACCCGCCGCTGGAGCGCCCGCACCTGCGCACCCGGGAGCTGCCCGGCGAGCCACTCGTCCTCGCCGTCCCGGCCGGGCACCGCCTCGCCGAGCAGCCCGCGATCACCTTCGCCGACCTGCGGGGCGAAGCCCTGCTCGCCGCGCCCCGCCGCATCGGCCCCACCCTGTTCGACGGGCTCGTGCGCCGGTTCCGGGAAGCGGGCGGCGAACCGCGCATCGTGCAGGAGGCGACGCCGATGACCACGCTCGCCGGGCTGGTCGCCGCCGGCGCCGGAGTAGGCTTCGTGACCAGGGGGATCGCGCGTGCCACGCGCCCCGGCGTCGTCTTCCGGCCGGTCCGGGAAGCGCCCGCGGTCCCGATGGCGGCGGCGTGGGCGCCACCGGGGCTGTCTCCGGCCGGGGCGCGGTTCCTCGAGATCCTCACCGCCGGGCCGGCCTCGGAAAGTTGAATGGACACCTGTCTGGACGACCGGCCATGCCTTCGGTAGCGTGATCGGCACCTCAATCGCGAGAGCAAGGACGCTTATCTCGATGCCGAACACGCACTCGATCCCGTCCGGTCCGCAGGACATCACCGCGCGCTGGCTCGCCGACGTGCTCGGCGTGGCCGTCGACGACGTCCGCGTCGAGCCGATCGGCACCGGCCAGACCGGCGCCACCTACCGGGTGACCCCCACCGCCCCGCCGGAGTCGAAGCTCCCGCCGACCCTGGTGGCGAAGCTGCCCGCGCTCGACCCGGCCATTCGCGAGCGCTGCGCGCTCGGCTACCGCTCCGAGTGCGCCTTCTACGACGAGGTCGCCGGCTCGGTCGCGGTCCCGCTGCCCACCGTCTACCACGGCGACATCACCGAGAGCGCCACCGATTTCGTGCTGCTGCTGGAGGATCTCGCCCCGGCGGCGCAGGGCGATCAGCTCGCCGGGTGCACCCCGGAGCAGGCCGAACCCGCGGTCACCGCGCTCGCGGGGCTGCACGGCCCCCGCTGGTGCGACCCGGCCTGGCTGACCTTCACCGGCACCGCCATGCCGAAACCGGACGCGAACCTGGCCGCCGGGCTCGCCGGGATCACCCGCACCGCGCTCGACATCACCCTGGACAAGCTCGGCGACCGGCTCGGTGCCGCGAACCGCGAAACGCTCGCGCGGGTGGCCGAGCTGACCGAGCCCTGGCTGCTCTACGCGCCGGAGCGGTTCTCGGTGCTGCACGGCGACTTCCGCGTCGACAACCTGCTGTTCCACCCGGACGATTCCCGGATCACGGTGGTCGACTGGCAGACCGTGAGCGTGGGCCTGCCCGCCCGCGACCTCGCGTACTTCCTCGGCACCAGCCTGCTCCCCCCGGTGCGCGCCGAGCGTGAGCGCGAGCTCGTCGCCCGCTACCACCGCGCTCTCGCCGAGTACGGCGTCACCGGCTACCCGGCGGAAACCTGTTGGCAGGACTACCGGATCGGGATGCTGCAGATCCCGGTGCTGACCGCGCTCGGCTTCGCCTTCTCCGCCGCCACCGACCGCGGTGACGACATGATCGTCACCATGCTCGACCGTGGCTGCCGCGCCATCCGCGAACTCGGCACCCTCGACCTGATCACCGCCGGATGAGCCCGGCGCGCAGCCCCCGCGAGGTGGTCGAGGTCGACAACCGCGGACACGAGCAAGGAGCCTGGGCGTGAACAGCACCTTCGACGAACTCGGCTACTACCTGCTGGCCGGTGCGGGCGACCCGCGCACCCTGGTGGAGGAGGCCCGCCACGGCGAGGCGCTCGGGCTGGGCACCGCCTTCATCTCCGAGCGGTGGAACGTCAAGGAGGCGTCGTCGCTGGTCGGCGCGGCCTGCGCGGTCACCGAGCGGATGCGGATCGCCACCGCCGCGACGAACCACAACACCAGGCACCCGCTGATCACCGGGGCGTGGGCGACGACCATGCACCGGCTCTCCGGCGGGCGCTTCACCCTCGGCATCGGGCGCGGCATCGCCGCCATCTACAACGCCTTCGGCGTGCCCGCGGTGACGACCGCGCAGATGGAGGATTTCGCCGGGGTCATGCGCAGGCTGTGGCAGGGCGAGGTGATCGTGAACCACACCGGCCCGATCGGCGACTACCCGGTGCTGGTGCTCGACCCCGAGTTCCGCGAGGACATCCGGCTGGCGCTGGTCGCCTTCGGCCCGCAGACCCTTGCCCTGGGCGGGCGCGCCTTCGACGACGTCGTCCTGCACACCTTCTTCACCCCGGACACCCTGCGGCGCAGCGTCCGGATCGTGAAGGAGGCCGCGGAGCAGGCCGGGCGGAACCCCGACGACGTGCGGGTGTGGTCGTGCTTCGCGACCGTCGGCGACCACCTCCCGGAGGAGCTGCGGCTGCGCAAGACCGTGGCCAGGCTCGCCACCTACCTGCAGGGCTACGGCGACCTCATGGTGCGCACCAACGACTGGGACCCCGCCGTGCTCGCCCGCTTCCGGCAGGACCCGATCGTGACCTCGGTGCCCGGCGGTATCGACCACAAGGCGACCCCGGACCAGATCGAGCACATCGCCGGGCTCATCCCCGGCGAATGGCTCGAGCCCGCCGCCACCGGCAGCCCCGCGCAGTGCGTGGCGCGGATCCGGCAGGAGTTCGAGTACGGCGCCGACCGGGTCATCCTGCACGGCGCCACGCCCGCCGAGCTCGAGCCGATCCTGGCCGAGTACGGCACCGCGTCCTAGATCGCACGGCCGCGGTTCAGCGCCGACGCTCCAGCGGCAGCCCGGCATCCCGCCAGGCGGCGATCCCGCCCGCCAGGCTGGAGGCGTCGTACCCGGCCCGGCGGGTGAGCGCGGCGAAGTGCTGCGAGACCCGCCCGACCGGGCAGACGAAGACCAGCGGGCGGGACCGGCAGAACGGCAGCTGGTCGGGGGTGAAGCCGCCGAGCAGGTCGTCGCGCAGGTTGATCGAACCGGGGATGTGCGCGACGCGGTAGGCCATGGCGCCGCGGGTGTCGACGACGGTGATGCGCCGGTCGCGGTCCAGCTCGTCCAGGTGCTCGGGGGTGAGCAGGGGGACGGCGGCGAGCTCGGCGGGGTGCGGCGGGGCCGGACGGGCGGGGTCGTCGAAGAGCTCGGGGCGGCGGGCCCGCAGGTAGGACAGGTACGGTTCGAGCCGGTCGCAGACGATGAGCACGGCAACCAGATCGGGGTCGCCGGGCCGCAATGCGGCCGCGGCGGGGCGCAGTACGTCGAGCGCCGCGGCGTAGGCGGCGCCGGAGGTCGGCCCGGCGAGCACGCCGTAGCGGTGCGCGAGCAGCAGCGTGGCGCCGACCGCGTGCTCGGCGGCGACGGCGACGATCCGGTGGTAGAAGTCCGGCTGGAAGAGCCCGACGTCCCACATCTCGGTCTCCGAGCGGATGCCGGGGATGAAGTCGTCGCGCGCCGACACCACGCCGACGGTGCGCAGCCCCGGATTGTGCTCGGCGAGCGCGGTGGCGGTGCCGCGGGTGGAGCCGGTGGTGCCGAGCCCGCCGATCACGTAGTCGACCCGGTCGATCCCGCTCCCGGCGAGGGCATCGCGGATCTCCCGGCCGGTGCCGCGGTAGTGCGCCTCGACATTGCGCTCGTTGGTGTACTGCGAGGGATGGTACCACTTCCCCGGCTCGCGGGCCATGGTCGCGGCGATGACGGCGGCGACGTCGTCGGGGGCGGTGGGGTCGGGGCACTCGGAGAGCCCGGGCAGCTCGACGATCTCGGTGCCGAGCAGCCGCAGCGTGTCGCGCACCTCGTCGACCTTGATCCGGTTGGTCACCGCGCGCAGCCCGATGCCGTGCCTGGCGCCGAGCACGCGCAGCGCCTTCGCGGTGTTGCCGCTGGAGGCCTCCAGGAAGCCGCGGCCGCGCAGCTCGGGCAGGTCGTCGCGGATCATGCCCCAGGCGGCGCGGTCCTTCACCGAGCCGAAGGGGTTGTGCGACTCCAGCTTCGCGAAGAGCTGCAGCCGCTCGATGCCGTGCACGGCGGCATCGAGCCGGAGCAGGGGGGTGTCGCCGATCAGTTCGGTGATGTCGTCGTAGGCGCGCACGGGCCCTCCTCGGCGGGGCGGTGGCCGGCGTCGGGGCCGGCGGTGAAGGTGGAGCGGTCTCGGGTGACGGCGAGTCGGCGCGGCAGCGGGTGCATGGCCGCGGTGCCCGCGGAGAGGTCGGAGTGGTAGCCGGCGGTGTTGGGGAAGACCAGCAGGTCGCCGGGGCGGGGGCGGAAGGGGAGCCGGATCGCGCGGTTGCTGATCATGTCGCGCTCCAGGCAGAGGCGGCCGGCGAGGAACACGCCGAGCGGTTCGGGGTGCTCCGGGGGCGGCTGCGCGGGGACGAGGAGGGGGTCGACCAGGGCTTCCTGGTCGGCCGGGGTCACCTGGTCACGGCTGAGGTCGAGGTTGACGAGGACCGCGCCGTCGGGCAGGTCCTTGGTGAACTCCACTGTCGCCACGGTGATTCCGGCGTGGTCGGCGACGGCCTTGCCGGGTTCGAGCCAGAGCCGCAGCAGGTTGTCGGTGAGGATCGCGGCCAGCGGGCGGTGCTGGCCGGGGATCTCGGCGTCGAGCAGGGCCGCCAGTGCGGCGGTGGCGGGCACGGTGTTGGCGTACTTGTGGAAAACCGGGATGCCGTGCACCGACCCGTCGCCGACCCGGTAGCCGAAGGTTGCCCCCGCCCAGGTCAGGGGCGGGCCGTCGCCGAGCAGGGCGGTGCGCAGGGCGCGGGTGTAGGTGTCGTAGGCGGCGGGGTCGGCGGTGAATACCTGGCGCAGCCCGCCGCCGATGTCGAGCACGTCGGGGGAGAGGCCGGCGTTCCAGGCGCTCTCCAGCAGGATCAGGCAGGTCGTCACGGCGCGCAGCCGGTCGCGGTGCTCGCCGGTGTCGAGGTGGAAGGACAGGCCGCGCAGCGCTACTCGGTCTCGGTGTGCGGCCAGGAGCGGCCAGAGCGCGTCGATCCCGTCGGCCGGGATGCCGAAGCGGCTCACGGCGGTGCCGGGAAATCCGCTGACCCGCAGCAGGACCGGGGCGGGGTGTTCGGCGAGGGCGATGATCCGGTCGAGCTCCCAGCGGTTGTCGACATTGATCGTGACGCCCGCGGCCAGCAGCCGGCGCAGGAGGCGCTCGCCCTTGGGGCCGGTTGCCTCGATGCGGGCGGGCGGGAAGCCCGCGCCGAGTGCGCTGTCCAACTCTCCGGCCGAGGCGATATCGATGTCGAGGCCGAGGTGGCCGGCCTCGCGCACGAAGGCGTGCGACCGGTTGACCTTGTGCGCGTAGCAGAGGCGGTGCTCGACGCCGCGCGCCGACAGCACGTCCCGCAGTGCCGCGGCATTGCGGGCGAAGACCTGCGGGAACACCAGGTGCAGGGGAGTGCCGTTCCGGGCGGCGACCGCGACGAGGGCGGTGTCGACGAACTCGCGGACCAGCGGGTCGAGGAGCGCGGGGACCGCGGGCGGGGTCACCGGGGTCGCCCGGTGCGGGGTGGACAGGTGGGATCAGGCGGATTCATGGCGCATTCCTCGGTTCGGCGACGCGCGGCGGTGCCGGGCGCGATCACCCGCGCCTCGGCTGGGGCAACGCACACCGCTGCCGGGACCGGCGCGGTGCGCTGCGCTCACCGGCCAGGGCGGAACTACCTCAGCGGACGGCGAGCTCTGGGAGCGGGTCGGCGAGCACCGGCGGCCCGCGCCGCGACAGCGCATGCCGCAGCCGCACCCCGCGCAGCGGCGCCGGGTACTCCACCGGCACCGGACCCGGCGTCGCGGTGACCGCCGACAGCACGGGAAGAACGGCCCGGGTGAACAGCGTGCGCACGAGCGCGAACAGCGCGCGCTCCCCGCGCCACAGCCACAGCCCGCAGACCGCCGCGGCCAGCGCGTGCGCGGCCAGCATGCCGGCCCCGCCGCCGTGCGCACCGTGCTCGACCCCGAACCACAGGTGCAGCACCGCCTGCCCGCCGAGCAGCCCCCCGCCGATGGCGACCGGCCCGCGCTCCCGATCGGCCACCGTCCAGGCCACCGCCGCCACCGCGAGCAGCGCCGAGACCATCGTGGCCCCGGACACCGCGGCACCGGCGGCGCAGGCGTGCCCGGCCGCGGCGAGCGCGACGCAGAGCAGGGCGAAAACCGCCGCGCGGCAGAGCCGTACGGCGGGCAGCGCTCCCGCGCCGAGCGTCATCGCCGCATCCACCCCCTGCCGGACGGTCTTCGTGCCGGACAGCGTAGGCGGGTGCGCTCCGGCGGGGTTGCGCAGGGGTCGACCCCAATGCTGTTGCGGGTGGCCGGGTCAGGGCACACTTACCCCTGCCGGTGGGCACCGGCGGTGCACGTTCGAGGGAGTGATGCGGGTATGAGGTCGTGGCTGCGGATGCTGGTCCTGACGGTGGCGGCGGCCGGGGTGATCCTCGCGCCGAGCGGGGTCGCAGGCGCGCACACGTCGCTGAGCACCACCGATCCCGGGCCCGCCGCGGTCGTCACGGTGGCGCCGCAGCAGGTCACGCTGACCTTCGCGGCCACGCTGCTGCCCGACGACGCCGCGCTCACCGTGACCGGCCCGGACGGGGTCCAGTACCAGACCGCGACCGTGGTCTCCGGCAGGCAGGTCTCGACCGCGCTGCGCGGGCTCGGCCCGGCAGGCGTCTACACGGTGACCTACGCCGTCCGCTCCGACGACGGGCACCTGCTGCGCGACGGCTACGGCTTCCTCTACGCCCCCGTGGCGTAATCGGCCGCGAGGTCGACGATCTCGTCGGCCAGCCGCTCGATCACCCACTGCTGGTGACTGATCACGAGCAGCGCCACCCCCGAACCGCGCAGGTCGTCGAGGATGTCGAGGACGACATCGGCGGCGCGCCGGTCGAGCGAGGCGGTGATCTCGTCGCAGAGCAGCACCTCCGGCCCCGCGGCCAGCGCACGGGCCAGCGCGGCGCGCTGCTGCTGCCCGCCGGAGAGCCGGTCCGGGCGGCGCGCGGCCAGCTCCGGGTCGAGCCGGACCGCCGCCAGCAGCCTGCCGGTCTCGCGGGCGGCGCCGGCGGCGGTCATCCCGCGCAGGAGCCGCAGCGGGCGCGCGATCTGCGCGCCGATCGCGTGGGCGGGGTTGAGCGACGTCGCCGGATTCTGGAAGACCAGCTGGATCGCGCGCCGCTGCGCGATCGGCCGGTGATCGACCCGGGGGTGCAGTGGCTGCCCGTGCAGGGTGATGGCGCCGCGGTCGGGCGGGTGCAGTCCGGCCAGGGTGCGGGCGACGGTGGTCTTGCCCGCACCCGACGGGCCGGTGAGTGCGAGACAGCGGCCGGGGCGCAACGTGAACGACAGGTCGGTGGCGACCGGTCGCCGGTGGCCGGTGGTGAGGCCGTCGATCCGGAGAACGGCCTCGCGCTCGCTGTGCGACAGCGTTTTCCGGCTCGGTTCCGGCAACGGCTCGAGCTCGGCCACGGGCCGGAAGGAGACCAGCCTGCCCCGCTCGAGTTCGGCGACGTGCCGCACTATCGGAGCCAGCGCGGCCGGGTCGTGGGTGATCACGATCATCGTGGCGGCGGTGTTCCTGCGCAGGGTGCGCACGAGATTCGCCCTGGCCGCGGCGTCGAGCCCGGTGGTCGGCTCGTCGAGGACGAGGACCGCCGGGTCGCCGAGCAGCGCCATGGCCAGCAGCACCCGCTGCTGCTGCCCGCCGGAGAGCTGGTGCGGGTACCGGCGGCGGAACTCGCGATCGTCCGGCAGCCCGACCCGGCGCAGCGCGGCATCGACGGAATCGCCGTGCAGCCGGGTGATCTCGGCGAGTGCGGTGCCGATCCGCAGGGCGGGATTCAGCCCGGACCCCGGATCCTGCGGCACATACCCCACCGCGCGCGCACCGGACCGCACCGACACCTGCCCCGTCGCGGACAACCCGGCCGGGAGCGCACCCAGGATCGCCAGCGCGAGCGTCGTCTTCCCGGCGCCGGAGTCCCCGATCACCGCCACCGCGGAGCCGGCGGGCAGGTCGAGATCGATCCCGTCGAGCACCGTGGCGCCGTCGTCGGCCAGCACCCGGAGCCCGCGCACCCGCACCCCGCAGGCGCCGCCGGACACCGGCGGCAGCGCGGGCCCGGCCGCACCCGTGGCGAGCGCCCGGTCGGAGATCATGTTCGCGGCGACGACCAGCACCATGATCAGCAGTGCCGGGGCAAGCACCGCCACCGGCTGCTGGGCGAACCCCTGCCGGTTCTCGGTGATCATGAGCGCCCAGTCCGCCGACGGCGGGCGCAGCCCGAGCCCGAGGAAGCTGCTCACCGCCACGATCGACATGGCGGCCGAGAGCCGGACGCCGGCGTCGGCGGCGAGCACCGGGCGCAGATTCGGCAGCACCTCGACCAGCGCCAGCCGCCACAGCGGCTCGCCGCGCGCCCGCGCACTCTCGAGATAGCCGGTGGCGGCGATCTCCACGGTGGCGGTGCGCACGATCCGCACGATCCACGGCACCGCGGCCAGCGCGGTCGCGGTCGCCACCGCCGCCGGGCCCGCGCCGAGCGCGGTCGCGATCACCGCGAGCAGCAGGAACCACGGCAGCACCACGATCGCGTCCACCGGGCGGCTGATCCACGGATCGGCGCGCCGCCGCAGCCCGGCCACCACGCCGAGCCCGACTCCGGCGATGTAGGCGAGCGTCAGCGAGAGCGCCGCGATCGAGACCAGCGGCAGCCCGCCGTGCAGTACCCGGGAGAGCACGTCGCGGCCGATCACATCGGTGCCGAGCGGGTGCGCCGCGGCGGGCGGCAGGAACGGCGCGCCGGTCACCGCGGTCGGGGGATGCGGGGCGAGCAGCGGCCCGGCCAGCACCAGCAGCACGATCGCCGACGCGACGACGGCCCAGCCGGTTCTCATTCGTCTCATCATCGCTCCAGCACCAGGTCACGCGCGCGCGGGGAGGTCAGCATGGTCACCAGGTCGGCGATCAGGTAGAGCCCGATCCCGGTCGCGGCGAGCAGCACCGCCGCGGACTGCACGAAGGGGAAGTCGCGCCCGGCCACCGCGCGCAGCAACTCCTGGGACACCCCCGGGTACACGAACAGCGTCTCCACCACCGCGATCCCGCCGATCAGCCCGACCAGCGCGCCGGCGAGCGGGTGCACCGCCGCCGAGATCGCGTTCGGCGCCACGTGCCGCAGCAGCAGCCGCGGGCCGCGCACCCCGTTGAGCCGCGCGGTGCGGATGTAGGGGGCCGCCAGCACCTGCGCGGTCTGCGCGCGGACCATCCGCACCGGGTGCGGCGCCAGCGCGGCCAGCAGGCACAGCACCGGGAGCACCAGGATCTCCGGCCTGCTCCACACCGACGCCCCGGTCGGCAGCAGCGACACCGCGGGCAGCAACCGCAGCGTCAGCGCCACCGTTGCGATCAGCACCACCCCGGAGACGAAGGGCGGCAACGACTCCGCGGTCAGCGCACCCATGCTGATCGCCCGGTCGGTGCGCGAGCCCGGCCGCGCCCCGGCGACCAGCCCGAGCCCGATCGCCAGCGGCACCAGCAGCACCGCGGTCACCAGCGCCAGCGCCGCGCTGTTCGCCAACCGGCCGAGCAGCACGTCGGCCACCGGCCGCCCGGAGAGCAGCGAGGTGCCGAGGTCGCCGTGCGCGAACCGCACCGCCCAGTCGGCGAACCGGACCGGCGCCGGCCGGTCCAGCCCGAGCTCGGCGCGCAGCGCGGCCAGCTGCTCCCGGCTCGGCTCGGCCCCGCCCTGGCGGGCAAGGAGCACCGTCGCCGCATCCGAATCCAGCGTTTCGAACAGCACGAACACCAGCACCGCCACCGCCGCGAGCACGACGGCGGCGGTGCCGAGCCTGCGCAGCGCCCACCGGGTGAGCGCCCGGCTCACCCGGCGAGCCAGGTGGTGGCGTAGTTGGCCCAGTCGTCGGTGCCGGGCACCCCGTCGCGCATGCCGCCGACCTTCGCCCGCGCCGCGTCCGGGCGCTTGGCGAAGCTGTGCAGGATGAGCCCGCCCTCGTTCCAGAGCTCCTCCTGGAGTTCGGCGTAGAGCGCGGTGCGGCGGGCCGGGTCCATGGCGGCGCGGGCCTCGGCGAACTTGGCGTCCCAGCCGGGGCGGCGCCAGCCGGTGCCGTTGCTCGGCGAGGCGCTGGTGGCGGTCTGGCCGTAGAAGTAGTCCAGGCTGTAGTTCCACCAGCCGAGCTGGGTGAGCGGCTGCTTGCCGCTGATCTGCGAGAAGTAGGTGTCGGCCGGTGCGGATTCGAGCCGGATGGTGATGCCCGCCTTCGCGGCGTGCTCGGCGAAGAGCGTGGCGGCCTCCACCTGGCCGGGCAGCCCGTCCGCGGTGGGCAGGGTGACCGTCAGGTTCTCCTTGCCCGCCGCGCGCAGCAGCGCGCGGGCGCGCTCCGGGTCGTAGCCGCGCTGCGGCAGCCGGTCGTTGTAGAAGGGCGCGCCCTTGCCGTAGATGTCGTTGCCGACCTCGCCGTAGCCGTAGTACAGCGCGTCCGCCATGGCCTGCCGGTCCACCGCGAGCCGCATGGCCTGGCGCACCCGGACGTCGTCGAAGGGGGCCATGTCCACCCGCATCTGAAAGGCGCCCATGAGCCCGGCGGGCGGCACGATCACGCGCGCGTCGGGGTCCCCGGCCAGGGTGCTGGCCTGCAGGTAGCTCATCTCGTGCACCACGTCGGCCGCGCCGGAGAGGAAGGCGTTCATCCTGGCCTCGGTCTCCGCGATCTGGATGATCTCGACCTCGTCCAGCAGCGCGGGGCCGTCCCAGTGCAGGTCGTTGCGGCGCAGCAGCGTCCGGTCGCCCGGCGCCCAGTTCACCAGCGCGAACGGGCCGGTGCCGACCGGGAGCGTGCGCGCGTCGAAGGTGGTGGTGCCCGCCTTGACCACGTAGCAGTACCAGCCGGCCAGCACCGAGCCGAAATCGGCGAGTGGGTACTTCATCTCGACCACCACCGCGTGCTCGCCGTCGGCGCGGGTGCGGGCCGGGTCGATCATCGACAGGTCACCCGACGACGGCTTGGCCGGGTCGAGCATGCGTTCGAAGCTGAACAGGACGTCGCGGGAGGTCAGCGGGGAGCCGTCGCTGAAGCGCACACCCTGCCGCAGCCGGATCCGCCACGAGCTGCCGTCCGCGTTCGGCTCCAGCGCCTCGGCCAGCCGATAGCGCAGCGTGAGGTCGTTGTTGTAGGTGACCAGCTTGTCCCAGACGTTCTTCGCCACCGCACCGCCCGCGGAGCTGCCCGCCTCGAACGGGTCGAGCACGTCGGCGGTGGCCGAGCGGCCCGCGATCGCGGTGCGCAGCCGCCCGCCCGGCCGCGGCGGGCCGTCGGCCACCAGCGGCGCGCCGCCGCTGCCGCAGCCGGTGAGCAGCGCGGCGGCGCCGAGCGTCAGCCCGGCCGTGCCGATCAGGAATCCGCGCCTGCCGATGCGGGCGCGCGGTGTGGAGTTGTGCATGACCATCCTCGTGGGTGTGTTCCCGGTACCGCGGACGCAGGTGTCCTGGCTCCCGGATCGACGCTCCCCACCGGCCTTCCGACCCGGGTAGGTCGTGGCCACGAAATCGGCGGATCACTCCTCGGTGACAGTTGCGGGACAGCCCCGGATTCGCACCGGTGTTCCCTGCCTTCCGCCGTCGAACGTTACCGGGGCGAACCGGTGAACGGGCGGGCTGGATAATAGAGCGAGTGCTCTGTTACGGTGTGGGCATGCCCCGCCCCCGCCTGCACGACCTCGACGAACTGATGGACGTCGCCGAGCGCATGGCCGTGGATTCGGGTCCGGCCGCGGTCACCGTGCGCGCCCTGTCGCAGACCGCCGGGGTCTCGAACGGCGCGATCTACCACGCCTTCGGCTCCCGGACCGCGCTGCTCGCCCGGGTGTGGCTGCGCGCGGCGCAGCGCTTCCTCGCGCTGCAGCGGGAGGCCGTGCGGAGTGCGTCGGGCGGCGCGGTGGAGGCGGTCGTCGCCGCTGCCGACGCGCCCGCGGCATTCCTGATACAGCAACCGGTTTCGGCGCGATTCCTGCTCGCCGTCGCACGGGAGGAACTGCTCGGCTCCGGCGAGATCCCGGACGACCTCGCCGCGGAACTCCGCCACCTCGACCGGGTTCTGACCGAGCTGTTCGGCACCCTGTCCGACGACGTCTTCGCCCGCCGCGACCGCGAGGCCGTCGCGGTCGTCCGCGACTGCGTGGTCGAGCTGCCCACCGCCCTGCTCCTGCGCGGCAACCGCAGCCCCGACCCGCCGGTCCGCGCACGCCTCGCCGCCGCCGTCCGCGCGGTCCTCGCCCTGACTCCGCCCCCACCGACGTGAAGGAATCACCATGCCCGCGACCCTGCGCTACGAGGGCGACATCGCCGTCCTCACCCTCGGCACCGACGAGAACCGCTTCTCCCCGGACCGGCTGGATGCCGTCGGCGCCCACCTCGACGCCGTCGAGCGCGACGCGAGCGGCCTGATCACCATCGGCACCGGCAAGTTCTACTCCAACGGCCTCGACCTGGAGTGGCTGCTGGCCAACGGCGACCACGCCGAGGAGTACGTCGCCCGCGTCCAGGAGCTCTTCGCCCGCATCCTGACCTTCCCGATGCCGACCGTCGCCGCGGTCAACGGCCACAGCTTCGGCGCGGGCGCCATGCTCGGCCTCGCGCACGACTACCGGCTCATGCGCGCCGACCGCGGCTACTACTGCTTTCCCGAGGTCGACATCGACATCGTCTTCACCCCCGGTATGGCCGCGCTCATCCAGGCCAAGCTCACCCCGCAGGCGGCGCTCACCGCCATGACGACCGGCCGCCGCTTCGGCGCGGACGAGGCCCTCGCGGCCGGGCTCGTCGACGGCACCGCCGCCGAACCCGAGCTGCTCACCGCGGCGCTCGCCCGGCTCGCGCCGCTCACCGGCAAGAACCCCGCGACCGTCGCCGGGATCAAGGCGACCATGTTCGGCGGCGTCACCGCAGCCCTGCGCTGAGTACGGTGGGCGCATGGAGATACGCGCCGTCCTGCCCGGCGACCGGGCCGAGCTGCTCGCGCTGAGCAGCCGCGCCGGGGCGGGCTCGCCGACCGAATCGGTCTGGGGCCACGCCGAATCCGAGGCCGCGGTGTATCTCACCCCGTACTTCGAGCTGGAGCCGGAATCGCTGTTCGTCGCGGTGTCCGGCGGGGAACTGGTCGGGTACCTGGCCGGCTGCGTCGACACCGCCGCGTTCCCGAGCGAGGAGGAGCGCATGCGCCGGGCGATCGGCGACCACCGGCTGTTCGTCAAGCGCGGGCCGCTGGCGTTCTTCGCCCGCGCCGGTATCGATGCCATGCGCCCCGGGCCGGCCGCGGGGGAGCTGGACGATCCGCGCTACCCCGCGCACCTGCATATCAACCTCGTCCCCGAGGCGCGCGGGACCGGCGCCGCGGACGCGCTCATGGCGCGCTGGTTCGCCCGGCTCGAGCAGGCGGGCGCGCCAGGCTGTTTCCTGCAGACCCTGGTCGAGAACACCAGGGCCGGAAAGTTCTTCGAGCGTTCGGGTTTCACCGACCATGGCCCGACCCCGCTCGTCCCCGGCCTGCGTTACCGGGGTGCGCGGGTGCATCAGCGCACGATGGTCCGCCCGTCGCGCTGATCGCGGCGGCGGCGCAGGCGGCGGACGACGAACCAGCCGCAGGCGAGCACGACGGCGGCGATCACCCCGTACTGGAAGACGGCGGTGTACGGCTCGACCCGATGCCAGTTCGCGCCGAGCGCGTACCCGGCCAGCACGAAGACCGTGTTCCAGATCAGGCTGCCCGCGGCGGTGAGCACGCTGAAGTACAGGAAGTTCATCCGCTCGACCCCGGCGGGGATGGAGATGAAGCTGCGGAACATCGGGATCATCCGGCCGAAGAACACCGCCTTGCCGCCGTGCCTGCCGAACCAGGCGGCCGAGCGGTCGACGTCGTCGGCGTCGAGCAGCGGGATACGGCCCGCGATGCGGCGCAGCCGCTCGTGGCCGAGCCCGGCGCCGAGGCCGTAGAGCAGCCAGGCGCCGAGCAGCGAGCCGATCGTGGTCCACACGATCGCCGACACCAGCGAGAAGTCGCCGAGCCGGGCGGCGAAACCGGCCAGCGGCAGGATCACCTCGCTCGGCAGCGGCGGGAAGAGGTTCTCCAGGAAGATGGCGAGCCCCGCTCCGGGGCCACCGAGCCGTTCCATCAGGTCGACGGCCCAGCCTGCCAGGCCGTCGGGCGGTGCGGTTTCGATGGTGGGCTCCTTCCGTCGCGGGCGGCGGAAACCGCCCGTTTCGGGCATTCCCCGTCGGCGCGCCGGGACACCTCCGCCGGGCTCAGCGCTGTAGCGCGGCGGTGAGCAGCTCGACGGTCTGGATGCGGCCGGTGCTCTCGTCCAGCGGCTCGGATTCGAACTGCCCGGCGGCGGCGGAGATCATGATCTCGTCGACGCCGTGCTCGGCGGCGAAGGCGCGCAGCCGCTTCGCGACATCGTCGGGCTCGCCGATGAACCAGTTCCGTGCCTGGTGGTCGATGATCCGCCGCTCGGCCTCGTCGGAGGGGTTCGCGCGCACCTCGTCGACGGTCTCGGCCGCGCGCAGCGGCTTGTTCGAGCGCATGCGGGCCATCATGCGCAGGTGCGGAAGGGCGCGCTCGAAGGCCTCCTCGTGGGTCGGGGCGACGACGGCGTTCGCGGTGAGGAAACTCTTCGGCTCCGGGTGCGCGGCCGAGGGCTGGTACTGCGTGCGGTAGAGCGACATGGCGTGGTCGAGGTGGTCGCCGGCGAAGTGGTTCGCGAAGACGTAGGGCAGGCCGAGCTGCGCGGCCAGCCGCGCGGAGTAGTCGCTGGAGCCGAGCAGCCACACCTCGGGCGTGCTGGTCGCGACCGGGGTGGCCTTCACGGTGTACTCGCCGCCGGAGGCGAAGCGCAGGGTCGCGCCGTCGGGGTGCGAGAGCGCGATGATGTCCTTGATGTTGTCCGGGAAGCGGTCGACGTCGCTGGTCGCGCCGGACTGGCGGAGCAGCTGGGTGATCACCTGGTCGCTGCCGGGCGCGCGGCCGATGCCGAGGTCGATGCGGCCGGGCGCGAGCGCCGCCAGCGTGGAGAACTGCTCGGCCACGATCAGCGGCGCGTGGTTGGGCAGCATGACCCCGCCGGAGCCGAGCCGGACCCGCTCGGTGCGGCTCGCGGCGGCGGCGATGAGCACCGGCGGCGAGCTGGAGGCGATGGCGGGCATGTTGTGGTGCTCGGCGAACCAGTAGCGGTGCACGCCGAGCTCGTCGGCGCGCCGCACGAGCTGCATGGACGCCGCGACGGCCTGCGCGGTGGTCTGGCCGGTGCGCAGCGGGACGAGGTCGAGCAGGGAGAGGGTGAGTGCCATGTTCGTACCAATCCTTCGGACGGCGGGCGTCGCGGGTGGGTGGTCAGCCGCCGGTGGGGCGGCCGAGCGCGTCGATGGTGCGCCGGAGGTGCTCGAGCTCGTCGGCGGTGTGCGGGCAGACCTCGTCGATCTTGCCGGTGACGGCGCGGACCTCGGCCTCGAGCGCGAGCCCGCGCTCGGTGAGGTCGACGAGGACGCGGCGCTCGTCACCCGGATCCCGCCTGCGGGTCACCAGCCCGGCGGTTTCGAGCCGCTTGACCAGCGGGGTGATGGTGCCGGTGTCCATCTCCAGGCAGGCGCCGAGCGCGCCGACGGTCCGCGGCGCACCATCGATGAGCGCGAGGATCACCAGGTACTGCGGGAAGGTCAGCCCCAGCGGTTCGAGGATGGGTTTGTGGTGGCGGATCATCCGGTTCGCCGCCCCGTAGAGCGCGAACGACAGCTGCCTGCCCAGCTCGCCGGTTCGTTCTCCAGCGCGTGATTCCATAGTGCACTAGATACTAGCGTGCTGGAACAGGTACCGCCACCGGCCGCCGCGCGAGGTCGAAGTTGTTCGCCTCGGGATGGCTCACAGACTGCGGCGCCGTGCCTCCGTCAGATATCCCTCGAGCACCGCGCGCGTGGCCTCGGCGCGATGGGGGTCGCCTGCGGCGAGCGCGGCACGGTGGGCTGCCTCCCAGCGCAGTACGCCCGCGGTGACCCTCGGATCCGGCTGTTCGGTCAACGGGACTGCCCGGGTGGTAGACATGCCCACTATTTTCGCGCCCAAGCTAACTTCGGGCAAGCCTCGAAACGGTAAATATGAAACGTTTCACTCAAGGGTCGCCCCGCCGGTGCACGCGCGCGGCTCGCGTAGCTCACCCGCCCAGGTGTTCGTGCTGCAGGACGCCCATGCGCAGCGCGTTCCGGTAGCGACCACCGGCGAAGTACTCGTCGCGCAGGATGCCCTCGTCCTGGAAACCGAGCTTGCGGTACACGTGGATCGCCTTCTCGTTCACCACGTCCACGATCAGGTACACCTTGTGCAGGTTCAGCACGGCGAAGGCGTAGTCCAGCGCCTTGCGGGTCGCGACGGTCGCCAGCCCGCGCCCCTGGTGCCCGGGCGCGACGATGATCTGGAACTCCGCGTTGCGGTGCACCGGCGCGATCTCCCGGAGCTCGACCAGCCCGGCGTGCGCGCCGTCCACATCCAGGACGAAGCGGCGTTCCCGCTCGTCGTGGATGTGCCGGTCGTAAATGTCGCGCAGCTCGACGAGCGCCTCGAACGGCTCGTCGAACCAGTAGGACATGATCTGCGCGTCGTTGAAGAGCTGGTGGACGAAGGGGAGATCCTCGCGCTCGAGGGCGCGGAGCCGGATGTTCACGCCTCCATTCTATTGCTGAGCAGTTGCTGTTCGGTGCTACTCGGCCTGGAAGCGCAGCAGCTGCGCGGAGGCGAAGCGCCTGGACTCCAGCGGCCGGAGCCGGATGCGCTCGGCCAGCGCCGGGAACATCGGGGTGCCACCGCCGAGCAGCACCGGCGAGACGTAGACGTGGTACTCGTCGATCAGCCCGTGCGGAATGACGGCGGCGGCGAGTTCGGCGCCGCCGATCTCGGCGACGCCGTCGCCCTCGGCCTTGATCCGGCGCACCTCTGCTACAGCGTTCTCCTTGACCAGGGTGCTGTTCCAGGCGACCTCGGTGAGCGTGCGGGAGAAGACGACCTTCGGCACCGCGGTCCAGAGCTGCCCGAATTCGCGCTCGATCGGCGGCGCGTCCGCGGCCACGTGCGGCCAGTACTCGGCCATGAGCTCGAAGAGCCTGCGGCCGTTGAGCACGATCTCGAGCTCCCGGAACCGGTCGTTGTGGTGCTGGTGCAGCTCGTCGTCCGGGTCGGACCAGTCGATACTGCCGTCCCGGTCGTTGATGTAGCCGTCCAGGGACACGCCGAAGCCGTAGATCAGTCTTCTCATGCCGGGTAGACCTCCTGTGCGCCGGAAACTCATCGGTGCCTGCCGGAATCGATCACATCCGGATCGGGCCGAGCCCGCGCGGCCGGCCGTCAGGTGGGGCCACCGGCCCTGATCCCCGCGGTGTCGATGCCGAGCGCGCGCAGCCGGGCCAGGTAGGTCTCGACGGTGCGCAGCTTCACCTCCTCGTAGCCGCGCACCAGGTCGGCCGCGCCGGCGACCGCGACGGCGTGCGCGTGGTCGTCCGGAGTCAGGGTGGCGGTCAGGGTGCGGATCGTCTGCTCGTAGTGCGCCGCGAGGCGCCGCTCGAGCCGTCGCATCCGCGTGAACCCGAAGGGGTCGAAGGGCGTTCCGCGCAGCCCGCGGCCGCGGGCGAGCACGCGCAGCGCGGCGGGGGAGCGCAGCCCGATCTTCTTGTCCCTGCCGAGTGCGCGCAGGGTCGGCGGGTGCAGCTTGTAGGTGAGATCGCCCGCGCCGGGCAGCTCGTCGCGGACCGCGTGCAGGAAAGCGGGGTCGGCCAGCATCCGGGCGACCTCGTACTCGTCCTTGTAGGCCAGCAGCTTGTGCAGCCCGTGCGCCACCGCCGCGGTGAACTCACTACCCGCGCCGATCGCCTGCTCGGCGGCCCAGACCTGCTGCACCAGCGCGAGATAGCGGGCGGCCAGCGCCTCACCCTGGTAGGCGACGAGCTGGGCGGCGCGGCGCTCGACGGTGCCGCGGACCGCGCCGGTCACGCCGAGCGGGGCGAGCAGCCGCGCGGGTAGCGGGGCATCGTCGCTGCGGTGCGAGCGTTCGCCCGCGCGGGTGGCCGCGGCGAAGGCCGCCGGGTCGGCGACGGCGACCCGGCCCCAGGCGAAGGCGCTCCGGTTGGCGCGCACCGCGACCCCGTTGAGCGCGATGGCCTCCTCGATCGCGGCGGCGTGGATGGGCAGCGCCCCCGCCTGGTAGGCGGCGCCGACCAGCAGCGAGTTGGCGGTCGCGGAGTCGCCGAACAGCACCTCGGCGGCGGCCACCGCGTCGAAGCCGAGCACGTCCCTGCCCGCGGTGGCGAGCCGGTCGAGCAGCACGCCCTCCGCCGGGTAGGCGACCGAGGCGTCGTGCACCATGTCGCCGGTCGGGGTGCGGCTGGTGGAGGCGACGACCAGGGTGCGCTCGGCGCTGCCGTAGCGCAGGTTGCGGTCGTCGGCGGCGGTGAGCAGGTCGAAGGCGAGGAAGCAGTCGGCGCCCGCGGGGGCGATGCGGTTGGCGGCGTCGACCGCGCGCCTGCTCAGCCGCAGGTGCGAGGTGACCGGCCCGGCCTTCTGGCTGAGCCCGGTCTGGTCCAGCCCCTCCACGTGCAGCCCGGCGCGCAGCGCGGCGGTGCCGAGAACCTGGTTGGCGGTGACGATGCCGGTGCCGCCGACCCCGGCGAGGAAGACGTCGAAGGTGCCGTCGATCTCGGGCAGCTCCGGGTCGGGGACCTCGGGCGGGGCCGGGGTCGCGGTGCGGGCGGGCGGTGCGGGCACCTCGGGCAGCTCGACGGTGACGAAGGCCGGGCAGTCGCCGTCCAGGCAGCTGTAGTCGGTATTGCAGCCGGTCTGGTCGATCCGGGTCTTGCGGCCGAACTCGGTCTGCACCGGCCGCACCGACAGGCAGTTCGACTTCACGCCGCAGTCGCCGCAGCCCTCGCAGACCGCCTCGTTGATCAGCACCCGCGTGCGCCGCACCGGCGCCTCGCCGCGCTTGCGCTTGCGCCTGGTGTCGGCCGCGCACGGCTGGTCGTAGATCAGCACCGTGACGCCGGGGACCTCGCGCAGCAGGCGCTGGGCCTCGTCCAGGCGGTCGCGATCCCACACCAGCACACCGGGCGCGAACGCGGCGCCGCGGTGCCGCTCCGGCTCCTCCGCGCAGACGATGGTTTTCACCACCCCCTCGGCGGCGAGCTTGTGCGTCAGCCGCGGCACCGAGAGCCCGGCCTCGGCGGGCTGGGCGCCGGTCATGGCGACGGCGGCGTTGTAGAGGATCTTGTAGGTGATGTTCACCCCGGCCGCGATGCACGCCTGGATCGCGAGCTGCCCGGAGTGGAAATACGTTCCGTCGCCGACGTTCTGGAAGATGTGGCCGACATCGGTGTACGGCGCCTGGCCGATCCACTGCGCGCCCTCGCCGCCCATCTGGGTGAGCCCGGTGACCTGGGAATCGGTGCGCGAGGACATGGTGACCAGGGTGTGGCAGCCGATCCCGCCCCCGGCCAGCGAACCGTCCGGGACCACGGTGGAGCGGTTGTGCGGGCAGCCGGAGCAGAAGAAGGCGGTGCGCTTGGTGTCGAGCACGCTCAGCGGCAGCGCGGCGGGCAGCGGGGTGCGCAGCGGAACCCGTTCGCGCAGCACGGTGCGCAGCGGGCCGACGAGCCGGGCGGCGGTCAGCTCGCCGTCGGCGGGGACCAGCGGGCGCCCGTCGGCGGCGCGCTTGCCGAGGACGCGCGGCGCCCGTGCGGTGCCGTACAGCGCCTCCAGTACCTGGGACTCCGCGAACGCGGTCTTGTCCTCCACGACCAGCACCGTCTCCACCCCCGCGGCCACGCGGCGGACCTTGCCCGCATCCAGCGGGTAGGGCATGCCGACCCGCAGGATCCGGATCCCCGCCCGCCGCAACTCGTCCGCACCGAGCCCGAGCTCCTCCAGCGCCTGGCGCACCGCGTCGTAGGCGGTCCCGACCGCAACGATGCCGAGCCAGGCGTCGCCGGTGTCGACCTCGACGCGGTCGATGTCGTTGGCGGCGGCGAACTCTCGCACCATCGCCCACCGCGGCCCGTACAGATCCGCCTCGGCGAGCACGCTGTCCGGCGGGGCGGCGAGCACCCGCTGGCGGTAGGTCCATGGCCTGCCCCCCCACTCCAGCCGGGGCACGGTGATGCGGAAATCGGTGAAATCGCGGTCCAGCGTCCACAGCCCGTCGGCGACGTCGGCCACCAGTTTCAGCGCGGGCCAGCACCCCGACGCCCGGGACAGCGCCACCGCGTACAGGCCGAAGGCAACGACCTCCTCGGCATTGCGCGGGAACAGCACCGGCATCGACAGCGCCGCCAGTGAGCGTTCGCTGGCCGCGGGCACCGACGACGACTTCGCCGCCGGATCGTCCCCGACCAGCGCCAGCGCGCCGCCGGCCGGGTGCGCGCCGTACATGGCGGCATGCCGCAGCGCGTCACCGGCGCGATCCAGCCCGGGGCCCTTGCCGTACCAGACCCCGATCACCCCGTCGTGCGTCCTGCCGCCCTTGGGCAACTCCAGCTGGCTGCCCCATACCGAAGTCGCCGCCAGTTCCTCGTTCACCCCGGGCACGAGCCGCACATCGTGCTCGGAGGCCAGCTCCGGCAGCCCGGCGAGCAGGCGATCCAGTCCGGCCAGCGGACTGCCCTGGTAGCCGGAGACGAAGGTCGCCACCCGCCGCCCCGCGCGCCGATCGCGCTCGTGCTGCTCCACGAGCAGCCGCGCGATGGCCTGCACGCCGGTGAGCAGCACCGGCCCCGTCGCACTCCGGTACCGATCCGCCAGATCCACGGAATCGGTCACCGGCTGAACATCATCGACGTGCGTCATATCCGCACCGTCTCGGCAGAACTCGACATCTGGCGCCCCCATCGATATCGGTTGAATCCGGTCAACGAAGCATCGAGATCAACGAACCGACGGCCCGAAACGGGGCCTGCACCCTCATCGGCTCGGTGGAGCACAATCGTCCGGTCGCGAGGCGACGGGATCAGCGGCCGATGCTACCCCGTGCCGCGGGTACCGCGGGGCCGCGGTCCGCCCGGCTATGGACAACGTCGCTCCGCGGCCGGAACCCTTGGGATCGTGAGGATCGGCACCCGGCTCCGGCCTGCTGCGGCGATTAGCCTCGGAACGGACATTCCGACCAGCATTCGAGGAGCAACACCGTGTCCGAGGAACTACCCGCATCGGTATCCGTGTCCTGGCTGCGTGACCATCTGGGCGAGCCCGGCCTGGTCGTGGTGGACGCGAGCACGCACCTCACGCTGCCCGCCTCCGGCGCTTACACCGTCGAGCCCGGCCGGGCCACCTACGCGGCCGAGCACATCCCGGGCGCGCTCTTCGCCGACCTGCTCACCGACTTCGCCGACCCCGACTCCGCGCAGCCGTGGACGGTGCCCACCTCGGCGCGGTTCGCCGCCGCCGCCGGTGCGCTCGGCATCGGCGACGGCACCCGGGTGGTCGTCTACGACCAGCACGACGGCTACTGGGCCACCCGGTTCTGGTGGCAGCTGCGGCTGGAGGGGTTCGACGCCGTCGCCGTGCTCGACGGCGGGCTGCCCGCCTGGCGCGCCGCCGGGAACCCGGTGACCGACGAGCCCGCGGTCGCCGCCCCGGCCACCTTCACCGCACACCGCCGCCCCGAGCTGCTCCGCTCCACGCGGGAGGTGCTGGCCGCGGTCGACGACGAGAAGACCGTGATCGTCAACGTTCTCGACCCCGAGACCTACCGCGGGGAGCGCAGCAGCTACGCCAGGAACGGCCACATCCCCGGCAGCGTCAACGTGCCGGTCGCGCTGATCAGGGACGCCTCCGGCGAGCTGAAGCCGGTGGCCGAGCTGCGGGCCCTCTTCGCGGAGGCGGGGCTGCTCGACCCGGCGATCACGCCGGTCACCTACTGCGGCGGCGGCATCGCGGCCACCGGCGTCGCGCACGCGCTCGCGCTGGCCGGGCGCGACGACGTCGCCGTCTACGACGGCTCGCTGACCGCGTGGACAGCCGACGAGTCGCTGCCCCTGGTCACCGGCCCGAACCCGCGCTGAGCGCCGGGTCCCGCCCGCGCCGCGCGCGTGGGCGGACACTCGGTTTGCCTGCTTGCGTAACTCTGCAATTGCGAATGTCTTGGCGTACGGTGGGCTCACCGACGGAAGGAATCGCTGTGGCCCACATGGAAGTCGCGTTGAAGGATCTGATGATGCTGGACGGCGCGATCGCCGCGGCCGTCGTCGACTACGGCAGCGGGATGCCGCTCGGCACAGCGGGCGGGTCACGGGACTTCGACGTCGAGCTGGCCGCCGCTGGCACCACCGAGATCGTGCGGGCCAAGATGCGCACCATCGGCGACCTCGGGCTGGACGAGGAGATCGACGACATCCTGATCACCCTGCGCACCCAGTTCCACCTGCTGCGGCCCACCGGCAACGGGCTGTTCGTCTACGTCGTGCTCGATCGCGGCCGCGGCAACCTGGCGCTGGCCCGGCACAGCCTCAAGGCCGTCACCAGGGAACTCGAGGTCTGATCGCCGGATCGGCGCGGCCGCGGGGCCGGGAATCGGCGATTTGCTAGGGTTGGCGGGCAAATCTTCGGTGTGCCGGTGCGCTGGTTGGAGGGTCGACGTGGGCGGTGTGCGCCGGCCGCTGTACCGGATGAAAGCCGACTTCTTCAAGACGCTCGGGCACCCGGCGCGGATCCGGGTGCTGGAATTGCTGAGCGAACGCGAGCACACGGTGGCCGAGATGCTGCCGGAGGTGGACGTGGAACCGGCGAATCTGTCCCAGCAGCTCGCCATCCTGCGCCGCACCGGCCTGGTCACCGCCCGCCGCGAGGGGCTCTCGGTCACCTACGCCCTGACCTCGCCCCAGGTCGCCGAGTTGCTGCGGGTGGCGCGGGAGATCCTGACCACCGTCGTCACCGGCCAGGCCCAGCTCCTCGACGAGCCGGAGAGCGCGGAGAAGTAACCGGCGGTACCGGCGCCCGGCGCGGAGCCGGACGCCGATACCGCCCCGGGCTCAGGCGGGTCTCATCCGGCGCGCACCACGACGGCTGCCCGCCGGTACCACCGCTCGATGGTGTCGCCCTGGTTGCCGGTGTACCCCTCGGCCTGGTAGGCGTGTTCCTGCAGCACCCGCGTCGGTGTGGCGCAGCGGATTTCGTCGTCGTGCACCTGCTCCGAGACCGCCAGGCCGGCTCCGGCGGCATCGAGCCGCCAGGTCAGGGTGGTGATGACGAGTTCGGGCTCGTCGGTGCCGGTCGGGTTGGCGTCCGGGTGGTCGCTCGCCGAGCGGTCGCTCGGCTCGTCGAATATGTCCTCTTCGTCCTCGTCGCCCTCGATCGACTCCCACTCCTCGTCCACCAGCGCCCATTCGCCGTCGGCGAACTCCCACCGGCGGCGCCTGCCCATCATGCCCAGCTCATCGATGAAGGCGTCGGTGCGGTGATGGTGGACCACCTCGGTCAGGGCGAGCTCGACGGCGAGCCCGGCCGTTCCCGCGGCCGCCCGCAGTGCCGCCGCGCTCGCCGCGTCGGCGCCCTTGAGCCGATCCCAGCCGAGCCCGCGCTGCGAGTACTGGTGGTCGAGCAGGTACACCAGCTGCCGCGGCGCCTGGTGCTCGGGGCCGTCGCCGCGCCGCCAGTACGGGAGCGGGACCGGTGTCCCGAAGTAGGTGCGCAGCGCGGCGGTGAGCTGCGGAGTCGTCGCCGGGGGCGGGTCGGCGGGGCGGGTGTCGCCGGTCGCGATCAGGTTGTAGGTCAGGGCGATCCGGTGCCCCGCGGTCACCGGGAGCACCTCGTGCTCGCAGTCGGCGTAGAAGGCCACGTAGCCCACCGCGTCGGCCGCGCTCTCGGTGTGCAGCCGCCGGTCGCCGTGCTCGATGACGAGTTCGCCGCCGGTGCACTCCGTCGGCAGCGTCAGCACCAGCGTGCCGATCATGCCGTCGGCCTTCTCCGAATCGCGGTGCCTGCGGAAGAACTGGCCCGGCTCGTAGACCAGCAGCGAATGCGGCTCCGCGCGCAGCGCGCAGTCGGCGGGAAGCCCCAGCTCGGCGCGGACGGTGTCGAGAACCGCGGCGAAGCCGCCCCCGTCGACCCGGACCCGATCGAGGGGGACCTTCCAGGTGTCGCGCACCGCCGGGTCGAGCAGCGTCTGCTCGCCCCGGCCGAACCGCGCGGGCGCGGCCAGCGCGCGGAGCTGCCGCGCCTGCTCGGGCGGGACGGGGAACGCCAGCGGGCCGACGCCGTCCACCTCGACGGCGATGGTCGCGGGCAGGGTGCCGTGTGTGGCGAAAGAGCCGGATGCCGTTGTGGAACGGAGCAATTCGACGATGTCGGGCAGGGTCTGGTCGGTCATGGCCGCCCCCGGAGCGCAGATCTCATGCGGCAGAACGTAGCCGGGACCGGTGACAGGTTCGCGTCGTCCCGGAACTGGGACTTGCCCGGCCGCAGGGCCATCGGCATCGTCGCAGGTGAATCGAGAATCGCGGCGCCCGCCGAAATTCACCGAAATTGATGTCTTTCAAGGGACCAAAGTCCCTAGCTTTCGGCTACACTCAGCTTGTCCGGGTTCGGCTTGAGCCGCCACGACCCGGGCGGTCGGATACCGGTGGTCCGGGTCGAGATGTATCACGCAGCTCGGCCCGGCGCCATCCGCACCGAATTCCCCTCACTCCCGGCCGGGCCGCGTCCCGAAGTCCGGTGCCTCGAGCAGGCGGAAGCTGCCCAACACGGTGAGGCCGCGCTGGCGGAAGCGGGCCAGGAGGAGCTGCAGGTCGCGCGTGGTGTCGGCGGGGCCGGAGAGCACCGTCGTTCCCGCTGCCGTGCCGAGCGCCCGGATCAGGTCGGGGAAGGCGGAGAGCTGCTCGGGGTCGAGCTCGCCGGCGAGGACGAATCGGTACCACTGCGGAGGCACGCCGGACCACCTTCCGTTCCTTCGTGCCCCACGGACACCGATCGACCCACCAGTGTCCCCGCGCAGCGTCCCCGCGGCACCGGTCGCGGGGAAGTTCGGCGCGTCCCACCGCGATTTGTCGCGTTCTGCCCGGGTGCGGTCAATGCACCGAATCCGGTTGCGGGCCGGGAATATCGCGGGGCATCTCCGCCGCGACGAGGTGACTGCCGAGGTCGCCGAGGTGCACGCCGTCGGCGCGCCACGGCGAAGCGGTTCGGCTCACCTCGCGGGGGCCCGCTGGACGCCGGTGAGCATCGGCAGTACGAATTCGCCGTTCGCGGTTTCCGGGGTGGTGGTGAGGTAGGTGTGGATGCGGTCGAGCAGGGTGGTTCGTTCCTGCTCGGGGAGGGTGAGTACGCCCGCGCGGGTTGCCAGCGTCGCGACCAGCGTGTCGGCGGTGCGGCGCTGACCGTGCGGGAATTCGGCCTGCTCCGGTTCGCCGAACCGGCCTGCCGTCGGGAGAAACGGACCGGTCGCGGTGCGCCAGCGGCTGTGCGTGTCCCGGGGGCCGATCACCACGCGGCCACTGACCCGTTCCAGCCCGGCGACCCAGCCGACCCGGTCGTCCAGCACGTTCCACAGCCCCGCCACCGTTCCGCCCGGCGCGAGCACCCTGGTCAGCTCGGGGCCTGCCGCGGCCATGTCGAACCAGTGCATGGCATTGCCCGCCAGCACGGCGTCGACGGAGTCGTCCGGAAGCGGGATCGCCTCGGCGCTGCCGCGCAGGGCGCGCACCTCCGGCAGTGCGCGCCGCAGTTCGGCCAGCATCGCCGGGTCCGGCTCGACCGCGACCACCTCGGTGCCCAGTGCGGCAAGTACGCCGGTCAGCTTCCCGGTCCCGGCGCCGAGATCGAGCACCCGCGAGCCCGGTGCGAGTCCCAGCGCCCAGCGCACCGCCTCCGGTGCGTAGTCGGGGCGGTGCTCGGCATACGCGGCCGCGGCCGCGCCGAACGGGAGGTCGTGGACCCTGTCCTCTTCCATGCGGCCACCGTAGGGGAATTCACTCCGCGCAGAGGTAGAGAGCTCGGTGACGTCCCCGACGTCGAACAGCCGCAACGACATCCGCTCGGTCTCGAGCGCGGCGCCCATCGCCCGCGGCGTGGCCTCCGGCGGAATCATCGGCTCCGGTCGAGGAGATCTTTGGTGAGGACCGCGCGGACGGCGACGTCGTCGGCGGCGAGGGGGTGTTCGGCGGCGGGGGAGCGGTCGATGGCGCAGACCACCGTGGTGACGAGCCCGCCGCCGTCCCGGAGCGCCGAGGCGGCGGCGCGGACGGCGCCGCCGGTGGTGATGACATCCTCGATGAGGGTTACCGTCGCACCGGCGAACTCGCCGCCTTCGGCGAGCCTGCCCGTGCCGTAGGTCTTGGCCTGCTTGCGGACGAACAGGGTCGGCAGCCCGGTGATCTGGCTCAGCACGGTCGCCAGCGGCACGCCGCCGAGTTCGAGCCCGCCGAGCAGGTCGGTGCCCGCGGGCACCAGGCCCGCCATCTGTTCGGCGACCCGGCGCAGCAGCCGCGGGTCGGCCTCGAAGAGGTACTTGTCGAAGTACTCGGTGCTGGTGGCGCCGGAGCGCAGGGTGAAGCGGCCGTGCAGGCGGCAGCGGGCGTCGATGTCGCGGGCGAGGTCGAGCAGCGCAAAATCGGTCACGGGGTTGATCCTGTCATTCGTACGCCTCGCGCTGCTGCTCGTGGAGCCGGCGGTGCGAGACCGCCGTCGATCGGTGCTCAGGGCGCGCGGAGCCCGTCGAGCAGCAGTCGCGTCGTGCTCTGCACCCAGGCGTCGGTGAGCCCGTCCGGCCCGCGGATGAGCAGGGCGGCCAGCGCCGCGCCGATCACCACCTCCAGCAGGACGCCGCCGTCGAACCCGGGCCGCAGCTCGCCGCGCTCGATGGCGGCGGCGAGGTGGCCGTCCAGTCCGCGCCAGCCCTGCACGGCGAAGCGGTCGAGCAGCCGCTGGTTCAGGGTGGCGTCGGCGGCGGCCTCGCCGATCAGGCCGGGGACGGCGAGCCGGGCCAGCGGCGAGGTGAGCAGCGCGACGGTGCGGGTGACGACGGCGCGCAGGTCGGTCTCCAGCGCGCCGGTGGCGGCGACGGCCGAGGTGTCGGCCTCGCGGAACACCGCCTCGTGCACCAGGTGCGCCTTGCTGGGCCAGCGCCGGTAGACGGCGGGCCGCGAGGTGCCCGCCCGGTCGGCGATGGCGGCCATGGTCAGATCGGCGTAGCCGACCTCGGTGAGCAGCTCGGCCGCAGCGCTCAGGACCGCCGAATCGATCCGGGTGTCGCGGGGTCGCCCATTCTGCTCCGTCATTTCCGTGACACGCGTAACGTTTCGCCCGTGGGCACTACCGGACCCGTGGTCGCCGACCTGCGCGACATCACGGACGACAGCTTCGGCGGCAAGGCGAGCGGACTCGCCGAACTGATGCGGCTCGGCCTGCCGGTGCCGCCCGGCTTCGCGATCGCCGACGCCGCCGCGATCCCTGCTGCTGCCGTCATGGAACGATTCTCGCGCATGCGGGCCGCCGGATCGACGCCGGTGGCGGTGCGCTCGTCGGCCGCGGGGGAGGACGGCGCCGAGCTCTCCTTCGCCGGCCAGTACGAGACGGTGCTCGGCGTCGGCACCGAGCGCGACCTGGTCGCCGCCGTGCACCGCTGCGTCGCCTCCGCCGACTCCGGCCGCGCCACGCACTACGGCGCGGGCGGCGCCATGCACGTCGTGGTGCAGCAACTGGTCGACGCCGCCGCGGCCGGGGTGGTCTTCACCGCCGACCCGGTCTCCGGGCGCCGCGACCTGCTGGTGATCGACGCGGTGCACGGGCTGGGGGAGAGCCTGGTCGACGGCTCCGGGCACTCGGACCACCACGTCCTCACCGCCGCGGGCACCCCGGTGACCAGCGAGGTCGGCCCGCACCCTGTGCTCGCGCCCGACCAGCTCGCCGCCATCCGCACCGGCGCGCAGACCGCCGCCGCGCACTGGGGCAGGCCGCTGGACCTGGAGTGGGCGATCGACCGCGCGGGCACGCTGTGGTGGCTGCAGGCCCGCCCGATCACCACCCTGCCCGGCGAGCTGGACGAGATGGACACCCCCGTCTCGGCCGGGCACGTCTACACCCGCTGCAATATCGGCGAGATGATGCCGGGCGCCTTCTGCCCGCTCACCGCGGCGGTCAGCGGGTACGCCATCGACTACGCCATGCAGATGGTGCAGGTCATCGGCGGGGTGCAGCGGGGGTACGAGGAGCGCTGGCCGCAGGTCGGCTACTTCTACGGCCACATGTTCCTGAACCTGAGCGAGGGCACCGCGCTGAGCTCGGGCATCCTCGGCAACTCGCGCGAGCAGTTCTCGATGTCGGTCTGCGGCCGCGTGGTGGACGAGCTCGAGGCGGCTCCGCCCAAGCCGTTCGGGCAGCGGTTGCGGAACACGGTGCGGCTCAGCGCCTTCACGCTCAGCGTCGGCCCTGCCATCCGCGGGCTTCGCGCGGAGATCGACGGGTTCCCGGTGATCTCCGGGCGCGATCCGCGGGTCGTCCTGGCGCAGCTGGAGGCCGGGGTCGAGCTGTATCGCCGGGTGACGCTCACCCACGTCCGCTCCTCGTCGCGGGCGGCGGTGGCGGCGAACATCCTGGAGGATCGGCTGATCCGCGCCGCCGTGCGGCGGGGTGCGAGCGAGGCGGACGGCCGCGCCGAGGCGATCCGGCTGCTGGCCGGGGCCACCGACGTGGAGAGCGTCGTCATGGTCGAGCAGCTGACCGGTGTCATCACCCTGCTCGCCGCCGACCCGGACGCCGCCGCGGCGTTCCTGTCGGCGGCACCGGCCGACGCGGTCGAGTCGCTGGTGGCGGCGCAGAGCCCGGCCGGGGCGGCGCTGCGCGGATTCCTGGCGCGGCACGGCCACCGCGGCTACCGCGAGCTGTGCATGCGCGACCCCTCCTGGGCCGACGATCCCGACGGGCTCGGCTCGATGATGCAGATCATGCTGCGGGCCCCCGCGCCGGAGCGCGAGGAGGCCGCGGCCCCCGGTCCGCGCCGCGGCGCGCTGCGGCTCCTCGCCCGGCTCGCCCAGGGCGGGGCCAGGGGCCGGGAGGAGACGAAGTCCCGGATGGCCCAGGTCGCGCACCGGCTCAAGCGCGGCTACCGGCACCTCGGCGCGGTGCTCAGCGAGCGCGGCGACCTGCCCGACGCCGACCTCGTCTTCTTCTTCGACCGCGCCGAACTCGCCCGGCTCGTCGACGGCGACACCTCCCTCGTGCCGCGGGCGGAGCAGCGCCGCCTGGCGCTGCCGTTCCAGGCCGCGCTGCACTTCCCCGACGTCTCGGTGGGGCGGCCGGAGCCCGCCCCGCCGCGCGCCGCCGTCGCCGTCCCGGCCGACGGGGAGATCGTCGGCCGCCCCGCCGGGCGCGGCGTGGTGACGGGCGTCGTCCGGGTGGCGCAGTCGATCGTCGAGGCGCGCGACCTCCGCCCCGGCGAGGTGCTCGTCGCCCCGGTGACCGATGTCGGCTGGACCCCGTACTTCGCGGTGATCGCCGCGCTGGTCACCGACATCGGCAGCTCGGTCTCGCACGGCGCCGTCGTCGCCCGCGAGTACGGGCTGCCGTGCGTGGTGAACACCCTGGTGGCGACCACCGCGCTGCGCACCGGCGACCGCGTCCGGGTGGACGGCGACCGCGGTGTGGTGACCCTGATCAGCCGTCCCTGAACCGAATCCGAGGAGCCGAACGTGCCGCACGTGCCCGGGGTATTCCCGCTCGACGAGTACCCCATCCACCAGATCCCCGCCCCCATCGAATGGGTGGGCGGCGACCGCAACTTCTACGACCGGTCCTACTGGAACGCGCTCGACCACTCCGGCGAGCTCATGCTGATCACCGGCATCGGCTACTACCCGAACCTGGGCACCAAGGACGCCTTCTTCGTCGTCCGCCGCCGGGAGGAGCAGATCGCGCTGCACTTCGGCGACACGATCGACAGCGACCGGCTGAACCAGCACTGCGGGAACTACCGGCTGGAGGTGGTCGAGCCGCTGACCACCTCGCGGCTGGTGATCGCGGAGACCGACGGCGTCGCCGTCGACATGACCTGGCGCGCCTCGTTCCCCGCCATCCCGGAGCAGCGCCACGTCATGCGCTCGGGCAGCCACCGCACCATCATCGACGCGCAGCGCTTCGCCCAGGTCGGCACCTGGGAGGGCGCGATCAGCATCGACGGCACCGTCTACCCGGTGACCCCCGACCGTTTCACCGGCACCCGCGACCGCTCCTGGGGGCTGCGCCCGATCGGCGAGGCCGAACCCGCCGGGCGCCCCGCCGACCCGCCCTTCGGCGGCATGTGGTGGCTCTACGCCCCGATCGCCTTCGAGGACTTCGCCGTCGTGATCATCATCCAGGAGGACGCCGACGGCGAGCGCAGCCTCAACGACTGCCACCGCGTCTGGCCCGACGGCCGCACCGAGCAGCTCGGCTGGCCGCTGGTCTCGACCAGCTACCGGCCCGGCACCCGCCTGCCCGCCACCGGCACCCTCGCGCTGCGCACCCGCGACGGCGCCGAGGTGCGGCTGGAGCTGGAGTCGAAGCTGTTCCTCGCCATCGGCGTCGGCGGCGGGTACAGCCCCGACCCGGACTGGCTGCACGGCCAGTGGCACGGCGAGAACTTCACCGAGCGGCGGAACTACGACATGACCGCGCCCGAGGTGGTCGGCAGGCTGCCCTTCGGGCTCACCGACAATGTCGGGCGCGCGGTCTGGCACGAGGAGGGGATGGAGCCGCGGGTCGGCTGGGGGCTCTACGAGCACGGCGTGATCGGCGTGCACCGGCCGAGCGGCTTCACCGACTTCTTCCAGGCGGCGCCGGAGTAGGGGCTACTTCGCCGCGCTGCGCTCCCCGTCCAGCCTGCTCATCACCCAGCCCGCGCTGGCGCCGTGCACGAGCACCGACAGCACGATGGTGAACGCCGTGATCGCCCAGACGGTCTCGCCCGCCGCCCCGAAGTCGGTCTGCGCGAGCGCGTAGGCGACGTAGTACACCGAGCCGATGCCGCGCACCCCGAAGAACGCGGTCACGCGGCGCTCCCTCGGGTTCAGCTCCGGGCAGCGCCGCAGCGACAGCCACGCCGCGACCGGGCGGATCACGAAGACCAGCAGCACCCCGAGCAGCGCGCCCCGCCAGTCCAGCGCCGCCAGCAGCCCCGAGGTGAGCGCGGCGCCGAGGAGCAGCAGCACGACCAGGGTCAGCACGTGCTCGAGCTGCTCGACGAGGCTGTGCATCTCCTCGTGGTAGTCGTTGTCGCGCTCGATCCGCCGCATGGCGACGGCGCAGGCGAAGACCGCGATGAAGCCGTACCCGCCGATCAGCTCGGTGAGCCCGTACACCGCGAGCACCGCCGCCAGCGCCACGATCGGCTCGCCGCGGTCGGCGAGCCGCGCGTCGCGGACGGGGAAGCGGAAGAAGCCGCGGCCGAGCAGGTCGCCCGCGATCCACCCCGCGGCCACGCCGAGCGCCACCTTGCCGATCAGCTCCCACGCCACCCAGCCGGGCAGCCAGGTCAGGATCGGCCCCGCCGTCGCGAGCATGATCGCCAGGTAGACGAAGGGGAAGGCGAGGGCGTCGTTGAGCCCGGCCTCCGAGGTGAGCGCGAAGCGCACCTCGTCGTCCTCCTTGTCCGAGCCCTCGCCCGGCGTCGGCCCCTCCACCTGCACGTCGGAGGCGAGCACCGGGTCGGTCGGGGCGAGCACCGCCCCGAGCAGCACCGCCGCCGCGGGCGGCAGCGCCGCCGCCCACCAGCCGAACACCGCAACCGCCGCGATGCAGACCGGCATGGCGATGAGCAACAGGCGCCAGGTGGAGCGCCAGGTGCGCCAGTGCAGCGGCCGGTCGATCGCCAGCCCGACGCCCATGAGCGCCACGATCACGCACAGCTCGGCCAGGTGCTCGATCACCGCCGGGTGCGCGAGCGGGGAGACCACGTCGATGTCGGTGCGCCCGATCGCGAGCCCCGCCAGGGCCCCGATCCCGACGACCAGCATCGGCGCGGTGATCGCCCGATCCTTGAACAGGCGGGGCAGGGTCGCCGCGAGCAGCAGCGCGATTCCGGCGGCCAGGTAGGCGCCTTCGATATCGTTCTCGGTCATCGTCGTTCGCCGCGCGGGCACCTATCTCTCGGGGCAGTGAGTCTGCTCTACCCGGGAGGTTCCGGACGAAACGGTCTCAGCCCAGCCCCCGCAGGAAGGCGAGCAGCTCGGCATTCACCTCCGCCGGACGTTCCTGCTGCACCCAGTGCCCCGCCCCCTCGATCATGACCTCCCGGCAGGGCCCGGTCAGGATCTCGCGCATGCGGTGCCGCGGCGTGGTGAGCAGGGTGAAGTCGTCGGTGCCCGCGAGGAACAGGGTGGGCACGTCGATGGTGGGGGCGCCGGCGAGCAGTTCCCAGTTGCGATCGATATTGCGGTACCAGTTCAGCCCGCCGGTGAAGCCGGTGCGGGTGAACTCGGCGGCGTAGTGGTCGATCTCCTCGGCGGTGATCCAGTCCGGATCGCTCTCGGGCTCGGGCAGGCGTTCGACGAACCCCTCCGGCCCCGGCGCCACCAACCGCAGCATGGCTGCCTGTGCCCGCGGATCGGTACCGGCGCGCAACCCGCTGAGCAGGCGGCGGAGCGCGGTCCCCGGATCGGCGTCGAGCTCGGCGTCGGCGGGCCCGACCGGCTGGAAGTGGAGCATGTAGTAGAAGTTCTCGCCGAAACGCTTGGCCAGCACCCGCATGGGCGGGACCGGCGGGCGCGGCGTCGGCGGCACGCTCAGCACCGCGACGGCGGTGGTGCGCTCGGGATGCAGCTGCGCGAACCCGGCGGTCACGGTGGCGCCCCAGTCGTGCCCGACGATCACCGCCCGCTCGGCCCCGACATCGTCCAGCAGCCCGGCGAGATCGCCGGTGAGGCAGGCGATGTCGTAGTCCTCGACGGCCGCCGGCCGCTCCGACCCGCCGTACCCCCGCTGGTCGGGGGCGAGCACGTGATACCCCGCGCCGGCGAGCGCGGGGATCTGGTGCCGCCAGGAGAACGCGAGCTCGGGGAAGCCGTGCGCGAGCACCACGACCGGCGCGCCGCGATCACCGGCCTCGGTCACCCGCAGCGTCACGCCATTGGTGCGGACCGGCCGTTCGACGGTGCGATACATCCACCCAATCAACCACAGCCGGGTCCGCTACTCCCGATGCAACCGCTCCCGGACCGCGGCCATCCGCGCCGCCAGCTCGTCCTGGTCGATCACGCCGCGGTCCAGCAGCGTGTGCGCGGTGATCACCGCCGAGCGGGTGCGGACCGGGAAGTCGCGGTAGACGGTCTCGCCGAGCGCGTCCTCGGCGTGCCTGCGCTCCAGGTTGTCGAGTGCGCCGCGCCAGGAGAGGCACTCGCAGGTGGCCTGCATGCTCGACTCCCACGGGTCCGGCCTGCGGTCGAGGCCGGGCAGCGACTGTTCGCGCTCGGTGCCGTCGGGCAGGGTGGCGAGCAGGACGGCGTAGGGCGCGGTCATGCGCGGGCCTCCCCGTGCATGGCGTCCGCGGCCTGGCTCGGCGGTTTCTGCGCGGTCCAGCCGACCTGCGGCACCGCGACCCCGATCATGGTGTCGCGGGTGACGATGGCGGCCAGCTGCTCCTCGGTCCAGCCCTCGGTGCCCGCCGGGCGCATGGGCATGACCATGAACCGGGACTTCTGGTTGGAGTCGTGCACCCGGACGTCGACCTCGGCCGGGAAGTGCAGCCCGAACTCGGCGAGCACCTCGCGCGGCCTGCGCACCAGGCGCCTGCGGTAGTTCGGCGTGCGGTACCAGTCCGGGGACATGCCGAGCACCGGGCGCGGGTAGCAGGAGCACAGCGTGCAGACGATGACGTTGTGCACCTCGGGGGTGTTCTCCAGGACGTAGAAGAAGGTGTAGTCGCTCGGGGTGCCGGAGCCGGTGGGGTCGCGCCAGTCGATCCCGACCTCCCGGCAGGTCTCGGTGCCGTCGGCGAGCAGCCGCGCCTTGAACTCCGGGTCGGTCCAGGCCCTGGCCACCAGCTTGGAGCCGCCGTGCGGGCCGACGGTCTCGGCCCACTCGGCGAAGCGGCGGTGGTCCTCGCGGGAGAACAGCCCCTTCTCGATGGCGAGTTCGCGGATCGCGGTCTCCAGCACCTCGAATTCGCTGATCTGCCCTGCGGTCTCGATGGGGGCGTGGTCGTCGTGGTCGTGGGTCACTGCGTGTCGTCCTCCTGTGCGGGGGTCAGCCAGTGTTCGGAGATCTCGGTCTGCAGGGTGTCGGCGGGGAAGCCGGTGTAGCCGGGCCAGAGGTCGTGCTGCCGGAAGCGGACGACGTAGAACGGTTCGGTGCGGCCGTCGTCGCGGCCCCACGCCTCGTCCTCGGGGATGACCCACTCCGGGCGGTGCTCGACGACGGTGCCGGTGCGGCCGCGGGTGTAGAGCTGGGTTCGGGTGTGGAACAGGGTGGTGGCCGCGCGCACGGTGACCCGGTCGCCGATGTCGAAGCGGCGGGCCGTCACCGCGCGGCCTGCCTGGCGCGGACCTCGTCGAGCTTGGCGCTCAGCTCGTCGGGGGTGACGTACCCCTTCGCCACCAGCGTCTTCGCCGCGACCATGGCCCAGCGGGCGTAGTAGGGCAGCCCGAAGTAGAGGGTGGCGCCGAGGTCGTTCTCCGCGCGGCGGCGCTCCTCGGAGTTCCACACCCCGCGCCAGCCGAGGCATTCGCAGGTGACGTAGGTGTTCATCTCCCACTCCTCCTCGGTCTTCTCCAGGTACGGCACCGGGATGTCGGGCTGGCCGCCGACGTCGTGCAGCACGTGGCGCAGCGCGGCGAAGAGCTCGTCGGAGATGTCGTACGGGGAGTCGAGCGGCGTGCGCGCGACCGGCGCCACCCCGGCGACGCGGGAGGCGAGCTGGTCGAACCGATCCGGTGCAGTCATATCGCCTCCGCAGTGGCGTGCATCACTTTTATGACTCTAGAACATAACACGTGCTCAGGGTGGTGACGTTTACGCGGTCGCGCCGGTGGAAATGCGGGGTCGACAGCACAGCGGGACAGGGGACGGGGCAGATGGTCGCGGGATTCTCGAGGGCACGGCTGATGGCGGGCGTGCTGGGGTTGGCGCTGCTCACGGGGTGTGCGGAATCGCCGCCCGAGCAGCTCGGGCGAGAGGACCGGGCGGCCGCCGTCCCGGTGTTCGAACTGCACATGCCGGAGCAGGTGTGGCAGCGCACCGACGTCCGGCTCGGCGATCCCGGCGTCGAGGAGCCGGTGACGCTCGTCCCGGAGGCCGACGGCATGGTCCGCATCGACCTGACCGGCGAGCAGATGGCCGACTACCTCGTCGCGCTCGACCACAACGCGCACGGCGGCATCTCCGCCGACGACCCCGAGCTCGCCGCCGCCGTCTACGACCTCGTGGTCCGGGTGATCGACACGCTGCCGCCGCCCGCGCCGGGGCAGCCGGCGCCGAGCGTCGTCGTCCCGGCAACCGTCCTGCCCCCGGCCTGATCGCTGGCGCTTCCCGGCCCCGGTCTGGTCTACTGACCCGACCTCGACTGCCCGACCGGGCCGGGGCCCGCCTGCGGGCGACCCCCGACGACCCGAATTCCGAGGCACGAATGACAGCGATACCCGGGCAGACCGCCGCCGCGACGGCGGAGCAGGACCTGCGCGATCTGTTCGGACAGTCGGTCGCGGTGTACGCGACGCTCGCGGGCCCCGACCACGTGGTCGAGTCCGCCAACCCCGCCTTCCACACCGCCATCGGCAGCGACCGGGAAGCCGCGGGCCGCCCGCTGGCCGAGCTGCTGCCCGCCGCCGTCGGCCGCGACGTCGTGGCCGTGCTCGACCGGGTGCACCGCTCGGGCGAGGCCGCCACCATCAGGGACCTCCGCGTCGTGCTCGGCTCCGGCGCGCCCGCGCGGGAGGCGTTCTTCGACCTCACCGTCGAACCGCGGCGCGGCGGGGTCCAGGTGATCGGGGTCGAGACCACCCAGATCAAGCACGCCCAGCGGCTGCTCGCCGAGCAGCGGATCCTGGTCGAGCACATCGCCAGGCAGGCGCCGCTCGCCGAGGTACTGGACGGGATGGCGCGCTCGATCGAGAGCCTGGTGCCCGAGCCGGTCCTGGTCTCGGTGCTGCTCGCCGACCCCGACGGCGCGCACCTGCGCCACGGCGCGGCCCCCAGCCTGCCCGCCTTCTACAACGAGGCCATCGACGGCATCGCCACCGGCGAGGGCGTCGGCTCCTGCGGCACCGCCGCGCACCGGCGGGAACCGGTGATCGTCACCGACATCGGCACCGACCCCTTCTGGGCCGACTTCCGCGAACTCGCCGAGCGCGCCGAGCTCGCCGCCTGCTGGTCGACCCCGATCCTGGCCCGCGACGGCAGCCTGCTCGGCACCTTCGCCATGTACCACCGGCGCCCGCGCGTCCCGCGGGACAGCGATCTGGCGCTCGCCCGCGTCTTCGCGGGCACCGCCGCGCTCGCCATCGAACGCCACCACATCGAGCAGGCCAAGGCCGCCGCCGAGGCGCGTGCCGAGGCCGCGCGCGAGGAGTTGGCCGTTGCGCTGCGCGCCGAGCACGAGCTGCGGGCCGAAGCCGAGCGGCGGGCCGAGGCGGCCGCCGAACTCGCGGGGCGGCTGCGTTCGGCGGCCGCCGCGCAGGAGGCGGCGCCGCATCCGGAGCGGTGCCAGCTCGGCGGGCCGGAGGGGTGTGCCGATGTGGCGGAGATCAAGATCGCGGATTCGTGGGGGGATTCGGCGTGGGGTTGCCCCGCGCACGCCGAGGAGGCGATCCTGAACGTGCGGGCGGTGTTCATCGCCAGTGCGGAGCTGGGCGGGCTCGCCGCCTACCTCGGCCGCTGATGCGCTGAGCACGCGGGATCCGAAGGGGTACAGCGTGGTTGCGGTCGAGGGGTAGGTTGGAAGGGTTGTCGACGAGTCTCGTGGGGGTGGATCATGCGCGCCGGCTGGCGGGATGGTGAGCGATATCTGGTGCGCGCGGTGTCGTGGACGGGCGGTAGCCCGCACCTGGACCTGGCCGAGGTCGGCTCGGGGGAACGCACCGCCGTCCCGCTGATCGGCACGACCCTGGCGTTCAGCGTGCCGGAGCCCGGGCAGTTCTGCACCGGGCACGCGGTCTTCGCCGCCTCCGGCGAGGTGAAGGGCAGGGACTGCCCCGCGGCCCGGCCCGCGGTGACCGGACGGCAGTGCGCGGAGTGCGCCGCCGCCGACGAGTTCCGCTTCATCCACCACGTGCACCGCGGCGGCTACATCCCGGACGGCCTGCGCGAGTACGTCGCCCGCCCGCACTGGGTCTACATCGCCACCTTCGCCGACGCCTCCAGCAAGGTCGGCACGGCGGTGCACGCGCGCAAGCGGACCCGCCTCGACGAGCAGGGCGCCGTCCGCGCCACCTACCTGGCCTGGGCCGACTCCGGGGTCACCGCGCGGGAGTACGAAGACCTGGTCTCCGGCGCGCTCGACATCGTGCAGAGCAAGCGGCGCAGCGCCAAGCTGACCGCGCTCTCCCGTCCGCGGCCCGCCGCCGAGATCGAGCGGGCGCACGGGTGGGCCGTCCAGGAGGCGCGCGAAGTGCTGGAAAGCGCCTCGGCCGTGCTGCCGCTGGAGCCGTGGGAGCCGCCCGCGCAGCATGCCGGGATCGCCGGGGACGAGTACCCGCACACCCTCACCTCCGGTGACCACTGCCTGACCGTGGGGGCGATGGTCGGCTCCGTGGCATCGGTCACGGTGAACGGGGAGGCGGATCGCTACCTTGCCGATCTCGGGGTGCTCGCCGGGCGGCGCGTGGTGCCGGGTCCCGTTCGCTCGCCCGGGATCTCGACTCAGCTCGGGCTGTTCTGAGTCACCAGGTCCGCTGGGCGACGCGCAGGAAGTTGGCGCCGAGCACGGCGGCGATCTCGGCGGGTGCCCATCCGCGTGCGGCGAGGTGGTCGCCGAGGGCGAGGAAGGTCTCCGGTGGCATCCAGGTGATGGGGCCCCAGCGGGTGTAGGACTCGTCGAACAGGTGCGGGTTGCGGGCGATCTCGCGGAGGAAGTCCGCGGCGTCGAAGGAGTGGTCGGTGCTGACGCCGACGTGGTCGATGCCGACGAGGTCGACGGCGTATTCGAGGTGGCGGGTCATCGCCTCGAGCGTGGGGGTGTTGGGGCCGAGGAAGATGCCGACTCCGGTGATGCCGACGACACCGCCGGTCTCGGCGCATGCCCTGGCTTGGTCGTCGGTGATGTTGCGGGGGTGGTCCCACACCGCGCGCATGCACGAGTGGCTGTAGACGACCGGGCGGGTGGAGATTTCGCAGATGTCCAGCCCGGTGCGGGCGCCGCAGTGCGAGCCGTCGGGCACGATCGCTGTCGCGTTCATGTGCTCGATCAGGTCGCGTCCCCAGCGGGTGAGGCCGGGATCGTCGGTGTCGAGGCAGCCGCCGCCTGCGATATTGGCGTGGTTGTAGGTCGGGGCGAGGGTGCGGACGCCGAGGGCGGCGAAATGGGAGAGGTTGCCGAGGTCGCCGTCGAGGGGTGCGGCGTCCTCGAGGTCGAAGGCGACGCTGATCGTTCCCGGTGAGGTGTCCGGGATCTGCCGTGCGGTTTCGGCGAGGGTCAGCCGGGGATGCGCGGTGACGGCGGTGCGGTAGTGGTGCAGCAGGCGGGTGGCGTCGGCGAAGTCGTGGGGTGCGTAGCCGACGTTGATCGAGACGAAGGTGGGGCCGGGGTGGGCGAAGCGGGTGAGTGGTTCGACCTCGGCGTCGAGGTGCAGGGGGAGCGACGCGTGCTGGTCCCAGAGCAGGCTCATGGGTAGTGATTCTGCATTCGCGGGGTGCGTCAGCAGAACATGGTCGGCTCCGTACCGCCGGCGAGTACCCGGCCCGCGCCGATGACGACGGCTCCCACCTCGATGCAGGTCCGGCCTGGGGCGAACACCTGCCGCGAGCGGTGCAGTCCGGTGGTGTTCCCCGTGTGGCCGGTGGCGATGTCGGTGTACGCGACCGCGATCGAGGTCTGCACCTGCGCGTAACCGGACGGGTAGGGGTTGATCAGGTCGATCCAGCGCGTGTCGCACCCGGGGGAGCGGCGGACCGTGATCACCAGCCGGGTCGGGGCGCCCGACGGGTCGGTGAGCGGGACGGTCGCGGTGATGACCGAGTCACGCGCGCAACCGCTCTCGCGGGGATCGGTGGCGTTGAGCTCGGGACCCGCCTGCGCCGCGGGCGCCGCTGCGACCACCGCCGCGCACACGAGCGCCGCCATCACCGAATTCCGCACCACGCGCATCCCTTGCTCCCATTCGTCGCTGTCTCCCGTTGGCAGGCATCCACGTTCGTGGAGTCGGGAACGGTGGGAACTACACCCCGGGGTTCGAGCGAAACAGGTTGCGCCGAAACATTCCTCACGGTTGGGGGGTCGAGCGGACCTGCGGTTCGGGAATGCCCCGCCCCGACACCCGGTGGGCGCACCGCTGTCCCTGGCACGGCTCGAACCTGCGCGCGGGACAACCGGATTCCGGGTGGCGATCTCCACTCGGGTGCGCGGGTGGCGGAGCTCGGTTCAGCGCGGCGGGAGGATCGGGGCCGGGGCGCCGCCGTACGGGGTCGGGATGGACAGTGGCCCGACCGGCGGCGGGTCGGCGGTGGCCAGCGGATCGGCGCCCGCGGGCACGCCCGGCACCGCCCACCCGGGCGGGCGGGGGGCATTGCGGGCGCCGCGGGGGAGCAGCGCCGGGTCGGGGTCGGTGCAGTCGGCGTAGAGGTACGGCGCGGGGAAGTCCGGCACCGAGCCGGGGCGGCGGGGGACGTCGTAGTCGCACTGGTAGCGCGGGTAGATGGCGGCGAGTGCCCAGACTCCGCCGTCGTGGAAGGCCGACGCCACCGCGTCCAGGGTGGAGCCCGCGCGCTGCCGCGGGAAGAAGAACTCGGTGAAGGCGGGCACCCGCGGCTCCGCCATCCGGGTCACCGGGAGCAGACTGTCGAGCAGTTGCCCCACGTTCGCCGAGTTCTCGGCGAGGACGGCGTCCATGGCGGCGAGCGTGCCGGGAGCCTGGTTCACCAGGTGCTCGAAACCGCCGCTCAGCCGCGCGGCTCCGGCGGAGAGCGCGGCCAGGTCGGCGGCGCCAGCGGCGAGCCCGGCCTCGGAGTCACCGAGTGTGGTGAGCACGATCTTGCTGTTGCGCAGCAGCGACACCGTCTGCGGCAGTACGCCGTCCAGCGTGCCGAGCAGGAACATGCCGCCGTCGAGGATGTCGGCCAGCTTGTCCGGCCCATCGGGGCCGACGCCGAGCTCGGCGGAGATGGCGCGCAGCTGCTCCGGGTCGACCTGGGCGAGCAGGCCGCTCAGCGATTCGAGCATGCGCGCCATCGGGACCGGGCTCGCGGTGCGGTCGGCGGTGACCACCGAGCCGTCGGTGAGGAACGGGCCGGTGTCGGCGTCGGGGCGGAAGTCGAGGAACTGCTCACCGGCGGCGGAGAGGGCGGCGGCGCGGACGGTTCCGCTGTCCGGGATACGGATGTCGGGGTCGATGGCGGCCACCGCGACGACGGTGTCGCCGGACAGCTCCACCGAGGCCACCCGCCCGACCCGCGCCCCGCGCAGCGTGACGTCCTGACCGGGCAGCAGCCCGCCGGACTGCGCGAGCTCGACCCGCACCAGGTACGGCGGGTCCAGCGGATCGAGGTCGAGCACCCCGATCCCGAGATAGCCGCTCGCCAGCACCAGGATGAGCGCGAGCCCGGAGAGCGAGGCCGCGGTGCGGTATCGGTGCGCCCCGCTCACCGCGGCGGGCCGTTCAGCCGGCCGTCGAGCCGTTCGAGCATGTACCGCAGCGACCCGGCGAAGGCTGTCAGGTCGGTGCCGTCCGGCAGCCGGGCACCGGGCGTGCCGGGGAAGTTCGGGTCAGGGACCGCGCCGACGGCCAGCTGCGCGAGATCGACCACCACGTGCGCCGAGGAGGCGGTGGTCAGCTTCATCACCGTGGCGATGATGGAGTTCAACGCGTTCAGGTCGGCCTCCGGGTTCTTCGCCGCGGCGGCCAGCCCGGCGGCGAGCGCGTCGATGTCGGCGCTCATGCTGCCGGTATTGGTGCCCTGGACGGACGGGAAGCGGGCGAGCTGCCCGGCGATGGTGTCGATCCGGGCCACCAGCTCGACCAGGCCGTCGGTATTGGCCGCCATCGTCTCCAGCGCGGGGCCCGCGGCGGCGACCGTGTCGGTGATCGCGGTCTGCTGGGTGGCGACGGTGTCGCTCAGTGCCGTCGCGGTGGTGAGGACGGTACGGATCTCGCCCGACCGGTTCGCGATGGCGTCGAGCAGCTGCCCGGTGTGCGCGATGAGCGCGGCGAGCCGCTCACCGCGGCCGCCCGCGTATTCGCCGAGTGCGGTGAGCACCCGGGTCAGGTTCTCGATCGTGCCGCCGCCGACCAGCAGCGCGGCCCGGCTCAGCGCCTCCTCGATGGTGGCCGCCGCGGCGGTGTCGGCGAGCGGGATGGCGTCGCCGTCGCGCAGCAGCGCGGCGGCGGGGTCCGGGTCGGCGGGCGGGTGCAGCGCGACGAAGACATCGCCCATCGGGGTGGCCGAGCGCAGCTCGGCACCGGTGCCGACCGGCAGCGGGACGTCGGCGCGGATGCGCAGCGTGACCACCGCGGTGAAGTCGGCCGCCGTCATCGCCCCGACCTCGCCGATCTCGGCGCCGTTCAGCGTCACCTTCGCCTTCGCGGGCAGGTTCAGCGCGTTGGTGAAGGTGGCGGTCACCGAGTACGCGCCGGAGCCGAGCCCGGGGGCGGGCAGCGGCAACCGGTCCAGGCTCACCGAACAGCCGGTCAGGGCCAGCGCGGCGGCGATCGAGAGCACGGCGGCGCGGATCATTTCGGCTCCGCGAGGGCCTGCAGGATGGCGGTGATGCCGAAGTCGGGGCCCATGTCGCGCAGGTCGCCGGTATTGCAGCCGAGGCCGGTCAGGTTCAGCAGGTTGCAGATCTCCTTGACCATCTGGCCGTCGAGCAGCAGCCGGTTGATGTCGACGGTGGCGCGCAGCGCGCCTGCCTCCGTGTCGATGGCGTTGTAGACGTTGTCGGCGAGCAGCGGGAAGACGTCGAGGAACTCCGCGATATCGCCCTGATGGTCCGCGAGCGTGCCGGTGATGGTCGCCGCGTTCCCGGTGAGCCCGGTGAGCGTCTGCTGATTGCGGCGCAGCAGGTCGGTGACGGTGTCCAGGATGCGGTTGAGGAGCGCGCCGGTATCGCCGGAGCCGAGGTTCTGGTCGGCGAGCAGATCGCTCAACTGCCGGATGCCGGTACCGAATTCGCGCAGGGTGCGGTCGTTGCGGGCGGCGAGCCCGGACAGCTCGTCCAGTCCGGTGATCACCGTGCCGAGCGCGGCCCCGGTGCCTGCGCCGTCGCCGGACATCCGCAGCGCGCGGGCGAGCTCGGCCAGCGCCGCGCGCAGGTCGTCGCCGTTGCCGTCGGTGACTCCGGTGCCGAGCGTCAGCAGATCCGCGATCGGGCCCCGGCCGGTGCCGTCCCCGCCGAGTGCGGTGCCGAGCTTCTCCACCATGGCGAGCAGGCCGTCGAACTCGATCGGCGTCGCGGTCCGCTCCGGGCCGAGTACGGCCGCGCGGGGCAGCCGCGGGCCGCCGCGGTAGGGCGGGGTGAGTTCGATGTGCCGGTCGGTGAGCACCGAGTCCGAGACGGTGACCGCGCGCACCTCGGCGGGCAGCGGTATCTCGCCGTCCACCCGGAGCACCACCTCCACGCCACCGCCCCGCGGCGTGATCTCCTCGATGACCCCGACTTTCATGCCGAGCACCGCGACCACATTGCCGGGGTAGAGGCCGTTGGCATTGTCGAAGAGCGCGACCACCGTCGTCTCCGGTGCGTGGCTGCTGGAACAGCCCGCGAGCACGGTGCAGAGCATGAGCAGCGCGACGAGTCTCATCGGCAGTCCTCCAGATAGGGCGCACGGCCGGCCTCGACCGCCCGCGCGCTGAGCGCGCACATGAACGAATCGATGAAGGCGCCGTCCGGTGCGGCGGCCGAGAGCTCCATGCCGGAGCCGGTGGCGTTGGCGAAGAGCCGCCACGGCACCGGCAGGATCTGCAGGATATTCCGGAGCAGCGCGTCGTTGCCCGCGAGCATTCCGGTCATGGCGTGCAGGTCGTCGAGGAGCGTCTGCAGCTGCGCGCGGTCCTCGACCACGATCGGCTCCAGCGCGCGCACCAGCGCGGTGGTGGCGGTGAGCATGCGGCGCAGCGCGTCCTGGCGGGCGGTGATCTCGCGCAGCAGGGTGCGGCCCCGGCCCACCAGCGCGGCCAGGTCGGCCTGCTGGTCGCGCAGGAGCGTGGTGAGCTGCTCGGTGCTGGTCAGCAGGGTGCCGATCTGTGCGCGGCGCTCGGCGATCACCGTCGAGAGCGTGTGCACGTCGGCCAGTGCCCGTGGCACCAGCGGCGGCAGGTCGCGCAGCCCGGTCGAGAGCGCGGTCATGGAGTCCGCGATCCGGTCCGCGTCGACCGCGCCGAAGGTGCGGGTGGCGTCCTGCAGCGCGGTCTCCAGGTCGTAGGGAACCTCGGTGTGCGCGAGCGGGATAACGTGGTCGTCGAGGCCGCCCTCGCCGTTCGACCGCAGCTCGACGTAGCGCGAACCGAGCAGCGTCGTCAGCTTGATCGCGGCCCTGGTGTCGGCGCCGAGGCGCACCGCAGGGTCGACCCGCAGGGTGACCACGACGTGGTCCCCGGCCAGCCGGGTATCGGTGACGGTGCCGATCGGGACCCCGGCGTAGGTCACCGCGTCACCCGCGCCGATCCCGGCGGCCTGCGTGAACTGCGCCTGGTAGCCGACGGTGCCGAGGTGCAGCGAGTGCACGCCGACGGTGCCTGCCAGCACCGCGGCCAGCACGGCGGTGGCGGCGACGCCGACGCGGAACGGAACGGAGCGGAGCATGGGCCCTCACCTGCAGATCGGGGAGTGTTCGGGGGCGCCGCTCGGGCTGGCGACGCCGAGGATCCGGGCGATCAGCGGATCGACCCCCGGTATCGCGCTGACGCCGATGTCGCAGACGTAGGCGGTCAGGTAGGAGCCCTGGTCCACGATCCGGGTCAGCGATTGCAGCAGCAGCGGCAGATTGAAGCCGAGGAAGGCGAACTTCTCGCTGTTCTGCACGAAATGGCCGGAGAAGCCGGGCCGCTCGACGAACCGGTTCAGCGCGGGGGCCGCGCCATCGACCACCGCCGAGGCGCGGTCGAGCACCGTCGCGATCCGCGAGGTCTGCTCGACCAGCGTGTCCCTGCGCTCGTGCAGCCCGTCGAAGATCCGGCGGGTCTGGGTGATCGTGCTGCTCAGATCGCCGCGCTGCGCGGCAAGTTCGCCCATGACCCGGCTCAGGTTCTCGATCAGCGGGCCGAGGATCTCGTCCGGGCCCGCGAAGGATTCGGCGAGCGCGGCCGTCTGCGCGATCAGCGCGGGGATCGCGCTGTCCTGGCCCTGGAGTGCCCGGATCAGCGCGGTGGTGATCGCGTCGACGTCCTCGGGGGCCAGCAGCCCGAAGAGCGGCCGGAAGCCGTTGAGCAGCGCGGACAGGTCGAAGGACGGTTCGGTGCGCTCCAGGGGAATCCGCGCGCCCGGCGCCAGCCGGACCCGCTCGCCGGAGCCGCCGGGAGCGAGGCCGAGGTAGCGCTGGCCGATCAGGTTCTGATAGGTGACGGTGGCGCGGGTGTCGCTGTACAGGGCCTGGTCGATCTGGAGCTCGAAGGTCACCTCGGCGACCGTCCCGGCGATGGCGATGCCGTTCACCCGCCCCACCCGCACCCCGGCCACCCGCACGTCGTCACCGGGCCGAAGCCCGGAGACATCGGTGAACAGCGCCGAGTACCGGTCCGTCGCGCCGGGCACGCCGCGCTGCAGCGTGGCGGCGACCATCCAGGTCAGCAGGATCGAGACGGCGGTGAACACGGCCAGCCCGAGCAGGGTGCGGCGGTGGCTCATCGGGGCTCCTCCGGAGGTAGCAGCAGGCCGGCGAGCCCGCCCGGCGGGGCGGTGCCGAGCACGCCGGGGCCGGGCGGGCCGGTGCCGCAGCTCGGCCCGGCCAGCTCGCCGTAGCGCGGACAGTCCTGTGCGGTGTACTGCTTGTGCGGGGTGAGCTCGACGATGATCCGCGGCACCGCGCTCTGTGAGTCCGGGCGCCACAGCACCGCGGCGACCCGCTCGGCCAGCGCCCGCTGCGAGGTCGTCATCTGCACGAAGTTCGGGCTGCCCGCCGCCAGGATGTCGAGCACCGGCGCCGCGTTCGCGGTCACCTCGAGGACGGTGCCGGTGCGGTTCACCAGCCCGGTGCCGACGGTGCCGGTGGTGGTCAGGCTCCCGGTGACCAGCTCGGTGAAGCGCGCGCGCTGGATCGCCATGGCGCGCAGCGGGATCACCGCCTGGTTGACCGCGGCGAGCAGGTCGGGGGAGGCGTTGCGCAGGCCGGTCAGCGCGCGGTTCAGCGCGTCCAGGGTGGAGGCGGTGCCGTCCGGGACGGTCAGCGCGCTCAGCTCGGTGACCAGCCGTTCGAGCTGGGTGCCCGCGCGCAGTGCCTCGGGGCCGCGGCCCGCGGTCGCCCGCTGCACCGTCTCCAGGATGCCGACGGTGGGGTCGGCCGGGCTCCGGCCCGCGGCGGCGGCGATCCGGCTGAGCGCGGTGAGCGAGGTCTGCAACTGCACGGATGCCGCGCTGCGGTCCTGGTGGAGCTCCGCGCCCGCGCGCAGCGGCGCCGCGGGCCCGTTGTCGAGCAGCTGGATCGAGGGAACGGCGAAGACATTGCTCGGCACCACCCGCACCGTCACCGAACCCGGGATGCCCGCGATCTTCTCCGGCCGCAGCGCGATCCGCACCCGGGTCGGCCCGCCGCCGACCGCGGGCAGCACCGCGGACACGCTGCCGACCAGCACCCCGCGGTACTTCACATCCGAGCGCGGCGGCAGCCCGTCGCCGATCTCCGCCAGCACCGCCGTCACCTCGACCGCGTCGGTGAAGCCGCCCTGCGAGCGCACGATCCCGGCGGCGACCGCCACGGCCGCGAGCGCCGCGAAGAGCACGCCGCGGACGAAGAGCTTCGCGGTGCTCAGCGTGCGGTCGTCGGACTCGAAGAGAATGGCCACCCCGCTCACCCGCTCAGCCGGGAGCCGGAGCTCACGCCCCAGAGCACCAGGGTCAGCAGCAGATTCACCGAGATCATCACCGTGATGCTCGCGCGCATGGCGCGCCCGGCGGCGACCCCGACACCCTGCGGCCCGCCGGTGGCGTAGTAGCCGTAGTAGCACTGGATCGCGGTCGTGATGATCACGAAGACCTCGGCCTTGAGCAGCGAGCCGAGAATGTCGCCGCCGCTGAGCACCAGGTCGAAGTAGTGCGCGTAGGTGCCGGGCGCGTCGCCGCCCGCCACCCGGACGAAGGCCCGCACCGCCAGGTAGTCCGCGGCCAGCGCGGCGAGGTAGAGCGGCACCATGGCCACCATCGCCGCCAGCAGCCGGGTGGAGACCAGGAACGGGATGGGCCGGATGGCGATGGATTGCAGCGCGTCGATCTCCTCGGCCACCCGCATGGCGCCGAGCTGCGCGGTGAACCGGCAGCCCGCCTGCGCGGCGAAGGCGATCGAGGCCATGATCGGGGCCAGCTCGCGGGTGGCGGCGGTGGCCGCGATCATGCCGGTGGCCGGCTCCATGCCGAGCAGTTTCAGCGCGCTGTACCCCTCGATCCCGACGATCGCCCCGGCTGCCGCGCCGAGCACGACCATCACCCCCGCGGTGCCGCCGCCGACCACCAGCGACCCGTTGCCCCAGGTGACATCGGAGAGGATGCGCGCCGACTCGCGGCCGTAGTGCCGCACCGCGAGCGGAATGGAGAACAGCGCCCGCAGGAAGAAGGTGACCATGTGGCCGAGCCGCACGATGCCGTGCACCGGCCCCGCGCCCACCCGCACCAGCGGGCGCACGAGCGGCGGGAGGTAGGGCGCGGCCATCAGAGCGTCGTCCGCGGGAAGAGGATCGTGTACAACTCGGTGAAGCCGACGTTGACCACCATGAGCAGGATCATCGAGGCGACCACCGCGGCGTTCACCGAGTTCGCCACCCCGCCCGGCCCGCCCGCCGTGTGCAGCCCCTTCTCGCAGGCCACCACGGTGACGATGGTGCCGAAGACCGCCGCCTTGACCATGGCGAGCACCAGGTCGCCGGTGGTGGCGAAGGAGGAGAAGGTGGCGAGGTAGCTCCCCGGGGTGCCGTGCTGCACATAGACGTTGAACAGGTACCCGGCCAGGAAGCCGATGAAGCAGCTCAGCCCGGTGAGCGCCATCGCCACCAGGATGCCGGCCGCGAGCCGGGGGACCACCAGCCTGCGCAGCGCGGAGACGCCCATGACCTCCATGGCGTCGATCTCCTCGCGAATGGTGCGCGCGCCCAGATCCGAGCAGATGGCCGAGCCCACCGCCGCGGCCAGCAGCATGGCTGTCACCAGCGGCGCCGACTGCCTGATCACCGCGAGCCCGCCCGCGGCGCCGGCCAGCGAGGTGGCGCCGACCTGGCCGGCGAGCAGCCCGAACTGGATGGAGAGGGTGGCGCTGATCGGCAGCGCGACGGCGATCGTCGGCAGGTAGGCGGTCTTGACCATGAACATGGCCTGCCGGACGAACTCCCGGAACGGGAAGCGCCCGGCGGCGGCGTCGACCACCAGGTAGCGCAGCGCCTGCCCGCCCATGATCACCTGGCGGCCGACGGTCTCCAGCGCGGCGCCGGGGTGGCGGTGCAGGTACCCGCGGGCCCACGTGGTGCTCGCGCCCGATCCGGTACGGCTGGCTGCGGACGTCGCCATGCGGCCTCCTCGGCATGAACCGAATTTTCGTTCCGTCAAACGAAAGCACGGGCGCAGACCGACTGTCAACCACGAGAGTGCGCGGTGGTAAACCATTTTCGCCGCTAGAGGGCGCGCACACCCCTTGTGAACCGAATATTCGTTCCGTACCCTGAACTCGGCTCGGCGCTCGCCGCGCCGCGGATCTCGAAGGGGAGTGCGCCATGGGTCGTGTGACAGGAAAGGTCGCGTTCATCACCGGAGCCGCCCGCGGCCAGGGCCGCAGCCACGCGGTGCGGCTGGCCGAGGAGGGCGCCGACATCATCGCGGTGGATCTCTGCCGCGACCTCGGCACCGTGGGGTACGCGCTGGCCACCCCGGAGGATCTCGCCGAGACGGTCCGGCTGGTGGAGAAGACCGGGCGGCGGATCCTGGCCGGCGAGGCCGACGTGCGCCGCCCCGACCAGCTGACGGCCGCGGTGGAGGCGGGGGTGGCCGAGTTCGGCAGGCTCGACATCGTGGTCGCGCAGGCCGGGATCGCCGGCATGAAGGGCGAGCCGAAGAAGCAGGCGTGGAGCGATGTCATGGCGATCAACCTGGGTGGCACCATCAATGCCATCCAGGCCGCGCTGCCGCACCTGGCGGCGGGCGCCTCGGTGATCGCCACCGGCTCCACCGCCGGGCTGATGGACACCAAGTCGCTGGACACCCCCGGCACCGACCCGGGCGGCATCGCCTACCCGCTCTCCAAGCGGATGCTCTCGCAGTACGTGCACGAGTTCGCCGCGCAGTTCGCCGCGAGCGGGATCAGGGCCAATGTCGTGCACCCGACCAACACCAATACCCCGATGCTGCACAGCGAGCCGATGTACCGCGCCTTCCGGCCGGATCTGGAGAACCCGACGCGGGCCGATGCCGAGGCGGTCTTCCCGGTGCAGCAGATCATGCCGGTGCCCTACGTCGAGCCGGCGGACATCAGCGCGATGGTGCTCTTCCTCGCCTCCGACGAGTCCCGCTACGTGACCGGCATGCAGATGCGGGTGGACGCGGGCAGCTACCTCAAGTGGTACGACTACAAGATCTGAGCGCCGGGGGCGTCACCCGGCGCGGGTGACGCCCCGCAGCGAGGTGTCGCGGGCGAGCAGCAGCGCGTTCCTGGCGCCGACCTCGCGCAGGATGTTCTCCGGAATCCACTGCACGCCGATGACGCAGCGCGCGAGCATCTCGGTCGACCGGCTGTCGACGGTGATCTCCCCGGAGCGGATGCCCGCCCCGAGCATGGCCTTCATCTGCCGCACCCGCGCGGCGAACGACCAGCCCGGGTTCGGGGTGTCCGGCGGCGACTGCCGCATCCAGGCCAGCTGGATCCGGAACTCGTCCGGGAAGCGGTCGAGCGCGGCGATATTGATCCAGCTCAGCGCGTCCAGCTTCTCCACCAGCGTGGAGTCGGAGTCCAGTGCGGCCAGCCAGCCCGCGCCGACCTTCTCGCCGAACTCGCGCATGATCGAGGCGAGCAGCTGGTCCTTGGAGCCGATCAGCCGGTACACCGTCCCGGTCGCCATCCCCGCGGCCGTGGCGATGTCGCGGGCGGTGGTCGACTCGTAGCCGCGCCTGCCGAACACCGCGCGGGCGGTATCGCGCACGTGCCTGGCCCGGTCGCCTGCCTCGGGGTCGGGCTCGGCCCAGGAGTCGATGACCTGCTGCACCGCCGCGAAGGCCGCCGAGCCGTCCAGCCCGGCATCGGGCAGCGGTCCGGCCGCGATGCCGTCGAGCAGGATCCGGCACAGCAGCTCGGCGACCCGGGCGGGCTTGGCCCGGTGCCGGATGACGTCGAGCCCGACGTGCAGCATGGTCTGGCAGAGCCGGTCGGCCAGCACCGCTGGCTCGATGTCGGAGCGGATGTAGCCGCTCCACTTCCCGGCCCGCAGCGTCTGCTGCACCACCTCGTTCAGCCGCACCGGCCGCAGCCGGGTGAGCGTCGCCAGCTCCGTCGTGGCGCTCGGCCCCTCGAAGAACGACATCTGCAGCGCGGCCCGGTTGCGCACCGCGCACTCGGCGATCGCGGTGCCGAGCTCGCGGATCCGGTCCGGCGCCGAGAAGTCGCCGGGGCGGTCCAGCCGGGCGGCGGCCTCGTCGGCGATCCGGTCCAGATCGGCGTGGTAGCGCCGCATCAGCTCGACCAGGATGGCTTCCTTGGAGTCGAAGTGGTGGTAGAGGCTGCCCGGCAGGATGCCTGCCGCGTCCGCGATCTCCTGCAGCGAGGTGCGCAGCCCCGAGGAGGCGATCAGGGTCTCGGCGGTCAGGAGGATCTCGGTCCGGCGCGCGCTGTCGTCGCCGGGACCGCCGGCCACCGCGCTCCCGCCGCGGGCCGGGTCCCCCTGGTCATCCCCGAACATTGTGCTCCTGTCGTCCCTGGTGACCTCGACATTACCCGTCATGGGACGTTTATTTGTTTCCGCCCCGCTCGACAGGGGCCGCGGCGTTTCCCCGGGTCAGCGCGCGGGGAGCCGGGCGGCGAGGTCGAGCACGGTCACGGTGTCGGTGCCGGTCTTGCGCAGCCGCTCGGAGGAGCGGTGGCCCAGGTCCACATCGCCCGCCTGCGCGCGCAGCGCGCCGACCGTCGCCTGCTCGCGCGGGATGTGCGCGAACGGGTCGAAGGAGAACAGCCGCAGCGCGTTCCGGTGCGTGATCCGCTCGATGTCGTGGTCGGAGACGCCGTCGAAGTGCCCGGCCAGCGTCTCCGGCGCGGTGGGCCAGGTGGAGTCCGAGTGCGGGTAGTCGCACTCCCAGGTCACCATGTCCAGGTTCAGCCGATCGCGCACCCGGATCCCGAACGGGTCGTCGATGAAGCAGGTGACGATCCGCTCCAGGAAGATCTCGCTGGGCAGCCTGCCCGCGAAGTCCTGGTGCGTCCAGGCCCGGTGCGTGGTGTAGACGCGGTCGATCCGCTCCAGGAAGTACGGGATCCAGCCGATCCCGCCCTCGCTCAGGGCGAAGGTCAGATCCGGGAACCGGCGCAGCACCGGCGACCACACCAGGTCGGCGGCGGCCTGCACGATACTCATCGGCTGCAGCGTGATCATGGTGTCCACCGGCGCGTCCAGCGAGGTGATCACCACCTGCGAGGACGAGCCGATGTGCAGGCAGACGACGGTGTTCGTATCCGAGCAGGCCTGCCAGAACGGGTCCCAGTGCCGGTCGTGCAGCGAGGGGTGGTCGAGCTTGGCCGGGTTCTCCGAGAAGGTGACCGCGTGGCAGCCCTTCGCCGCCACCCGCCTGACCTCCGCCGCCATCAGCTCCGGATCCCAGATCGGCGGCAGCGAGATCGGGATCATCCGGCCCGGGTAGGTGCCTGCCCACTCGTCGATGTGCCAGTCGTTGTAGGCGCGCAGCACCGCGAGCCCGAGGTCCTTGTCCTTGGCGCGGGCGAAGTACTGGCCGCAGAACTGCGGGTAGGAGGGGAAGTTCATGGCCGCGAGCACGCCGTTGGCGTTCATGTCGCGGATCCGCTCGTGGATGTCGTAGCAGCCCTCGCGGATCTCGCTGAGCTTGGTCGGCTCGGCGCCGTACTCGTCGGGCGGGCGCCCGGCCACCGCGTTCAGCCCGACATTGGTGGCCTCCTGGCCCTCGAAGACCCAGGCGTCGGTGCCGTCGGCGCGCTGGATCAGCTTCGGGACGTCGTCCCGGTACTTCGCGGGGATGTGGTTCTCGAACATGTCCGGCGGTTCGACCAGGTGGTCGTCGACCGAGACCAGGATGAAGTCGTTGATGTCCACGGGGAGCTCCTTCGCCGGGACGGAAAGCCACTCGGGCTCCGGGAATTTCGGGGCGGCGATTGACGTGCCGCTCCCGCAAACCCTACTTTGGAACAGAAATTTGGTCAACGAACGGAGGCGGCGATGATGCCACCGCTGGAAGCGGTCGCCCGAGCGGGCGGGCCGTTCTACGTGCCGGTCGGAACCGAGCGGGCGGTGTTCGCCGCGGCCTACCGCAGCGGGCTCTCGATCCTGCTCAAGGGGCCGACCGGCTGCGGAAAGACCCGGTTCGTCGAGGCCATGGCGCACGAACTGGACCGGCCGCTGATCACCGTCGCCTGCCACGACGACCTGACCGCCGCCGACCTGGTCGGCCGGTTCCTGCTGCGCGGCGGCGCGACCGAGTGGGTGGACGGCCCGCTGACCACGGCGGTGCGCGAGGGCGCGCTCTGCTACCTGGACGAGGTGGTCGAGGCGCGCCAGGACACCACCGTGGTGCTGCACCCGCTCGCCGACCACCGGCGCAGCCTGCCGATCGAGCGGCTCGGCATCACGCTGGCCGCGGCGCCGGGCTTCGGGCTGGTCGTCTCGTACAACCCCGGCTACCAGAGCGTGCTCAAGGACCTCAAGGACTCCACCAGGCAGCGCCTGGTCGCCATCGAGTTCGGCTACCCCGCACCGGAGGTGGAGGAGGGGATCGTCGCGGCCGAGGCAGGCGTCGACCGGGACTGTGCCGCCGCGCTGGTCCGGCTCGGGCAGGCGATCCGCAGGCTCGGCGCCGAGCTGCGCGAGGTGGCCTCGACCCGGGTGCTGGTGGCGGCGGCCAGGCTGATCGCCGAGGGGCTGCCGCCGCGGGTGGCCGCGCGCGCCGCCGTCGCCGGGCCGCTCACCGACGACCCCGCGGCGACCCGCGGGCTGCTCGCCGTGATCGATTCCTATCTGCCCGCCGATGATTGACGGTCGGCCACACCGCTCGTTACAGTGTGAACAAATCTTAGGTTCGCTTGCTAGGGGTGCCATGTCCTACGAAAGCACTGCACATCCGATCAAGATCGGCTACCTGATGGACTTCCGGCTCCCCGACTCCTATCCGAAGGACATGCTCGACGACCTGTCGTTCCCCTTCGAGCTGGTCTTCGCCGAGGCGCTGGAGGCGGGGCTGATCGACCGGCCCGTCGAGGTGGTCTACCGGGAGGTCGAGGGGCTGCCGAAGGGCTCGGTGAAGGCGGTGATCGACGGCTTCGGCGAGCTGGTCGACGAGGGCTGCCTGGTGGTCTTCGGCCCCAACATCACCGACAACTGCGTCGCGGTGAAGGAGGCGATCGAGCAGCGCTTCCACATTCCGGCCATCGCGGTGACCGGCACCGACGACTGGCTGGGGGAGTGGACCTTCGCCTTCCCGCAGGGCTCGATGACCGACGAGCCGATCTTCTGGGCCGACCTGCTCGCCAAGGCGGGCCACCGCACGGTCGGCATGCTGGTCGAGCGGTCGCTGATCGGCGAGAGCTACCTGCGCAACTTCCGCGCCGCGGCGGCGCGCAAGGGCATCCGGGTGGTCGCCGAGGCGCCGATCGCGCAGACCGCGCAGGACATCTCGGCGGCGGTGCGGGCGCTGCACGCCGCCGCCCCGGACGCCCTTGTGCACTGCGGCTTCGGCTTCGGAATCGTCTTCATCAACCCGGTCCTGCGCGAGCTGGACTGGGATCCGCCGCGCTACACCAGCACCGCCTTCCAGAACGCCTGGGTGAACCCGGTCATGTGGGAGGCGTTCACCGGCTGGATCGGGGTGGACCAGTTCGACGAGGAGAACCGGGTCGGCCAGGACTTCCTTGACCGGTACGAGAAGCGGTACGGCCGCCGCCCGCAGTACGTGCTGCCGATGGTGAACCACGATGTGGCGCAGACCCTGCTGCGCGCCTTCACCGACGCGCACCCGCTGAGCCCGCGCGGGGTGCAGGAGGCGCTGGAGCGGGTGAAGATGCTGCCCGCCGCGGCGGGGGCGCCGGGTACCCGGATCTCGTTCGGCAAGTGGACCCGGCGCGCCTGGATGGGCGCCGGATACCTGGTCGCGCGGCGCCTCGACCCGGACGGCGTCACCTCGCACCTGGTCGACCGCTTCGGGGCGGACGGATGACCGCCACCGCGCCGCCGGTCCGCAGGAACCACCTGGGCTGGGGGCTGGCGGCGCTCGCCGTCGTCGTGCTCGGGCTGATCGCGCTGAACGCCAGGCGCGGCGCGGTCTCCGACCGGATCCGCAATCCGGAGGTCACCGGGGCGCCGCGCCCGGTGGAGCCGCTCTTCGGCTTCGAGCATTGGATCGCGGTCATCCACATCGGGACGCTGCTCGCGGTGCTGCTGGTGATCGCGATCTGGATCCGGATGTTCCGGCGCAACCCGCGCGACCCCGTGCTGATCATGGGGTTCATGACGACGCTGATCGTCTGGCAGGACCCGATCATGAACTGGGCGCCGTTCGCGGTCTACAACCCGGAGCTGTGGCACTGGCCGGAGGACTGGCCGCTGGTCTCGCTCTCGCCCACCGTAGAGCCCTTCGTCGTCATCGGCTACGTGCTGTTCTACCTCGGCCCCTACTTCCCGGCGATCGCGATCCTGCGCCGGTTGCAGGCGCGGCGCGGCCCGGACGCCTTCGCGCACCGGCATCCCCTGATCAGCCTGGCGCTGCTGATCCTGCCGATCGGCTTCGTCTTCGACATGATCCTCGAGGTCTCGCTGGTGCGGACCGGGATGTACATCTACTCGCAGGTGATCCCGTTCGGCTCGCTCTTCGCGGGCAGCACCCACCAGTTCCCGCTGCTGTGGGAGTCGCTGGCGGTGACCTTCGTGATGATCCCGGCCGGGGTGCTGATCTTCCGGGACGACACCGGGCAGACGGTGGCCGAGAAGCTCGCGCTGCGCGCGCGGATCTTCGCCGGTCGGCCCTTCCTCGGCATGATCGTCGTGATGTTCCTGGTCATGAACGTCTCCTACTTCGTCTACGGCGGCTGGTTCGCGGTGATCAAGGCGACCGGGGCGGCGACCTCGGTGGCCTGCCCCTGGCCGTATCCGGAGGCCAAGGTCTACGACCCGCAGGGCTTCTACGAGCGGAACGGGGCGCCGGGGCCGTACTCCGTCGGCATCTGGTCGGAGTGGATGAGCGGGCAGCCGGACGGCAGGCCCGATGTCGAACCGCCCGCAGATGGCGGCCGCTGCGGGGAGCCGTCATGAGAACCGTGCTGATCACCGGCGCCGCGCGGGGCCTCGGCTTCGCCTCCGCGGCAACGCTGTACCGCCGCGGCTGGCGGGTGCTGGCCGCGATGCGCTCGGTCGAGGCCGGGCTGGCCGCGCTGCGCGCCGAGACCGGCGCCGCCGCCGACGACCCGCGGCTGCTCGGGGTCCGGCTCGATCTGTGCGACCCGGAGTCGGTCGCGGCCGCCGCGGCCGAGATCCTGGCGCGGGCGGGCGCCCCGGACGCCATCGTGCACAACGCCGGGATCTCGGCGGCAGGCACCGTGGAGGAGACCCCGCCGGAGCTGTGGCAGCGGATGTTCGCCACCCACGTCTTCGGCCCGGCGCAGCTGACCGCGGCGCTGCTGCCCGGGCTGCGCGCCGCCGGGCGCGGCCGCATCGTGCTGATCTCCAGCGCGGGCGGCGTGCGCGGCATGCCGATGATCTCCGCCTACTCCGCGGCGAAGGGCGCGCTGGAGCGGTTCGGCGAGTCGCTGGCCGGGGAGGTGGCGCCCTACGGGATCGGGGTCACGGTGCTGGTGGTCGGGGTCTTCGACACCGAGATCATCACCGACGACGGCACCTTCGCCTTCCGCGACTTCGACGGCCCCTACGGCGCGCTGCACGCCACCGTCGACCGGCGCGGCCGCGCGGCGATGCGGATCGCCCGCCCGCCCGCGGTGTTCGCGGCGCGGCTCGCCACCGCCCTCGACGACACCGCCCCCTATGCCAGGCACGCCGTCGGTGCCGATGCCGCCGCGCTGGTGGCGTCGAACCGGGCGCTGCCCGCCGCCGCCATGCACCAGGTGGTGCGGCTGGCCATGGGGCTGCCGCGCTACCGGGCGCTGCGCGCGGGCGGCATCCGGCTCGGGCTCGCGACCAGGGCGCTGCTCCGGGCCGCTGAACTGCTGCCCGCCCCGGTCACCCGACGGATCACGCTGCCGCTCCTGCGGATCCACCCCACCCAGCTGCCGACGGAGGCCGCGCGATGAGCGACGAACCCGACACCCGCCTGCTGATCGACGGTGTGCTGACCGACGCCCCGGCCCGGTTCGCCGTGCTGAACCCGGCCACCGAGGAGGTCGTCGGCGCGGTCTCCGACGGCTCGGCCGCCGATATGCACCGGGCCATCGACGCCGCCAGGCACGCCTTCGACCACACCGGCTGGGCCCGCGACCACGCGCTGCGCGTCCGCTGCCTGCTGCAGCTGCACGACGCGGTGGTGGCCGAGCGGGAGCTGTTCCGCGAGGAGCTGATCCGGGAGGCGGGCTGCCCGCGCGCCCTCACCTACGGCCCGCAGCTCGATGCCCCGCTGGCCGAGGGGTTCCGCTACCCGGCCGAGCTGATCGGCCGCTACCCGTGGGAGACCGACCTCGGCGATGCCTTCGTCCCGCTGACCGGGGTGCAGACCAGCCGCCGGGTGCTGCGCGAGCCGGTCGGGGTGGTCGGGGCGATCACGCCGTGGAACTTTCCCTTCGAGATCACCGTCAACAAGCTGGCCCAGGCGCTGGCCACCGGGAACACCGTGGTGCTCAAACCCGCTCCCGACACCCCGCTCAACGCCACCCGGCTGGCCCGGCTCGTCGCCGAGCACACCGATATCCCGCCCGGCGTGGTCAATGTCGTCCCGGCCGCCGATCACCTGGTCGGCGAGGAGCTGACGCGCTCGCCGAAGGTCGATCTCATCTCCTTCACCGGCTCCACCGCGGTCGGGATCCGGATCGCCGAGCGCGGCGCCGCCACCATGAAGCGGCTCTTCCTGGAGCTCGGCGGGAAATCGGCGACCATCGTCTGCGACGACGCCGACCTGAACCTGGCCTGTGCCATCGGGATCGCGCCCTGCCTGCACGCCGGGCAGGGCTGCGCCAACCCGACCCGGATGCTGCTGCCCCGCTCGCGCTACGCCGAGGGCGTCGCGCTGCTGCGGAGCATGTACGAGTCGATCGCGCCCGGTGACCCCCAGGATCCGGGGACGCTGTGCGGGCCGGTGATCTCGGCCAGGCAGCGGGATCGGGTGGTCGGCTACATCGAGCGCGGGATCGAGCAGGGCGCCACCCTGCTGGCGGGCGGGCCCGAGCGCCCGGACGGCTTCGACCGCGGCTTCTGGGTGCGGCCGACCCTCTTCGTCGACGTCGACAATGCCATGACCATCGCCCAGGAGGAGATCTTCGGCCCGGTGCTCTCGGTGATCCCCTACGACGACGATGACGACGCGGTCCGGATCGCCAACGACAGCCGCTACGGGCTGGCGGGCAATGTCATGTCCGGCTCGCTGGAGCGGGCGCTCGCGCTCGGCCGCCGGCTGCGGGCGGGGTTCATCGGGCTGAACGGTGCCGCGGGCTACGGCGCCGACGTCCCCTTCGGCGGCTACAAGGCCAGCGGAATCGGCAGGCAGAACGGCAGCGCAGGCTTCGACCAGTACACCGAGATCAAATCCGTGGCCTACCCGGCCGCGGAGAGGGAGTGACCGTGCAACTTTTCGATGACCTCGAGGATTTCGGCTCCTTCGACGACGAGGTCTCCGGCGATGTCCGCGACCCCTACACCGAGCTGGCGCGGCTGCGCCGGGAGGAGCCGGTGCAGCGCATCGAGCTCTCCACCATGCCCGGCGACGACACCAAGCCGCTGTTCATCGCCTACCGCTTCGAGGACGTGCGGCAGATGCTGCGCGACGACCGCACCTTCTCCTCGGCCATCGTCATCCAGGCCTTCGGCGACGTGCTCGGGCAGCACGTCATGCTCGGCATGGACGAGCCCGAGCACGGGCGGCACCGGGCCCTGGTCTCGAAGGCGTTCGCGCAGAAGGCGCTCGCCCGCTGGGAGGACTCGCTGGTCCGCACCGTCGCCGACCAGCTGATCGACCGGATCGTGGCGGCGGGCAGCGCGAACCTGGTGTCCGACTTCACCTTCCCGTTCCCCACCCAGATCATCGCCGGGCTGCTCGGGCTGCCGCGCGCGGACTACCCGCGGTTCCAGCGCTGGTCGATCTCGCTGCTCGGCTTCACCGTCAACCCCGAGCGCGGCAGGGCGGCCTCGCTCGCGCTGGAGAACTACTTCACCCCGATCCTGGCGGCGCGCCGCGCCGAGCCGCGCGACGACCTGATCAGCAGGCTGGCCGTCGCCGAGATCGACGGTGAGCGCCTGGCCGACGAGGAGATCTTCTCCTTCCTGCGGCTGCTGCTGCCCGCCGGCGTCGAGACCACCTACCGCGCGCTCGGCAATCTGCTGTTCGGGCTCTTCAGCAACCCGGACCAGCTGGCCGCGGTGCGCGCCGACCGCTCGCTCATCCCGCAGGCCATCGAGGAGGCGGTGCGCTGGGAGCCGCCGCTGCTCACCATCACCCGGATCGCCACCGAAGACACCGAACTCGGCGGGGTGCCGATCCCGGCGGGCTGCGCGGTCATGCCCATGCTCGGCGCGGCCGACCGGCAGGAGGACCGGTGGGCCGAGCCAGACACCTTCGACATCTTCCGGCCCGCGCGGCCGAGCATGGCCTGGGGGCACGGCCCGCACGTCTGCCTCGGCATGCACCTGGCCCGGCTGGAGATGCGGGTGGCGCTGGAGCGGCTGCTGGACCGGCTGCCCGGGCTGCGGCTCGACCCGGACGGCGGCGACCCGCACATCCGCGGCCAGGTCTTCCGCTCCCCGACCGCGCTGCCGGTGCTGTTCGACGTGCCCGAGCGGGTGACGTCGTGAGCGGCGAGCTGCGCTTCGACGGCCGGACCGCGATCGTCACCGGCGCCGGGCGCGGGGTCGGCGCCGCGCACGCGGTGCTGCTCGCGGCCAGGGGCGCGCGGGTGGTGGTCGCCGACCACGGCGCCGGGCTGGACGGCAGCGGCCGGTCGGGCGAACCGGCCGACGCGGTGGTGGCCCGGATCCGCGCCGCGGGCGGCAGCGCCGTCGCGGTCTGCGCCTCGGTGGCCGAGGAGGCGGGCGCCGAGGCGATCGTCGCCGCCGCGCTCGCCGAGTTCGGCCGCATCGACATCGTGATCAACAACGCGGGCATCTCCGACCCCGGCCCGTTCGAGGAGCTGAGCGTGGCGCAGTTCCGGGCCATGGCCGAGGTGCACTGGTTCGGCACGCTCTTCGTCACCAGGGCCGCCTGGCCGCACCTGCGCGCCCGTGGCTACGGCCGGGTGGTGAACACCGTCTCCGAGGCCATGATCGGCACCGTCCCGGAGATGACCAGCTACGCCCCGGCCAAGGGCGCCGTGTGGGGCTTCACCCGCAGCCTCGCCACCGAGGCCGTCGGCACCGGGATCCGGGTGAACGCGGTCGCGCCCCGCGCGCACACCAGGATGTCGGCGGCGCAGGCGGACCGGATCGCCGCCGAGCACGGCTTCAGCGCCGCGGAGATGGCGGAGATCAATGCCGCCATGCCACCCGAGCTCGTCGCCCCGGCCGCGCTCTACCTGGCGCACGAGAGCTGCGCGCTGGACGGCGAGGTGCTGCGCGCCGGGTTCGGCGGGGTGGCCCGCATCGCGGTCGTCGCCACCGCAGGCATCCACCGCGCGGCGCTCAGCGCCGAGGACGTCGCCGCCCACATCGGCGAGATCCTCGACCTCGGCTCCGCCGCGGCCATCGACATCGCCTGACCCCGGCTCGCCCGGCAGTACCGAGGAGGACCCGTGCCCGACTTCGACGCGATCGACTACTTCACCGACGAGAGCCTGATCCCCGACCCCTACCCCTACTTCGACCACCTGCGGAACCGCTGCCCGGTCCTGCCCGGCGGCCCGGCCGGGGTCGTCGCCGTCACCGGCTACGAGGAGGCGCTCGCGGTGTACCGGGACACCGCCATGTCCTCGGCCAATGCCGTGGTCGGGCCGTTCGCGCCGCTGCCGTTCACCCCGGAGGGCGACGACATCACCGAGCTGCTCGAGCAGCACCGCGACGGCATTCCGATGGCCGAGCACGTGGTCACCATGGACGCCGAGCGGCACCTGCGCACCCGCGCGCTGCTGAGCAGCCTGCTCACCCCGAAGCGGCTGCGCGAGAACGAGGCGTTCATGGCCGGGCTGGCCGACCGGCAGCTCGACACCTTCACCGCTGGGCGGGCCGAGTTCCTCTCCGGCTTCGCCAAACCGTTCTCCGCGCTGGTGATCGCCGACCTGCTCGGCGTGCCCGCCGTCGACCACGGCGAGTTCCGCGCCGCGGTGGGTGGGCAGCACGTCGGCGATCTCGGCGGCGAGCTCGCGCACAACCCCCTGGTGTGGCTGGAGCAGAAGTTCACCGGCTACATCACCGACCGGCGCCGGGAGCCGCGCGGGGACGTGCTCACCAAACTCGCGCAGGCCCGCTACCCGGACGGCTCCGTGCCCGAGGTGCTCGACGTGGTCCGGCTCGCGACCTTCCTCTTCGCCGCCGGGCAGGACACCACGACCAAGCTGCTCAGCGCGGCCGTCCGCAATCTCGCCGACGACCAGGGGCTGCAGGCCGAGGTCCGCGCCGACCGCACGCTGGTGCCCGGCTTCCTGGAGGAGACGCTGCGGCTGGAGAGCCCGGTCAAGAGCCACTTCCGGCTGGCCCGCACCAGCACCGAGGTCGGGGCCTGCCCGATCGCCGCCGGTTCGACGGTGATGCTGCTGCCCGGTGCCAGCAACCGCGACCCGCGCAAGTTCGAGGAGCCGAACGAGTTCCGGGTGGATCGGCGCAATGCCCGCGAGCACGTCGCCTTCGGCCGCGGCGCGCACACCTGCCCCGGTGCCCCGCTGGCCAGGGCGGAGGGCCGCATCTCGGTGAACCGCATCCTCGACCGGCTGGCCGACATCCGGATCGACGAGCGCGAGCACGGCGCGGCGGGCGCGCGGGTGTTCCGCTACGACCCGACCTTCGTCATGCGCGGATTGTCCGAGCTGCACATCGAATTCGATCCGGTGCCGTGACCGACCTGCTTGCCTCCGCGATCGCCGGGCGCCCGTTGACGGTGGCCGAGCAGGAGCCGGGCGAGCCCGCCTGGACCGACGGGGCGGTGCTGTATCTCGCCGCGGGCGAGCCGGACCGGCTCGCCGCGATCGCCGTGCAGGCGTCGCTGCTGGCGGGCGGCGGGCTCGCGCCCGGCATCGTGCGGCGACTGCGCCGCGGGGAGGTGCGGCGCTACCTGGCGGTCGAGGGCGGGCGGGCGCTGCTCGCCAATGCGGCGGTGCTGCCGCCCGCGGTCCTCGGGTTGCTCGACGGGACCGTGCGCACCGGGTCGCCCGCGGAGTCGCTGGCACTGGCCCGCAGCCGGGTGCCGATCGCCGACCCGCCCGCGTGTTTCGGCACCATCCGCCCGGGTGTCGTGCGCGCGGACTCCCCGCCCGGCGGCGGTGCGCACCGGCCACGGCGCGGCGGCCGGGTCGAGGAGTTCGACGAGCCGGAGGAGTACGGCGACGACGTTCCGGATCCGTTCTCCAGCCCGATCGGAGGGGGCGGCGGGCTCGGCAAGCTGCTGCGGCGCCTGCTCGGCGTCGGCCGGGGCGGTGGCGCGGGCGAACCGGGGGCGGAGGCGGTCACCCACCGGACCCGCTCCGGCCGGATCGGCAACGGCACGGTGGTGTCGGCGGCGGTGGATCGCGCCGAGTACGGATTCGGCGCGCGCGCGGGCGGGTTCGGGTACCCCGAGTGGGACGTCCATCGGCGCGACTACCGCCCGGACTGGTGCACGGTCCGCGAGGTCGAGCCCACTCCGGCGGAGCACACGGAACCCGCCGCCCCCGACCCCCGCATGCGCGCCGCGCTGGCCCGCGTCGGGCTCGGCCTCGAGCGCAGGCGCAGACAGCCGCAGGGCGACGACCTCGACCTGGACGCCCTCGTCACCGCCAGGGTCGATGCACTGGCCGGTGCCGCAGCGGGGGAGTTCGTCCACCTCGACACCGCGCGCACCCGCCGCGACCTCTCGGTGCTCATCCTGCTCGATGTCTCCGGCTCGGTGGCCGGGCGCGGCACGGGCGGAGACTCCATCCACCGGCAGCAGCGCGCGGTCGCGCTCGCCCTCGCGGGCACACTGCACGAGCTCGGGGATCGCCTCGCGCTCTACGGCTTCCGCTCCGCGGGACGTTCGGCGGTGCAGCTGCTCCCGGTGAAACGCTTCCACGAGCCGTTCGGCGGTATCGCCAGGCGGCGGCTGCACGGGCTGGAGCCCGGCGCGTACTCGCGGCTGGGTGCGGCGATCCGGCACGGCACCGCGCTGCTGCGCGACGGCGGCGGCACCCCGCGCCCGGTGCTGGTCGTGCTCTCCGACGGGCTCGCCTACGACCACGGCTACGAGCGCGGCTACGGCGCCGCCGACGCCAGCCGCGCGCTGGCCGAGGCGCGGCGGGCGGGGATCGGGGCGCTGTGCCTCACCGTCGGCGCCCCGACCGCCGACGACGAGCTGCGTCGCGTGTTCGGCACCGCCGCGCACGCGGCCGTCCGGGACCAGGGTGAGGTGGCCCGGATCATCGGCCCGCTCTTCCGCGCGGCGGCTACTCGAAATCGGTGAACGACTTCCCGACGTCGGCGAGCGTCAGCGGGACGCCGTAGTCACCCCGGAACCGGTGGTACTCGACATCGCAGCGGTAGAGCCCGGTGTCCGGGCGGAAGTCGGCGGGCACCCAGCCGTCCGGGGTCGCGCGCTCGATGTTGAAGCAGGAGACCGGCGACTCCCGGTCGGCCGTGTCGACCGGGGCGTGCAGCCCGCCCGCGGTCCACGCGGGCCGGTTCGCGGCGGCCTCGTAGACGCAGCGCCGGGTGAGGTCGTCGCCGCAGGCGGCGGCCGAGGTCGCGAAGAGCAGCCACGCCGACATGGCGCGCAGCTGCGGGAAGGTCATCTCGGTGCCGGGGGCGTAGCGCTCGAACATGGCGGTGATCTGCCGCAGCGCGGGCACACCGTCCGACTTCTCGAACGGCGCCACCCCGCTCAGGTCGACCACATTGTTCTGGAACGCCAGCGACCGGCCGAGGCTGGTCAGGAACGAGGGGGTGTAGTTGTTGTTGGTGGCATCGATCCAGTCCGGCCGGTGCCCGATCTCGGTCAGCGCGTCCTCCAGCTTCGGCAGCTGCGCCGGTTCCCCGTTGAACACCAGCCCGCGCACCCCCCTGTCCTTCAGCGCCTGGGCGTACGGACCCCAGTTCGACAGCCCGGCAACCGGATACAGATCGTGGTAGACGACCGTGGCGCCCCTGGCGCGCAGGCTCTCCTCGGTCTTGGCGCCGAGCACCTTGGTGATGGGGGAGTCGGCGTCGATGATCCCGACCGCGCCGATCGAGCCCGGGTACCCCTCCGCGACCAGCCACTGCCGGAACCCGGTGTAGATATCGTGCCGCGGCAGCACCGAGGGCGAGCCGCTGATCTCCAGATCGGCCGCGACGCTGCCGTACTGCGAGATCTGCGCAGGGAAGCTGGGCAGCAGGCAGCCCAGCCGGTCCTTCACGCCCAGCCCGTCCAGCCCGCTGCCGCCGCCGACCAGCGCGAAGTCGTCGCGGCAGGATTCGCGCATGCGCTGGCGGACCTCGGTGAGCCTGGTGTCGCGCGTGATCGCCTCGATCCGGCGCCCCGCGATCCCGCCGTGGTCGTTGCACCACGCGGTGAAGACCTCCGCCGCGGTGATGAACTCGGGATTCTTCGTGAAGCCGAAGTCGCTGAAGACCCCGACCGCGATGCGGTCCGCGGTGACCCCCTGCGCCGATGCCTTCGTCGGCGCGCCCGGCCCGCAGACCGCGCCGAGATCGCCGAACTCGGCCGGTACCGGGGATGCACCCGGCGGCGCGTCCGAGCGGGACGAGCCGTCCCGGCCGCAGCCGGTGCACAGCAGCAGCGCTGCCACCGCGGTGATGACGAATGGACGAAGACGGGACATGCGCGCTCTCCCTCGAACGGCTGCGGAGCGCATCAAAACTAACATTTGTTCACACCGTGCGCGGGCGTTTGCGCCCGCCCGCCGTCAGCCGGGGCGGTGCAGGAAACCGTGCAGCACGGCCTGGGTCAGCTCCGCGACGATCGCCGCGCGCGGCGGCGGCTCCGCGCCGAAGTAGGTCGAGCGCAGCGCCGCCATGCCGACGATCATCGCCACCGTGGAGTGCGCCGCCAGGTCCGGGTGCGCCGAGCGCACGCCGCGCAGATCCATGCCCTCGGCGCTGATCCCGCCGAGCACCGCCAGCGCCCGCCGGACATCGGCGATCCCGGCCTCGCCCGCCTCCTCCGCGCTCAACGCGTCGGCCGAGAGCAGCGTCACCACCAGGCCGCGGTGCTCGACGAAGACGTCGTAGAGCCGGCCGACGAAGTGCCCGGCCAGCTCCTCCTCGTCGGTCGTCTCCGGGACCACCGCCGCCCAGGTGCGGCCGAATTCGTCGACGAACTCGGTGAACGGCAGCACCAGCGCCTCGCGGAACAGCGCCGCCTTGGAGCCGAAGTGCCGGAACAGCAGCGGCTCGGTGACCCCGGCCGCCTCGGCGATCTCCCGCGTGGTGGTGGTGCGGTAGTCCTGCCCGCCGAACAGGGTGCGGGCCGCCTCCAGCAGGAGCTGCCGCACGGCGCCGCGCGGACGCCGGGTGGTCGGTGATGACTTCTGGGGCAACGGGGTTGGCTCCTGGTTCGGGTCTTGGCGCGCGATGGAGATTAAGGTAGTCTCCACTACCCAAGGGGATAGGATAGTCCTCACTACCCAAGTCTGGCACTCGGATCGAAAGGAGTACGGACATGGGCGCAGTCATTATGCTGGCCACGCTGTTCGGGCTGATCGCGGTGATCGTCGGGGTGGTACTCCGCTTCGACCCGGAGGCACGGCGGTGAACGGCGAACTCACCCCGCTGCTGACCGCGGCCATCGGCTTCGCCTACGTCGGCGGGTTCGTCTTCGTCGCGGCCGGGGTGTACCTGAGTCTCCGCGGCAGGCGCCTGCATCCACTGCTGCTGGTGTGTATCTCGGCGATCTCGTTCTCCTGGATCGAGGCGCCCTACGACTGGGCGGTCTACGCCCAGTTCCCGCCCGCCATCCCGCGCATGCCGTCCTGGTGGCCGCTGAACATGACCTGGCAGGGGCTGCCGTCCTCGGTGCCGCCCGGCTACATCGCCTACTTCGTGCTTCCCGCGGTGCTCGGCGCCGCGCTCGGGCGCGGGCTGGTGGCGAGGTACGGGTGGCGGCGGCCGCAGACGCTGCTGGTGACCGGGCTGGTCGTCGGGTTCGTCTGGGCGTTCCTGTTCAACGCGATCCTGGGCGCGCGGCTCGGCGTCTTCCACTACGGCCGGGTGATTCCCGGGCTCGCGCTGTGGGAGGGCACGAAGTACCAGTACCCGCTCTACGACGCGCTGGCCATGGGCGTGCAGATGATGGTCTTCACCTACCTGCTCGGCCGCACCGATGCGCGGGGCCGCACGCTCATCGACAGCTGGGCCGATACCAGGGCCACCACCGGGTTCCGCTCCGCGCTGCTCTCCGTTGCCGCCGTCGTGCTCCTCGGGCACGTCGTCTACCTGTCGGTCTTCGTACCGCACCTGGCGACCAAACTCGGCGGCTTGGTCACCGCGGGCCCGTCCGAGCCGCTCTTCACCGGCGTACCCAACCAGCCGCCGTGAGGCGGAACTAAATTTCGGTTCTACGAAGGGATGCAGGTACGTGACCGAGACCCGAGCCGACCTGGTCTACGACCCCTACGATTTCGCGATCGACGCGGACCCCTACCCCGTCTGGCGGCGGCTGCGCGAGGAGGCGCCGCTCTACCGCAACGGCGAGCACGGCTTCTTCGCGCTGAGCCGCTACGACGACGTGGCCGCTGGGCTGCAGGACTGGGACACCTTCCGCTCCGGCCGCGGCACCGTCGTGGACGTGATCGCCTCCGGCGCGCAGATCCCGCCCGGCATCATCCTCTGGGAGGACCCGCCGCTGCACGACGCGCACCGCAAACTGCTGGCCAAGGTCTTCAGCCCGCGCCGGATGCTCGCCATCGAACCGCGGATCCGCGCCTTCTGCGCCACCGCGCTCGATCCGCTGGTCGGCGCCGCCGGATTCGACGTGATCGCCGACTTCGGCGCCTTCATGCCGATGCGCACCATCGGCTACCTGCTCGGCATCCCGGAGGCCGACCAGGCCGCCATCCGCGACGGCACCGACTCCGCCATCGGCCTGCGCGACGACAGCAGCGCTCCGGTGTTCGACCAGGGTAATTTCGAGCGCAGCGCCGAGGTGTTCGCCGACTACATCGACTGGCGGGCCGAGCGCCCCGCCGACGACCTCATGACCGAGCTGCTCCGGGCCGAGGTCGAGGAGGACGGGGTTTCCCGCAGGCTGACCCGCGCCGAGGTGCTCACCTACACCAGCGTGGTCGCGGGCGCGGGCAACGAGACGACCACCCGGTTGATCGGCTTCATGGCGCAGCTGCTGGCCGAGCATCCGGAGCAGCGCGCCGAGCTGGCCGCCGACCCGGCGCTCATCCCGGGCGCGGTCGAGGAGGCGCTGCGCTTCGAGCCGCCCTCCCCGGTGCAGGCCCGCTGGGTCGCCCGCGATGTCCGCTACCACGGCGAACCGGTCCCCGAGGGCTCGATCATGCTGCTGCTCAACGGCTCCGCCAATCGCGACCCCCGTCGCTTCACCGACCCCGACCGCTTCGACATCCACCGCAGGGGCGGCCACCTCGCCTTCGGCCACGGTCTGCACTTCTGCCTCGGCGCCGCCCTGGCGCGGCTGGAGGGACGCATCGCGCTCGAGGAGCTGCTGCGGCGGTGGCCGCGGTGGGAGGTCGACTACGCGGGCGCTGCCAGGGCGCACACCACCAGTGTCCGGGGGTGGGGGCGGCTTCCGCTGGTCGTGGGGTGAGGTACCCGATCCGTTCCAGCCGTCCCGCCGAACGCGATCACCGGCGCGGAGTCAAACTTCAGCTGCGGCAGCGGTACCCGCCGTTGCGGCGATCGAGCGAGATCGCGGCGGCGGAGAGCGCTCCGAGCCCGCCGCCCGCGATCACCCCCGGTGCGCAGAACAGCAGGGTGTCGATGGCGAGCAGCGCGGGGTCGGCGGCCAGCGCGGCGGCGAGCGAGCACAGCACGAAGAGCATCGCGAACCCACCGAGCAGCGCACCGGTCACCGTCGCGGAACAGATACAGCCTTTCACCTGCCCGAGTGTAGGAGCAGGGAGCCCGCGCCGACAGCCGCGGAAACCGGGGTCGCGACCGGCGGGCCTTCCGATTTACACCTGTATAGCCTAGTGTCTGGATTCATGGTCGAAACGGGAATCGGACGTCGCTCGCTGGGAGGTCGCTCGGTCGACACCGCGGATCGGGTGCTCGACGCGGGGCTGGCGGTACTGCGCGAGCAGGGCTACGACCAGCTCTCCATGCGCGAGGTCTCGCGCCGCTCCGGGCTGACGCACGCCACCGTCTACGGCTACTTCTCGGCCAAGCAGCACCTCGTCACCGAGCTGTACTGGCGCCGGGTCCAGCGCTGGTGCGAGCAGCCGGTCGCCGGCTCCGAGCCGCTCGAGCGGCTGGCCGGGGTCTTCGCCGAGCTCGGGCAGCTCATGTCGGAGGAGCCCGAGCTGAGCGTGGCCGCCTCGGCCGCGGTGCTGAGCCGCGACCCGGACGTGGCCCGGCTGCGCACCTGCATCGGCACCGCCATGACCGGCCGGTTGCGCCGCGCCGCCGGGCCGTCCTGCACGCCGGAGATCCTGGACGCGCTGAGCATCGCCGTCAGCGGCGCCATGATCCAGGCGGGCATGGCGTACGGCTCCTACACCGACATGGCCGAGCGGCTGACCTCGGTGTCCGCGCTGCTGCTGCGCGGCTGAGCATGCGCGTTCTGATCACCGGCGCGACCGGTTTCGTCGGCGCGTGGACCGCCAAGGCCGTGCACGACCGCGGTCACCAGGTGCGGCTGCTGGCCCGCGATCCGGAGCGCGTGGCCGCGGTGGCGGCCGAACTCGGTTTCGACGGCGGCGACGTCGTCCGGGGCGACATGACCGACGCGGAACAGGTGCGGGCAGCGTTGAACGGCTGCGATGCCGTCGTGCACGCGGCAGCGGTGGTCGCGCTCGACCCCGCCGCGGCCGAGCGGATGATCCGCGCCACCGTGACCGGGGCGGGGAACGTGCTCGGGCAGGCGGTGGCGGCCGGGCTGGACCCGGTGGTGTCGGTGTCGAGCGCGGTGGCGCTCTGGCATCCGCGCTGCCCGCTGCTGCACCCGGACCTGCAGCCCGGCGGCGGCGCCGACGCCTACGGCGAGTCCAAGGCGCGGGTCGAGCGGTACGCGCGCGGCCTGCAGCGGGCCGGGGCGCCGGTGGTGATCACCTACCCGAGCAGCGTGCTCGGGCCCGCCGTGGCCGGGCGGTTCGGGGAATCCGGCGATGCCGTCGGCGCCTTCCTGCGGTCGGGGATTCCGGGACGGGGCGCGGCGTTCTCGGTCGCCGACGTACGCGATATCGCGGAAGCGCACGCCCGCCTGCTCGAACCCGGGCTCGGCCCCCGGCGCTACGTGATCGCCGGACACCACCTCACCGGCGCCGAACTGGCCGCGCAGCTCAGCGCGATCAGCGGCCGCCGGGTGCGCCACCACCGCGTGCCCGACGCCGCGCTGGTGGCGGCGGGCACGCTCGCCGACCGGTTCCGCGACCGCCTCCCGCCGAGCCTGCGCAAACTCGGCGCGGCGGGCGCCCGCTACCTCGTCGACTCCCCGCCCGCCGACAACTCCGCCGCCGAACGCGACCTCGGCATCACCTTCCGCCCGGTCCGGCAGACCCTCGAGGAACTGCTCACCGACCGCAGACGACTGCGCGCCGCGCGCCCCTGAAAGGAATCTCCATGCCCCGATTCCCCCGTGCCGAAATCCAGGAAACGGTCGACCGCTGGCTGGCGGCCAATATCGAGGCCGAGCGCACCGGCGACTGGCGGCCGCTGGCCGACTTCTTCGTCGCCGACGGCAGTTACGGCTGGAACATCGGCCCGCACGACGATGTCATGTGCGTCGGGATCGACGAGATCCGCGAGATCGCGTTCGGCCAGGAGATGGCGGGGTTGCTGGGCTGGCGCTACCCGTACCAGCGGGTTCTCATCGACGACGTGCAGGGCGAGGTGCTCGGCTTCTGGAAGCAGGTCGCTACCGATACCGACGGCGTCGAGCACGAGGTGTACGGGCTCGGCGGGTCGTGGTTCGGGTACGCCGGGGACGGAAAATGGGCCTGGCAACGCGATTTCTTCGACTTCGGGCACGTCGCCGACCTGTATATCCGGCTGTTGAAAGCGGGCAAGGTCACCGCCGAGTTCTCGGCGCGGATGGCGAAGAACGCCGGCGCCGGACGGTTGCCGGGGTGGTATCCGCTGGGCACGACGCCGTCGCCACTGTGGCCCCCGGCGGTCGCCGCCGGATGATGGGGGCATCACCTGAGTGATTCGCACCTGCGCAGTGATGCGCTCGCCGGTACGCAGGTCCCGAGCGCGCCGAGGCGTGCGGCCCGGTTCAGGGCGTCGCGCGCTCGATCAACCCCTCCAGGTCGCGCTCCCCGGCGACCGTCTGAGCTCCGGCGGCGAGCGCGGCGGCGGCGCGATCGATGGCGTCGGCACTGGTGAAGAGGGGCATGAGCAGCGCCATCTCCCGCTCGGCGGAGTCGGGGCGTGCGGGCAGGGCCGCGTCGATCGCGGCGATGGCGGCCGCTACGGCGGCAGGTGGTTGGGCCGCGATCCGGTGCGCGAGTTCGGCGACGAAGGGATCGAGTTCGGCGGCGGGGAGGGCGCGGTCGATCCAGCCGTAGCGTTCGGCGGTGGCGGCGTCGTAGAGCTGACCGCTCAGGATCACCTCGAGCGCGCGTGCGCGGCCGAGCAGGGCGGGGAGCTCACGGGTGCCGCCGCCGCCGGGGAAGATCCCGAGGCTCACCTCCGGCTGGCCGAACCACGCGTTCCCCAGCGCCGCGTAGCGCAGGTCCAGGTGCAGGAGGAACTCCGCGCCGCCGCCGCGCACCCGGCCGGTGACCTTGGCGATGGTGAGCTGCGGCAGCGCCCGGTAGCGCTGGAAGAGGTCGAGGCCGGGGCCCTGGACGTAGGCGTCGAGCGCCGCCGGGTCGGTGAGCAGCCGGAGATCGCCGTGCGCGAGGAAGAAATCGGGGTTCGCGCTCTCGACGACCACGACGCGGGTGGTGGGGTCGGTGGCGAGTTCGGCGTGCAGGCGGTCGAGGTCGGCGATCAGTTCGGTGTCGAGCAGGTTGACCGGCGGGTGGTCGAGCGTGACGACGGCGACGCCGTGTTCGCGGCGGACGGTGAGGGCGGTGTAACCGGGGGACATGACCGGACTCCTGACTTCTCTATGAGAACCCAGAATGTAGCTGAGTTCTCTGGTGGAACTCAACCGGTAGGGTGGATGCGTGGAATGGACGTCGGTCGACCTGGGGAACTGCCCGGTGGTGCGGGCCCTTGAGGTGGTCGGCAGCCGGTGGACGCTGCTCGTGCTCCGCGAGCTGTTCAACGGCGTGCACCGCTTCGAGGACATCCAGCAGCACCTGGGGGTCTCCACCTCGGTGCTGAGCAGGCGGCTCGCCGAGATGGCGGAACACGGCCTGGTGGAACGGCTTCCGTACCGTCAGGAGGGCAGCCGGGAACGGCTGGAGTACCGGCCGACGGAGAAGGCGTGGGAGCTGTATCCGGTCGTGGTCGGGCTCATGCAGTGGGGGGATCGGCACCTCACCGGGCCGGACGGGCCGCCGGTCGCGCTGGTCGAGACCAGGACCGGGAAGCCGGTGGTGGCGGCGCTGGTGCCGGTCGATACGCCGACCTGCGCGCCCGCGGATGTCACGGTGGTCACCGGAGACTGATCTGCTACCGCACCTGCCTGCCGTCGATCCAGACGTGCCGGACCAGTGCCGCGTCGGGGGCGTCGAGCGCGGTGTGCAGAGGTGCCGCCAGGAGAACCAGGTCGCCGGGGGCGCCGACGGCCACGGTTCGCGGGCGGAGGTCGGCGCCGTGCAGGAAGCCGTCGAGCACCGTCCGGGTCGAAACCCGTTCGCCCGGAACGAGTTCGCGGGTCGCGGCGGCGCGCATGACGGCCCACGGGTCGAGCGGGCCGTAGGGGGCGTCGCTGCTCGGCAGCACCGGCACTCCGGCGGCGAGCAGGCTCGCGTAGGGGTAGAGGTGCGGGAGGTCGTCGGGATCGACTTCCGCGCGGTACCTTTCGCGGTTGGCGACGACGAAACCGGGCTGGGTGACGACGGTGAGCCCGCGCAGCGCGGCGGGGTCGGGGATGACGGCGCCGTGCTCGATCCGGTCGCCGGGCAGGATGCCGACCTCGTCCAGCACCGCGAGGGTGAGCAGCAGGGACACCCTGGTGACGCAGTGGACGGCCACCGGGAGGCCGCGGTGGTGCAGGGCGGCGATGCGGGCGCGGAGTTCGTCGTAGCCGGGGAGGTCGTGGTCGTGCAGGAGCAGTTTGCGCTCGCCGAGCAGGGTCACCCGTTGCGGCAAGGTGGGCATCGAGGTGCGGCCGGGGGTGGCGTCGGTGACGCCGGTGATGCCGTAGGCGGTGAGTTCGCGGCCGAGGGCGGTGAGATCGCCTCGGGGCGGCCAGGTTCCGCGGAGTAGGTCGTCCAGGCGCCACAGCCGGCCGGTGGGCTCGCCCGCGGCGTCGCGTTCGACGCCGGGCAGGTGCGGGAGGGGTGCGAGTTCGGCGAGGGCGGCGGTGTTGAGCATCCACAGGGCGCCGGAGCGGTGCTGGACGCGGACGGGGCGGTCGGGGACGAGGTGGTCCAGGGCGTGCCGGTCCACCGAGACGCCGGCGCCGACCGCGCGGATCCGCGCGGCCTCCGCCTGCCGCAGACTCTCCAGACCCGTTGTGCAGTCGACGGATTCGCGGGCTGCGGCGGTGCCGTGCAGGTGGATGTGGTGGTCGTGCAGGCCGGGCAGCAGTACCGCACCGCCGCCGTCGACCTCGGTCTCCCCGCGCGCGCGCAGCCGCGGCCCGATCTCGGCGATGACGCCGCCGGCGAGGCGCACATCGACGCCTTCGCGCCCGTCGATCAGCGAGACATCCCGGATCAGCCGGCTCACAGCAGCGACTCCAGTGGGTGCGCGCCCGAATCGGGAGCGGGGCCGGGGGCGTCGCGCGGTGCGGGCGCGGCGACCGGGAAGGTGCCCGCCTCGCAGTCGACCCACCACTGCTCGTCGCGGAGCGAGACCGTGTGCGCGGGAACCGGTCCGGATGCGGACCGCACCGCGAGGTCGTGCATGGAGATATCGATGAGGCGGGCACACTCGTCCAGCAGCGCCTCGGCGGCCTCGGCGGCGGCGACGGCGCCGGTGAGCGGGTCGGCGAGCGCGTCGCCGCAGGGCACCGGGGTGTGGCCGCCGGCGTGCAGCCCGGCGCAGGCGGCGATGTCGTCGCCGAAACCGACGCGGTCGGAGGCCCGCCCCCGCGCGGTGATCGACAGCCACGAGACCCCGGCCGCGACCAGCCCCTCGGCGTCGAGCCCGAGGCGGCGCAGGGCGCGCGGGCGGGAAGCCTCCACCACCAGGTCGGCGCCTGCCACCAGCCGGGCCAGGCGGTCGCGATCGGCCGGGTCGTCGAAATCAACGGCGACGCTGTACTGCCCGTGGTGCAGCAGGTCGTAGAAACCGGCGGGGCCGGTGCGGGCGCCGTCGGGGCGGGTGCGGCTCTCGACCTTGATCACCTCGGCGCCGATGCCGGTCAGCAGATGGGTGCAGAGCGGGCCCGCCCACAGGGCGCTGAAATCGATCACGCGGGGGCGTTCGCGGAGGCGTATCCGGCGGCCACCGACGGTGCGCCGCACCGGCTCGCGGGTGGCCGCGGAGCCGAGCGCGCCGCCGGGCAGCCCGAGCAGGGCGACGCGCTCATCGGCGACCCGGACCGGCAGCGCGCGGGCCCATTCGGCCAGGGCCGCCCACGGATCGGGGCACTCGCCGCGCTCGACCAGCGCGGGGAGCAGGGCGATGTCGTCGGGGCGGGCCAGCGACAGCCCGACGAAACCATCGCGCGCGGGCACCGCAAGGAACCGGCCCCCGCAGGAGAAGGGCGCGTTACGGGTGAAGCCCGTGCAGGCGGCGCGCTCACCGAGCAGCCCGACCCCGGGCAGCACCGGCGGGCGGCCGGTGCGCGCAGCCGCGGCACGGGCGACGCGGTCGAGCGCCCGCTCGACGACGAGCGCGGGCGCACCGGGCGCGGCCAGCGGCGGCTCACCGGGGAACCCCGTCAGCGCCATCGCCCCCGACCGCGCCCACGCGGCCAGTGCGGAACCGGAGGGTGCGCCTCCGTCGTCGGCGGCCCATCCGGGCTCGACGGCCGCATCCGGGACGGATCGCGGGTAGCCTGCGGCGCATCCGGACTCGGCGGCGTCCGGCATGCCCTACGCCCGATCCCGCAACGTATCGGCCAACCCCCACCGCACCGCCGTCTCCGCGTCGACGTACGCCCCGGTCAACACCATCCACGCCGCCCGCCAGCGCCCGATCCGATGTACCACCCCGACCGTCCCGCCCGCCCCCGGCACCAACCCCATGGACAGCTCGGGCAACCGCAGCCGCGCGTCGGGCGCGACCTGCACGTGGGTCGCGAAGGCGGGAACCTCGAGCCCGGCCCCGATGCACGACCCGTGCAGGTGCGCGTGCACGGTGGTGCCGGGCCGGACGGCCAGCCGATGCAGGGCGTACCCCGCACTGCGCTGCAACCGGACCGCGTGCGACGTGGGGGCGTGCTTCGCGGTGCCGAACTCGTCCAGATCCCCGCCGCTGCAGAAATCCGGCCCAGCCCCGTGCAGGTGCACCTCGGCCACCCCGGGATCCAGCGCGGCGATGTCGAGCGCCTCCAGCAGCGCGTCGCGCACTTCGCGGGCGAAGGCATTGCGCCGCTCGGGGCGGTTGAGCGTGAGGTCGAGCCGGTCGCCGGTGCGCTCGGCCAGCACCGGCGGGGCGACCGGATCGGGAACGGGCCGCACCGGCCGGGCGGCCCGCCAGGCGGCGAACTCGTCACCGGCGAGCAGCATCGAGTAGGCGAGCGACTCCGCGACCAGCCCGGAGGCGACCGGAGCGCCGGCGGTCAGCCGCAGCAACCCGGTCATCGCCAGGGCCGCCAGCGGCGCCCGGTCCACGGCGGCGACGATCAGCGGCAGGCTGTCGGGCTCGGCCACCACCTGTGGCGACCACTCCTCCGGCGCCAGGGTGCAGGTCAGAGCGGCCAACACCGGATCGGCCGCGGACGGCGGACGGCGGGTGGCGATGCCGATGGCGACCGGGCTCGCCGGGTCGGCGAGCACGGCGCACGCCGCCTCGACAGTTGCCGCGCTCCACTCGGTTCCGTCCAACTCCACCACCAGCAGCGGTGTCGACGGCACCCCGGCGGAGTCGAGCGTGCTGAACGAGGCGCCGAGCGCGGAGTCGGCGAGCTGCTCCACCGAGACGGCCGCGAGCGTCGGTGGCGGTGTCATCCCTCGATGGTCGCACGCCGGGTTACGGGTTGCATCCAGAGGTGAACGTGTGTTCACCTCTGGGGGAACGTTCGTTCGTCTCGGTAAGGAGCCCGCGTGGACAGTCCGGCGAAAGCGCCGCCGAATCGGCTGCTCACCGCGGTGCTCTGCCTCTCCGGCGTCGTGGTGGCGCTGCAGCACACCCTGGTGGTGCCGCTGCTCGGCGAATTCCCGGAGATCCTCGGGGTCGACTACCCGAGCGCCTCCTGGCTGGTGACGATCACGCTGCTCTGCGCCGCGGTGGCGACGCCGATCCTGTCCCGGCTCGCGGACATGTTCGGCAAGCGGCTCATGATGCTGGTGTCGCTGGGCACCATCGTGGCCGGGTCGCTGATCGCCGCGCTCGGCGGGACCTTCCTCGCGGTGCTGGTCGGGCGCGGCCTGCAGGGGCTGGCCTCGGCGCTGGTGCCGATCGGCATCGCCATGCTGCGCGACGAGCTGCCGCGCGCCAAGGTCGCGGGCGCGACGGCGCTGATGAGCGCGACGCTGGGCATCGGCGGGGCGCTGGGGCTGCCGCTGCCCGGCGTGCTCTACGAGCACCTGGGCTGGGAGTCGATCTTCTGGCTCTCCGCGGTCGCGGCGGCGCTGCTCTTCGCCGCGGTGCTCGCGGTCGTGCCGGAATCCGCGGTCCGCACGCGCGGCCGGTTCGACTTCGGCGGCGCGGTGCTGCTCTCGATCGCGCTGGTGGCGCTGCTGCTGGTGATCTCGAAGGGCGGTTCGTGGGGGTGGACGAGCGGGTACACGCTCGGTGCGGCGGCGATCGCGGTGCTCGGCTTCGCGGTCTGGTTCCCGTTCGAGCTGCGGGTCAGCCTGCCCATGGTCGACCTGCGCACCTCCGCGCGCCGCCCGGTGCTGCTGACCAATGTCGCGGCGCTGCTCTGCGGCATCTCCATGTACGCGAACATGCTGGCCACCATCCAGGAGCTGACCATGCCGGTCGGCACCGGGTACGGCTTCGGGCTCTCGGTGCTGGCGGCGGGGCTCTGCATGATGCCGGCGGGACTCGTGATGGTGGTCTTCGCGCCGATCTCGGCACGGCTGATCAGGCGGATCGGCGCCAAGTACACGCTGATGACGGGGACGGCGATCCTCGCGGTCGCCTACCTGGTGCGCGTCCTGCTCAACGGCTCGGTGCCGCTGGTCATCGGCGGCGCCATGTTCGTGATGGTGGGCACCGCCATCGCCTACGCGGCCATGCCGATGCTGATCATGGGGTCGGTGCCGATCACCGAGACCGCCTCGGCGAACGGGCTCAACACGCTGCTGCGCTCGGTGGGCACCGCGATCTCCAGCGCGCTCATCTCCGCACTGCTCACCACGCTCACCCTCGAGGTCGGCGGGGAGCGGCTGCCCGCGTTCGCCGCCTTCCAGCTGGTGTTCGTCATCGCGGCGGTGGCCGCCGCGGTGGCGACGGCGGTCGCGTTCTTCATCCCGCGGGTCGAGCTGCCCGCCGAACCGGTGCCCGACGACGGCGAGCTCCCCGACGAGCTGGTGGTCACCGGGACGGTGCGGGGCGGCGGCGAGCCGATCCGGCACGCCGTGGTCACCGTGCTGCGCACCACCGGCGAGCCCGCCGACTGGGGGCGGGCCGACAACGCGGGGGAGTTCACCGTGGTGCTGCCCGCGCCGGGGCCGTACCTGGTGATCACCGGCGCGGACGGGTGGGCGCCGGAGTCGCAGGTCATGGAGCTGGCCGCGGACTCGGAGCGGCCCAGCGTCGTGCTGACCCGCAGGCTCAGCCTCCAGGGCCGGGTCACCGCGGCGGGGGAGCCGTGCGCGGGCGCGATGGTCAGCCTGGTCAAAGTCAGCGGGGAGTACGTGGCGGCCACCGTCACCGGCAGCGACGGCGGCTACGAGCTGGCGCAGCCGCCGAGCGGGCGCTACCTGGTGACCGTGCTCGCCGCCGACCGGCGCACCGCGACCAGGCACGTCGCCGTGCTGACCCGGCCGGCCGCGGTCGACTTCGAGCTGGACCACGCGCTGCAGGCGTCGGGGGCGCGGTGAGCGACCGCTCCTCCCGCGACACGGTGATCGCGGCCGCGCGCGAGCTCTTCGCCCGGCGCGGCTACACCGCGACCACGATCAAGGACATCGCCGCCGCCGCCGGCTGCTCGCCCGCCCTCGTCATGAAGCTGACCGGGAGCAAGGCCGAGCTGTTCGCCGCCGCCGACCCCTCCGGCGCCGCGCTGGACGAGGCGCCGCCGCCCGCGGGCGAGCCGCCCGGAGTGCTCATGGTGCGGCGGCTGGTGGAGCGGCGCCGCACCGACGAGCCGGAGCCGTGGGCGATGGCGTCGGTGCTCATCCGGGAATCCGACGATCCGGCGCGCACCCGCGCCGACGTCCGCACTCGCTACCTGGACGCCGTCGCGGAGCGGATCGGCGACACCGCGCCGGACCGGCTGCGCGCCCAGCTGGTCATGGCGCAGCTGCTCGGGCTCGCCGCCGCGCTGCGCCACCTCGAGCTGCTCGACCCGGCCGCCATCGACGACGAGACGCTGATCCGGCGCTACGGCGCGCTGGTCCAGCGGATCGTCGACGGCGACGGGTGACCCGCGCGGAGTAGCGCCCCGCCGCGCGGGCTCGCTACTCGCCGAGCGCCGCCAGCCCCGCCGCGACCAGCGGCCCGACCGCCAGGTGCGCGTGCTCGAACCCGTCGCCCTCGGTCGCCCCGGCCCGGTGCCGGTGCGTGATCCCCTCGGCGATCACCGCGAGCTTGAGGTGCGCCAGCCCCAGGTAGAAGCCCCACTCGCCGAGGTCGCGGCCGGTGCGTTCGGCGTAGCGCTGGGCGAGCTCGGCGGGGCCGGGCAGCCGCGGGCTGGTCCAGGCCGCGGTCTCGCCGATGATGGCGTCGAGCGCGGCGTGGCGGTAGGTGCACATCTGGGCCAGGTCGGCGAGCGGGTCGCCGAGCGTGGAGAGCTCCCAGTCCACCACCGCCGCCACCCGGCCGGGCGCGGCCAGGATGGTGTTGTCGATGCGGTAGTCGCCGTGCACGATCGAGACCGCCGAGCGGGCCGGGACGGCGGCGGCGAGCCGGTCGTGCAGCCGGTGCAGGTCGGGCAGCTCGCGGGTCCGCACCCGTTCCCACTGCCGCGCCCACAGCGCGACCTGCCTGGTCAGGTACCCCTCGGGGCGGCCGAAGCCGGCCAGCCCGACCGCGTCGGGATCGACCTCGTGCAGCGCGGCGAGCACCCGGATCAGCTCGTCGGTGCAGGCGGTGATCTCGGCGTCGGAGAAGGCGGCGAGCTCGTCGGCGGTGCGGACGACCTGCCCGTCGACGAACCCGGTCACCGCGAACGGCGCCCCCATCACCTGCTCGTCGGTGCAGAGCGCGACCGTCGGCGCCACCGGCACCCCGCTACCCCGCAGCGCCGCGCAGACCCGGAACTCGCGCGCCATGTCGTGCGCGGACGGGGTGAGCCCGGCGGTGGGCGGGCGGCGCAGCACCCAGCGGGTGCGGCCGTCGGTGATCAGGAAGGTCAGGTTGGACTTGCCGCCGGAGATCAGCTCGGCCCGCAGCTCGCCGTCGACCGCGACGTCCCGCTCGGCGAAGAACCGCCGCAGCGCGACCAGATCGAGCCCCTCGTGCACGGTCGCGGTCACCGCGCCTGCTCCCGCGCGGCCCGCTTGGCGGCGCCGACGACCCGCTTGGCCAACGCCCAGCGGTGCACCTCGGAGGGCCCGTCGTAGACCCGGAACGGCCGGACCTCGCGGGAGAGCCGGGCCAGTGGCAGGTCGTCGGAGACGCCGAGCCCGCCGCACATCTGCACCGAGCGGTCCACGATCCGCCCGATCGCCTCGGCGCCGAAGGTCTTGGCGATGGCGGTCGCGTTCGCGGCGGAGCCGCCCCGGTCCAGCTCCCAGCAGGCGCGCACCAGCAGGGCGCGGGTGGCGGCGATGTCGATCTCGTTGTCGGCGACCAGCTGCTGCACCATGCCGAGATCGCCGAGCACCGAGCCGAAGCCGCGGCGCTGCGCCACGTGCGCGACGGCGATGTCGTGCGCGCGCCGGGCGGCGCCGAGCCAGCGCATGACGTGGGTCATCCGGGCCGGGCCGAGCCGCACCTGGGCGTAGGCGAACCCCTCGTCGACGGCGCCGAGCACGGCCTCGTCGGGGACGAAGAGATCGTCGAAGAAGACCTCGCAGTGTCCGCCGATCATCGAGCGGTCCAGCGTGCTGATGTGGCGCTCCACCCGCAGCCCCGGCGCGTCGGCCGGGCTGAGGAACATGGTGGCGCCGCCGCGGTCGCCGGGCGCGCCGGAGGTGCGGGCCATGATGATGAAGAACCCGGCGCCGTCCGCGCCGGTGATGAACCACTTGTGGCCGCTGATCTTCCAGCCGCCCGGCGCCTTCTCCGCGCGGGTGGTGAGCGCGGAGGGGTCCGAGCCCGCGCCGGGGGCAGGCTCGGTCATGGCGAAGGCCGAGCGCTGGTCGCCGTGCGCGAGCGGCGCGAGGAACTGCTGCTTCTGCTCCGGGGTCGCGACGTGCGCGAGCAGGTGCACGTTGCCCTCGTCCGGGGCGGCGATGTTCACCGCGAGCGGCCCGAAGAGCGAGTAGCCGGCGGCCTCGAAGACCGGGGCGCGGTCGCTCATGTCCAGCCCGAGCCCGCCGTACTCGACCGGCGCGTGCGGGGCGAAGATGCCGCGGCTCCGCGCCTCGCCCTGCAGCTCGACCCGGATCTTGTCGGAGCCCGCGACGGCGATGTCGCCGCCGTTGGCGTCCTCGACCGGGAGCACCACCTCCCGCACGAAGGCCTCGGTGCGGGTGACGAGGCCGGTGACCTCGTCCGAGTACGACAGCTCCACCGTCATGACGCTCCCGTCGGAATCCCGCCCGCACCTCGGCCGGCACGGGCTAATGACCATTAGCCTAGCGTGCCGCCGGATTGACCGTGTGCGATGGGTCGTCGGCTACTCGGCGGTTGCCGGTGGGATTCGGTCGGATCGCCGACAGACAGCGGCGGACCCGGGCCCTAGGTTCGGAGTATCCGGTTCGTCGCGCTCGCCGAGAGGATGTCCGTCCATGACCAGCACGCAGCTCCCGACGCCCGCGCACCGGCGGTGACGGCGGCCGGGCTCGTCCTCGACCCGGCCGCGCTGCGCCGCGCCGTCCGTACGGCCACCGCCGGCCGCTCCGGCCCCGCGCTCACCCGCGCCCGCGAGCGCGCACTCAGCGACTACGTCAACGGCGCCGCCGCGCACCTGCCGCCGGTGCGCTGGATGCGCGTGCACGACGCGCCGCCGGTGCTGGCCGCGCGCACCGACCGCTACCCGGACCCCGCCGACGTCGCCGCCCGCTGGGCCGCGGCGCTGCGCACCGCCCCGCCCGCCGCCGACCGGCTGCCCGGCGCGATGTCCGCGCAGTGCTGGACCCCGATCGGCATCCTGCGGGTCTGGTACCTCACCGACCGCAACGCCTACCTCACCTACTGGCGGCACCGGCGGGGCGAGCGGTGAGCCGCCTGCTCGCCGAGATCGGCGCGCTGGCGATGGGTGTCCTGACCACCGGTCTGGTCGTGATCCTGCGCAAACAGCTGATCCAGGCGGAGTCGGTGCTGGAGCGGTGGCGCGCGGCCGCCGATCCGGAGGAGTAGCCCGCCTCCCCGGGGTACTCCGCGCCGAACTACTCCCGAGGGCCCGCCGGGCTCTCGTGGCCGGAAGGAACGCCTGGTGCCCGTCACGCTCGCCGACATCGCCCGCGATCTGCGCTGCCCGCTCCCGCCGGGGGCCGGGGACGCACTCGTCACCGACGTCGCCGCCGACTCGCGGGCGGTCGAGCCGGGCACGCTGTGGTTCGCGCTGCCCGGGCAGCGGCACCACGGCCTCGACTTCGAGGAGCAGGCGCGGCGCCGCGGCGCGGTGGCGGTGGTCAGCGACCGGCCCGCGCGCACGCTGCCCACCCTGGTGGTCGCGGCGCCGCGGCCCGCGCTCGGCCCGCTGGCCGCCCGGCTGCACGGCGACCCCTCGCGGCGGCTGCCGGTCTTCGGGGTGACCGGCACCAACGGCAAGACCTCGACCACCTACCTGCTCGACGCGGGGCTGGCGGGCGCCGGAATCCGGCGCGGGCTGCTCGGCGGCATCGTCGCCCGGACCCCGGCGGGCTCGGAACCGGCGACCCGCACCACCCCGGAGGCCGATGTCATCGCCAGGCACCTGGCCCGCTGCGTCGCCGACGGCGCGGGCGCGGCGGTGCTCGAGGTGTCGTCGCACGGGCTCACCGAGCACCGGGTGGACGGCACGCACTTCGCCTGCGCCGCCTTCACCGGCCTCGCCCGCGACCACCTCGACCACCACGGCTCGATGGAGAGCTACTTCGCGGCCAAGGCCGCGCTCTTCCACCCCGCGCGCAGCGAGCGCGCGGTCGTCGCCGTCGACGACGCCTGGGGGCTGCGGCTGGCCGAGCGGGCGCTGCTGCCGACCGTCACCTGCACCACGACGCCGGGGGTCGCCGCGGACTGGCGGGCCACCGACATTCGCGCCGAGCTGACCGGAACCCGCTTCCGCGCGCACGGCCCGGCCTGCTCCTTCCCGGTGCGGTTGCGGCTGCTCGGCACCCACCAGGTGCGCAATGCCCTGACCGCGCTGGCCGTCCTGGCGGGCGCGGGAATCGACCCCGGGCTCGCCGCGGCCGGCATGGCCGGGCTCGGGGTGGTGCCGGGACGGCTCGAACGGGTCGACGCCGGGCAGGATTTCCTCGCCTTCGTCGACTACGCGCACAACGAGGACGGCCAGCGCGCGGTGCTCTCCTGGGCCAGGACCGCCACCGCGGGCAGGCTCATCGTGGTGATCGGCGCGACCGGCGACCGGGATGCCGGCAAGCGCGCGGCGCTCGGCCGGACCGCGGCGCACCGGGCCGACCTCGTCGTGGTCACCGACGAGAGCCCGGAGCACGAATCCGCGCCCGACCTGCGCCGCCAGGTGCTCGCCGGTGCCACCGGCGGCGCGACCGTCGAGATCGCCGACCGCGGCGCCGCCATCCGGCACGCCGTCGCCGCCGCCCGCCCCGGCGACCTCGTGCTGCTCGCGGGCCGCGGTGCCGACACCGTGCAGCGCTACGCCGCCGCGACCAGGCACTTCGACGACCGCGCCGAGTTGGCGGCGGCGCTGCGGGAGCGGCGCCGGGCACAGGGGCTTCAGCCCTCGATGCGGTCCAGGTAGGCGCGGCGCCGCCGCGCGTCGTACTGCCCGGGGTCGCGGCCGACGAAGCGGCGCTTCACCAGGCGCAGCGCCGCTTCGGGGATGCCCTGCTCGACCGTGCCCATCGGCGCCAGCCAGCGCGGAATCGTCACCTCGGCGCGCCGGTGCCGCACGGTGTCGGCGATCGCCTCGCCCACCTCATCGGGCTGCAGGGTGGGCTGCAGTGACAGGTTCACCCCCGAGGTGAGTTCGGTGTGCACCGCCGCGGGCATGACGGTGGTGACGCTCACCCCGGTGCCGTCCAGCTCGGCGCGGACCGCACGGGAGAGCGCGGCGACCGCGAACTTGGAGGCGCAGTACACCGCCGCGCCCGGCGTGGTCACCTTCGCCGCCATCGAGGCCACATTGACGATGTGGCCGCGCCCGCGCGCCACCATGCCGGGCAGCGCCAGGCTCATCCCGTTGACCACCCCGCCCACATTGATCGCCAGCTCGCGGTGGTGCCCCGCGAGATCCAGCTCCAGGTAGGGGGCGAGCCGCATGATGCCCGCGTTGTTCACCAGGATCTCCACCGGCCCGCTCGCCGCCGCGGCCGCCAGGAACGCGGCGAAACTCTCCGGGTCGGTGACGTCCAGCGGGGCCGCGTGCCCGCCGATCTCGGCCGCCGTCGCCTCCGCCGCGGCCACGTCGATATCGCCGATCCACACCCGGGCACCGCGCGCGGCCAGCGCGAGCGCGGTGGCCCGGCCGATTCCCCGTGCCCCGCCGGTGACGCAGGCGGTCGCGCCGTCGAGCCGGGTCATCGCCGCACCCCCGGCCGCGGCGCGCGCATGGCGAAGTAGCCGATCGCCCGGAGCTCACCGCCGGTCGAGCGCAGCTGGGCCCGGCCCAGGTACACCCCGGGCACCAGCTCGACGATCTCGTCCCTGACCCGTTCGATCGGCACCACGCGGCTACGCGGGTTGCCGAGCGCCGGGTCGGTGTAGGTCACCGCGACGACCTGGTTGTGCGGAGCCAGCACCGCCTTCTCGACCCGGTGCGTGAACCGGAAGCCGCGGTACCCGGTGCCGGTGCGTACCCAGCCCCGGTAGCCGGGGACGACGGCTTTCAGCGCGAGGTAGGCGGGCAGGTCGAGCCGGTTGGCGCCGGTGCCGGTGGCGGCGTCGAAACTCTTGCCGACCCAGCCGGGTTCGATCGCGACCACCGGGTTGAGCAGCGCCAGTCCGGGGATGCCGTGCAGTTTGCCGACGATGATGCCCTCGTAGTCGCCGTGCAGTTGTGGTGCGGTGCCCGCGGCGAAGAGCGCGTCGAGCAGCGCGCGGTCGTCGGCGGCGCTCGCCGCCAGCACGTGGTCCCAGCAGGCGAGGCGGGCGCGGGCGGGCGCCGTCGCGGTCAGTTCGCGGAGCTCGTCGAGCAGCGCCGCTGGATGGTCGCCGGTCTCGGTGGCGAGTGCGGTCGGGATGGTCACGGGATTCCCTTCGGGGGCGAGTTCAGGCCGCGGCGGTCGCGGCCGCGGGACGGATGTGCGCGCGGGCGAAGCGCGCGATCTCGGCGGTGAGCGCGCGGCTCTCCGGCAGATAGGGGAAGACGACCGGGAAGGCGTGGATCTGGCCGTACCAGAGGTGCAGCTCGCACGGCACGCCCGCCGCGGTCAGCCGCTCGGCCATGACCTCGGAGTCGAGCCGGAGGAACTCGTCGTCGCAGGCGGCGAGCAGCGTCGGGGGTAGTCCGGCCAGCACGCCGGAGACGGGGGAGAGGGTGAGGTCGACGTGGCCGTCGCGGGTGCAGCCCAGTTCGGCGATGCGCGGGAAGGCGGCGGTCGGGAGGTAGGCCTCGGTGGCGGCATTGCGGTGCGCGAGTTTGGTGGTCGGGTCCAGGTCGAGCCAGGGGCTGAGCGCGACCATCGCGGCCGGGGCCGGTAGCTGCGCGGTGGCGGCGGCGATCGCGGTGCTCAGCGCGAGGAAGCCGCCCGCCGAGTCGCCCGCGAAGACCACCGACCCCGGCGCGGCGCCCTGCTCGAGCAGCCAGCGGTAGGCGGCCAGGCAGTCGCGCACCGACTCCGGCACCGTCGCCTCCGGCAGGTACCGGTAGCGCACCTGGACCACCGGCAACCCCGTGGCCAGGGCGAGCTCGGCGGCGAAGCGGCGGTGCGTGTGCAGCCCGCCCGCGACGAAACCGCCACCGTGGAAATAGAGCAGCGCGCCCGCGCCGAACCCCTCCGCGACCCCGGCGGCGCGCACGACCGCGCCCCGCACCCCCTCGCCGCGCACCGGCTCGACCCGGACGGCGGTGCGCACCGGCAGCAGCCGCGCGCCGACATCGACCAGCGAACCGGCGCGCAGCGCGAGCGGCGAGATGGGCACCAGGCGCAGCACCGGGCGGACCAGTTCGCGCACCGCGGCGGTGGCGAGCCGGGAGCGCAGGCTGGGCCGGCGGCGGGCGCCGGCGCCGAAGTGGTGCCTGGCAGTGGGAGTCATGGCGTCGCCTCTCTGGCACGTCCGAAGAAGATGAAGCAAGCGTTTCATCTTGAAACGGCTGATGTCAATACTGCCCCGGGATGGGAGGATCGCCGCATGAGCTCTCCGAAGCTGTGGCGCGGGCAGACCCTGCGGGACCGCTCCCTGGATCGCCGCGAGCAGATGCTCGACGTCGGTGAGGAACTGCTCGGCACCGGCGGCGCCGCCGCGGTGACCACCCGCGCGGTCATGCGGCAGACGAACCTGAGCCCGCGCTACTTCTACGAAACCTTCGACACCCGCGAGGATCTCGTGATCGCGGTCTACGACCGGGTGGAGACGCGGCTCTTCGAGCGCATGCGCGGGGTCTCCACCGCGGCCGGGCTGCGCGCCGCCATCAGGGAGATCTTCGAGATCTGCGCGCGGTACTTCGAGGAGGATCCCGGCCGCGCCCGGATCCTGCTGCGCGAGCCGCTCGCCGACGACACCCTGCGCGCGCACAGCGCCGACCGCGCCCCCGCCTTCCTGCGGCTGCTCATCCCGATTCTCGGTGCGGAGGCGGGCGCGGTGGTCCCCGACGGCGACGAGGAGCTGGCGCTCGGCGCGGCCGCACTCGGCGGCAGCCTGGTCTCGCTGTACCTGGAGTGGACCGACGGGCGGCTCGCAGTCGGGCGCGACCGGCTCGCCGACGCCGCGGTGGCGGTGGTCTTCGCGGTGCTCGGGGCGGTGCGCGAGCAGGGCTGACGCGTCCGGCCCTTGACAGGGGCGGGCCACAAGTTGAAACATGCGCTTCATATTGAAGCGACCGTTACTGCTTGCTGTCCGCCCGGAAGGACCCGCGCCGATGACCACCGAATCCCGTCCCACCCCCGACCGAAACATCGTGATCATCGGCGCGGGCATCGCCGGGATCGGCATGGCGATCCTGCTGCGCCGCAACGGCATCGAGGATTTCACCGTGCTCGAGCGGGCAGGCGACATCGGGGGCGTCTGGCGCGACAACACCTACCCCGGCGTCGGCGCCGACGTGCCCTCCTTCAGTTACCAGTACTCCTTCGAGAAGAATCCGCACTGGTCACGGCTCTTTCCCAGGGGCGAGGAGATCAAGGCGTACCTGGACCACTGCGTGCGCAAGTACGACATCGCCCGGCACATCGAGTTCGGCGCCGAGGTGCTGGAGCGGCGCTGGGACGAGGGTGCGCGGCGCTGGCACCTGCGCACCGGCGACACCGAGTTCACCAGCCGCTACGTCATCAGCGCGCTCGGCCCGTTCGTGAACGCCCGCACCCCCGCGATCCCCGGGCTTGCCGAGTTCACCGGCGCCGTCATGCGGTCCCAGCACTGGGATCACGACCGCGACCTGACCGGGCTGCGGGTCGGCGTCGTCGGCACCGGCGCCAGCGCCGTGCAACTGGTGCCGCACGTCGCCGAGCGGGCGGCGCACCTGAGCGTGTTCCAGCGCCGCGCCATCCACGTGCTGCCCAAGCTGGACCTGCCCGTGCCGGAGCCGGTGCAGCGCGCGATCGCGGGTGTTCCCGGCGCGCAGCACGTGCTCCGCTACGCGTTCACCGCCCAGGTCGAGGCGCTGCTGGTCGCGGTCGCCGCCTACGGCCGCTCGGTCGCGCCGCTGGCCCGCGGGCTCTCGGCCACCAGCAGGGCGCTGCTGCACACCCAGGTGCGCGATCCCGGACTGCGCGAAAAACTCACGCCGGACTACGATTTCGGGTGCAAGCGCCCGAGCGTCTCCAACGCCTGGTACCGCACCTTCGCCAGGGACGACGTCGCGCTCGTCACCGACCCCATCGAGCGCGTCACCGCCACCGGCATCCGCACCGCGGACGGCACCGAGCACGACCTGGACGTCCTCGTGCTCGCCACCGGCTTCCACTTCGCGCACGAGCCGGTCAACTACCGGATCTCCCCGGTGCGCACCTCCGACGGCTTCGACCTGGCCGAGTTCTTCGAGCACGAGCCGCTGCAGTCCTACGAGGGCGTCAGCCTGCCGCAGCTGCCGAACGCCTTCTCGCTCTTCGGCCCCTACTCCTGGTCCGGCGGCTCGTACCACGTCATGGTCGAGACCCAGGCGGGCCACATCATCCGGGTGCTGCGGGAGGCCGAGCGCCGCGGCGCCGACCGGGTCGCCGTCCGGCCCGAGGCGAACGCGCGGTTCCTGGAGTTCGTCCGGGCCCGCGCCGCGAACTCGCTGCTCGCCATCAGCGACTGCGCCCCGGCGGGCAGCTACTACTTCGACCACCACGGCGACTTCAGCTCGCTGCGCCCGACCACCGGGCTGCAGGCCTGGTGGACCAGCCGCACCTTCCCGCTCGACGACTACCGCTACGCCTGACCCGTCGCCAGCGCCCGCACCAGCAGGCTCGCGATCACCGCCTGCCCGGTCGTGGCGAAGTGGATGCCGTCCGCGCTGATCAGGTCGGGGCGGTCGTTGAGCGGGTGCGCCCAGCAGTCGGCGACGGCCGCGCCGTGCTCCCCGGCCAGGGCGCGGGTGAGGTCGTTGAGCCGGGCGACGCGGTCGGCGAAGTCCGGGAACGCGGGGATCAGGAAGGCCCGGCCGAGGGTGAAGACGCTCAGCCGGGCGCCGGTGCCGCGCGCCCAGGCGTACATGGCGCCGAGATCGTCCTCTATCCGGTGCCAGTCGGGGGTGCGGCGGATGATGTCGTTCGCGCCGCTGTTCAGGTGCAGCAGGTCGGGTTCGAAAGCCTCGATGTGCTCGGTCTGCTCGTTCAGCGCCTGCGCGGTGGTGACGCCGACCCGCGCCGTGTTGAGGTACGCGAGGTCCGGCCTGGTCAGCCGGAGTGCGCGCTCGACCCGGCCCGGCCAGCCGAGGTCCTCGTACCCCGGGGTGGCGTCGCCGACGCCGAGCGAGAGGCTGTCGCCGAAGACGCCGAACCGGCGCCACGGGGCGGCCGCGAGCAGTGCCGCGGCGGCGTCGGGGGCGAGCACGTCGGGGTCGGCGGCCTCGGTCGCCGCCAGGAATCGCGCGGTCATCGGCTCGCCACCCGCTCCGGCCGGATGCCGAGCGCGGTCACCGCGCCCGCAAGGACGAGTACCGTGATGAAGATCCAGCCCTGCCGGAAGCCGGTGCCCGCGTGCAGCTCGGCCCGGCTGCCGAGGATCGTCACCAGTGCGGCGACGCCGAGCGCGTTCCCGGCCTGGCGCGCGGTATTGACCACCGCGCTCCCCGTCGCGGTGTCCGCGGGGGGCAGCCCGGCGACGGCGGCGCCGATCACGGTCGGCATGGCGATCCCGATCCCGGCGCCGATCACGATCCACCCGGGCAGGATGCCGGTGGCGTACTCCACCCCGCCGCCGAGCGCCAGCAGCGCCGAGCCGAGCCCGAACACCGCCAGCCCGGCCGCCACCACGTACCCGGGCGGCACCCCCGCGGCCACGCGCTGGGTGAGCGCCGCGAAGAGCGGAACGGCCAGCGGGCCCGGCAGCAGGGCGAGCCCGGCCCCGAGCGGGCCGTACCCGGCGGCGTTCTCCAGCCACAGCGCCACGCTCAGGAAGACCGCGCTGAACGCGCCGGTGAAGAGCAGGATCATCAGGTTGGCGACGCCGAACCCGGGCGCGCGGAACAGCTTCGGCGGAATCACCGGCGCCGGGTGGACGCGGACCCGGTGGACCAGCAGCGCGACGGCGAGCGCCGCGACCGCCGCCGTCAGCAGCATCCGGGGCGAGCCCCAGCCCCACTCCTCGGCCCGCACCAGCCCGAACGACACGCCACCGACCGCGACCGCGATGGCCAGCGCGCCGACCGGGTCGGGAATGCGCGTCCGCGCGGACGGCGTCGACGGCGGAAGCAGCCGCGCGGCCAGTACCAGCGCGACCAGTCCGACGGGCAGGTTGAGCAGGAACGCCCACCGCCACGAGGCCTCCGCCAGCAGCCCGCCGATCACCGGGCCGAGCGCGCCGGCGAACGAGGAGCTGGTGGCCCAGATCCGCACCGCGCCGGCCCGGCGATCCTCCGGCAGCACCTCGAGGATCAGTCCGAGGCCGGCCGGGGTCAGTACCGCAGCGCCGATCGCCTGGAGCACCCTGAAGCCGATCAGTACGCCCAGCGTCGGCGCGACCGCGCAGCCGAGCCCGGCGAGCGTGAACAGCCCGAGCCCGACGAGGAAGCCCAGCTTGCGCCCGTACCGATCGCAGAGGCTGCCCGCGGGCACCAGACAGGCCGCGTACACCACGATGTACGCGGTCAGGACCCAGCTGAGCGCGGCGAGCGAGGAGCCGGGGTAACTCGTCCCGATCGAGGTGAAGGCCACGTTCACGATGAACAGGTCGAGCATCGTCATGAACGCGGCGGCGCACAGCAGTGCGATGGTCCCGGTGGCGGCCTCGGGGGCTACCTGTCCGGTGCGGGGTCGTGAATCCGTAGGGGGCACAGCCACTCCCAGTGAGTTGGAAAAGCGAACTCACTTATCGTGGGGGAGTGGGTTTGAAAAAGCAACCCACTGGGGTGGAGAATGGGGTCATGCCAGCGGCACCTGCCGGGAAGACCCCGCGCGACTGCACGATCGCCGACGCCCTCGAGGTCGTCGGCGATCGCTGGAGCCTGCTGATCGTGCGCGAGCTCTTCTACGCCCAGCAGCGCTTCACCGAGGTCGTGCGCAACACCGGGGCGCCGCGCGATATCGCGACCGCCCGGCTGCGCAAGCTCGTCGAGCACGGGGTCATCGCCCGCGAGCAGTACAGCGCGCGGCCCGCCCGCTACGCCTACCGGCTGACCGAGTCCGGGCGCGCCCTCGCGCCGGTGCTGCTCGCGCTCAAGCGGTGGGGGCACGAGTACGTGCGCGACGGTGCGGATCCGGTGCGGTTCGACCACAGCTGCGGGCACGAGTTCGTGGGCGCGCTGCACTGCTCCGCCTGCGGAGAGTCGTTCGAGTCGGGATCGCTGACGCTGCATTCCTGAATTCCCGTTGCGCGCTGTAACGGGGATGGGCATCGGGGCGACAGTGAACATGAGTGTTCGTGAACCGCGAGTGCTCGGACGGTCTGTCGAAAACCATTGCGGAAGCGCTGCTTTCGCGTGGGAGCGAGGGGGAGAGTCATGCGGAAGTTCAGCAGGGGGCTGGTGTTCGGGATCGTGGCGCCGGTCCTGGTCGTGACCGGGTGCACCGCCGAGGAGGGGAGTGCCGGGGCGCCGGCGGCGAGCAGTGCCTCGACAACGTCGTCGACCGCCCCGGCGCCGGGCGGCTCGGACCCGGTCGACGCCCCGGAAGTCCCCGCTCCGGACCCGGTCGACGCTCCGGAAACCCCCGCTCCGGACCCCGGCGGCTCGGATCGGCCCGCGTCGACCCCACCCTGGGACCCCTGCGTCATCTCCGACGCCGACCTCATCGCCCAGGGCTACCGCCCCGACAGCGAAACCGCAACCACCGGCCCCGGCGCCGCCGACCTCAACTGCCGCTGGCAATTGTCCACCGGCGCATCCGAACTGACGATCGTCTCGGTCCGGTGGTCGATCGACGGCTGGCGGGAGACCGGCCGCTACGTCGACTTCACCCCGGTCACCGTCGCCGACCGCCAGGCCTACCGCTACCGGGCGGCACAGGACTCGAACCGGATCGGCTGCTACATCGGCTTCCCGGCCCCTGGCGGCGGCACCATCGCCTTCGTCATCCGCAACCTGCGATCCGACGGCGTCGAGGAGCCCTGCGCCACGGCGACCCGGGTCAGCGGTGCGTTCGCCGGCTACCTGCCCTGAGTGCGGGGCCGGTCGAGAACCGCCGCTATCGGCCGGGCGTCGAAGGGTTGGTGACGGCAGGCTCCCGGAAGCGCTCCGCGTGCTCGTCCACCCACTGGTCGAAGGTCAGGGCCGGCCGACCGGTCACTCGCTCGACGGTGTCGACGACGGTCCTGGAGGCGGCATCGGACGCGGAGTACCAGCCGACCACGTACTCCGCATCGTCCCGGGACACACCGCGGGCGGTGAGCCGGTCGACGGCCTGCCGGTGCGTGATCGGAACGAAGGCGAGATCCCGGCCCAGGGCGCGGGCCAGGATCGCGAGCCGCTCCCGCGGCGTCAGCGACTGCGGTCCGGTGAGGTTGTAGGCGCGTCCCGCGTGACCACCGTCGAGCAGCGCCACCGCCGCAACGGCCCCGATGTCGGCCTCGTGCACCAGCGCACTGGGAAAGTCGTACGGCTCGCGAACGACGCCCTCGCCCCGCACGGCGTCGACCCAGGTCAGCGTATTCGACATGAACTCCTGCGGCTCCAGCCGCGTCCACTCCACACCGGAGTCCGCCACGGCCCGCTCGACCGGCCCGACCGCACCGCCCCACACCACGGTGATGCGCCGCACGCCCGCCGCGACCGCCCGCCGGACCAGCTCGGGACCGACCTCGGCAAGCCCGGCCGTCACGGTGACATGCAGGCGACTGACCCCGTCGAGCGCCGCCCCCAGCGTCTCCGGCGCGGTGTGCGTGCCCGCCACCACCTCAACCTCCGGCGGGAACAGCCGCGCGGCCGCAGCGGGATTCCGGGTCAGCGCCCGGACCCGCTCCCCTCGGCGCGCCAGCTCGCGCACCACATGCCTGCCGGTATTGCCGGTGGCACCGGTAACCAGTGTCGTCATCGTCGAACTCCTGTCGTCGTCGACGACGCTAGGAGCTCAACCGAACTCGAGGTCAAGGGGCAGGCCCCGAGTCCGGGCGGTGCGGGCCGCGCTCAGGCGGCGAAGAGCTCCAGGCGGGGCGAGGGCTGGATGTCGCTGTAGTGCGCGGCATCGCCCTTGACGACCCGGCTGACGGTACCGTTGACGTCCACCGGCACGTCTCCGGCGAGCGTGATCCGGTGCAGCTCGCGCTCCTGGTTCCCGTAGTCGGCGATGCCGTAGTGCTGGGTGGCCCGATTGTCCCAGATCGCGATGTCGCCGAGCCGCCAGTTCCACCGGAACGTGTTCTCCAGCTTGATGATCCGCGCCTGCAACAGCTGGTACAGCGAGTGGAACTCGGCGTTCGAGAGCCCGGTGAAGCTCTTGGCGAAGTGGCCGAGCAGCAGCGAGCGCTCGCCGGTCTCCGGGTGCACGCGGACGACGGGGTGCACCGTCTCGTACTCGGTGCTGGTGAACTCCTGGTAGTTGGCGGGGGTGGTGCGCCCGGAGGTGCTGGTCTGGGCCGCGTAGTCGTAGAGGTTGCTGTGCGTCGCCCACAGCTCCTCGGTGAGCGCGCGCAGCGCGGGCGGCAGCTGCTCGTAGGCGGCGACGGTCGAGGCCCAGGTGGTGGCGCCGCCGTAGCCGGGAAGGGTGACGGCCCGCAGGATCGAGGCCTTGGGGATGCGGTCGACGAAGGTGACGTCGGTGTGCCAGCTGTTGGCGGCGCCGTCGATGGTGAGCAGTTTGGCGCCCTTGGAGGTCAGCGTCGGGTGCGGCTCGGTGGGCGTGCCGAGCAGCTCGGCGAAGGCGTACTGGGATTCGTCGTCGAGCTGGTGCTGGCCGTCGAAGACGACGACCTTGTTGATGGCGAGCGCCAGCCGGATCGCCTCGACCCGCTCGGCGGGCAGGTCGCCGCCGAGCCGGACGGCGCCGATCCGCGCGCCGATGTGCTCACCGAGCTTCTCGACGGTGATCCCGCCCTGCCGGTAGATCTCCGCGGCGCCGGCTTCGCGGTCGGCCCCGATGTCGTTCTGCGCGAGTGTCATTGTCCTGATCTCCTCATTCGCCGAGCAGGAAGTTGCCGATGTATTCGCGGACGCTGTCGCTGCTCGGCGGGTGGAAACTGCCCGCGCGCACGTCCCGGTAGAGCCGCTCCAGCTCGTTGCGGCGGTGGATGGAGCCGCCGCCGCCGATCTCCAGCGCGATGTCCACGACGTCGCGCGCCGTGCGGGTGCCGTTCTCCTTGACCGCGAACAGCGCGAGCAGCAGCCGGTCGCCGAGGTCGTCGCCGCGGGCCAGCCGCTCGGTGATGTGGTCGAGGTGCGCGGTGGCCGCCTCCAGCGCCAGCTCGGCCTCGGCCGCGTGGTACTGCACGAACGGCTTCCCGCCGACCGGGCGGTTGCCGAGGCTCAGCACGTTCCTGGTCCGCGCCTGCTCCAGCGCCACGTCGGCGGCCCGCCTTGCGATGCCGAGGTAGATGTTGACCAGCGCCGGGATCGCCCACGGCAGGATCGAGGCGATGAACGGGCCTGGATTGTCGCCCTTGTCGTAGACGTCGGCCACGTGCTCGGTGGCCACGAACACGTCGGTCAGCACGGTGTCGTGGCTGGCGGTGGCCCGCACGCCGAGCGTGTCCCAGGTCTCGACCGTGCGGACACCCTCGCTGGTCCGCGGGACGAAGGCGTGAACGATGCGCGGCCGCTCCGGGTCGCTGTCGTCGCGGGCGTGGATGCCGAGCCAGTCCCAGGCGGGCGAGAGCGAGGTGAAGATCTTGTGGCCGTTGATCAGGTAGCCGCCCTCCACCGGCACGGCGGTGGTGGTGGAGTCCTCGATGGCGAGGTCGTTGCCGCGCTCACCGTGCCCGGAGGCGATCACCCTGCCCGCGACGACCTCGTGCGCCAGCCAGTCCAGCGAGCTGTCGCCCGCGGCGATCCGGTCGGCCAGCGGACCGGTCCAGTACAGGTGCATGTTCACGCCGAGCGCGGTGGCGGGCGCCCAGTACGCGAGCGCCCGCTGCGCCCGGTTGAACTGCGGCAGCGTCCACCCGAGCCCGCCGTGGCTCACCGGGATCGCCGCGCGCAGGTATCCGATCGCCCTGAGCTCGTCCAGGTCCTCGGCGAAGAAGCGGTTCTCGCGGTCGTACTCCGGCGCGCGCTCGTGGAAGCCGCGCAGCAGCGCCTCGGGCAGCACGCCCGGCTCGAGCGCCTCCTGGATCGGTGGAGCGGCGAGATCTGTCATGGCGCACTTGTCCCCTCGTCTTGCGTCACCCGTCCGCGAGCGACGTGGCAGAAGTCGACGGTAGGAGGCGGCGGTGCGGGGCGGAAGGAATCGAGTCAGCGCGAGTGCAACGGTGGGCGCGGCTCCATTGCGGGTCAATGCATTACGCGCCGCCCCCGAGACCGAGGAGTTCGATGTTGCCGTGCTTGGCCGCCTCGGTCTCGATGGTGGACTCGCGCCGGAACGGGTCACCCGCTCCCGTCGTGATCAGGTTGTACAGGCTGTTCGTGAGGTAGCCGCCCCACGCGTTCGCGCACACCTCGTAGCACTCGCCCGCGGGGTGCAGGCCGGCGTGGGTGAAGCGGATCTCGGTGCGGCCGTCGCGCTCGGCGAGGTCGAAGACCACGTCGGTGTCCTCCCACTCCGCGGTGTCCGCGACGAAGGACAGGTACGAGTCGGTGACGTGCCAGACCAGGCGCTCGCCGGGCACGGACTCGGTGGTGGTCATGGTGCAGCGGTGCACGTCGGGCACCTCGAAGCGGTAGCTGTCGCCCACCGTCCCGGTGCTGCCGACGATGGTCTCCGACCACCAGCCGCGCACGTCGGCGATCGCCGCGAAAGCCTGCTCGGGGGTGGCGTCGACGGTGATGGTGACGGTGAAATCAGCTGTGCTCATGGGGATTTCCTTCCTGACGGTCCAGATGGTCGCGGAGCGCGGCGAGCGGGCCGTCCCAGTCCCGCGCCAGCGCGGCGAGGAACTGCTGGGCCACCCGCATCGGCGCGGAGTCGAGGCGGTAGCGGACGCGGCGGCGCTCGCCGGGCTCGGCGATCACCAGCCCCGCCTCCGCGAGCAGGGCGAGGTGCTTGGCGATCGCCTGCCTGGTGATGGGGAGCCGGTCGGCGAGGCCGGTCGCGGTGGCGGGGCCGTCCGCGGCGAGGGTGGCGAGGATCGAGCGCCTGCTCGGGTCGGCGAGCGCGGTGAAGACCCGCTCGGCGGTGGCCTCGGGTTCAGGCCGCATCGAGGTACCGGTCGAGTTCGGCGAGCTCCTTGGCCCAGCCGTCGGTGTTGCCGTCGAACGCGACCCGGTGCGCGTCGTCGGTGAGCTGCGCGAACCCGGTCTCCACCACGGTGAGCCTGGTACCGGACCCGGCCGGTTCCAGGGTGAACTCGACGTAGGTGCGGCGCGGGTCGTCCGCAGGCAGGCCGTGGATGTGCCAGGTGAAGCCGAAGACCGACGGCTCCTCGACCCGCTCCACCCGCAGGTGCTCGGTGTGCTCGCCCGACCAGGTGAGCTGCGCGGCGCCACCGGGGCGCAGGTCGATGCTCGCGCTGTCGCCGAACCAGCCGCCGAGCCCATCGGCCGTGGTGACCGCCGCCCAGACGGTGGCGGGCGGCTGGGTGAGGTCGATGGTGCGGACGATGCGATCGGGAAAGCTCATGCCGTGCTCCTCTATAGCAACCAGTTGATTGCCATCGACGATATTGCAACCTTCTGGTTGCGTCAAGGTGTGTGCCGATTCGGTCAGGTGACCAGTTGGGTGGTTGTCGCCCGTGGATCGGGCTCCCTACCATCCGGTAACCGGATCCCTGCCATCGAGGACAGTGCGACGATGCCTTCTCACCCTGGCGACAGCGGAATCACCCGCCGCGGCCTGCTCGGCGGCGCGGCGGCCGCCACCACCCTCGCCGCGCTCGGCCCGAACCCGGCCTGGGCCGCACCGGGCGGCGGTGACGCGGACGCCATCGTCGTCGGCGCCGGACTGGCGGGGCTCGTCGCCACCAGCGAGCTCGTCGCCGCGGGGCGCCGCGTGCTGCTGCTCGACCAGGAGCCGGAGGCGAGCCTGGGCGGGCAGGCGTTCTGGTCGCTGGGCGGGCTCTTCCTCGTCGGTTCGGTGGAGCAGAAGGTCGCCGGGATCAGGGACTCCTTCGAGCTGGCGCGCGCGGACTGGTTCCGCACGGCCGGGTTCGACCGCGGGGTCGGCGACCCGCTCGGCGAGGACCACTGGGCTGCCCGCTGGGCCGAGGCCTACCTGCACTTCGCCGCCGAGGAGAAGCAGGCGTGGCTCTTCCGGGAGGGCGTGCGCTGGGTGCCGATCGTCGGCTGGGCCGAGCGCGGCGAGGGGCCGCAGACCCCGGGCAACTCGGTGCCGCGCTTCCACATCACGCTCGGCACCGGGCCGGGGGTGGTGAAGCCGTTCGAGCGCAAGGTGCGGCAGGCGCCGGAGCGGCTGCTCACCTTCGCGTTCCGGCACCGGGTGGACGAACTGGTCAGCACCGGCGGCGCGATCTCCGGGGTGCGCGGCAGCATCCTGGAGCCGAGCGGCGCCGCGCGCGGCACGCCGAGCTCCCGCACCGAGGTCGGCGAGTTCGAGCTGCGCGCCCCGATCGTCATCGTGACCTCCGGCGGTATCGGCGCGAATCACGAACTGGTGCGGCGTAATTGGCCGGCCCGGCTCGGCGCCCCGCCCGCCCGGCTCAGCACCGGGGTGCCCGCGCACGTCGACGGGCGAATGCTCGGCATCGCCGAGGCGGCGGGCGCGCGGCTGGTGAACCGGGACCGCATGTGGCACTACACCGAGGGCATCGTCAACCCGTCGCCGATCTGGCCCGGACACGGGATCCGGGTGCTGGCCGCGCCGTCCTCGATGTGGTTCGACGCCACCGGCAGGCGGTTTCCGAGTCCGGGCATCCCCAGCGTCGACACCCTCGGCACGCTCGAGCTGATCACCGCGACCGGCTACGACTACTCCTGGTTCGTGCTCAACAAGCGGATCGTCGACAAGGAGTTCGTGCTGTCCGGCTCCGAGCAGAACCCCGAGCTGACCGCCGAGGACCTCGTCGGCTACCTCGCCATGCGCGCCTTCAACGACACCCCGCCGCCGGTGCGGAACTTCCTGGACCGGGGCGAGGACTTCGTCATCGCCGATACGCTCCCGGAACTGGTCGCCGGGATGAACCGGCTCACCGGCACCGACCTCATCGCCCTCGACGCCCTGCGGACGCAGATCGCCGCGCGGGACGCCGAGATCGGCAACCCGGCGAGCACCGACCCCGGCATCGTCGCGCTGCGCCGCTCCCGCGCCTACATCGGCGACAGCCTCGCCCGCACCACCGAGCCGCACCGCCTGCTCGACCCCGCGGCCGGGCCGCTCATCGCCATCCGGATGAACATCCTCACCAGGAAGACCCTCGGCGGGCTGCAGACCGACCTCTCCGGGCGGGTGCTCGACGCCGCGGGCGCCCCGATCCCCGGGCTGTACGCGGCGGGCGAGGCGGCCGGATTCGGCGGCGGGGGAGTGCACGGGTACCGCGCGCTGGAGGGCACCTTCCTCGGCGGCTGCCTGTTCTCCGGGCGCGAGGCGGGGCGCGCCGCCGCCCGTGAAAGTGCCTGACCCGGACGGTGTCCGCGACCGTATGATCGGCGCATGACGACAGTGGGTTTTCTCCTTCTGATCGCGGCGATCCTGCTCGCCGTCGTGCTGCTCATCGGGTTCATCGCCTACGTCGCGGGACGCTCGAAGGACACGTCGGACTCGGGGGAGTGGTCGGCGGGCGACGGCGACTGGTCGGATGCCGGTGGCGACTCGGGCGGCGGTTCCTGACGGCCCGTTCGAGGGCCGACGTGGGTGCGGCCCAACGGTTTCGGGGGATAGGGCGTTGCGCGCTGCGGGGTCGGCTGTAGCATGGCCGCCGATGGGGCTCGTGCCGCCGGTACGGGTCGCATCATCTCGGATACCGAGCTGCCGAGACCTTCGGGTCTCGGCAGTCTCCGGTCTAGCTCGAGACATGTACACATTGCGCTATGCGCATCAGACGGTTTGTCGAACCGGCGACAAACCGGGTCGAAAGAAGCGGGGAGGGCGGCAGACGGTATGCGACGGAGTTCGGTGCACGATGCGGGGGTTCGGTGTGCTCCGGGTGCCGGGTCGGGACGCGGCGGCGGGCTGCCGGGGCAACAGTCGGCGAACCGCGGCGACCAGCAGTTTTGTCCGGAAGAGATCTCGGTCCGGTCTCGGCCACCGCGACCAGGCGACGGTCGGGTAACAGCTTGGCCCCGTACCGATTTCGATCGGCCCCGTCCGTTGCTCGACCGCGCCGCCGTATTGCCGCCCCGGACCGCGCGGCCTACGGTCGAACCCCACAGTTCGTGATCACGGCGAAGCTCGCCGTATCGGGGTCCCCGGGGAGTTCGCGATGGGTCAGAAACCTAGGCCGACGACGGCGCCGCCGGGGCGGGCGCGCCCGGTGTGCCTGCGGGACTACTGGGCGAGCCCGGCGCGGGTGCTGCTCGTCGAGGACGATCCGGCGACCGCGGAGATGATCTCCATCGTGCTCGCCGGCCAGAGCCTGATCGTCGACCACCTCGCGGCGGGCGCACAGGCCGCCGCCTACGCGCAGAAGCACCGGCCGGGGCTGATCCTGCTCGACCTCATGCTCACCGATCTGCACGGGGTCGCGGTGTGCCGGGCGCTGCGCGCGGTCTGCGCGACGCCGATCGTGATCGTCTCCGCCACCCGCGAGGAGCCGGTGATCGCGGCGGCCATGGCGGCGGGCGCGCACGACTACCTGCCCAAGCCGTTCGCCGTGCACGACCTGCTCGCGCACGTCGACACCCACCTGCCGCCCACCTCGGCGCCGCTGCCGATCACCCTTCCCGGGCCGCGGTCGGCGGCGTCCTCGCTGGTCGGCGCGGTGACTGCCGGGCAGCGCGCGGTTCGCTGATCCGAAAGCTGGTTCCGGACAGCAGGATTGTCCTACGCTGTACGGACTGGGGGACGGAACGACCCGGGAGAACGATGGCCACCCTCGAACAGCGCTATACCGATCTCGTCGAGGCCATCGAGGGGCTCCCGACGGTGCCTGACCCGAGCAGCCTCGCCGACCTGCGCGAACAGCACGCCGAGCTCGACGCCGGGTGCAGGCGCAGCACCCTCACCGCGCACGAGCGGCACCGCCTGCGCCGCGCCAGCCTGGAGGCCGATCGGCTGCTCGAGGAGGCGGAGGCGAGGGCGCGCACCGCGGCGCCGTCCGGCTACCCCGTCGCCACCGGCGGCGGGCTGAGCGCGGACACCATCACCGACCTGCGGGCGGCGCTGGATCGCTACCACGATCGGGGCCGGTTCCACTAGCGAGGCAGCTCCGGGCCCGCTCGAGCAGCAGGGTGCGCTCGGCGGTGTTGCCGGTCATGGCGGCGGCGCGCTCGAACTGCGCCCTTGCCTCGGCGGGGTGCCCGAGCGTGCGCAGCAGGTCGCCGCGGACGGCGGGGAGCAGGTGGTAGCCGCGCAGCGCGGGCAGCTCGGCGAGTTCGTCGACCAGCACGAGCGCGGCCGCCGGGTTCCCGGTTCGCGCCACGGCAACGGCCCGGTTCAGCGCGACCACCGGCGAGCCGGTGAGCGCGCCGAGCTCGGCGTAGAGCGCGGCGATCCGGTGCCAGTCGGTGGCCGCCATGTCCGGTGCGCGGGCATGGCAGGCGGCGATCCTGGCCTGCAGCACGTAGGAGCCGGTGCCGCCGAGGCCGTCCGCCCGGCGCAGCGCGCCCTCGGCGTGCGTGATGAGCAGCCGGTCCCAGCGGGCGCGGTCCTGGCGGTCGAGCGGCACCGGGGCACCGTCGGCGCCGGTGCGGGCGCGCAGCCGGGAGCCCTGGAACTCCATGAGCGCCACCAGGCCGTGCGGCTCCGGCTCGCCGGAGGCGAGCGCGGCGAGCATCCGGCCCAGCCGCATGGCCTCCGCGCAGAGCTCGGCCCTGGTCCAGGAGTCGCCCCCGGTGGCGGCGTACCCCTCGTTGAAGATCAGGTAGACGACCTCGAGCACCGAGCCGAGCCGGGCGTCCAGCTCCGCCCCCGCCGGAACCTCGAACGGCACGCCCGCGTCCGAGAGCGTCTTCTTGGCCCGGGAGATCCGCTGCCCGACGGTGGCCGAGGGGACGAGGAAGGCGCGGGCGATCTCGCCGGTGGAGAGCCCGGCAACGGTCCGGAGCGTGAGCGCGACCCTGGCGTCGCGGCCGAGCAGCGGGTGGCAGGCGGTGAACATGAGCCGCAGGATGTCGTCGCCGACCTGCCGGTCGAGGTCGAGCGCGGCGATCGGGTCGATCCCGTCGGGGAGGTCGCGGGCGAGCAGTGCGAGCTTGCGGCGCAGGGTGGCGCGGCGGCGGACCGCGTCGACCGCGCGCCTGCGGGCGACGGCGAGCAGCCAGGCGCCCGGCTTGGCCGGGACGCCGCTGCGCGGCCACTGCTCCAGCGCCGCGAGCAGCGCGTCCTGGGCCAGGTCCTCGGCCAGATCCAGGTCACCGACGGTGCGGGCGAGGACGGCGGTCACCTGCGCGGCCTCGATCCGCCAGACCGCGGCGACGGTGCGCCGCGTCGCACTGCTCACCCGCGGCCCTACGCCTCGGCCGCCAGGCCGGCGAAGTCCTCGGGGCCGTAGAACGGCCGCACCTCGACCACGCCGCCGCGGATCGGGGCCCGGCGCACCCACTCCAGCGCCTCCTCGAGCGAGGAGACCTCCCAGATCTGGTAGCCGGCGATCAGCTCCTTGGTCTCGGCGAACGGGCCGTCGAGCACCGCCGAGCCGCCGTCCTCGTCGAAGCTCACCCGCTTGCCCGCCGAACTCGGCTTCAGGCCGTCACCGGCGAGGACGATGCCCGCCCTGGTGAGCTCCTCGGTGTAGGCCTCCATGGCGGCGAACTCCGCCGCGGTGGGCGGGATGCCCTGCTCGGTGGCCTCGGTCGCCTTACCCAGCACCATGACGCGCATATCGTCGCTCCTTCGTCTCGCCGGGCCGACCCACCGTGCGCGGACCGTTCCAACCCTGGCTCACCTCTCCGTCGATCGGCAACCCGGGTTTTCGACACGGCGGTCAGAGGGTGCGGCGGCGGGCGCAGACGGTGCGGTGGATCGCGGCGAGCCCGGCGTCGGTATCCGCCTCGACCCACTCCTCGAAGGCGAGGTGCAGGGCGATCTGCGCGATCTGCGCGATCTGCGCGATCATCCGCAGCCGGGCACGGTCCGCGGGGGAGCATCGGCCGTCGAGCGGGGCCAGCGAGCGCAGGGTGCAGTCCGCGTGCCTGGCGACGGCGCACTGTGGCCGAGCCGCGCAAGGCGAACCTAGACTACGTCTCGGTGCCGCTGGCCGCGCTCGGCTTCGGTGGGCTGGTGTACGGGCTGAGCAGCATCGGCGAGTCGGCATTCGGGCACGCTCCGGTGCCGCCCTGGGTCTCGCTCGCTGTCGGGTGCGGTGGCGCTGGTGCTCTTCGTGGGGCGGCAGTTGACGCTGGTCGAGCGCGGGCGGGCGCTGCTCGACCTGCGCACCTTCGCGATCGGGCCGTTCCGGCTGGCGGTGGCGCTGATGGGCAGCCTCATGCTGACGCTGTTCGGCGCGCTCATCGTGGTGCCCATCCACCTGCAGAACGTGCTCGGCAAGGACGTGCTCACCACCGGGCTGGTCCTGCTGCCCGGCGGGCTGGTGATGGGGTTGCTCGCGCCGTTCGTCGGCGCGCTCTTCGACCGGTGGGGCGCGCGCGGCCGCTGGTGCTGCCCGGCACCATCGCGCTGAGCGCGGGCGTGTGGGTGCCGGCGATGCTGGACGAGCACTCCGCCATCGGGCTGGTGATCACCGCGCACGTGATCGTCAGCGCCGGGATCAGCTGCGGGCTCACCCCGCTCATGACCTCGGCGCTAGGCGCCCTCCCGCCCGAGTGGTACTCGCACGGCAACGCGACGGTGAGCACGGTGCAGCAGGTGGCGGGGGCCGCGGGGACCGCACTGTTCATCACGATGATGACGCGCGGGACCGAGTCGGCAGAAAGTCGCGGTCGAGTCGGGCCGGTCCGCGCGGGGCTGGTAGTGGAGTGCGTCAGTAGGCATGTTCGCGGTCCGTCCGCAGGTATTGATGAGCGGGCCGCCCGGAGTTCGTCGGCAAGTTCGTCCGCAGTCGCATCGTAATCGCACACGGCTGAAATCGGGTCGGCCGGACAACCGACACAAAACCTTCCGTCGGGCTGCCTATCATTGGCCTCAATGTGTTAGGTCCGGTAGCACCGGGAGGCGTTTATGTCACTGCTCGCTGCTTTCGGGGCGCTGGAAACAAGGGACAAAGTGACGACCGTCCTGACGTTCGTCACGATTGTCATCAGCATCGCGGCATTCGTGATCGCGATCCGGTCGCAGCGCGTCTCGGAGGATGCTCTCCAGGTCTCCAGATACGAGGCCGCCAGTGTGTATCGAGTTACGATGCAGTATCGGTGGAAAGACGGGAAGGGGAATCACTCGGCTCGTCTGGAAGGCGAGGACGTAAGCCGGATATCTGTAGGCCAGTTCCTGAACAGCAATTCCTGGCTCCAGGTCGAGGTCGCCAATGTTTCGAATCGGCTGGACACCGTGCTCGATCTGGGGCTGGTAACCGATAGTGAAGAGGCGAGCGGATACTGGATCAATAACGAGGAATATGCGATACCGGAGTATTGCGCGGAGGATACGGACGCGCACCGTGATGTGAAGTGCTTTTCCTACCCGGTGCTCATCTCGGTCGGCAATTCTGTCAAATTCCTCTGGCATCTTCCGTACTGGGGGCAACGTCTGATCGATGAGGGAGGCGTTTCGCCCGTTTCGGTAGGGATCGTCAGCAGGAGTGGTACCGACGTCTTCGCCACCAATCTCGTCGTGGAGAAGTGACGAGAGTTTCCGGAGATCGTGGACCCGAGGTGCCGGCGCCGGGAACCGTGCCCGTGCTCCGTTGTCTTGACTGCCGGATGGACATCCGTCTAATTTCAGGGTCGTACCGCGGTGGCTCCGGCCGCTCGCCCGAGACGATGATCGAGGTCCTGCGATGGGTGATCCGACCGAGCCGCTACTGGGCAGGGCCGCGCTGGTGACGGGCGCGGCGCGCGGGCAGGGCCGCGCGCACGCCGTTCGCCTGGCCGAGCTTGGCGCCGACCTGATCGTGGCCGACGTGTGCGCGCCGATCTCGCCCACCGTCACCTACCCCGCCCCCACCGCGGACGACCTGGCCGAGACCGCGCGGCTGGTCGAGGCGACCGGGCGCAAGGTGCTGAGCAGGGTCGTCGACATCAGGGACCTGGCCGCGCAGCAGCAGCTGGTCGCCGACGGGGTCGCGCTCTTCGGGCGGCTCGACGTGCTGGTCGCCAACGCGGGCATCCTGAGCTGGGGCAGGCTCTGGGAGCTGAGCGAGGAGCACTGGGACCGCGTCGTCGAGGTCAACCTCTCCGGCACCTGGCGCACCGTGCGGGCCGCGGTACCCGCCATGATCGAGGCGGGCAACGGCGGCTCGATCATCATCGTGAGCTCGTCGGCCGGGCTCAAGGCGACTCCGGGCAACGGCCACTACGCCGCCGCCAAGCACGGGCTGGTCGCGCTGACCAACACGCTCGCGCTGGAGGCGGGGGAGTACGGCATCCGGGTCAACTCCATCCACCCGTACTCGGTGGACACCCCGATGATCCAGCCCGACGCCATGCTGGAGCTCTTCGGCAAGCACCCGTCCTTCCTGCACAGCTTCCCGCCGGTGCCGCTGAAGCTGGCCTCGGACGGGCAGAGCGGGTTCATGCCCGCCGAGGACGTCGCCGAGGTGGTCGGCTGGCTGGCGGGTCCCGGGTCGGGGCCGCTCACCGGGGTACAGATCCCGGTCGACGGCGGCGCGCTCAAGTACTGACGTGTTCACCTTCGAGGACGTCGAGAGCGCCGAGATCGACCGGCGGGCCGCCGTGTACGGCCCGCTCGCCGACGCCGTGCGCGAACTCGTCGACGCCACCATCCGCAGCACCGCCGCCGAGCCGGAGATCCGCGCGGCCGAGGCCGCGATCCGCGAGGTCACCGCGCGGCTGCGCCGCGACCAACTCCCCGGCAGCTTCGGCATCAGCTACAACGGGAGCGGCGACTCCATGCCGTGGGGCAATGCCGCGATCGGGCTGCGCAACGCCATCGCGCCGCCGCTGCAGATCGAGCCGGACCCGGACGGCGGCTACCGCTGCGACGTCGTGCTCGGCGCCGCCTACGAGGGCCCGCCCGGCCACGTGCACGGCGGCGTCTGCGCCCTCGTGCTCGACCACATCGCCGGCGTCGCCGCCTCCGACGGGGTGCGCGCCACCTCCACCGGCACGCTCACCCTGCGCTACCGCCGCGGCACCCCGCTCGGGCCCCTGCGCGCCAGGGCGAGGGCCGAGCGCACCGAGGGGCTGAAGACCTTCGTCACCGCGACGCTCGGCGATGCCGCCGGCGTCACCGTCGAGGCCGAGGGGATCTTCATCGTGCCGAGCTGGGCCCGCTGATCACGGCCGCGCGCCGATGAATTCGGCGATGTCGGCGGCTATCCGGTCCGGGTACTCGCCGTTGAGCGCGTGCGAGGCATCCGGGTAGACGCGCACGGTGCCGCCGGGCAGCGCGCGCTCGGCGGTCGCGGCGGCGGTCGCGGGGTCGTGCATGACCGAGCGGCCCGCGATGATCGCCAGCACCGGCGGGCGCAGGCCGGCCAGCCGGTCCTCGGCGATCCGGGTCGGGGCGGGGAGTTCGAGGCGGTAGTGCCGCATGCCCGCCTCGATCATGGCGGCGACCGGCTCGTCCTCGACGGGGGCGCCGCCCGCGGTGTAGGAGTTGAAGCCGTCCCGCCAGGACTTCGGCAGCCAGGGCAGCGCGGCGGGCAGTGAGCGGACGATCGTGCCGAGTGGCAGGTCGTCGAAGACCTGCACCGGGTCGATCAGGGTGAGCGTGGCGATGTGCGCCGGGTCGTGCAGGGCGAGGTTGACCGCGGTCCAGCCGCCGATGGAGAGCCCGACCAGGTGGAAGGCGTCCTCGGGGAGCGCCGCGAGGGTCTCGTGCAGCCAGGCGGCCTGATCTGCGTCGTCGGTGATCGGGCGCTCCTGGATGCTCAGGCCCGGCTCGCCGAGCAGGTCGACGGTGTAGACGTCGCCGAGTTCGAGCAGCCCGGGCAGGTCGGCGGCCCAGACCGGGGTGGCCGAGGCGCGGCCGGGCAGCAGCAGGAACGGGCGGGCCGCCGGGCGCTCACCGGCGAAGCGATAGACCCGGACCAGGCCGTAGCCGGTGCGGATGTCGAGGGTGCGCGCCGGAGCCGGAAGCGCGGCGAAGGCGGTGTCGTAGGCGGCGCGGAACCGGTCCTGACCGGCGGCGTCGTCCCAGTGCCCGATCGGGGCGGGGGTACGCACCAGCAGGGCGATGCCCGCTGCGGCGATGGTCACGGTGACGACGGTATTGCGGATCCGGCGCCTGGACTTCTCGGAGACGGTCACGGGGTGCTCCTAACCGATCGGTAAGTAATTCCACCTTACGGTAGAATCGGCGGATGGCCAAAGGTCGAGAGGGCAGACCGCCGACGCTCACCGAACGGGCGCGGCGCGCCCAGCTGATCGAGGTCGCCATCGAGCAGGTGGCCGAGCACGGGTACGCAGGCACCTCGCTGAGCCGCATCGCCGACGGCGCCGGGATCACCAAGGCGGCCGTGCTGTACCACTTCTCGTCCAAGGACGCGGTGATCCTCGCCGCCTACGACCACGTGCTCGCCGCGCTCGTCGAGACCGTCGGCGCCGCGGTCGACGCCGCCGAAGACGCCGGGAAACCGGCGGCCTACGCCCGCGCCATGATCGGGCACCTGCGCGCGCGGCCCCGGCACACCCGGATGCTGATCGAGGCCGTGACCGGCACCGCCGCCGAGCACGCCCCCGAAGCCCGCTGGCGCCCGCTGGCCGGGCTGCTCGACGGTGCCGTCCGCGCTCGCGGCGGTGCCGGAATCGACGCTCGGACAACGGCGCTCGCCATCGGCGGCGCCATCGACGCCATCGTGGCCGAACGGCTGCGCGACCCCGCCTACGACACCGCCGCCGCGGCCGAGGTGCTCGCCGCGATGATCGACACCTGGATCACCCGCTAGCGCGGCTCGATCCCGGCCGCCACCCCGTACGGGATCACCGTCGGCCCGACGCGGAAATCCCGGCCATGCCACCATGCTCATCTCGACCGGAACCCGACCGACGCCGCAGCGAGGAGCCGCCCATGATCACCGACCCCGTCCTGTTGCGCATCGGCGAGACGGTGCTGCGCGGCCACGCGGGCGAATCGCAGGAAGCGCGGCTCGAGCTGCGGCAGCTCTGGGACGAGATCGGCGGTGACAGCGGCGATCCGCTGCAGCGGTGCACCCTCGCGCACTCGCTCGCCGACCTGCAGGGGGACCCCGCCGACGAGCTCGCCTGGGACCTCCGCGCGCTCACCGCGGCGGCGGAGATCACCGACGAGCACACCGCGCGGGCCGGGGTGGAGCTCCCGGCGGCCGCGCTGTACCCGTCGCTGTACCTCAACCTGGCCGAGTGCTACCGGAAGCTCGGCGATCCCGGCCGGGCGCGCGAGTATCTCGCACTGACCCGGGACACGATCGGCACGCTCGGCGACGACGAGTACGGAGAGCTCATCCGGGACGGCCTGCGAACCGTCGCCGAACAGCTTGATGGTATCTAGATATCAAAACAGTTGATATGCTCGTACCGTAACCACGGGAGCGGGAGGGTACCCATGCCGAAAATCGGCCGATTCACCAGTGATACCGCGCGGGACGAGTTCTTCCGCGCCTACGACAGCGTGGCGGCGAAGTGGCCGGTGCCCTCGACCGAGCACGATGTCGCGACCTCCTTCGGAACCACCCGGGTGCGCCGGTCGGGCGAGGGCACCGGCGCGCCGATCGTGCTGCTCCCCGGCATCGGCGGCAACGGCAATGTCTGGTGGCGGTTCATGGCCGAGCTGGCCGGGGAGCGCACGGTCTACACCCCGGACGTCATCGGCTGGGCCGGTCACTCGACGCAGACCGCGCCCGTCCGCGACACCGGCGATATCGCCACCTGGCTCACGGAGCTGCTCGACGGGCTCGGCGCGGAGCGGGCGCACCTGATGGGCAACTCGCTCGGCGCCTGGCTGGCGGGCGCGGTCGCCGTGCACCGCTCGGACCGGCTCGCGAGCCTCACCCTGATCGAGCCGAGCGCCGCCACCTTCCTCCGCCCGCGCCTCGGCCTGCTGGTCAAGATGGTGCTGGCCGGCGCGCGCCCGACCCCCGAGCGCATGCGCACGTTCACCAGCTGGGGCATGCCCCGGTTCGTGATGGACGACGACGAAGTGGCGGTGGCCGTCGCGGCGACGAAGTACCGCATGGCCCTGCCGTGGGATCGCCCGTTCACCGACGGGCAGCTCGCCGCGATCACCACGCCGGCCCTGGTGCTCTTCGGCGCGGAGACGGTGGTGAGCGACCCGGTGGCCGCCGCCGCCCGCGCGCGGGCGCACATCCCGGTGGTGGAGACCGAGATCTACCCCGGCATCGGCCACGACCTGCTGTGGGCCAACCAGGACGTGGTGATCCCGCACCTGCTCGACTTCACCGCGCGTCACGAGCGGGCAAGGGCCTGACCGATCACCCGGGCAGCGGCCGGGAAATCGCCCGGCCGCGGGCCGGAGTAGTTGAGCCGCAGGTAGCGCCCGGTCGGCTCGGCGGGAAACCAGTCGTCGCCCGCCGCGACGACGACCCCGCCCGCCTCGCAGGCGCGCACGAGCCGGTCGAGGTCGGTGTCGTCCGGCAGCCGCACCCAGAGGTTCAGTCCGCCGCTGGGCACGGCCTCCAGGTGCGCGGCGGGGACGTGTTCGGCGAGCGCGCCGATCAGGAGGTCGCGGCGGGCGGCGAGCTGCCTGCGCAGCGACCGGAGGTGGGTGCGCCAGGCGGGCTGGGTGACCACGTCCAGCGCGACGGCCTGCAGCGTTCCGCTGACGTACATGGCCTGCGCCCCGGTGTCGGCGAGGATCCGTTCCCGGGCGGGACCGCGCGCCACCAGCCCGGCGACCCGCACCGAGGGGGAGACGCTCTTGGTGAGCGAGCGCAGGTGGACGACGTGCCCGCTGTCGTCGCGGGCGGCCAGCGGCGCCGGCTCGGCGGTGATGCCGAAGTCGTGCGCCCAGTCGTCCTCGATCAGGAAGGCGCCGTGCGCGCGCACCAGGCCGAGCACCGCGTCGGCGAGCTCGGGCGGCCAGCGGCCGCCGGTGGGGTTGGCGAAGGTGGGCTGGGCGTAGAAGGCCCGCGCGCCGGTCCGGCGGAAGGCGCGGTCGAGTTCGTCGGGGTCGGGGCCGCGGGGTCCGCTGGGGATCGGGACCAGCGGCACGCCGACCTGGGCGGCGGCCAGGATCGCGCCCCAGTAGCTCGGTGACTCGATGAGCAGCGGGCGACCCGCCCCGACCAGGGTGCGGAACAGCGTGCTCAGCCCGCTCTGGCTGCCGGGAAGGACGATCACGTCGCTCGCCGCGGGCGGGGTGTGCCCGCCGAGCTCGGCGGCGAACCAGGCGCGCAGCTCGGGCAGCCCCGCCGCCGGTGACCGGTCGAGGACCGTATCGGCGCGGGCCGCCCTGGCGAAGGCCGCGCGGACCAGGCGGCCGGGAAGCAGCTCGCGGTCCGGGTAGCCGGAGTGCAGCGCGATCAGGTCGTCGGCGGTGGTCCGCAGGGCGGCGGCCGAGCGCGGCAGCCGGGTGGGCGATGCGCCGAGCGCGGCGGTCTGCCAGCCGTAGTCGTTGGGGCGCACCGGACGGACCCCGCGCACGAAAGTCCCGACACCGGGGCGGGTTTCGACCAGCCCCTGCCCGACCAGCGCCCGCAGCGCCCGCTGCACCGTCACCGGACTCGCCCCGAACCGGTCGACCAGGGCGCGGGTGGACGGCAGCTGCGCACCCGCCGGAGCGGACGCCACCCACTCGCGCAGCGCGTCGACGATCCGGCCACTGCTACCCTCGGACATGAGAGCCGATAGTAGCGCTATCAAGACCGACGTCGCTCCGCTACCGAACGGGATGTGGTGGGGCCTGCTCGGTATCACCGCCTTCTCTCTCACGGTGCCGTTCACCCGCATCGCCGTCGGCGGCCATCTCTCCCCGCTCTTCGTCGGCTCGGGGCGGGCCGTCGTCGCCGCGCTCCTCGCCGCCGCGGCACTCGCGCTGACCAGGCAGGCGATGCCAGGCGGGCGGCAGTGGGCGCGGCTGGCCGTTGTCGCGGGCGGCGTGGTCGCCGGGTTCCCGCTACTCACCTCCTATGCGCTCACCGCGGCCCCGGCGAGCCACAGCGCCGTCGTCATCGCCCTGCTACCCGCCGCGACCGCGGTGGCGGCGGTCCTGCGCGGCCGGGAACGCCCGGGCGCCGCGTTCTGGGCGGCCGCCGCACTGGGCGCGACCGCCGCGCTCGGCTTCGCCGCGCTCCGCGGCGACGGCCTCGCCGGACTCGGCCACGCCGACCTCCTCCTCTTCGCGGCGGTCGTCGTCTGCGCGATCGGCTACGCCGAGGGCGGGCTGCTCGCCCGCGAACTCGGCGCCTGGCAGACCATCTCCCTCGCGCTGGTCCTGGCGGCGCCGCTGATGCTCACACTCACCGGGATCGCGGTGGTGCGCCACCCGCCCAGCGGCACGGCGGCCGAGTGGGGCGCCTTCGGCTACCTGGCCGTGGTGAGCATGTTCCTCGGCTTCTTCGCCTGGTACCGCGGCCTCGCCATCGGGCCGATGGCGCAGGTGAGCCAGGTGCAGCTCGCCCAGCCGGTGCTGACCATCGGCTGGGCCGCGCTGCTGCTGCACGAGCGCGTCGGCCCGGCGACCCTGCTCGGCGGCTGCGCCGTCGTCGCCGCCGCGCTGTTCGCGGTGCGCACGCGGAATCGGCCGGGACCCGGTGCCCGCCCGTACCGGTGATTCGGTATCCGGGGGGACTCCTCGATACGGTGGTTTCCGGCAATGGCGGGCGTCGGACTATCCGGGGGCGATGGCAGGTGAGCAGAGGCGAGGACACGATGGATTTCGTGGTGTGGAAGGTCGCCGACGTGCCGCCGCTGCCCGCGCGGGTCGCCGCGGACAATATCGCCCGCCGGGGCGGTGCCGCCATCGACTGGCGGGTCGTCGCCGAGGCCAGCGCGGAGGCGGTGAGCGCGCGGCCGAAGGGGTGGACGCACCGGGAGTGGCGCGAGCACGGGCGGCGGCTCGGGCTGCGCGGCAATGAATTGTTCGCCTGGAGTGAGCTGTTCGCCCGGCCCATCGAGATCGCCGCGAACGGCGCGCAGTGGGTCGACGGCATGCACCGCGCGGCGCTGATGGCGGAGGCGGGCGCCGAGCGGATGGCGGTGCTCGACCCGGACTGGATGCCGAACTGGGAACCGGACGGCTCCGACCGGGTCTGACCGGCGCCGGGCCGGGGTCGCACCGCGTGCGGATGCGAGACCCGGTGCCTGGTTGTAGCGTTCTTGCTGGTGGGGCTGCGCATCGAGGTGAAAGCCACCGGGCAGGAGCGCAGTTGACCACCTCAGGCCGCCCGGCGCCGCGCGGCCCCCGGCACGAGGGCCGTCGGTGATCGTCGGGAGGAGACCGCATGCGCAGCGAAGCCGAGTTCGCCGTCTACGCGGCGTTGCCGGTCGAATACCGGCAGCTCGTGGACGTGGTCGACCGCTTCCCGCACGGGGTGCAGGCCCGCCGGATCGCCCGGATGACCTACCCCGGCATGTGGGAGCTCGACGAGGCCGACATCGACAGCCGGGTCGTCGGCATCCTGCGCGACCGGCTGTCGGAGCTGGCCGCCGACGGCTTCGTCGCCATCGAGCGCAGCAGCGAGTACGGCGACATCTACCGCCCGGTGAACAGCCCCCTGGACATGGCGACCTGGACCCTCGAGCAGGGCCGCGCCTACTACGCGACCCGGCACGCCGAGCTGATCGGCGCCGACCAGCTCCCGGCCGCCGCCTACTCGATGGTGCTCGGCGCCTGGCGCACCACCCTGATCGAGGACGCGCACGCGGGCGACGGATTGAACCGGATCAGCGACGGCGAGATGTTCGCCGCCAACGTCGCCGCCTTCCGGATCATGCGCGGCTTCCTCACCGCCGCCGACCGCGGCCCCGAAGCGTGGCAGCGGCTTTCGCACACCCTCACCGACCCGGAGCGGGTGGCGGCGGGCAGCCGGACCGTCGCCGACCTGCTCGGTGAGCACTACCCGGAGTGGGCCGCCGACTGCGCGAGCGCGGTCCGCTACTACGCCACGCTGACCGCCCCGGCCGCGCACGACATGGCGTGGTTCATCGCGGTGAAGTCGTGTTTCGGTGCGGTGAGCGGGAATTGGTTCGGGATGCCGGGCTGGGCGCGGGTGGTCGACGCCTTCGCCGGGCGCACCGAGCCCGCCGTCCCGGAGACCGTGCGCGCGGCCCTGCTCACCGCCCCCGACCAGCTCGATCCGGCGATCCTGGAGCAGTACGTCCGGGCCGGTATCGGCACGCTCTGAGCGGTCACCCCGGCGTCAGGCCTGCCGCACCGCGTGGTGCAGCTCGTGATTGCGCGCGGCCAGGGCGCGGGCCCGCTCCTCGTCCACCCCGTCGCGGGCCCAGTCCGCGGCCAGCTCGCTCAGCCGGGCGAGCAGCTCGCTCAGCGCGGTTCGCGCCGCGGGAGCGTCGGCGGCGGCCGCCACCACGGCGGGGAGCGCGAGCAGGTAGTGGCAGGCCAGCAGCAGGTGCTCGGCGCCGACGGCATCGGCGCGGTCGGTGACCGGCGGGGGCAGGTGCGGCAGCGGCGCCCACGGCGGGGTGTCGATGAACTCGCGGAACGCCGCGAGTTGGGTGGCGAGCAGCTGCTCGGCCGAGCCGGTCCCGGCCCGCAGCTCCCCGCGCAGGATGTCGAAACGGTGTGCCCACCGCCGCAATTCGGTGTCGCGCACTTCCGGCCTCCTCGCACCCGCCCATCTGAGGACGAGCGTCGTCCAATCTAGGGTCGCCTACGATGGGGGTCAAATGGTGAGGCCCAAAGTCGAGCGCAGCTACGCCGGGGTGAGCGCTGCCGAGCGGCGGTCGGGCCGGCGCGTCGCGCTGCTGCGCGAGGGGCGCCGGATCTGGGGCGAGTCCGGGCACGCCGCGGTCACCGTGCGCGGGGTGTGCAAGGCCGCCGGACTCACCGACCGCTACTTCTACGAGCACTTCGCGAGCCGCGAGGAGCTGCTGGTCGCGATCGCCGACGAGGTGCGCGACCTGCTGCTCGGCACGCTCATCCAGGTCGGGCTGACCAGCCCGGGCAGCCCCGAGCAGCGGCTGCGGGCGGCGCTGCACGCCCTGCTCGAGGTGATCGCGACCGACCCGCACGTGCACCACATCGCGGCGGGCGAGCTCAGCCCGCTGCTGCTGGAGCGGCGCCGCGCCCTGCTCGCCACCATGGCCGCGATCGTGGTCGAGTACGCCCCCGCCCAGCTCGGGATCGCGCCGGACCCGCCGTCGCTGGCCCGCGCCGCGCTCTTCGTCGCGGGCGGGCTGAGCCAGCTGGTGGAGGCGTGGCTGGACGGCACGCTCGAGCTGAGCACCGGCGAGCTCGCCGAGCACGCCACCGCGCTGATCCTGCGCGCGCTGGTGCCCTGAGCTCAGCCCGCCGCCAGGTACTCGACGATCAGCCGGTTCACCACGGCGGGCTGCTCCAGGTGCGGGAAATGACCGGCACCGTCGACCTCGACGACCCGGCTCCCGGCAGGCAGCCGCCGCTCCAGGCCGCGGAAGAGGCCGGGGCGCATGCAACCGTCGGTGCTGCCGTGCACGGCGAGCAGCGGGTGCCGCGGCGCGGCGAGGAGCAGCCGGTCGAGTTCGCGGTTGCGCGGGCTGCGGGCGCGGCGGCGCAGCAGGAAGCGGTAGTAGTCGGTGGCGGCGGCGCGGTGCGCGCGGGTCGGGGTGGCGTCGGCGAGGTGGGCCAGATCCTCGGTGGGGTCGTACCCGGGCGACCAGGTGCGCCAGAGGAACTCCGCGAGCCGGGCGAAGGCGGCCTCGGGCAGCGCCGGGAGCTGGTTGGCGAGGATGTACCAGCTGTTGACCGACTGCGCGAGGGTCTGCGCCAGGTGCGGGAGCAGGTTGTCCCGGCTCGGGGTCATGCTCGCGATCGGCGGCACGGCCAGGCTCACCACCGCGCGGAACGGGGTGCCGTCCAGCGCCGCGAGCGCGGTCGCGGTGAAGCCGCCCCAGTCGTGGCCGATCACCACCGCCTCCGGCGCGCCGACCCGGGCGGCGATGCCGAGCGCGTCGGCCACCCTGGCGCCGGTGGAGAGGTCGCCGTCCGCGGGGATGCCGGAGGGGGCGTAGCCGCGGGTGAACGGCGCCACCACGTGGAATCCGCGCCCGGCCAGCTCGGGGCCCAGATGCCGCCAGGTCCAGGCGGTGTCCGGGTAGCCGTGCAGGCAGAGCGCCAGCGGCGCGCCGGGCGTGCCCCAGGTCAGCGCATGCAGGGTGACGTCGCCGAGGTCGAAGGTGTCGCGGTTCAGCACGGTTTCAGGGTACGAGGCGCCGGACCCGGCCGGGCCGTGGATCATGGGGGAGAGGCCGCACCGCGATCGGGGCGGCGGAGGAGGACGGCATGGGGCTGCGGGGCATCAATCACGTCGTGCTGTACGTCGCGGAACTGCCGCGCAGCCTGGAGTTCTACGAGGGCGTGCTCGGCTTCGAGCGGCTCGGTGCCGGGTTTCCCGGCGGCGCCTTCCTGCGGCACGCCGGCTCGGCCAACGACCACGACCTCGGGCTCTTCCAGTCCGAGGTGCCGCAGCCGCCAGCGGCCGGATCGGTGGGGCTGTACCACGTGGCGTGGGAGGTCGAGACCCTCGCCGACCTCGCCGAGCTGCACCGCGGGCTGCTCGCCGCCAATGCGCTGACCGGCGCCTCGGACCACGCCACCACCAAGGCGCTCTACGGCCGCGACCCGGACGGCATCGAGTTCGAGATCTGCTGGCTGGTCCCCGACGCGCAGGTCGAGGCGGCGCTGGCGGGTGGCGCGGCCATGACCGGCCCGCTGAACCTGGACGCCGAGATCGCCCGCTACGGATCAGCCACCCCCGGCGGCCCGCGCGCCGACCCGGCCGTCTGGGCCAGGGTGGCCGCCGCGGGCGGCCGCTGACCCGCCGGCTGGTAAGTTAGCCATCATTCTCGATGTGGGAGGAGATGGCCGGTGAGCGAGGTCGACGAGAACCGGACGGCGCGGCGGCTCGCGCTGCTGCTCGGCGGGGTCGGGGTGCTGCACTTCGTCGCCCCCGCGCCGTTCGACACGGTGATCCCGAAGCAGCTGCCGGGCAGCCCCCGGCTCTACACCCTCGGCTCCGGGGTCGCCGAGCTCGCGATCGCGGGCGCGCTGCTGCGCCCCGGCACCCGCAAGCTCGGCGCCCGCCTGGCGGAGCTGCTCTTCGTCGCGGTCTACCCCGCCAACATCCAGATGGCGGTGGACTGGGTGCGCGACGAGCAGCTGCCGAAGCCGCTCAAGGCCGTCGCGCTGGCCCGGCTGCCGCTACAGCTCCCCATGGTGCTCGCCGCGCGCCGGATCTACCGCGCGGGTTAGACGGCGTCGCCGCGCCCCACCTGGATCCCGACGACGCAGGTGTCGTCGTCGCTGTTGGCGTCGCTGTGGTCGAGCAGGTGGTCGAGCCGCTCGTCCAGGGTGCCGGTGAAGCCTGCCGACATGTCGAGCAGGCGCTGCACGCAGTCGTCGAGGTAGCGGTCGCGACGCTCGATCAGGCCGTCGGTGTAGAGCAGCAGGATGTCGTCGGCTTCCAGCTGCTCGGCGCCCTCCTCGTAGACCGATTCGGCGACGGCGCCGAGCAGCATGCCGGAGAGCTCGGGCAGGGTGACGGCGGTGCCGTCGCGGATCAGCACCGGCGGGAGGTGGCCGGCGCGGGCCCAGCGCAGCACCCTGGTCTCCGGGTCGTAGAGCCCGCAGACGGCGGTGGCGAAGATGTCGTCGGTGAGGTGGTGGGTGACCAGGTTGAGCCAGGTGAGCATCTGGCCCGGCCCGGCGCCGGTCGCGGCGAGGCCACGTAACGCGTTGCGCAGCACCACCATTCCGGTGGCGGCCTTGATGCCGTGGCCGGTGATGTCGCCGACCGAGACCATGATCTGCTTGCTCGGCAGCACGATGGCGTCGTACCAGTCGCCGCCGACCAGGTGGTCCTGCTCGGCCGGGCGGTAGCGCACCGCGATGTGCAGCCCGAACGCCTCGATGACGGGCTGCGCGGCGGGCATGATCGCCTGCTGCAGCTGGCGGGCGAGCCTGCTCTGCTCGGCGGCGTGCTGCTCGGTGTGCGCGAGCCGGTCCTGCGTGGCCGAGAGCGCGACCTCGGTCCAGTGCTGGGCGGAGATGTCCTGGTAGGCGCCGCGCACCGCGAGCAGGTGCCCGGCGCTGTCCACCACCGGCTCGGCGATGATCCGGATGTGCCTGGTGTCGCCGTTGGGGCGGATCAGCCGGAAGGCGGTGGAGCCGGGGCGGCGGTAGCGCAGCAGGGTCCGCAGCAGCCGCCGCACCGCGTCGGTGTCGTCGGCGTGCACGTGCTCGGGCAGCCGGGCCAGCGGGACCGGGTCGGCGCCGGGGGCGAGGCCGTGCAGCGCGAAGAGGTCGCTGCTCCAGGTGATCGCGCCGCTGGCGGCGTTCTCCTCGAAGCCGCCGACCCGGCCGAGGCGCTGCGCGTGCTGCAGCAGCGCGGCCAGCCGGGCGGTCTCGTCCTCCACCCGCCACACCACCAGCACCGCGGCGCCGTGCCTGCTGATGCCGAGCGCGGCGGAGACGGTGAGCGGCACCTGGTCGACCAGCTCGGTGAGCTGCACCCGGTCGGCGCGGTAGGTCTCGCCGGTGGCGAAGACGTGCTCGACGTGCTCGAAGAGCCTGCCCTCGCTGGCCGCCATCGGGTACGCCTCGAAGAGCAGCGCGCCGTCGACCAGCCCGCGCGGCCGCCCGGCCGGGTCGACGAAGGAGGCGTTGAGGTGGTGGATACGGAAATCGGTGAGCGTGCCGTCCGGGCCGAGGTGCGGGAGCAGCACCAGCGCCGGATCGAAGAGCCCGTCGGCCAGCCGGACCAGGTCGGCGACGCCGGGCCGGGCGGGGGCGCCGACGGTGACCGGGTCCGATTCCAGGGTGTGCGCGCACAGCTCGGCCAGTGCCTCGAGCTGGCGCCGGATCTGCGGCGGCTGTGGCTCGAGCGGCGTGGGCCAGCAGACCTCGAGCACGCCGATGAGCCGCCCGCCGATGCCTGCCGGGATGGCGGCGCGCCCGCCCTTCCGCGCCCCGATCGAGGGCAGCCCGGAGCGGGCGATGTCGGCGATCCACTGGGGTTCGCGCAGGGCGAGCGCCTGGCGGGCCGGGGTGACGACGCCGGGCGGGAGGTAGCGCCACCGCTCGGCCTCGGCGCGGTCGATGCCTGCGAAACCGGCGAGCGCGAGCGAGGAGTCGGTGCCGACCGCCCAGATCGCCACCGCGGTGGCGCCGAGCGGGGCGGCGGCGTGCTCCAGCAGCGACCGGGCGACGCGCTGCGGGTCGCCCGCGGCGAGCAGCCCGCTCTCCGCGGTGCGCAGCCGGACCGCCTCGGCGGGCTGCTGCGGCACCGGTACCGAGACCGCCTCGTCCTGCGCGGCCTGGCCGACCAGCTCGGCCGCCAGCTCGACGGCGCTCACCCCGGAGCGCCTGGCCAGTGCCTCCAGCTGCCGCGCCGCCTGGGCCGGGCCGCAGCGCAGCCGCTCGATCAGCACGCCCTTCGCCATCTCGACCAGCGCCCGCCCGTCCGCCGTCGCCTGCGCCTGCTGCACCTCCGCCCGCAGCCGCTCGACCGTCGCCGCCAGCCGGGTGACCACCGGCCCGTCGCCCGTCCCGGCGTCGGCCGCGACCGTTTCGGCCGGGCCGGAGCCGGCCCGCGTCCCGGTCACCGCGACCCCAGCCAATGCTGGATGCAGGTGAGCAGCGCGTCGGCGTCCACCGGCTTGGTGACGTAGTCGTTGGCGCCGGAGGCGAGGCTCTTCTCCCGGTCCCCGAGCATCGCCTTCGCGGTGACCGCGATGATCGGCAACTGCGCGTACCGCGGCATCTCCCGGATGGTGGAGGTCGCGGTGTACCCGTCCATCTCCGGCATCATGACGTCCATCAGCACCAGATCCGTCTCCGGGTGCGCCACCAGCGTCTCGATCCCCTCGCGCCCGTTCTCCGCGTGCAGCACCGTGACCCCGTGCAGCTCCAGGATGCTGCTGAGCGCGAACAGGTTCCGCGCGTCGTCGTCCACGATGAGCACGGTGCGCCCGGCCAGCCGCCCGTCCGGCCACTGCGGCGCCGGCGCGGGTTTCTCGTCGCCGCGCACCAGCGGGAGCACGTCGCCCGGCGCCTCGGCGGTGATGTGCAGCGCGATCCGCTCACGCAGCTCGTCCAGGCTGGAGAGCAGCTCCAGCGGCCGCTGCGCGGTGCGCTCCTGCAGCAGCCGCTCCTGCTCGGAGCCGAGCCTGCGGTTGTTGTGCGCCAGCACCGGGACGGTCCGCGCCGCGCTGTCGCCGTCCATGGTGGCCAGCAGCCGCAGCGCGGCGTCGCCGGGCATGTTCAGCTCCAGCACCACGCAGTGGAACACCTCGGCGGCCATCGCGGCGGCCGCCTCCTGCACCCCGATCGCCGTCACCACCTGCACCGGCCCGCGCGGGTCGTTGCGGTCGGCGAGGTCGGCGACCGCGCTCTGCGCGACCAGCGAGAGCAGCCCCTGCGGCCGCTCCTCGACCACGAGCAGCCTGCGCGGCTGCGGCGGCCCGGCGGGCAGCGGCAGCGGCTCCGGGCTGCGCACGTCCTCGCGCACCGGCGCCTGCAGGAAGTCGGGGCGCGCCACCGGCAGGTAGAAGGTGAAGGTGCTGCCCCGCCCGACCACGCTCTCCGCGGTGATCGCGCCGCCGAGCAGGTAGGCGATCTCCCTGCTGATCGAGAGCCCGAGCCCGGTGCCGCCGTACTTGCGGCTGGTGGTGCCGTCGGCCTGTTGGAACGCCCCGAAGATCGACTCCAGCTGGTGCTCGGCGATGCCGATCCCGGTGTCGATCACCCGGAAGGCGATGGCCGCGCCGTGCCTGCGCGCCGCCGCGGGCAGCTCGCCCGGCGCGGCGGGCTCGATGCGCAGCTCCACCGACCCGTTCTCGGTGAACTTCACCGCGTTGGAGAGCAGGTTGCGCAGCACCTGGCGCAGCCGGGAGTCGTCGGTGAGCAGCTCGGCGGGCAGCCCCGGCGCGGTGCCGACCCGGAAGCCGAGACTCTTCTGCGTGGTCATCGGCCGGAAGGTGGCCTCGACGTAGTCGAGCAGTTTGCGCAGCGGCACCTGCTCGGGGGCCAGCTCCATCTTGCCCGCCTCGACCTTGGAGAGATCGAGGATGTCGTTGATCAGCTGCAGCAGATCCGAGCCCGCCGAGTGGATGATCCCGGCGTACTCGACCTGCTTGGGGGTCAGGTTCCGGTTCGGGTTCTGCGCGAGCAGCTGGGCCAGGATGAGCAGGCTGTTCAGCGGGGTGCGCAGCTCGTGGCTCATATTGGCCAGGAACTCCGACTTGTACTTCGAGGCCAGCGAGAGCTGCTGGGCCCTGGTCTCCAGCTCCTGGCGGGCCTGCTCGATCTCCAGGTTCTTCGCCTCGATGTCGCGGTTCTGGGTGGCGAGCAGCGCCGCCTTCTCCTCCAGCTCGGCATTGGAGCGCTGCAGCTCGTCCTGCTGCACCTGCAGCTCCTCGGAGCGGGCCTGCAGCTCGGTGGTGAGCCGCTGCGACTCGACCAGCAGCTCGTCGGTGCGGGCATTGGCGATGATGGTGTTGACGTTCACCCCGACCGTCTCCATGAGCTGGTCGAGGAAGTCGCGGTGGATGCGGGTGAAGCGGTGCAGCGAGGCCAGCTCGATCACGCCGAGCACCTGGTCCTCGACCCCGATCGGCAGCACGAGCAGGTTCATCGGCGCGGTGCGGCCGAGCCCGGAGGAGATGGTGACGTAGTCGCCCGGCACCTCGTCCACCGCGATGGTGCGCCTGCTGCGCGCCGCCTGCCCGACCAGCGACTGCCCGAAGGCGAGCCGCGGCGCGCTGTCCTCCGGGCTGCCGTAGGAGCTGATCAGCCGCAGCTCCGGCCGCTCGGTGGTGTCGTCGGCCAGGTAGAAGGCGCCGAACTGGGCACGGACCAGCGGAGCCAGCTCGTCCATGATCAGCTCGGCCACCACGTGCAGGTCGCGCTGGCCCTGCATGAGCCCGGAGATCCGGGCCAGGTTGGTCTTGAGCCAGTCCTGGTCCTGGTTGGCGGTGGTGGTCTCGCGCAGCGAGCCGACCATGGAGTTGATGTTGTCCTTCAGCTCGGCGACCTCGCCGGAGGCCTCGACCGTGATCGAGCGGGTCAGGTCGCCCTCGGCGACCGCGCTGGTGACCTCGGCGATGGCGCGCACCTGCCTGGTCAGGTTGCCCGCCAGCTCGTTCACGTTCTCGGTGAGCCGCTTCCAGGTGCCGGAGACACCCTCGACCTCGGCCTGACCGCCGAGCCGCCCCTCCGACCCCACCTCGCGGGCCACACGGGTGACCTCGGCCGCGAAGGCGGAGAGCTGGTCGACCATGGTGTTGATGGTGGTCTTGAGCGCCAGGATCTCGCCGCGCGCGTCCACGTCGATCTTGCGGGTCAGGTCGCCCTGCGCCACCGCCGTCGTCACCTGGGCGATATTGCGCACCTGGTTGGTCAGGTTGTTCGCCATCGAGTTGACGTTGTCGGTGAGGTCCTTCCAGGTGCCCGCCACGTTCGGCACCCGGGCCTGCCCGCCGAGCATGCCCTCGGTGCCGACCTCGCGGGCAACGCGGGTCACCTCGTCGGCGAAGGCCGAGAGCGTCGTGACCATGGTGTTGATCACCCCGGCCAGCGCCGCGACCTCGCCCTTGGCCTCCACGGTGATGGTCTGGCTCAGGTCACCGCGGGCCACCGCGGTGGCGACCTGGGCGATCGAGCGCACCTGGTTGGTCAGGTTGGAGGCCATCACGTTGACGTTGTCGGTGAGGTCCTTCCAGGTGCCGGAGACCCCGCGCACCGTCGCCTGCCCGCCCAGGTTGCCCTCGGTGCCGACCTCGCGGGCCACCCGGGTGACCTCGTCGGCGAAGGCGGAGAGCTGGTCGACCATGGTGTTGATGGTCTCCTTGAGCTCCAGGATCTCGCCGCGCGCATCGACCCGGATCTTCTGGGTCAGGTCACCGCGCGCCACGGCCGTCGTCACCTGGGCGATCGAGCGCACCTGGGCGGTCAGGTTGTCGCCCATCACGTTCACCGACTCGGTGAGGTCCTTCCAGGTGCCGGAGACGCCCTTGACGTCGGCCTGCCCGCCGAGCCGCCCCTCGGTGCCGACCTCGCGGGCCACCCTGGTCACCTCGTCGGCGAAGGACGAGAGCTGGTCGACCATGGTGTTGATGGTGTTCTTGAGCTCCAGGATCTCGCCGCGCGCGTCGACGGTGATGTTCTGCGTGAGGTCGCCGCGGGCCACCGCGGTGGCGACCTGCGCGATCGAGCGCACCTGTGCGGTCAGGTTGCCCGCCATGAAGTTCACCGAGTCGGTGAGGTCGCGCCAGGTGCCGGAGACGCCCTTGACGTCGGCCTGCCCGCCCAGCCTGCCCTCGGTGCCGACCTCGCGGGAGACGCGGGTGACCTCGTCGGCGAAGGACGAGAGCTGGTCGACCATCGTGTTGATGGTCTCCTTGAGCTCCAGGATCTCCCCGCGCGCGTCCACCCGGATCTTCTGGGTGAGGTCGCCGCGGGCCACCGCGGTGGTCACCTGGGCGATATTGCGCACCTGGGCGGTGAGGTTGCCCGCCATGGCGTTCACCGAGTCGGTGAGGTCCTTCCAGGTGCCGGAGACCTCGGGCACCTCGGCCTGGCCGCCGAGCCGCCCGTCGGTGCCGACCTCGCGGGCCACCCTGGTCACCTCGGAGGTGAAGAGCGAGAGCTGGTCGACCATGCCGTTGAAGACCGTCGCGATCTCGCCGAGCAGCCCGTCGGCGTCGGCGGGCAGCCTGGTGCCGAAGTCGCCGTCGCGCACGGCGGTCAGCCCGGCCAGCAGCTGGCGCAGCTCCACCTGGTCGGACTGGTAGCCCGCGGGCGCCGCTGTCTCCGTCATTGCCGTCCTCGTTCCGATGTGCGGGCCGGACCGGGATCGCACCGGTCCGCCGAAGCTGGGCCGCCGGATGTGCCGACGGGGGTGCGCGACCGATATCCTCGCTGTGAAACCATGGCTCCGAGTGACTTTCGAGTCGGGTCGGAGCGGCGCCCGGCGCCCGCGCGGCGCGGCATCGGGGCGGTGCTCGTCGCGGGTTGGCGGCTACACCGTGCCCCGGCCCGTCACGGGCGACTCGAGGTCACCTCGGAAGTCAACCAGACCGGCCGGGCGCGCGCACACCGCTTGCCGCAAAGCGCGCCGCCGAGCGGGTTCGGCAGCGCCGATGCGGGGAAGTCCGACGGCGTGCGCGGCACCGCGCACGACAGCGAAGGGATCGTGGATGGCCACCTTCATCGACCTCGGCGACGAGTTCGAGGGTTTCGTCAATGCCGAGCAGGTGGTCCGGATCGGGATCCGGAACGATCGGGCCTGGATCTACACCGCCGAGAACCGGCACCGCTTCCCCGGCGGCAGCACCGACGGCACCGACGCGGTGCCCGCGGCCACCGTGCTCGAGCAGCTGCTGCACGAGCTGAGCGAACCCTCGGTGCTGCCCGGCACCAGGGTGATCGCCTTCACCAGGGGGCGGGTGGTCTCCCGCTACCTCTGAGCCCGACGACGGTGGCCCCCGCGATGTTCGCGGGGGCCACCGGGTGCTCGGGGCGGGGTCAGATACCGGCCGCGCGCCCGGCGGGCCTGCGGCCGAGCAGGACGCCGAGCCCGATCATGCCGACGCCGAGCACGAAGTGCAGCCAGTTGTCGCCGGTGTTCAGCGGCACGAAGTTGGCGCCGCTGTGCTCGTCGATGGCCAGGCCGTAGAGCCACAGCACCAGGTAGACGGCGCCGCCGACGATCAGGTACAGCTGCGAGGTCCGGATGGCCCGCGCGGCGAGCAGCCCGGCCGCGCCGAAGGCCAGGTGCACCAGGTTGTGCAGGATCGAGACCTGGAACAGCCCGAGCAGCTTCGCCTCGGAGTGGTGCCCGGCGAACTGCAGCGTGTCGTAGTTCGTGGTGACGCCGGGGATGAAGCCGAGGATGCCGACCAGCAGGAAGACCGCGCCGACGATCAGTGCCGCACCCCGCACCGGCGAGCGGTCGCCGGTGCGCTGGGTCGATCCGATGGATGCCATGGGAGTGCCTTTCCTCGGTGCCGTGGTCGGCGCCGAGCTACCCCTGGCCCGCGGTGCCAAACCGGCTCCGCGGCACCGCCGATCGGCTCGATTCAGCAGATCTTCGTCGCGGGGCCACCGCCGGCGAGCACCCGGCCCGCGCTGGTCACCGTCGCCGAGACCTTGATGCAGGTGCGGCCGGGCGCGAAGACCTGCGGGGAGATCTGCCACCCGGTGCGCGCGGCGGTGCGCTGGTAGCGGATGTCGGTGGCGGCCACCGCGATCGAGGTGTGCACCTCGGCCGTGCCGTCCGGGTAGGGGTTGTCGATCTCCACCCAGGTGGTGTCGCAGGCGGGCGAGCGCAGCACCCGCAGCGTGAGCGCGGTCGTCTCGCCCCGCTCGTCGGGGAGCGGCAGGTTCGCCGTCACCGACGTCTTCGCCGCGCAGCCGCTCGCCACCGGGTCGGTGCCGTTCAGCGACATATCCGCGCCCGCCGGACCCGCACCGAGCGCCGCACCGCACACCGCGAGCGCCGCACCCACCGCGACCATTCCTGACCAGCTCACCTGACCTGCCTTTCCACGATCGTCCGATAGTTCCGGGACTGTGTCGTGGCAGTGCTGTCCGGTGTGACGACCGGGAAAAAACATTTCGCGCGGTTCGGGTGCGCGGCCGTCCGGCGGTCGGTATCGGGGCGGTGGTCCGGGGATCAGTCCCCGGAATCGTCCTCGTCCGGTTCGGTGAGTTCCGGGGCGTGCTCGCGGGTGGCCATGCCGCCGTCCCGGCCCTGGTCGGTCGGGCCGGGACGGCCGCCCTTCGGCTCGTCGTCGCCGGTCTTCTTCTGCTCGCTCACGGCAGCTCCTCTCGTCGGGTACCGGGTGTGGTACCCCGGAGCGGCCCGGATGAACGGGTCAGCCGTTCTCGGTGACGGTGGTGTCCGGGTGCCTGCGGCTGGTGTCCGGCTTGACGAAGTGGCCGGTGATGGCCGATCGGTCGCGTCGGTTGTCACCGCCGTGCGCCTCGTCCTCACCGAGGGTGGTGCGCGGGTTCTGCTCCGCGGTCTCCTCGCTCACGTACTCGCCGGTCTCCGCCGAACGGTGGCTCTCCGCCATGGTCATCGCCTCCTGATACACGAATGTTCCTGCAACCGGGGGGATGCCACGGGAAAGCGGGGGAAAACGTGAGCGGCGCAGCCCGATCGACCGCTGATGGGTCGAACGGACTGCGCCGCACGGCTTTCCGGCCGTGGAATTTCTCGGGTCAGGCCCGTACCTCGAGCCGGTGCAGCGCGGTGCGCAGCCCGGTGTGCGGGCGGCCCGGAATCCGGACCGGGGGCAGCGGGGCGTCCGCGAACTTCTGCTCGGAGGCCGTCTCCGGCGCGTCGTGGCAGTCCCTGGTCAGGAAGCGGTCCGGCAGCGAGAGCTTGTGGATGGTGCGCAGCGTGAGCAGGTACTGCGCGAGCAGCGGCCCGCTGGTGTAGGGCAGGTCGTAGCGCTCGCACACCGCCCGCACCCGCACCGCGATCTCGGCGTACCGGTTGCTCGGCAGCTCGGGGAACAGGTGGTGCTCGATCTGGTAGCAGAGATTGCCACTGAGGAAGGCGAGCACCCGCCCGGCGTCGAAATTGGCGGTGCCGAGCATCTGGCGCAGGTACCACTCCGCGCGGGTCTCCCGCTCGGTGACGCTCGCGTCGAACTTCTCCGCGCCGTCCGGGAAGTGCCCGCAGAAGATCACCAGGTAGGCCCAGACGTTGCGGACGATGTTCGCGGTCGCGTTCGCGGCAAGCGTGCGCTTCCAGCGCCGCCCGCTCAGCAGCGGCAGCACCAGGTAGTCCTTGCCGACCTGGCGCAGCATCTTGCCGCGGATGGCGGCCAGGTGGCCGCGGCGCTCGTCCTTGCTGATCGAGCGGTCCAGCTCGGCGTAGAGGCCGTGCAGCGCGATGCCCCACTCGAAGGTCAGCGCGAGCAGCAGGTTCTGGACCGGGGCGAACAGGTGCGCCGGGCGCCATTCCTGGTCCCTGGTGACCCGCATGATGCCGAAGCCGAGATCCTCGTCGTGGTCGAGCACGTTGGTGTAGACGTGGTGCTGGTAGTTGTGCGAGTAGCGCCAATGGGCGGAGGCGCCCATCATGTCCCACTCCCAGGTGCCGGAGTGGATCTCCGGATCGTTCATCCAGTCCCATTGCCCGTGGCCGATGTTGTGGCCGAGCTCCATGTTCTCGATGATCTTGGCGAGCGCGGTGCCCGCGGTGCCGATGGCGACGGTCTTGCGCGAGCGGCCGAACACGATCAGCGCTCGGGAGACCGCGTCCAGCACGCGCTGCGCGGCGATGGTGTGCCGGATGTACCTGGCATCCGCGGCCCCGAGGCTGCCCGCCACGTCGGCGCGGATGGCGTCCAGTTCGCGCCCGAGCTCCTCGATGTCCGCGGGGCTCAGGTGCGCGTAGGGACCGACCTGGGTGATGGCGATGGGAGGCTCCTCACATGTACTGGGCGATCAGCGCCGGTTGCGGCGGGGCGGTGCGGAGTCGAAGTCGGCGTCGCGGGGCTGCGCGGAGCGCGGGTCGCTGAACACCGGGGTGGGCACCGCGCCGGTCTCCGGCGTCTGCGTCGGCAGCTCGGCCGCGGGGGCATGGCTGAACAGTTCGGGTACGTCGTTGCTGGTCACAAGGTCCTCGTGATCGGGTTCGGGGGAGCGGTGCTCCGAAGGTGCGCCCGGCGGGAAGAATCGGCAGGAGCCGCCTGGCGGTCGCGGCGATGGCCGTGGCCGGAGTGTTCCTGTCCTGTCCTGTCGGGCGCTGCGATGATCCGGCGGCACGCGCCGATTCGAGGCCGCGATTCTCCTTCCGGATGCCTCCACCCTACCCGGCCCGGCCGGGAGTGCCCGCGCGGCGCGGCGCGGCCGTGTCGGGCGAAATCGGACAATCGGCGAATATCGCTGCGGAACAGCGGTTTTCGATGTCGGCGGCCGGGTGCGCCGACGGTCCGGGTATCGCCCGACCTGGATGGCGGGTAAGGTTCAGTGGGTAAGGCCGCCGCGAGCCGATGATTCGACACATTTCTTTCCGGTTATCGCGGGGCGGCCCGTCGAGGAACCCGCTGAGTGGAGTTAACCGCTGTGCAGGGTCGGACGGGCCTCTTTCGCAAACGGAAGGTGCCTCGATGCGCCCGACGAACTCCGCTGTCCGCGCCAAGCGCGGCCCCGATTCCTACGACGACCTCGAGCCGCGGCTCACCGAACTCGCCGCGCTCGACGAGACCGACCCGGCCCGGGCCGGGCTGCGCGCCGAGATCATCACCGCGGCGCTGCCGCTGGCCGAGCACATCGCCGCCCGCTACGGCGGCCGCGGCGAGGCGCTGGAGGACCTGACCCAGGTCGCCACGGTCGGGCTGGTGCAGGCCGTCGACCGCTTCGATCCCGGCCTCGGCAGCCCGTTCCTCGCCTTCGCGGTGCCGACCGTCATGGGCGAGGTGCGCAGGCACTTCCGCGACCGGTCCTGGGGGGTGCGGGTGCCGCGTCCGGTCAAGGAGTTGCAGCAGCGGCTCGGCGGCACCATCGAGGTGCTCTCCCAGCGGCTGCAGCGGATGCCGACGGCGCGCGAGATCGCCGCCGAGCTCGACGTCGACGTGGTCGAGGTCACCCAGGCGCTGCTCGCCCGCAACGGCTACCGCTCGGAGTCGCTGGAGGCGATGAGCGCGGGCTCGGACGAGGCCGGCTCGGTTCCGGCGGGTATCGAGCAGCGCAGCGGCGCCGTCGACCCCTCCTACCGCCTGCTCGAGGACGCCATGACGGTCGGCCCGCTGCTGCGCGAGCTGCCCGAGCGGGAGCGGCAGATCCTGGTCTGGCGGTTCTTCGACAACCTCACCCAGAGCCAGATCGCGGCCCGCCTCGGCATCTCCCAGATGCAGATCTCGCGGATCCTGAGCCGCACCCTGGAGCGGCTGCGCGAACAGGCGCTGGCCGAGCCCGCTGCCTGAGCGGGCGGGCCGCGCCCGCGTGCGAGCCGGACAGGGGCCCGCCCGCGGGCACTCCGTCCGCCGGATCGGTGGTGCGCACCTCCACCGCGGCGGACCTCCACACCGTAGAACAGTGCGGAATGATCGGCAACATAATCGCCGAAACCCGCTGTCAGCACGGCGATTCCGAATGGAATCAGTGGTATTCAGCGCTGACATCGTCGTGGCGGCGCCGCGACGCGCGGAGGGATGCGGTTGACTATCGCGAACGATGTAGTTCACTGGGGTACGTCACGCGGTTCAGCCAGCAGCCGTGCGCGGGCGGGATATCACCTGGCCAGGCACTGGACAGAGGGCGGTGACGGGTGCGGAACCTCACGTTCGACAGCACGAACCTGAGCGAGACCGAGGAGTTCCTGAATCGGAACTACACCAGCATGCGGATCGGCAACGACAGCCAGAGCGCGCCCGAGGCGCACGTTCGCAGGGACATGCTCGGCCCGGTGCACCTGGACCGGCTGCACCTGGGCTTCGACATGGCCTACGACGCCGATCCGCTGCACAAGATCTGCCTGGTCAGCGTGGTCACCGGCGCGATCGAGGAGAACTACCACGACACCGGGCCGGACACCTTCCTGCCCGGCCAGACCGGGCTGCTGACCCCGCCCGAGCTGCCCTACTCCGGGGTCATCCGCTCCGCGCGCTACGACATCACCCTGTTCGACCCCGCGCTGCTGGACCGGGTGGCCGGGCGCGGCGGGGAGCCGGTGCGGCTGATCGGCCATCGCCCGCTCGACGACAACGCCAACCGCAGGCTGACCGCGGTGATCAAACACCTGCAGCAGATCGCGGCCGCCCCGGAGTTCCCCGCGGACTCGCTGGTGGCGGGCACCGCCGCGGACTACCTGGCGGCCACGGTGCTCGCCACCATGCCGAACTCCGCGCTCGCCGGCCCGACCGCGACCGACCGCCGCGACGCCCGCCCCGACACCGTGCGCCGCGCCGTCGCCTACCTGGAGACGCACCTGCGCGAGGACATCGCGCTCGCCGACGTCGCCGCGGCCGCCTTCGTCACCCCGCGCGCGCTGCAGCTGGCCTTCCGCAAGCACCTCGACACCACGCCGCTGCAGTACCTGCAGCAGCTGCGGCTGCACGCGGTGCACGAGCAGCTCGTCGCCGCCGGGCCGGGCAGCGGCCGGACGGTCGCCGCCATCGCCAGGCAGTGGGGTTTCGCGCACGCCGGCCGCTTCGCGCTCGCCTACCGCAGGCACTACGGCCGCTCGCCGAGCGACACCCTGCGGTCCTGACGGATCGCGGGTGTCGCGGCGCCGCTACGGGGTAGCTGCGCGGCATGGACCTGCACACCGCACTGCGAACCACCGAATCCGCCGGACGCCTCGACCCGGCCGCCACCCGGGTGGCCGAGCTCGTGGCGGGCGCCGTCGGGGAGGGAAGGGCCGCGGGGCTGCTCCGCGGCTCCTGGCTCGGCCACCCCGTCCACCCGCTGCTCGTCACCGTGCCGATCGGCGCGTGGAGCGCCTCGCTGGTGCTGCGCTCACTCGGGCAGCCCGAGGCCGCGCGCACCCTGATCGGGCTCGGCCTCGCCGCCACGGTGCCGACCGTCGTCACCGGCTGGGCGGAGTTCCCCGCGCTCGGCACCGAGGCGCGCCGGGTTGCGCTGATCCACGCCGCCGCCAACGCCACGGCCACCACGCTGTTCCTGAAGGCCTACCGGGCGCGCACCGATCGGGCCGCGACGACCTGGAGCCTGCTCGGGCTCACCGCCATGGGGGTCGGCGGTGCGCTCGGCGGGCACCTGTCCTACGCCCTCGGCGCGGGGGTGTTCCGCTACCAGCGGGGCGCGCGCCGGTAAGCCGCCCGACGCCCGGTTTCGGAGCGTGCGCCGGGGTAGTCGCGGGACGGCGGTACACAGTGCGGTGTATCGCGTCCCGCCCGCTCACGACAACGTCGAAGGACGAATTCCATGAGCACACGCGACACCACGGCCCTGCTCACCCAGCTGCGCGCCGTCCGCGACCTCACGCACACCGAGATCCAGCTCGCCGAGACCAGGGTCGCCCAGGCCAGGACCGAGGCGGTCCGGCGCGAACTCACCGAGAACGCGGAGAACGGCCGCTCCCGCGCCGCCGCGATCGAAGCCGTCATCCGCCAGCTCGGCGGCGTCCCGCAGCTGATCGGCCCGCTGCTCGGCCGGGCGACCGCCGCGTTCAAGGCGCTCGGCGAGCAGGCCCAGCCGCTCGATGAGGCGCTGCTCGGCGACCTCGCCCTCGAGCACCAGCTGCTCGACCGCGCCCACTACATCAGGGCGCTCGCCACCGCCGCTGACCATCCGACGGCCGAGGCGCTGGCCGACCGGCTGATCGCCGCGCACTCCGCCACCGTCGACTGGCTCGGCACCGTCCTCGCCGAGGAGGCGCTCGGCGGCCCGGCCGCGCTGCGCCGCACCCCGCTGCAGGCGGCAACCGGCACCGCGGTCAAGCTGGTGAACCTGCCGGTCACCTGGTCGGCCCGGCGCATCGATCGGGCACTGGACACCGTCCGCGCGACCAGGCCCGCCGTCGACCAGCTGCTCGCCCGCGGCGCGCACGCCACCGAGGTCGCGGCGAAGGCGGCGACCGCCGCCGGCGACTCCGCGCTGCGCACCGCCGAACTGGTCACCACCGACGAGGGCGCGGACGGCGCCGCCGAGGCCGTGCACCGGGTGCGCACCGCCACCGGCCTGCTCGACCAGGACGAACTGCCCGTCCACAACTACGACCTGCTCGGCGCCACCGAGACCATCCAGGCGATCCGCGACCTCGACGAGCCCGGCGACATCCGCGCCGTCGTCGCCTACGAGGAAGCGCACCGCAACCGGCACGGGGTGGTCTCCGCCGCCCAGACCCGGCTCGCGGCCATCGCCAAGGACGCCTCCGGTCTCGAGTGACCAGGTCTCCCGGCCGGTGACCGAGGGCGCGGTCACCGCCCCCGTCCGGGCCCGTTCACCCGCCCGACCGGCGACGACGCCGGCCCGGGCGAGGGTGAGCGAGGCCCCGGAGGCGTCGTCCGGCTCCGGTTCCGCGAAATGCACTCCTCCACAGAGGAGAATGGCATTGACGCTGGAGGGAAGCGTTGTTACCGTCAGGACACCGCACGGTTGGTGTCGGTTCAGCGCGCACTTCAGGGGCACTTCATGACCAGTACTCTCGATGCCACAACCGATCCGGCGCTCGACGGAGCCCGGCTATGGCTGGCAGCCCTCGACGAGGCCTTCGCGTCCCGCGACCGGAGCCGATTCGAGGGGCTGTTCCTCGAGGAGAGCTTCTATCGCGATCTGGGAGCGCTCACCTGGAACTTCCGGCAGGCCGCAGGCCGCGACAACCTGATCGACCTGATCCTCGGCAGTATCGATGGCATCGCCCCGCGCAACTTCCGCGTCGACGAGAGCAAGCCGACCGTGCCCGCGCTCACGCAGGAGGAGGGCGGGCCGCGGGTCATCGAGGTCTTCCTCGCCTTCGACGTCGACGCCGGAACCGCCGACGGCCTCGCCTACCTGGTCGAGGACGCCACCGCGCCCGCGGGCTGGCGCGCCGTCAACCTGCTCACCCGCATCGACGGCCTGCGCGATCACGCGCCGCACTGGCCGCGCCGCGACCGCTTCGACGACACCCACCCCGATGTCCGCTGGTCCGAGCACCGCGAGAGCGAGTCGAGCTTCACCGACTCCGACCCGGAGGTGCTGCTGGTCGGCGGCGGCCAGTTCGGCGTGATGATGGCGGCGCACCTGAACCGGCTCGGCGTGCCGAACGTGGTGATCGACAAGCACGAGCGGGTCGGCGACACCTGGCGCAAGCGCTACGAATCGCTGCTGCTGCACCAGCCGCACGGCATGCTCTACTTCCCGTTCCTGAAGTTCCCGGACAGCTACCCCGAGTACATCCCGAAGGACAAGTTCGCGAACTGGTTCGAGGCGTACGTCGAGGCGCTCGACATCAACTTCTGGACGTCGTCGGAGTTCAAGGGCGGCACCTACGACGAGGCATCCGGCCGCTGGACCGTCCGGATCGCGCAGGCCGACGGCTCGGTCCGGGAGCTGCGCCCGAGGCACGTCGTGCTCACCACCGGCGGCAGCCAGAAGCCGCGCATCCCCGATATCGCCGGGCTGCCCGACTTCGCCGGCGAGGTCGTGCACTCCAGCAAATTCGTCGACGGCAAGCACTACGCGGGCAAGAACGTCCTGGTCGTCGGCACCGGGACGAGCGGCCACGACATCGCGCTCGACATCCACAAGCAGGGCGGCACCTCCACGATCCTGCAGCGTTCGCCCGCGATCGTGCTCGACATCGAGACCGCGAACCTCTCCTACGCGCCCTACAACCCCCGGGACATCCCGGTCGAGCTGATCGACATCCGGTTCATGTCGGGCATGGTGTATCCCCAGCTGAAGCAGAACTTCATCACCCAGACCGCGCTCGGCGACGAGATCGACAAGGAGCTGCACGACAAACTCCGCGCGGCGGGCATGAAGATCGGCTCCGGCCCCGAGGACACCGGCTTCTTCTACAGCTACTTCCTCACCGGCGGCGGCTACTACCTCGACGTCGGCGCCTCGCAGCGGATCATCGACGGCGATATCGGCGTCATCCAGACCGACGACGTCGAGACCTTCACCGCGACCGGCGTCCGGCTGAAGAACGGCGACGAGCTCCCCCTGGACGCCGTGATCCTCGCGACCGGCTACGAGCCCATCGAGACCGCGATCGAGGAGTGGTTCGGCGCCGGGGTGCGCGAGAAGGTCGGCAAGGTCTGGGGCTTCGGCACCGACGGCGAGATCAACAATGTCTGGAAGCCGACCCCGCAGGACGGGCTGTGGATCATGCTCGGCGCCGTCGCGCAAGCCCGGTGGTACACCCCGACCACCTCACTGCTGATCAAGGCGTACATCGAGAACCTCGTCCCGCGGGAGTTCCTGGCCGACGGGCACCCGTCGCGGACGCCGAAGGAGCAGATCGTCGAGATCTGACGCCGTGACCGTGCGCGGACCCGGGCCCATCGGCTCGGGTCCGCGCTCGTCTGCGTGTCGGGGTCCGCGCGCGCCCGGTTCGTGGCATACCTGAGGGATGGCCCACTACCGCAGCCTCGGCGACGTGCCGCCGAAGCGGCACACCCAGCACCGGGATGCGAGCGGCGCGCTCTACGCCGAGGAGCTGATGGGCGCGGAGGGGTTCACCGGGGACTCCTCGCTGCTCTACCATCGCGGCAGCCCGTCGGCCATCACCGCGGCCGAGGTGTGGGAGCTGCCCGATCAGGCGACCGTGCCCAACCATCCGCTCAAACCGCGGCATCTCCGGCTGCACGACCTGTTCCCCGACCCCGCCGATATCGACGTCGTCACCGGGAGGCGGCTGCTGCTCGGCAATGCCGATGTGCGGATCTCCTACGTGGTCGCGCACCGGGAGTCCCCGCTGTACCGGGACGCCGCCGGTGACGAGGTGGTCTTCATCGAGTCCGGCGCGGCCAGGGTGGAGACGGTCTTCGGCGCGCTCCCGGCCCGGCGCGGCGACTACGTCCTGCTGCCTGCCTCCACCACGCACCGCTGGATCCCCCTCGGCGAGGAGCCGCTGCGGGCCTACGTGATCGAGTCGAGCAGCCATATCGCGCCGCCGCACCGCTACCTGTCCCGGTTCGGGCAGTTCCTGGAGCACGCGCCCTACTGCGAGCGGGATCTGCACGGGCCAGCCGAGGTGCTGCTGGCCGACGGCAGCGAGGTCGAGGTGCTGGTGAAGCACCGCACCGCGCGCGGCATCGCCGGCACCCGCATGGTCTATGCCAGGCACCCGTTCGACGTCGTGGGCTGGGACGGTTGCCTGTACCCGCTGACCTTCGATATCGCGGACTTCGAGCCGATCACCGGGCGGGTGCACCAGCCACCGCCGGTGCACCAGGTCTTCGCGGGCAGTGGCTTCGTGATCTGCAATTTCGTGCCGCGCAAGGTCGACTACCACCCGCTGGCGATCCCGGTCCCGTACTCGCATTCCAATACCGATTCCGACGAGGTGATGTTCTACTGCGGCGGCGATTACGAGGCGCGGAAGGGATCGGGGATCGGGCTCGGCTCGATCTCGCTGCACCCCGGCGGGCACGCGCACGGTCCGCAGCCCGGCGCGGCGGAGCGCTCGCTCGGCGCCGAGCGGTTCGAGGAGACCGCGGTCATGGTCGACACCTTCGCCCCGCTCGGGCTCGGTGAGGGCGGGCTGGCGTGTGAGGATCCCGAATACGCCTGGTCATGGGCGTGATCGACGGGGCACGGCCGTACGGGGTGTTCTCCGCCGGGGGTGCGGCGCCGCGCGTCGGGGTCCGGGTGGGGGAGGGGGTCGTCGACCTGGCTGCCGCGCTCGGCGACGATGTGTTCGCCCGGCCGAGCCTCAATGCCTTCATGGCGCAGGGGCCGCGGCGCTGGGACGAAGTCCGTTCGCTCGTCGCCGGACTCGACGCCTCGTATCCGCTGACCGAGGTCACCCTGTACCGGCCGGTGGAGATCGCCGACTACGTCGACTTCTACGCCTCCGAGCAGCACGCCACCAACCTCGGGCGGCTCTTCCGCCCGAATTCACCTCCGCTGCTGCCGAATTGGAAACACATGCCGGTCGGGTACCACGGGCGGGCGGGCACCGTCGTCGTCTCCGGGACCGACATCGTCCGGCCGTGCGGCCAGCTCGCGACGCCGGACGGCCCCGTCTTCGGGCCGTCGCGGCGCCTCGATATCGAGGCCGAGCTGGGATTCGTGGTCGGGGTCGGCGGCGCGCGCATCACCCCGGACGCCTTCGCCGAGCACGTCTTCGGCGTCGTCGTGGTGAACGACTGGTCCGCTCGCGATATCCAGTCCTGGGAGTACGCGCCGCTCGGCCCGTTCCTCGGCAAGAGCTTCGCCACCTCGATCTCCCCGTGGGTCACCCCGCTCGCCGCCCTCGACGCCGCTCGCATCCCCACCCCACCCCGGGACCCCGTTCCGCTGCCCTACCTGCGCGGCACCGAGCCGTGGGGGCTCGACATCGATCTCGCCGTCTCCTGGAACGGGCAGCTCGTCTCCCGCCCGCCCTACGCGGGCATGTACTGGTCGCCCGCACAGATGCTCGCGCACCTGACCGGCAACGGCGCCACCGCCCGCACCGGCGATCTCTTCGCCTCGGGCACCGTCTCCGGACCTGCCCGCGACCAGCGCGGATCCTGTATCGAGCTGACCTGGAACGGTTCGGAGCCGATCGAGATCGCCGGCGCGCAGCGATCGTTTCTGGCGGACGGGGACGAGATCGTCATCGCCGCGACCGCGCCGGGGCCGGGCGGCACCCGCATCGAACTCGGCGAGGTGCGCGGCCGGATCCTGCCCTCGGTCGGGTAGCACGACTTCGCGCCGCATCGAAAGCCGCGGTCAGCGCTCCGGAGAGCCCGTGCCCGGCTGTTCGAAGTGCTTCGGGCGCAGCAGAATACTGATCAACCAGGCGCCGAGGAGGACGACGGCGGCGTCGACCACGATGGCCACCCGGATACCGCCGAGGATGGTCGTCGCGGAGTCGACGTCACCGCTCCGGCCCATCCATGCGACAGCGACAGCGCTGAGGATGGGGACGCCGAGGGTGAAGCCGATCTGCTGGGTCATGGAGGTCAGGGCGGTGGCCAGCCCCTGCTCGGTGTCGGGAAGAGCCGAGGTGGCGGTGAGGGTGTAGGACACCACGGCCCACACGTGCCCGACACCGCCGAGTGCCGAACCGACGAGCAGTACCGCCATACCGGTGCCGACCTCGTCGCCGATGAGGACCAGCGCGCCGGTGGCGACACCCTGAACGACGAGCCCGAGCAGGAGCGCAGCCCGGGGGCCGAGGCTGCCCACCACCCGCGGAGCGATCATGCCGCCGAGGAAGACGCCGAGTCCGAGCAGTGTGAACGCCAGCCCGGTGGTCAGCACGGACAGGCCGAGTACCTGCTGCATGTAGATCGTGAGCAGGAACGAGAGCCCGCTCTCCATCGAGAGTGTGATCAGCCCGGCGAGGTTGCCCCACTTCACGGTCGTCCGGGAGAGCACGCGCAGCGGCGCGATCGGGTCGGGGGCGCGCAGTTCGACGAGCACGAACGCCCCGAACATCACCACGGCGAGCGCGAGCGACAGCAGCGTCTCCAGGCTGCCCCAGCCGTTGGCGGTGGCTCCGGTGAGCCCGTAGACGAGTGCGACGAGTCCGATGGTGACGGTGAGCGCACCAGGCAGATCCAGCCGCTTGGCCTGCTCCCCCCGGCTCGGAGTGATCACCAGCGGGGCGCAGATCAGAATCGCGATCCCGACCGGCACGTTCACCAGGAAGTTCCAGCGCCAGCTGAGGAGATCGGCCAGCACACCGCCGAGCAGCGCGCCGGCCGCGAACCCGAGCGAGAGCAGCGCGCCGTTGAAACTCAGCGCTTTGGTGCGCAGCGGTCCCTCGGCGAAGGAGGTGGTGAGCAGCGCCAGCGCGGCGGGCATCACCGCGGCCGTCGCGAGCCCCTGGGCGACCCGGGCGACCAGCAGGATCGCGGGGTCCTGGGCCAGTCCGCCGAGCAGTGAGCCGACGGTGAGCAGTGCCATCCCGGCGAAGAACAGCCGATGCCTGCCGATCCGGTCCCCGATGCGGGAGAACATCAGCATGAAACCGGCGGAGGCGAGTGCGAAGGCCGTGCTGATCCACTGCAGATCGGCCAGCGCAAAACCGAGGTCCGAGCCGATCACCGGGAGCGCGACGGTCAGGATCGAGAAATCGACGGCCACCATGAACTGGGCGCCGAGCAGGACAGCCAGGGTCAGCCGCTGGCGGGAGGTCATCGGTGCGGAGCTCGGCTGCTCGCCCGGGGGCGCGGTCGTCGAGGGCGGGCTACTTGGATCGGTGACGCCGGTCATCGTCGGTACCTCTCGCGTGGAAGAACGGAAACGAGCACGCGAAGAATGTTAGAGCTAGAACTATTCAAGCTGCAAGAGTCAAGACTTGATGCATCTCCCGGCTACACTGGGGCCATGAGGACCGCCCCCGATGCCGCTGTCGGCGCGCGCGATCTGTGTGCGCTGGTCAACCAGGTGGCACGGCAGATCCAGGACCACATGCACGAGTGCGCGGGATCGCTGGGACTGACCGCTACCCAGGCGATGGCCCTGCACGAACTCGGGGAGCCGAGAACGATGCGCGAGCTCGCGGATCGAATGTCCTGCGAGCCGTCGAACGTCACCTTCGTCATCGATCGCATGGAGAAGCTCGACCTCGTCGAGCGTCGTCCGCATCCGAACGATCGGCGGGCGAAGATGCTCGTGCTGCGCCCGGCCGGAACCGAGCTGCGGAACAGACTGCTGCAGGTCATGGCATTGGAGACGCCGCTCGGGGAGCTGGACGCCGCCGAGCAGCGGCAACTGCGTGACCTGCTGTCCCGGGCGGTCGCGCGCTGACGCGCTGCACCGGAACATTCTTCGCCTCCGGCGCGCGAGAGCCCCGCACGGCACCGAGAAACTGAAGCCGTTCTGAAGCCCGGCGCATCGGCTTCAGCTCGGCTTTGGGTACGCCCGCGATCCTGGTGACATTCGATCGTGATCGTGAAGGGCGAATTCTTCGATGCTGCAGCAGAACACGACCAAACGGCTCGGCTACTGGCTCCTGCTCCTGCACCTCTACTTCGAGGACGACATGGCGGTGGCGCTGGCCGCGCAACGTCTGGACCGGCGGGGCTGGCAGGTATTGCACGCGCTGGCGATCGGGGTCGACAGCGTCGACGCACTCGACGACGCGTTCCGCCCCTTCCTCACGGTCGATCGGCTCGCCAGCTGCGACAGCATCGTCGAGGACTTCGTCGGGCGCGGCTGGGCCGTCGCGAACCGGGGGCGCCTCGCGCTCACGGACGCGGGGAAGGCGGCACACGTCGAGGCCGAGGCGATCGTGAACGATCAGGCCGAGGACATACTGGCGGGGCTCACCGAAGATCAGTTCCTCGCCGCCAACGGTGTGCTCGAGCGCATCGCCGCGAACATGCGACCGAGCTGACCGATGGTCGCCGACGACTCCGCCCCGCCGGGCATCGCGAGCGGCCGCCGGACACCTGCCGTACTGCTGGCGGTGCTGTCGGGGAACATGCTGCTCGATTCGATCGAGGGTTCGATCGTTCTGCTGGCGGTGCCGACGATAGCTCGCCGATTCGAGGTGTCGATGTCGGTCGCGCAGTGGATGCTGAGCGGGTTCGCCCTCGGCTTCGCCGCCATGATCGCCGCCGGTCCCGCGATCACCGCTCGGTTCGGCGTCCGGCGCGTCTACCTCACGGCGCTGGCCGCGTTCGTCGTCGCCTCGGTCGTCGGTGGGCTGGCCGACGGCATCGAACTCCTGATCGCCGCCCGCGTGGTGAAGGGTGGCTGTGTCGCGCTGACGGCGCCGGTCGGGCTCGCCGTGATCGGCGCCGTGTACCCGGAGGGTTCCGCGCGCAGGCGCGCCGTCTCGATCTATTCCCTGTTCGGAGCGTCCGGGTTCACCGTCGGTCTCCTGCTCTCGGGTGTGCTCACCGCGGTGAACTGGCAGTGGACGCTGCTCGCGCCCGCTCCGGTCGCGCTCCTGCTGCTGTTCGCCGGACGTTCGGTGCTTCCCGCTGTCGCGGTGCCGGCGCGCCCCCGGATCTCGGCCTCGCTCCTCGGTCAGGGCATGCTGCTCCGCTCGGCGGTGGCGGCGGCCGCACTGAATGGGACGTTCATCGGCACGCTGCTGCTCACCTCGATGCAGTTGCGCTCGAGCCACGGCTGGTCGGCACCGGTGATCGCGCTCGCGCTGCTTCCCGCTTCCCTGCCCCTGGTGCTGTCGGTGCCGTTCACCGGTCGAATGCTCGGACGCTTCGGGACGGCGAAGCCGATCGCGGTGGGCGCCGTGCTCGCTCTGCTCGGCGCGCTCGGCTACTTCCTGAGCCGGTATCCCATGCCGTACTGGACGGTGCTCCTGCCGGTGTTGACGGCGCTCGCGGCGGGGCTGGTGCTGTCCTTCGCGGCGCTCAACGCGCAGTCGACGATCGGCGTCGATGCGGAGTCCCGTGCCGCCGGGGCGCTGGTCTATCAGCTCTGGGTGCAGGGGGGAGCGGCTGTCTCGCTGATCGCGATCGGCCACTCGATCGGTGAATCCGGGGAGAGCCGGACTTCGGCGCCGGTGGTGGTGGCCGCGGCGGTGGTCTTCGCCGCGGCGGCCTGGGCGCCCGGAAAGCGGAAGGTGACGGTGATCTCGTGAGTGCCGAGCCGTTGACGCTGGTGATCGTCGTCGGAAGTGTGCGGGACGGTCGTTTCGGGCCGACAGCGGCCCGGTGGTTCGCCACCCGTGCTCAGGCACACGGCCGGTTCACCGTTCGGTCGGTCGATCTGCTGGATCATCCGCTCCCGCTGGTGATGCCCGAGCCGGACCGCGCACCGGCTCCGGAGGTCGCGGCGGTCCGGGATGTGCTCGGCGCCGAACTCGCTGCCGCCGATGCGTTCGCTGTCGTGACGCCGGAGTACAACCACTCCCTTCCGGCGGCGCTGAAGAACGTCATCGACTGGTACTTCCCCGAATGGGCGGCGAAGCCGGTCGCCTGCGTCTCCTACGGCGGCATGAGCGGGGGGCTGCGCGCCATCGAGCACCTCCGGCAGATCTTTGCCGAGCTGCACGCAGTGACCGTTCGGGAATCGCTGAGTTTCCACAACCCCTGGGACACCTTCCGCGGAACCGAGCCCGACGACGCCGCTGCCGCCGACATCGCGGCGCAGGCGATGTTGGACCGGCTCGCGTGGTGGGCGGAGACGCTGCGCGCCGGCCGCCTGCGCCGGCCCTTCGTTCGATGACCGATACCACCTGCTGAGAGGCACTCCGATGAGCACCGTCTTCGATCACCGATTCCGTTTCGTACTCTGCGTTTTCGGCCCGACCGGGCGCGGGGGCTGGGTGGAGGCGGCCCGCGTCGCCGAACAGCTCGGCTACGACGCGATTGCCGTCTCCGATCATCTCGGTGGTTTCGCGCCGGTACCGACCGTCGCCGTCATCGCCGAGGCCACCGAACGCCTGCGGCTCGCGATCTATGTGTCGAGCAGCACGCTGTACCGGCCACGGGTGCTCGCCAGGGACTACGCGACGCTGGACCAGTACTCCGGTGGGCGGGTCGAGATCGGGCTGGGTGCGGGGTACAGCCGGGCCGAGTTCGAGTCGGCCGGTGTGCCGTGGTTGCCTGCGGGGCAGCGAGTCACGCTGCTCGAGCACGCGGTGCACGAGTTTCGCGACCTGATAACGGATCACGCGTTCCGTCCCGGGTTCGTCGTCCCGGCCGGGCCTCCGATGGTGGTCGCCGGTCGCGGCGACCGCGTCCTGCGGCTCGCTGCCGAGCACGCCGACATCATCGGCTTCTCGGGCACCGCCCCGGTGCCCGACGGCGAACCGCTGGTGCTCGCGGATCCGGCGGAGATTCGCGAGCGCGTGGACTATGTGCGCAAGCTGGCAGGGCACCGCCTGCACGAAATCGAGTTCGGCATCCCCGTGCACCGGGTGTTCCGCACTCGGCCGGACACCGCCATCACCGACGTGTGGGGCAACGAGATCCGGCTCGGCGCGGACGAGCTGGACGAACATCCCGGCGTGCTGATCGGTTCCCCCTCGGAGATCGCCGACAAACTCGTGATGCTGCGGGCCAGGTACGGCTTCAGCTACTTCAATGTGATGGAGAGTGAACGGGACTCGTTCGCCGAGGTCATCGCGCACCTGCGCTGAGCGCTGCGCGCAGTGCCCGAAGGTACACCTGCGGCGGCTGCGCTCCGGAGATGCCGGGTCCGCCGTCGATCACCACGGTGGGGACTCCGCGGATGCCGATCTCGCGGCTGCGGCCGTGATCACTGTGCACCGGCACGGCGTAGTCGTCGCCGGCCAGCAGTGCCCGCACGTCCGCCTCGGCCAGCCCCGCGTCGGTGCCGAGCCGGACCAGCGTGGGGTGATCGGCGATATTGGCCCCTTCGCCGGTGTAGGCCAGCATCAGCCGTTCACGCATCTCCTCTCCTCGGTTCCGGTCCGCGGCGAAACGGTACAGCCGGTGCGCGTCGAAGGAATTCACCAGCAGTGCGTCTCGCATGCGGTAGCTCAAGCCGAGCTCGGCGGCCAGGAGGTCGACTTCCTCGACCGCTGCTTCCGCTCGCTCCCGGGTCAACCCGACATCGCGCTGCAGGCGCTGCGGAATGGTCAGTTCGGCATCTTTCGGTTCACCGGGGTGCAGGTCGAAACTGCGGTAGCGCAACCGGACGGCCGCTGCGCCCTCGAATTCCGCGAGTGCCAGATCCAGACGCCGTTTACCGATATAGCACCAGGGGCACAGGAAGTCGAACCAGAAGTCCACTGCGATCTCGTCCATGCCGCCAGAATAGGGTGGTGGGCCCGGTGGGAGAAGGGCTTACATTTTAGTAAGCTTGTTCCGTGCAGGTAGGGACCGAGGGTGCGGCAGGGGCTCCGCTGGACGAGGTGTTCCGGAAGGACTGTCCGGGACGTCCGGTGTTCGAGCAGGTGACCGGACGCTGGGGGCTGCTGATCCTGGTCGCGCTGAGCGAAGGGGCGCTCCGCTTCGCCCAGCTCCGCGACCGGGTCGGGCGGATCAGCGAGAAGATGCTGGCGCAGAACCTGCGGACCCTGGTCCGGAACGGTTTGACCGAGCGCACGGTCGAGCCGACGGTGCCGCCGCGGGTGACCTACGCGCTGACCCCCCTCGGCCGCGACCTCGTCGCACGGCTTCGGCCGCTCGTCGAGTGGAGCGCGGAACACGATGCCGAGATCGCGGCGGCGCAACGGCGCCACGACGACGGGGTGGCTGCGCCGATGCCGTGAGTGTCCGCGGCGGGTGAGCGGTAGCGTCGTCCGCCCGGACTCCGTGCCCTTCCGAATGGTCGTGCGGCGATCGACGGCATCCTTGCCCCGGAAAAGGTGGGCAATGTCCCGGTTGTCGAACAATTTGCTCCGCAGAATTCCGAAAACCAGAGTATGTGACTTCTGTCACGAGCCGAATCTGCCACTCGGACGAGGGCTGAAACATCCGGATAGAATCGGTGCGGATTCGTGATGGGCGAACCGGTACAACGGGGTACGTGCTGTTTTTGCCCGATTCGTGGAGTGCTTCGCGCGAATCCACTCGCGGCCGAGGGGGAGCGTAAGTGAATTCCTGTGCGCACAATAATGATGTCGAAGTGCCTCACGAGGTGATTCGGCACTCCGAATTGCAGAGAATCACTGATCTCATAGAAATCGATGAGCGTGGTACGCGGATCGTCGAGATCGTCGGCGAACCCGGCGCAGGCAAATCCTTCCTGCTGTCGGCGCTCGCCCGGCGCGCGGAGGCAGGCGGGCTTTCCGTACTGTCGGCGCGCTGCGCGGAACACGATCCCGACATCCCGTGTCTGCCCCTGCTGGCCGCGCTCGGAGCGATGACCGATCCCGCGGAACCCGCGCTGCGGCTGCACCGTTCGCTGTCCGCGCAGGGCCGGAGCAGGCATCCGGAGCACGATCCGCAGGTGCTGGAGGCCTTTCGGCACATGCTGCGGACGTCGCCGGCGAGAACGCTCCTGCTGCTCGACGACTTCCATCTCGTCGACCCGGCGACGCTCGCCCTGGTGCGCGCGCTGATCAGATCGGTCGCCGGGGTCGGCCTGGTGGTGATCGTCGCGCACCGGCCCCGGCCGATTCCGCCGCAGGTCCGGTGCTTTCTCGACGATGCGGAGCCGATGCCGGGGGTCAGGGTGGAGCTGCTCCCCCTGAACGCGGACTGTGCTGCTCGGTTGTTGCGGATGGACGAAGCGAACGCCGCCGTCGGGGAGCTGAACCGGGCGGCAGCGGGCAATCCGCTGTACCTGCTCACGCTCGCCGGGCAGCGCCGGGCAGCGCAGCTCGAGCTCGGCGAAACCTCGCTCGGTTCGCGGGTTCTCGCCGAGCTCGCCGGACTCGATCCCGACCAGGTGCACGTGGCAGAGGCTGCCGCGGTGTTCGGTGAGCCCGTCGACATCGACACACTGGCCTTCCTGACCAGGCTCGGCACGCATCGGAGCTGTCGTGCGACCAACATCGTGCTGGAGCGTGACCTGTTGCGCCGCGATCCGGCCACGGGGGCGGTGTGCTTCCGGCACCCCCTGGTGCGCGACGTCGTCGCCGCGCACACCGACCACCACCGCCGGAAGGCGATTCATCGGAGGGCAGCGGATCTGCTCGGACGGCGCGGCGCGCCGGCGGTGACGCTGGCGCCACATCTCGAAGCGCTCGACGACGACGCACTCCGTCCCGAGTATCGCCACGTGCTCTATCGAGCCGCGCTCGATGTGCTCGAGCGGGATCCGCGCCGTGCCGTGCGATGGCTGGAGACCGTGCTCCTGCGCTGGCCCGAAGGCTGCGATCGGGACCACGAGAACGATTCCGTCCGTATCGCCCTGATCCGCGCGTACCTGGCCTCCGGCCGGCAGCCGCAGGCCGTGAAACTGCTCCGGGAGATCCGCTCCTCGGCGCGGCCGGGCGCCGCCGCATTCGGGGCCGTTGCCGCCGCCGCGCTCGGAACGCCCGGAGTTCTCGAGGATCCCCGAAGTCCCGGTGCCGGTGCGCTCGACCCGTCGATGACCGCGGTGTCGCGCGGTGCGGTTCGTTTCCTCCGGGGTGAGCCGCTCACCGTCGGCGAATGGGGCGAGCTTCGGCGCGTCGCCACCCGGGCCGGCAGCAGGATCGAACGCGCGACCGCGTCGGCGTTGCTCGCCACGCAGTCCGTCTGGAACCACGATCGCGGCACCGACGACGGCGTGCCCGCCTGTGCCGCCGAGTTGGACGCGCTGACCGACGCGGACTGCGAAGAACATCCGGTGTGCTGGGCGGCGCTGGGCTGGGCCGAGGCGCTGTCCGGGGATCCGGCAGCGGCCGAGCGGCACTTCCGGCGCGGCCTGTCCGCAATCGCTCGCTCCGGCGACGTTCATCTGCGGCCGGTCATGGTCGCGGGAGCGGCCTACGCCTACCAGGAATTGGGGCGCTTCGCCGAGGCGGCGGAGCTCTGCGCCGAAGCGGCACCGATCCTCCCCGAACTGGCGCACTCCGGATTCCGTGCGCTGCTCACCGGCCTGGAAGCCCGCAATTCCGCCGTCATGTCCAGCACGAAGACCGCATCGGCGCGGTACGAGTCACTCGCGACGCGGTGGCCGCGCTGCTCGAGGTGGGGGCGCGTCGCGTTGCTCACGCTCGCGGACGCGGCGCTGCTCGCCGATGATGCCGAGTTGTGCGCGGCGCTGATTCTCCGTGCCGGTGGCGGGACCGAACTCCGGGAGATTCCGGCAGCGCTGCTCCCGTGCTGCTTCCAGGCGCTCGCTGGGGCCTCGGCGCGCGCGTTCGCGGTGCCCGCCCGGTGGGTCGACTGCGCGACCGATACCGCGGCTCGCGCACCGCAGCAGCAGGCTTTCGTCCGTACCGCGCACGGCCACCTCGAGCACAGCCGCGGTGACGTCGGCAGCGCCGCCGAACTGTACGGTCAGGCCGCGGAATTGTTCGCCGAGGCAGGCATGGTCGGTGCCCAGACCCGGATGCTGCTGCAGGCCGCGGTCGTGGCCGGACAGGCGGGGCAGTGCGCGACTGCCCGCACCCACCTGCAGTTGGCTCGACAGCTCGCACGGGAGTGCGGTGCCGCCGGTCTTCATCGGGCTGCCGTCGAAGCCGAGGCCGGTCTCGCCCGGGACGGCGCCAGGGGCGAACCGAATGTCGCGCTGCTGCCGCTGACCGATCGCGAACGCCAGGTCGCGCAGCTGATTTCGAACACCGGCATGCGGACTCGTGAGCTCGCCGACCATCTCGGTGTCAGCCCGCGCACCGTCGACGCCCACCTCACGCGGATCTATCGCAAGCTGGGGATCACCTCGAGGGCGGCGTTGGTCGCCGTGATCACCGGCCGGCTCCCGCCGGGTGAGCGATATCTGTGAGCGAAAGTCGGGCAAAGTACGCGATTTCCCCGATGCGCCCGGCGCACCACCACTGCCACGCTGTGAACAGCCTTGTACACCTGAAGACCGGGGGCCCGATGCACTACCAGATACTCGGCACCTTGCGGGTCGTGACGGCGAGCGGTGACGTGCCCGACCTGCCACGGCAGATCCGCGTGCTGCTCGCCGTTCTGCTCATGCAGCCCAACCACACGATTTCCACGGCGCGCATCGCGGAGTTGATGTGGAACGGTAATCCACCCCGTCGCGCCGATGCCGCGATCCACGTGTACGTTTCCCAGCTCCGGAAGGTCATGGCGCGGGAGGGGCGCGCCTGCGTGCTGACCCGCAAGCCCGGATACCAGCTCGCGGTGGCGGAGGACGCGCTCGATCTCCCGATCTTCCGGCGCCTGGTCGACGCCGGTGGAGCGGCGCTGAGCGGCGGCCGAACCGCCGAAGCCGCCGCGATCCTGCACCGCGCGCTACAGCTCTGGCACGGGCCCGCGCTGGCAGACCTCAGGGAGAACGCCGCGGTCGACGGCTTCGCGGCATGGCTGGAGGATCTGCATACCGAGTGCGCCGAGATGCTGGTGGAGGCGCAGCTGATCCTCGGGGACACCGCGAACGCGGTGCGGTTGCTCCGGGACCTGTGCCGTCGTCACCCGCTCCAGGAAGTCCACCACCGGCAGCTGATGGAGGCGCTGTACCGATCGGGTCGACGGGCCGAGGCGCTGCGCACCTATACCGAGGCACGGCGGGTACTGGCCATCGAGCTCGGCGTCGAGCCCGGGCCCGAACTGCGTCGCTGCTATCACCGAGTGCTGCGTTGCGACCTCGCCGAACCGGCCGCCGAACTGATCGACGCGGGTTCGAGATGAGTGCGGGCGCCGAGCTCCGGGTCGGGCCGGAATTCCGGCAAGCGCCGAAGTCGGTGCTGAGCACGGAGCCGGGCAGCGACCATTCGTGCGCATCGCGGCCACCTTCGTTGTCCGACCTGTTCCGAGTCCGTCTCCTCGGGGCCGCTCAATCGACGTTGAGCTGCCCCGAATGCCGGTCGGCCCCGCACCGGCTCTGGCCGGCGCTGACCGTGCTGCTGTGGTCGGACCGGCTGTGTGAGGTTCGCGCGCTCGCTCGGGGGCGATCCGGGGACACGCCGCCGGACCTCCTCGTGCGCGCGGCGTCAGCGCGGGCGGCGGCCCTGCTCGGTGACATCGCCACCGGTGTCGCGGAGTTGGAGGCGGTGACCGGGCCCGGTCGCCTGCCGGTGGGCGGAGCGGTCGCGCTTGGCTGGCTCGCCGAGGCGCTGACGGCCGCGGGTGAACCCGAGCGCGCGAACCGCGTGCTCGGCCGTGGGCTGGGAGCGACGACCGCACCGTTTCCGCGGGCTGTTCTGCTGACCGCGCGAGGCTCGGCGGCATCCGCCACCGGCGACCTGCCGCGGAGCCTGGCCGACCACCTGGCGAGTGGGCGGATGCTGCGCCAGACCACCGTCACCAATCCGGCGGCGGTGGCGTGGCGTTCGCGCGGGGCGCTCGTCGCCGCCGCGCTGGGGCGGGGCGATCTCGCCGCCGCATTGGCCGAGGACGAACTGGCCGCGGCTCGGCAGTGGGGGGCGGCGGGAGCGGTGGGTCGCGCGCTGCACGCTCGTGCTGTCGCACGGCACGACGACTCCGCACCGGAATCGCTCGACCGCGCGGCCGAACTGTTGCGGGTGGCTGGGTTGCGCGGAGATCTCGTCGCCGTGCTCTGCGACTGCGCGGTCATGTGCGCTGCCGGCGGTGACCCGGGCCGGGGCCGCCGCGCGGTCGCCGCCGCCGAGGCCGCCGCGGCCGGCGACCCGGTTCTGGCCGACCGGGTGCGCAGCGCCGCTCGCGTGGTCGGCGGCGATCCGGGCGGTCCCGCCCTGACCAGACAGGAGCTCCGCATCGCACAGCTCGCACGGCTCGGCGACAGCAATCGGGTGATCGCGGAGACGCTGTTCCTGACCGTGCGGACGGTGGAGTTCCACCTGTCCAATGTGTACCGCAAGCTGGGCATCAGCGGTCGCCGTGAACTAGCGGTGACACTGCCGTCCGCGAGCCCGCACTAGCGGCGCTGTGTCGACCGAAGCGGACACGGCGGCGTCCGGCCGGACGCGGGACGCTCGGCATTCGCGATTCGCGGTTCTGCGGATCCGGAACTTCCGGCTGTTCGTGGCGGGGCAGCTCACCTCGGTGACCGGCACCTGGATGATGGTCGGCGCGCAGGACTGGCTCGTGCTGGAGCTGTCCGGCAATTCGGCGGTCGCACTGGCATTGATCACGGTGTGCCAGTTCGGACCCGCGCTCGTGGTGCCGATCGGCGCTGGCGTGCTCGCGGACCGGTTCGCGAAGCGGACGGTACTGATCGTCGCCAACTGCTCGGCTGCGGTACTGACGGCGATCCAGACCCTCGTCGTGGTCGGCGGGCACATCGAACTCTGGCATCTGTATGCGATCGCGGCCGGGATCGGCGTCGTTGCCGCCGTGGAGACGCCGGTCCGGATGGCTTTCATCACCGAGATCGTCGGTGCGGAGCGGTTTCGGGACGCGTCGGCGCTCAGCGCGATGTACTTCGGGCTCGCGCAGCTGTGCGGCCCGGCACTGTCGGGTGTGCTGATCGGCACGCTGGGAACGGGTGCGGCGATGGGTGTGAACGCTGTCAGCTATCTCGCGACGGTGGCCACCCTGCTCCGCGTGCGGCCGGGTGAGCTGTATCGGGCCGATCGTTCACCCGGTCGCTCCGACCCCCTGCGCGGATTGCGCCGAGTCCGCGGCGACCTGGAGTTGCGGCATACCGTCCTGCTCGTCCTGCTTGTCGGGTTCTTCGCGCTCACCCTCAGGGTGACGACTCCGCTGCTCGCTCGCGGCGAACTGGATTCCGATCCCATCGAATTCGGGATTCTCGCGGCGGCGACGGCGGTCGGCTCGCTCGTGGCAGCGGTGCTGGCCGGAGCGCGGGGAACGCCGTCCGTGCGGCGGGCGGCCGTCGTGGCGATGATTCTGGGAGGTGGCGAGATCGCACTGGCTCCGGTCACCGCGCCCTGGCTCGCCGTGCTCGTGCTCGCGGTCTGCGGGGCGATGATCACGCTCTTCCTGCAGACGGTCAATCACCATCTGCAACTGGGTGCGGGGCCGGGGAACCGAGTGCACGTCATCGCCGTCTACACCATGATCGTGCAGGGAATCACCCCGCTGGCAGCCATCGCGGTGGGGGTGGCGGCGGAGCGGTACGGCGTGCGTGCGGTCGTCGCCGCGGGCGGAGCCGCCACCCTCGGTGGCGCGTGCGCGATTCTGCTCCGCCACCGCGTGCTCGGGGCCCGGATCGCGGGCAACGGCTGACCTACGGGGGACCACAGGGTTCGGCCCGTGCCCTTGAGCCGGTCGGCGGGGGCGTGCCAGAGTGAAGTGGCAACGAAATTTGTTGCACTACAACAGTTCACGTTCCAGGAGCGGTTGCGCGGCATGGTGGCCCGAACCGTCCTGCGGCGCAGTCCGTCGAGCGAATCATCGCAAAGGACATGTCATGCCCCTGTTTCGGAGAGTGCTCATCGCGAACCGAGGAGAGATCGCGGTTCGGATCGCCCGTGGCTGCCGCGATTCCGGGCTCGCCTCGATCGCGGTCTACGCCGACCCCGATCGAGATGCTCCGCACGTCCGGGCCGCCGACGAGGCCTACGGCATCGGTGGCGACACTCCGGCCGCCAGTTATCTCGACAGCGCCAAGATACTGCTGGCAGCGGAGCGCTCCGGCGCCGATGCCGTGCATCCCGGCTACGGATTCCTCTCCGAGGACGAGTCCTTCGCCCGGGCGGTGGCCGCGGCCGGACTGACCTGGATCGGTCCGCCCGCCGCGGCCATCCGGCTACTCGGTGACAAGGTCAGCGCCCGCGCGATCGCTCGCGAGGTCGGCGCCCCCCTGGTGCCCGGCACCGACGGGCCGGTCGCCGGCCCCGACGAGGCAGTGGCCTTCGCCGACCGGCACGGGCTACCCGTGGCGATCAAGGCGGCGCACGGTGGTGGCGGCCGCGGTCTCAAAGTCGCGCGGACGCGGGCCGAGATACCCGAACTGTTCGATTCGGCGGTGCGGGAGGCGGTCGCGGCCTTCGGCCGTGGCGAGTGCTTCGTCGAGCGCTACCTGGAGCGCCCTCGTCATGTCGAAACACAGTGCCTGGCCGACAATTTCGGGAATGTCGTCGTGGTGTCGACCCGCGACTGCACGGTGCAGCGGCGACACCAGAAACTGGTCGAGGAGGCTCCCGCCCCCGGCCTGACCGCCGAGCAGCATGCGCTCCTGGTCTCCGCGTCGAAGGCGATTCTGCGGCGCGCCGGGTATGTCGGAGCCGGTACCTGCGAGTTTCTCATCGGGACCGACGGAACGCTGTCGTTCCTCGAAGTCAACACGCGATTGCAGGTCGAGCACCCGGTCACCGAGGAGGTGACCGGCATCGATCTGGTAGGGGAGATGTTCCGGATCGCGGCGGGCGAGCGGCTGGAATACGACGATCCCGCCCCACGGGGACACTCCATCGAATTCCGGATCAACGCCGAGGACCCCGGTCGCGGTTTTCTTCCGGCCCCCGGCACCGTGCGCGTGTTCCGCACGCCCTCGGGCCCCGGTGTCCGCGTCGACAGCGGGGTCGAGGCAGGAAGCGTCCTCGGGTCCTCCTGGGATTCGTTGCTGGCGAAATTGATCGTCACCGGCGCCGACCGGGAACAGGCGATCCGGCGCGCCTGCCGCGCATTCGCGGAGTTCACCGTCGAAGGGCTGCCGACGACGGTCCCCTTCCATCGCGCGGTGCTCGCGGATCCGGCCTTCACCGGTCCGCGGCCGTCGATCCACACCCGCTGGGTGGAGACCGAGTGGGTCAACCGGATCGAGCCGCAGGCGAGCGCCGGTGACCCGGACCCACAGGCCGAACGCGAGACCGTCATCGTCGAGATCGCCGGACGGCGCCTCGAAGTTTCCCTGCCGGCGGCCGCCGGTGCGGCCGGGCCACCGCCCCCGGTGCTCCGCACCGGCCGATCCCGGCGCGGAGCCGCCGCCCGGCCCGGCGCCTCCGGTGCCGATCTCGCCGCCCCGATGCAGGGAACCGTCGTCGCGGTTCCCGTCGCCGAAGGCCAGCACGTCACCGCAGGGGAGCTGATCGTGGTGATCGAGGCGATGAAGATGGAGCAGTCGGTGACCGCGCATCGCGCCGGTGTCGTACGCGGACTCGCCGTGCGGGTGGGCGAGACGCTGCGCCCCGGCACCACCATCTGCAGCCTCGACGATCCCGAAAGCACGGCCGCGTGAGCGGCGAGAGGAGTCCTGGGATGGAAGCATCGGTTGTCGTCGTCGGCGCGGGCCCGACCGGGCTGACGCTCGCCGCGGAGCTGCGGCTGGCCGGAGTCGACGTGGTGGTGGTGGAGCGGCTCGCCGGAGCCAGCGGTGAATCCCGCGGCATCGGGCTGACGCTGCGCAGCATGGAGGTGCTCGACCAGCGCGGACTGCTTCCCCGATTCGGTCCGCTGGAAACCGGGACGCACGGCCACTTCGGCGGAATCCCGCTCGACATGACGGTGCTCGGCTCCGCGCTCGACGCCGCGCGGGCGGTTCCGCAGTCGGTGACCGAACGCGTACTCGAGGGCCGGGCGCGGGAGCTGGGGGCGCACATCCTGCGCGGCACCGAAGTGTGCGAGGTCGAAGCCGACGCGGACGCGGTGCGGGTCCGGACCCGCGGCGCCGGCCCCGCCTCGCTGCGCGCCCGCTTCCTGGTGGGATGTGACGGCGGGCGCAGCACCGTGCGGAAGGCCGCCGGATTCGACTTTCCGGGCACCGCTGCCACCACCGAACTCCTCCTCGCGGATCTGCGCGGCGTCGAGCCGGTTTCCCGTGCACCCGGTTCCCAGGTGCCGGGCGGGATGGCGATGAGCGCCCGGATGCCGGACGGGACCCACCGCGTCATCGTCGCGGAACGCGGTGCGCCGCCGCGCGATCGCACCGAGCCGCCCTCGTTCGCGGAGGTGGCGGATGTGTGGAAGCGGCTCACCGGTGACGACATATCCCGGGCGGAACCGCTGTGGGTCAGTGCGTTCGGCGATGCCGCGCGGTTGGCTACCGCCTACCGCCGCGGGCGCATCCTGCTGGCGGGCGACGCCGCGCATGTCCACCTGCCCGCGGGGGGCCAGGGAATGAACACCGGCATCCAGGACGCGATGAACCTGGGCTGGAAGCTGGCCTCCGTCCTGCGCGGACGTGCCCCGGACTCGCTCCTGGACACCTATCACAGCGAACGCCATCCCGTCGGTCGAGCACTGCTGGACAACACCAGGGCGCAGAGCCTGCTGATCCTCGGTGGCGACGAGGTGCAGCCGCTCCGTGCACTGCTCGGGGAACTGCGCGGCTATCCACAGGTCGAGCGGTTGCTCGCGGCCCGGGTGAGTGGCCTCGACATCCGCTACGAGGTCGGCGGCGGCACCCATCCGTTGCTCGGTGCCCGGATGCCGCGGCTCGACCTCGACCTCGGTGGCCGCCGGGTGGACACCGCCCGGCTGTTGCATCGCGGCCGCGGGCAACTACTCGACCTGACTGCCAATTCCGTTCTCCGTGAACGCGCCCGGCCCTGGTCGGACCGCATAGACATCGTCACCGCGCAACCGGTGACGCCGCTCGCCGGGACCACCGCGGTCCTGGTGCGCCCCGACGGCCACGTCGCCTGGACCGCCCCGGGGAGCCACGACGACCTGCCCACCGCGCTGAACCGCTGGTTCGGCGCGCCCCGCTGACTCGAGGAGACTGTCGTGCACAGCACACTCATCGTCGCCCGGATGAATCCGGACGCCGCCACCGATGTCGCCGAGCTCTTCCGAGCCTTCGACGAATCCGACATGCCACACCTGATGGGAACCCGGCGCCGCCAGCTGTTCGCTTTCCACGGGCTGTACTTCCATCTCCAGGACTTCGATTCCGACGACGGCCACGACCGAATCCAGTCCGTCCGAGCTGATCCGCGCTTCGTCCGGATCAGCACCGACCTGAACCCGTACGTGCACGCCTACGACCCGGAGACGTGGCGCTCGCCCGCCGATGCCATGGCGGGGCGGTTCTATACCTGGAGTGCGCGATGAGCCGGCGGCGTGTGGTGATCACCGGGATCGGGGTGACGGCGCCCGGCGGAATCGGGACCAAGGATTTCTGGGACCTGATCTCCAACGGCCGTACCGCCACCAGGCGAATCTCGATGTTCGACCCGGCCGCGTTCCGGTCCCAGGTGGCCGCGGAGATCGATTTCGATCCCGAGCTGCACGGGCTGAGCCCGCAGCAGATCCGGCGCATGGACCGCGCGGCACAGTTGGCGGTGGTGACCGCACGCGAGGCGCTCGCCGACAGCGGACTGGAATTCGACCGTGTCGATCCGGCGCGCACCGGCGTGACGATCGGCAGCGCGGTCGGGGCAACCATGGGGCTGGACCAGGAGTACCGCACGGTCAGCGACGGGGGGCGGCTCGAACTGGTGGACCACGCCTACGCGGTGCCGCACCTGTACAACTACTTCGTTCCCAGTTCCTTCGCCACCGAGGTCGCCTGGGAAGTCGGGGCACAGGGCCCGGCCACGGTGGTCTCCACCGGATGCACCTCGGGGCTGGACGCTGTCGGCTATGCCGCGGAGATCCTGCGCGAGGGCGGCGCCGACATCATGATCGCCGGTGCCACCGATGCGCCGATCAGCCCGATCACCGTCGCGTGCTTCGACGCGATCAAGGCCACCACGTCCCGCAACGATGAGCCGACGACCGCTTCCCGCCCCTTCGACGCCCGCCGCAACGGCTTCGTTCTCGGCGAGGGCGCCGCGGTCTTCGTGCTCGAAGAGCTCGACAGCGCGCGCCGCCGCGGGGCGACGATCTACGCCGAGATCGCCGGTCACGCCACGCGCTCCAACGCTTTCCACATGACCGGGTTGCGGCCCGACGGAAGGGAGATGGCCGAGGCGATCCGGGTGGCACTGGACGAAGCCCGCATCGACGGCAGGGAGATCGACTACATCAACGCGCACGGTTCCGGCACCAAACAGAATGATCGGCACGAAACCGCCGCCTACAAGCGCAGCCTCGGCGACCACGCCAGGCACACCCCGGTGAGCTCGATCAAATCGATGGTCGGCCACTCCCTCGGCGCCATCGGCTCGATCGAGATCGCCGCATCGGTTCTCGCCATCACCCACGATGTCGTGCCGCCGACCGCCAATCTGCACGTTCCCGATCCCGAGTGCGATCTGGACTACGTTCCGCTGACCGCGCGGGACCGCCGGGTCGACGTCGTGCTGTCGGTCGGCAGCGGTTTCGGTGGATTCCAGAGCGCCGTCGTCCTCGCCGACCCCTTCCGGAGCCCGCGATGACCGTCGCGGTGACCGGCCTCGGCGTGACCGCGCCCACCGGGATGGGGCACCGGGCCTACTGGGCGGCGACGCTGCGGGGGGACAGCGCGCTCCGGCGCATCACCCACTTCGATCCGGCGCCCTACCCGGCGAAGGTCGCGGGCGAGATCAGCGGATTCGCCGCCGAGGAGCATCTCCCCGGCCGGCTGCTGCCGCAGACGGACCGCATGACCCGGCTCGCCCTGGTCGCGGCGGACTGGGCCTTCGCCGACGCGGGCATAGAACCGGCGGAGCTGCCGGAGTACGCGGGTGGCGTGATCACCGCCAGCCATTCCGGTGGCTTCGAATTCGGGCAGAACGAACTGCGCGCGCTGTGGAGCCGAGGCGGCGAGTACGTCAGCGCTTACCAGTCCTTCGCCTGGTTCTACGCGGTCAACAGCGGCCAGATCTCCATCCGCAACGGCCTGCGCGGGCCGAGCAGCGTCGTCGTCAGTGATCAAGCCGGCGGCCTCGACGCTCTGGCACACGCGCGGCGGCAGATTCGCAAGGGGACCGGGCTGGTGATCAGCGGCGCCGTCGACGCTTCGATCTGCCCGTGGGGCTGGGTGGCCCAGCTGGCCGGAGGAGACCTCAGCACGGTGCCCGACCCGCACCGCGCCTACCTGCCCTTCGATCCGGCTGCCTGTGGGCATGTCCCCGGCGAGGGCGGCGCGTTGCTCGTGCTCGAGGATGTCGGGCATGCCGAGCGGCGCGGCGCGCCGCACATCTACGGCTATCTCGCCGGGCACGCCGCCACGCTCGATCCCGCGCCCTGGACCGGCGGGGGCAGTGCGCTCGGGCGCGCGATCTCCGCGGCGCTGCGGGACGCGGGGGTCACCCCTGCCGATATCGACGTCGTCTTCGCCGACGCCGCGGGGACGCCGGAGCGGGACCGGGCCGAGGCGGCCGCGATCACCGAGATCTTCGGCGCGGGAGCCGTTCCCGTGACGGCACCCAAGACCATGACGGGACGGCTGTACTCCGGGGCGGCGCCGCTCGATCTGGTGGCCGCGCTGCTGTCCATCCGCGACAGCGTGATCCCGCCGACCGTAGGCGTCGAACCGGCCGCCGAGTACGGCCTCGACCTGGTGACCAGCGCGCGCCCGGCGACCGTCGGCGCCGCACTGGTGCTGGCTCGCGGAACCGGCGGCTTCAACTCGGCCGTGGTCGTTCTCGGCCCCGACCACCGCCACTGACGAAAGGAAGGCACGTCATGCCCGCAACCTTCACCGTCCACGACCTCCGGCGCATCCTGCGCGAGGGCTCGGGCGAGACCGAGGGGCTGGACGGCGAGATCGACGATCTCGACTTCGAGGCACTCGGCTACGAATCGTTGGCACTGCTCGAGACCACCGGCCGGATCAAGCGCGAGTACGGAGTCGATCTCGACGACGACGCCGTGATCGCGGCGACCACTCCGCGCGCGCTCATCGCCCTCGTCAACGACCAGCTGCGCGACCTGATCCAGCGCGGCTGATCCCCCCGACCGAAGGAGTAACGCCATGCCCCAGGATCCGAAGGTGGCGCTGATCACCGGCGCCACCAGTGGTATCGGACTCGCCTCGGCCCGCCGGCTGGCAGGTCAGGGCCACCGGGTGTACCTGTGCGCCCGGGACAAGGACGCGGTCGCCGACACCGTCGCGGCCCTGCGTCGGGAGGGCCTCGACGTGGACGGCACCGCTGCCGACGTCCGGGTGGCCGACGACATCGCGTCGCTGGTGCGCGGCGCCGTCGACCGCTACGGCGCTCTCGACGTTCTGGTGAACAACGCGGGCCGCAGCGGGGGCGGTGTGACCGCCGAGATCCCCGACGAGCTGTGGTTCGACGTGATCGCCACCAACCTGCACAGCGTCTTCCGGGTCACCCGCGAGGCGCTCACCGCGGGGGGGATGCGTGCGAAGGACCGTGGACGGATCATCAACATCGCCTCCACGGCCGGCAAGCAGGGCGTGGTCCTCGGCGCCCCCTACTCCGCTTCCAAGCACGGAGTCGTCGGGTTCACCAAGGCACTCGGCAACGAACTCGCGCCGACCGGAATCACCGTGAACGCGGTGTGTCCCGGCTATGTCGAGACGCCGATGGCCCGCCGGGTCCGGGCAGGCTACGCGGAGGCGTGGAGCGCCGACGAGGACGAGATCCTGCAGAAGTTCCAGGCCAAGATCCCGCTCGGCCGCTACTCGACGCCCGAGGAGGTCGCCGGCCTCGTCGGTTACCTGGCCTCGGACATCGCGGCCTCGATCACCGCCCAGGCGCTCAACGTCTGCGGCGGGCTCGGCAACTTCTGACCACCCACAGCCCCAGGAGCACTGATGGACGCCAACACCAGGCAGGCCGAGCATTCGATCGTCGTACACGCCCCCGCCCGCGAGGTCTACCGCATGCTCGCCGAGGTGGAGAACTGGCCGCGCCTGTTCCCGCCCTCGATCTACGTCGACCGCATCGAGCAGCGCGGCGACGAGGAACGCATCCGGATCTGGGCCACCGCCAACGGCGAACCCAAGAACTGGATCTCGCGCCGGACGCTCGATCCCCGCGGCCTCCGGATCACCTTCCGCCAGGAGGTCTCGGCGCCGCCGGTCGCGGCTATGGACGGAACCTGGCTGATCGACGAGCGACCCGGAGGTGAGACCGTGCTGCGGCTGCTGCACAGTTTCCGGGCGGTCGACGACGACCCCGCGAATCTCGACTGGATCGAACGCGCCGTCGACGAGAACAGCAGAGCCGAGCTGCCCGGGCTCAAGGCCGCCGTCGAATCGGCGGTCCGGGACAGCGAGCTCACCCTGTCGTTCGTCGACTCGATCGAGATCGACGGCTCCGCGCGGGCCGCGTACGACTTCGTGAACGAGGCGGACCGGTGGAGTGAGCGCCTGCCGCACGTCGCCGCGGTTCAGCTGACCGAGGACACCGCCGGTCTGCAGGTGCTGCGGATGGAGACGCTGACCGAGGACGGCTCGGCGCACGTGACCGAGTCGGTGCGAGTCTGCCTGCCGCACAACCGAATCGTCTACAAGCAGACGACCCTGCCCGCGCTGATGGAGCTGCACACCGGCTACTGGCAGTTCGACCAGCTCGCCGACGGCGTCACGACCGCATCCTCCCAGCACACCGTCGTGATCCGGGCCGACCGCATCGCGGCCGTGCTCGGGCAGCAGGCCGACGTGGTCGAGGCGCGCCGCTTCATCCGCAACGCACTCGGCGCGAACAGTCGGGCCACCCTCGCCCACGCGAAGGCGTACGCCGAGAAGCGCGGGCGATGACCGGCGGTGGTGCCGGCCCGGACACCGGCGTCGTCATCGCGGGGGCGGGCCCGGTCGGACTCCTGCTCGCCGGCGACCTCGCCGAAGCCGGAGTGCGGGTCAGCGTCGTCGACGAGCTGGCCGAGCCGTCCGCCGAATCCCGGGCTTCGACGCTGCACACCCGCAGCATGGAGCTGCTCGCCGAGCGAGGGGTGCTCGGTGGATTGGGCAGGCTGCCATCGGCGGGGAGCGGCCACTTCGGCGGCCTGCCGCTGGATCTGACCGTCGCCGACCCGGAACATCCCTTCGCCGGACAGTGGAAGTGCCCGCAGGTTCGGTTGGCGGCGGCACTGGAGCGGCGTGCCGTCGCGGCCGGTGCCCGAATCCGGCGTGATCAGCGGGTGATCGAGCTGCGCCGTGCGCCGGGGCGAGTCACCCTCGATGTGGTGACCGGGCGGGGTCGCCGAACCGCCATCACCGGGGCCTACGTGGTCGGCTGTGACGGTGAGCGGAGCACGGTCCGGCGCCGGGCCGGCTTCACGCTCACCGGGAGTGCTCCGGCGCGCGTGCTGTTGCGTGCCGATGTGGCCGGCATCGATATCCCCGTCCGCCGATTCGAGCGAATGCCCGGTGGATTCGCCACCGCGGCGCGCTGGCCCGACGGCAGCACCCGGGTGATGGTGCATGTCCGCGGCTCGACCGCGAACAGCGGCCAGGATCCGCCGGAGTTCGAGGAGATCGCCGAGGCGTGGAATCGGGTCACCGGGGAGGACATCGGGCATGGAACGCCGCTGTGGTGTAACCGATTCGATGATCGCAGCCGAATCGTCGCGAGGTACCGCAGGGGCCGGGTCCTGCTCGCCGGGGATGCGGCGCACCAGCAGATGCCGGTCGGCGGGCAGGCGCTGAATCTGGGGCTGCAGGATGCCGCGTACCTCGGATCCCGGCTGGCCGCGCATCTGACCGGCACCTCCGGCGACTCGGTACTCGACGACTACGACTCCATCAGGCACGCCGCCGGTGTTCGCGTGCTGGCAGGCATTCGCGCCCAGACGCTGCTGCTGCTCGGCGGTCCCGAAACGGAACCGATCCGGGATCTGGTCCGCGAGCTGCTCGCGTTCGACGACGTTCACCGGCACCTCGCCCGATCGATCAGCACACCCTCCGCCGAGCCCGCCGGGCGAGCGCGTTCCGCTACCCACCCTTCCGAGGAGAATTCGATGAGCCTTTCCCTGACGAACAAGACCGCGCTCGTCACCGGGTCGAGCCGCGGCATCGGCCGGGCCACGGCCAGGCAGCTGGCCGCGAAGGGCGCACTCGTCGCCGTCCACTACGCCGGCAACGAGGAGGCCGCCCGCGAGACCGTTGCCGCGATCGAGGGCGACGGCGGCAGGGCCTTCCCGATCCGCGCCGAACTGGGGGTCCCCGGCGACGTCCACGAGCTCTTCCTCGCTCTCGAGCAGGGGCTGAAGGAGCGGACCGGCCACACCACCCTCGACATCCTGGTCAACAACGCGGGCGTCACCACGCCGGCCGGTCAGCAGCCGGAGGACGTCACCCCCGAGGACTTCGACCGGCTCTTCGCCGTCAATGCCAAGGCGCCGTTCTTCATCGTGCAGCGCGCGCTGGCCTTGCTGCCGGAAGGCGGCAGGGTCATCAACATCTCCTCGGGGCTCACCCGGTTCGCCAACCCCGAGCAGGTCGCCTACTCGATGACGAAGGGCGCGATCGAACAACTCACCCTGCACTTCGCGCGGCACCTGGCACCTCGTGGCATCACGGTGAACAGCGTCGCCCCCGGGATCACCGACAACGGCGGCGCGATCTTCGACATCCCGGAGGCGGTCGAGCAGATGGCGCAGCTCTCCGCCTTCAAACGCGTCGGTGAGGCCGTCGATGTCGCCGATGTGGTCGCCTTCCTCGCGACCGACGACGCCCGCTGGATCACCGGCGCGTTCGTGGACGCCACCGGCGGCACCCTGCTGGGGTGACCGCGTGCTCTCGGAGGAGAAGATCATGACCACAGTGCGGGAACCCACCGACTCGGCGACGCGTCTGCGAGAACTGGCGGAGCGCAGGCGTCGCGGCCGCGGCGGCGCCGATCCGGCCGCCACCCGGCGACAGCACGACAAAGGCAAGCTCACCGCCGACGAGCGCGTCGAGCTGCTGCTGGATCCGGGCACCTTCGTCGAGGTGGAGCCGTTTCGGCGGCACCGCGCCACCGGGCTCGGGCTCGAACGGCGGCGCCCGGACACCGATGGTGTCGTGACCGGCTGGGGGCTCGTCGACGGCCGGACCGTCTTCGTCTACGCCGCCGACTTCCGGATCTTCGGCGGAGCGCTCGGCGAGGCGCACGCCCAGAAGATCCACAAGATCATGGATATGGCGCTGACCGCGGGTGCGCCGCTGGTGTCGCTCAACGACAGCGCCGGGGCGCGGATCCAGGAGGGAGTGTCCGCGCTCGCCGGTTACGGGGGAATCTTCGTCCGGAACACCCGCGCATCCGGGGTCATCCCGCAGATCAGCGTGATGCTGGGGCCCTGCGCGGGCGGGGCGGCGTACTCGCCCGCGCTGACCGACTTCGTCTTCGTGGTGCGCGACATCTCCCAGATGTTCATCACCGGGCCCGATGTGGTGCGGGCGGTCACCGGCGAACAGATGACCCAGGACGAGCTCGGCGGCGCCGACGTGCACGCCACCCGCTCGGGCGTCGCCCACTTCGTCCACGACGACGAGCGCTCGTGTTTGAGCGACGTCCGGTTGCTGCTGTCGATGCTGCCGGCGAACAACCGGGACCTACCGCCCGTCGCGTTCACCCGGGACCGGGCAGATCGTGCTCTCGACGACATCCTCGGACTGGTACCCGTCGACGGCAGCAGGCCCTATGACGTCATCGACGTGATCGGCGACATCGTCGACGACGGAGAGCATTTCGAGGTTCACGCGAACTGGGCCGCCAATCTGGTCTGTACTCTGGCCAGGCTCGACGGCCGGACGGTCGGCATCGTCGCGAGCCAGCCCGCGCATCTCGCGGGTGTGCTCGATATCGAGGCGAGCGAGAAGGGCGCGCGCTTCGTGCAGTTCTGCGACGCGTTCAACATCCCGCTGCTGACCCTGGTCGACGTTCCCGGCTTCCTGCCCGGCCTCGACCAGGAGCACGGCGGGATCATCCGGCGCGGTGCCAAACTGCTCTACGCCTACTGCAATGCCACGGTCCCGCGGGTCTCGCTGGTGCTCCGCAAGGCCTACGGCGGCGCCTACATCGTGATGGACTCGCTGTCGATCGGCGCCGATCTGGCGCTGGCGTGGCCGACCAACGAGATCGCGGTGATGGGTGCCGAGGCGGCCGCTGACGTCGTGTTCCGACGGGAGATCGCCGCGTCCGCGGATCCCGAAGGCACCCGCCGCGAGAAGATCGCCGAGTACCGGGCGGAGCTCGTCCATCCGTACTACGCCGCCGAACGCGGCCTCGTCGACGACGTCATCGACCCCCGCCGGACCCGGTCGGTGCTGATCAGGGCGTTCGCCATGCTCGCGGGCAAGGACACCGACCTGCCCCGGCGCAAACACGGAAATCCGCCGCAATGACCGAGGCGAACCCGGTGTTCCTCACCGTGACACGCGGCAGCGTCGACCTGTACGAACTCGGGGCACTGACCGCGGTCCTGCACGCCAGGACGGCGAGCACCGCGACCGGGCCGATGCCGGCGCGCCCGGCCGCGACCTGGCGGCGCACCGAACGCCGCCCCGGCTACACCGACCCACGGTCCTGGGCGAACCCGATCGTCCCATGAAAGGGCTAACCATGAAGATCGGCCTCCTCTTCGACCTTCGCAATCCCGCCCGATGGCACCGGCCCTGGGCCGACCACTACGCCCGCGCCCTCGACTTCTGCGAGGAAGCGGATATCCGAGGTGTCGACGGCGTGTGGTTCACCGAGCATCACCTCTTCGACGACGGCTACCTGCCGCAGCCGCTGACCTTCGCGGCCGCCGCGGCCGCCCGCACCAGCAGGGTCAGGATCGGCACCGCGGTCGTTCTTCCCGCGCTTCGTCCGCCCGCCCAGATCGCCGAGGAAGCCGCCGTCGTCGACCTGATCAGTGGCGGACGGCTCGAACTGGGATTGGGCGCCGGATACCGGGTCCCCGAGTACCGCCTGTACGAGGCCGATTTCGAGCGACGCTTCGCGCGCACCGGTGCGAACATCGCCGAGATACGCCGGTTGTGGGAGACCGGCGGGGTGACACCCGGCCCCGTTCAGCAGCCGGTACCGCTCTGGGGCGGTTTCTACGGCCCGCGCGGAGCACGGCTGGCCGGGCGGCTCGGTATCGGATTGCTGCACATCTCCCACGAGATGTTCGAGCACTACCGGGCCGGCCTCGTCGAAGCCGGGCACGACCCCGGCATCGCCCGAGTCTCCGACCTGCTTCCGGTGCTGCTCGCCGACGATCCCGACAGTGCCTGGCATCGGATAGCGCCGCACCTGGCACATCAGGTGAACAGCTACCGGCAGCTCTCGGTCGAGGGCACCGACGCACCGAAACCACCGCTCCTGCGGCCGGAAGACCTCCGGAACCGCACTCCGGACGGCCCGTGGGGCGCGCTCGAGATCCTCACCCCGGAGCAGGCGGCCGACCGGATCCACGAGCGGACAGCGGGACTGCCGCTGCACCACCTCATCTTCTGGGCCGACATCGCCGGTATGCCGGACGATCTGGTGCAGCGCAATATCGAACTCGCCGGCGGTGCCCTGCCACCCCTGCTGGCGAAGCGCTTCGGCGATCGGAAGGTGACCGTGCATGGCTGAGACGCTCGTGCTCGGTCTTTTCCCTGGGCAGGGTTCGCAGCGGCCCGGTATGGCGCGGTGGATCGAAGCCGAACCCGTCGCACGGGAGCTGCTGCGCCGGGCCGACGACATTCTCGGCATCCCGCTGACCGAACTGTGTGTCTCCGGGAGCGCCGAGGAGCTGCGCGACACCCGGATCGCGCAGCCCGCGATCCTCGCCACCAGCCTCGCGCTGCTCGCGGTACTGGCTCGGCGGGGCTGGCGGCCTGCCGCTGTGACCGGGCACAGCCTCGGCGAGTTCACCGCCCTGGCGGCCGCGGGAGCGATCGACGAGGAGTCGGCTCTGCGCCTGGTGCACCGTCGCGGCGAACTGATGGCCGAGGTGTCGCGGCAGCGAGGCGGAGCGATGAGCGCGATCGTCGGGCTGGCCGCTGCGCGCGTCGAAGAACTCTGCGCGGAGGTGCAGGACGGCGTCGTGGACATCGCGAACTACAACCAGCCCACCCAGACCGTGGTGTCGGGCGATGCCGCGGCCGTGGATCGGGTGGCGGAACTCGCCGTGGCCGCGGGCGCCGCCAAGGTCGTGCCGTTGAAGGTCAGCGGGGCGTTCCACAGCAGGCTCATGGCAGAGGTCGCCGACCGGTTCGGGGCCGAGCTGGATCGGTACCCCATCGGCACCCCCGCCATGCCGGTGCTCAGCGCTGTGAACGGCGACTACGTGCGTGGACCTGCCGAGATCAGATCGGTGCTCCGCAGGCAGATCGTGGCCCCTGTCCGGTGGGTGGACACCGTCCGCCGCGCCGTGCGGGACGGGTACGGCGAACTGGTGGAAATCGGGCCCGGCCAGGTTCTGACCGGGTGTTCGCGGCGGATCGTGCCCGAGGTGCCGTCACGGTCCATCGCGGCCGTCTGACACCGGATTCGCTCCGGCTCCGGAACGGCTCGACCGGTGCGCCGGGGCCGAGCACCTCACACGGGGGTATCACCCTCGGACTGCATCTTCTCCGCCTGCTCCTCGGTGTCGGTCGGCGTCTGGTCGGTGGAGTCCGGCCGGTGCTCGACGTCGTCCCGGCCCGGTTCGACACTGTTCCGCTCTTCGGGATCACTCATGATCGGAGAGTTGACCGGAATGCCGCGCGGAAACGCGCGCCGAGCCTCGATATCACCCCGAACGGGTGATGGCCGCGGCCGCGAAGGCGTGGATCATCGGGGGCGCCGATTCCGACCGGGAGGTGCGCCGTGCACGCGAAATCCGAGTCCGCGCAGCCGAGGCAGTCGCTGCTGGCCAAGGTCTCCACCGGGCAGTGGCTGGCGTTGGTCTTCGCGGTGCTCGCGTTGATCTTCGTGCTGTCCAACCGCGGGAAGGTGCGGATCGAGTTCCTGCTGGTGACCGTGACCTCGCCCATGTGGCTGATCCTGCTGATCATGTTCGTGATCGGGCTGCTCAGCGGGGCGCTGCTCACGCGCAGGAAGGGGCGCGCTCCGCGCTGAACCGGCCTTCGGGTGGCAGTGCGGCCGCTCGTCGCGTGCTCCCGCACATTCACGGACCCGCGAAGGAGGGCGACGATGCACGCCTACCCACCCATTGCCGACCACGGAATGGTCGGCGACCTGCAGACCGCCGCGCTGGTGTCGTCGGCGGGCGCCATCGACTGGTGGTGCGCCCCGCGCTTCGACTCGCCCAGCCTGTTCGCCGCCCTGCTCGACGCCGAGCGCGGCGGCTCCTGCACGATCACCGCCGACCCGGCCGCGGGGCCGGTGACCACCAAGCAGCTCTACCTGTCCGACACCGCCGTGCTGATCACCCGGTTCATGACCGCGGGCGGCGTCGGCGAGATCGCCGACTTCATGGAGCCGCTGGGCGACCCGGTCGCCACCGACCGGCACCGGCTGGTGCGCGTCGTGCGGGTGGTGCGCGGCAGCATGGGCTTCGCCTTCGCCTGCCGCCCGCGCTTCGACTACGCCCGCGCCGAGCACACCCTGGAGCTGGGTGCCGGCGCCGCCGCCTTCCGCGGTCCGGGGCTGGACCTGCACGTGCAGGTCAGCGGGCCGATCGAGTTCAGCGCCGAGAACACCGACGTGACAGCGCATTTCACGCTCGAAGCGGGCAGTACCGCCGCGATCGTGCTCAGCACCGCCGCCCCCGGCAGCGCGCCCCCGCCCGCCCCCGGCTCCGGCAGCGTCTTCGCCGCCTTCGACACCTGCTGCCGGTTCTGGCACACGTGGCTGCGCGGCAGCACCTACCGCGGCCGCTGGCGCGACATGGTGCACCGCTCGGCGATCACCCTGAAACTGCTCACCTACGCCCCCACCGGCGCGCCGATCGCCGCGCTCACCGCCGGGCTGCCCGAACAGGTCGGCGGCGAACGCAACTGGGACTACCGCTACACCTGGATCCGGGACGCCTCGCTCTCCGTCCGGGCCCTGCTCGACCTGGGCTTCACCGCCGAGGCGCAGGCATTCCGGCACTGGCTGCGCGACCGGCTCGAGGCAGGCGGCACCGCCTCCGGGGAGCCGCTGCAGATCATGTACCGGGTCGACGGCGACCCCGAGCTCACCGAGGAGACCCTCGACCACCTGGCCGGGTACCGGGGTTCGCGGCCGGTGCGGATCGGCAACGGCGCGGCCGGGCAGATCCAGCTCGACATCTACGGCGAGGCCGCCGACGCGCTGGCCCAGACCACCGATATCGCGGTGCGCGGCTGGCAGAACTTCGCCGGGCTGGTCGACTGGCTCTGCGACAACTGGGACCGCCCGGACGAGGGCGTCTGGGAGACGCGCGGCGGGCGCAAGAACTTCACCTACAGCAGGCTGATGACCTGGGTCGCCTTCGACCGCGCCGTGCGGGCCGCCACCGCGCACGCCCGCCCCGCCGACCTGCCGCGCTGGACGGCGGCCCGCGACGCCGTCTTCGACCAGATCCTGGCCCGCGGCTGGAACGCGAAGCGGCGCGCCTTCACCCAGCACTACGACACCGAGGTGCTCGACGCCGCGCTGCTGCTCATGCCGCGCATGGGGTTCCTCTCCCCGCGCGACCCGGACTGGCTGAGCACGCTCGACGCCATGGACGCCGAACTGGTCAGCGACAGCCTGGTGCACCGCTACGACCCCGCCGCCGCGCCGGACGGCCTCGCGGGCGCCGAGGGCACCTTCACGCTCTGCAGCTTCCTCTACGTGGAGGCGCTGGCCAGGGCGGGGCGGCTGACCAGGGCCCGCTACGGCTTCGACAAGATGCTCACCTACGCCAACCACGTCGGGCTCTTCGCCGAGGAGATCGGCCCATCCGGCGAGCAACTCGGCAACTTCCCGCAGGCCTTCACGCACCTCGCGCAGATCGCGGCCGCGCTGGCCCTGGACGAGGAGCTGGATCGGGTCGAATCGCGGCCGGATCCCGGCGCGGGGGTGGCCGCGGAGTTCCGGTGAGGGGGCTGCTGATCCCGCTGACGCTCGCCCAGTTCCTGTGCAGCTTCGCGGGGTCGAACATGACCGTGATGATCAGCGACATCAGCGTCGACCTGAACACCACCGTGCACGGCGTGCAGGTGACGATCACAGTGTTCCTGCTGGTGATGGCGGCGCTGATGATTCCGGGCGGGGTGCTGAGCGACCGGTTCGGGCGCAAGCGCTGCTTCACGGCCGGGCTCGCGCTCTACGGGGTCGGCGCGGTGCTCAGCGCGCTCGCCCCCTCGCTCGGGATCCTGCTGCTCGGCAACTCGATCCTGGAGGGCATCGGCACCGCGCTGCTGATCCCGCCGGTCTACATCCTGACCACGCTGCTGTGCACCGAGACCGCGGCGCGGGTGAGGGCATTCGGCGCCATCATGGCCGCGGCCGGGCTCGGCGCGGCGGCCGGGCCGCTGCTCGGCGGGGCGATCACCACCGCGCTGAGCTGGCGGGCGTCCTTCGCCTTCCAGGCGGTGGTCGTGGTGCTGATCCTGGTGTCGAGCAGGCGCATCCGGGACCCGCTGCCCCCGGACCCGGCGCGCCGGGTCGACCTCCGCGGGGTGCTGCTCTCGGCCTCCGGGCTGGTGCTGATCGTCGCCGGGATCCTGGCCGCCGCCACGAACCTGCTGGTGACGCTGGGGCTGGTGCTGTTCGGCGCGCTGCTGCTCGCCGGGTTCGCCGCCGCCGCGCGGGCCGACGAGCGCGCCGGGCGCGAACCGCTGCTCTCGCTCGCCCTGTTCCGCAACCGGGTCTCCGACCTCGGGCTGCTCACCCAGAACCTGCAGTGGCTGCTGCTGATGGGGGTCTCCTTCGTGGTGGCGGCCTACCTGCAGGTGGAGCACGGCTACAGCGCCATCGGCACCGGGGTGGTGTTCACCGCGGCCACCGCCGGGCTGCTGGTCTCCTCGCTGGCGGCCGGGCGGCTGGTGCGCCGCCACCGGCGGCGCACGCTGGTGCTGGCCGGATTCGCGCTCACCGCCGCCGGGATCGCGATGCTGCTGCTGCTCCCCGGCGCGCGCACGGTGTCGGCCTCGGCCTTCGTGCCAGGGCTCGGGCTGGTCGGGCTCGGTCTCGGGGCGATGCTCACGCCCTCGGTGGATCTGGTGCAGTCGGCCTTCGACGAGCGGTGGCAGGGCGAGATCTCCGGGCTGTCGCGCTGCGTGTCGAATCTGGGGTCGGCGCTCGGCACCGCGGTGGCCGGGACCGTGCTGGTGCTGAACCCGGGGGGCCGGGGGTACGCCGCGGCCATGGTGCTGCTCGGCCTGCTCGCCGTCGCCGGGATGGCGGCGGCGGCCCTGCTGCCGCGGAATCCGGTCGCGCCTGCCCGGTGAGCCGGGTCCGGGCGCGGGTCACCCGGATCGGATGAGGGCGGCGCGGGTGCCCGGCGGGAGGCTGGAGAGCGTCAGCCGGACCCGCGAGAGAGGACCTGCCGTGTCGTTCTGGGAGATCGCCGGAGTCGTCGTGATGTCGTTCCTGTTCCTGGCCTACCTGATCGTGCTGTTCCGGATCGTCACCGATCTGTTCCGCGACCACACGACCTCGGGATGGGCCAAGGCGGGCTGGATCGTCGCGCTGGTGCTGCTTCCGCTGCTCGCCGCGCTGGTCTACGTGGTGGCGCGGGGGCCGGGCATGGCCGAGCGCGCGCAGGCCGCCGCACTGCGGGAGTGGGAGGCGCGCAACGATTACATCCGGGTGATCGCGGGCACCGACGCGGTCTCCCGGATCGGCGAGGCGGGCAGGCTGCTGGACAGCGGCACGATCACCGAGGCCGAGTTCGCTCGGATCAAGGACTCGGTGATCGGCCGCTGAGCGGACGGGTCAGAGCAGCCCGGCGCGCCGGGCGTGCTGCAGGGTGCCCGCCCGGCTGCTGGTGCCGAACTTGGCGTAGATGCGGCGCAGGTGGGTCTTGACCGTGTTCACCGAGACGCCGAGCGCGTCGGCGATCTGGTGGGCGGTGCGGCCGCTCGGCAGCTGGGCGAGCACGGTGCGCTCGGTCTCGGTGAGCAGCGGGGCGGCGGTGCGCTCGGCGCCCGGGTTGGCGCGGATGGCGGCGGCGAACTCGTTGTGCTCGGTGAAGGTGCCCGCGTGGTCGTCGAGCAGCTCCAGGATGCCCGGTGTCTCCAGGAACGGCCGCACGATCCGCTCCGGCGCTGCCAGCTCCAGCGCCCGGACCAGCGCCGCGCGGGCCTTGCCCGGGATGCCGAGTGCGGCGTGCGCGTTCGCCTCGAGCAGCTGCACGAGCACCGCGTGCTGCGGGGCCGTCGCGGCCGGGTCGCGCCGCAGCGGGTCGAGCAGGGCGCGGGCGAGGTCGGGGCGGTGCAGCCCGGCGGCGAGCACCGCCCTGGCCAGGACGAGGCCGGGCCGGTCGCCGAGCTCGGCGCGGGCGTGGCCGAGCAGCAGCCGGGCGGTGCGCGGGGTTCCGGCGTCGACCAGCAGCCGGACCACGTGCGGCAGCAGCAGTTCGGTCACCGTGCGCTCGGGGAGCGCGGCGGTGTGCAGCAGCGTGCTGACGTGGTGGCGGAGCGCGTCGGCGCGGCGGTGCCGGTCGGCCTCGTCGCCGGTGCCCGCGAGCCCGTCGAGCACCGCCCGCACCCGACCGTCCGGCCCGGCGGCCGGCGGGGCGGCCGGCCGGGTGGACGGTCGGGGCGGACGGTTGTTCGGCCCGGCGGTGAGCGGCGGCTCGGTGGCGAGCGGCGGCTCGGTGGTGAGCGGCGGCTCGGTGGTGAGCGGCGGCTCGGTGGTGAGCGGCGGCTCGGTGCCGCGCAGGAAGGCGATGTAGGCGGCGGCCGCGTCCGCCTCGCCGAGCGCGGTGAGCAGCCCGGCGTCGGCTGCGGTGGCCGCCGCCGCTTCGGCCCGCTCGGCGCCCGCGGTGAGCCGCCCGCTCCAGGCCAGCACGGCCGCGAGCCTGGACTCCGCGCGCAGCACCAGCCGGGGATCGGCCGCGACCCGGGCCAGCGCCACCGCGCGGTACAGGTCGTCGATCCCGCCCGCGCTGTCCCCGCGAACCGCGCGGGCGGTGCCGGACTGGACGGCGGTGTAGGCGTCCACCCCCGGACTCCCCGATGCCGGGACCACGTCGGGCAGCCGGACGTCGGCGAGCCCGGTGGCCATGGCGAGCGCGGTGGCCAGTGTGGCGGCCAGGATCAGCGCGACCAGCTGCCCGCTCGGCGCCGCGGTGCCGTTGCCGGTGCGGCGGCAGGCCAGGTCCAGGTAGGTGAGCGCGTGCGCGGAGTCGGCGCGTTCGACCGCGTCGATGGCGCGCAGTGCCCAGACCGCCGGGTCGTCGGCCTCGACGCCGTGCGCGAGCTCGAGGCCGTCGAAGAGCGCCCGGCCCGCGCCCTGCAGGATCATGCGCAGCGCCGGATCGCCGAGGAAGGCGGGCAGCCCGCGCTGACCGTTCTCGCCGAGCACGTGCGGCAGCGCCGCGGCGGGCGCGCCCGCGGCCAGATGCCAGGCGGCGGTGATCCGGTGGCACTCGGCGCCGACCCCGGCCCGCTCCGCGGCGCCGAGCAGGTGCGCGCGGACCAGCGGGTGGTAGCCGAACCAGAGCGCGCCGTCCCGGTACACCGGCGCCAGCGGGAAGTTCTCGCGCAGCAGCCGATCCAGGATCTCCGGCGCCGCCTCGCCCGCCAGCCGCCAGGCCAGTGCGGTGCTGAACCGCTCCGGAATGCTGGTGCGGATCAGGAACCTGCGCACCGGCGCCTGCTGCGGCTCGATGAGCGTGTCGAGGAAGGCGCCCGCCTCGGCGGTCGGGTCGAGCAGCGCGGCCGCCGCCGCGCGGACGTCGCCGCCGCCGTCGAGCTCGGTGGCCGCGATCCGCACCGGGGCCGCCCAGCCCTGGGTGAGGCGGAGCAGCGCGTCCATATCGGCCCGCTGCGGCTGAATGCCGTACCCGGCGAGCAGGTGTGCCGTCTCCCGGCGATCGAGCGCTAGTTCGGCGGCGCCGATCCGCGTCACCCGGGTCTCCAGGACCAGCGAATGCCAGGCGAGCGGCGGGTCGCGACGCGCGATCAGCACCAGCGCGGTGTCGGCGGCATGGTGCACGAGGTAGTCCAGCGCCGCCTGCGAACGGGGATCGCTGACGAGATGCGCGTCGTCGATCACCAGCACCCGCGCCGGTGCGGCGGGGCCGCCGCGGGCGGGTCCGCCCGGGGTCACCGGGGGCAGCAGCTCGGCCACCGGTGGACCGCCGGGCGCGCATGTCACCCAGTGCATCTCGGCTTCCGGCGTACTTTCGCGGAACTTGCGGAACCATTCCGCCACGGCCACCGTCTTACCGCTGCCCGGCGGTGCGCAGACCAGCACAACCCGGCGCGGACGGGTGCCTGCCGCGGAATCGAGAATCCGCCGGATCCGTTGCCGGGGAACGGGTTCGAATGCGAATTCGGGTGAAGGGGTCATCATCTCCTGCTCGGGGTGGCGAAGAATGGCCGGACACCGCGCCGCGCGACCCCGGGTTCGGCCGGGATCGCGCGGCGCGCAGCGGATTTCAGGACGGCAGCAGCAGGGCGAACGGCGCGTAGTCGCGCACGTGCCCGTCCACCCACTGCCAGACCGTCGTGGTGTCGACGGCGACACCGTTCTGCAGGCAGAGCAGCCAGCCGTGCTCCGCGCGCACCCAGACGTCGCCGTCGCGGTCGCGGTAGACGCCGGGTGCGGCCGGCTCGGGGGCGGCGGGGCGCGGAGCCGGGGCGACGTCGGTCGTGGTGGCGGTCATGGGCAACTCCCGTTCGGGTCGGAAACAAATGCTGCGCAATTCTCACGCGCCCGGCTGAACAATTACTTCCGCACCGATTCCGCAGTTCTTCGGAAATTCTTTGTTATCGAGTGTTGACCATTTTCGAATGGCACTGCGACGAAATTCGTGAATAGAGTGTCGGTGTTCTCCGGATCGGCGAGAGGTGAGGGTATGGATTGGCGCAGTGGCGCCGCGTGCACGGGAATCGCGCCGGGGCTCTTCCTGCCCCCGCTGCCGCCGCGCGGCGACCCGAGGCAGGCGCTCGAATATTGCCGTCGCTGCCCGGTTCTCGTGGAATGCGCCGAGAGTTCGCTGCGCGCCGGACGACGGCACGGGGTGGTGGCCGGAGTTTGGCTTTCGGCCGACCGGGGGGCGCGCGAAGTGCTGCGCGAAATTTCCGCGGGGCGGGTGCGGCAGCGGCGCTGCGTGCGCTGCTGGCGGGTGCTGGATCCGGCCGCGACGGAGCGGTCCTGTGAATTGTGCGGATTCGCCGAGGTTCCGGCCTGAGCCGAAATCTCGCACGCGATCGTGTTCGCGAACACAACTGTTACCCACCGTTTGTCAGTTTTGTGAACCGGCGGTAATTTACCGGTCGGTTTATGTTTGCCGAGGATCGGATGTAAATATCCGGCGACTGGAGGGGCGTCGTTTCATGACAGAGGTGCGAGTTCAGGTCTTCGGCCCGCTGCGGGTCGTGCTCGACGGCCGGGCGACCCGACTCCAGGCGGGCAGGCAGCAGGCGCTGCTCGGCAGGCTCGTCCTGGCCGGTGGGACGACCACGCGGGTGGATCGCCTGATCGAGGATGTGTGGGAGGGCAGCCCGCCCGCCCAGGCCGCCTCGGTGCTGCAGGTGCAGGTGCACAATCTGCGCCGCGTTCTCGAGCCGGCCAGGCCACCGCGGACACCGGCCTGCGTGCTGGTCTCCGAGGACGGCGGATACGCGCTGCGGCTCGATGCCGACAGCGTGGATTCGTGGCATTTCGAACGATTGCTCAACCGCTACGAGCACCATCTGCGCCGGCACGCCGGAACCGGCCCCGCCGAGCGATATCGGATGCTGGACGAGGCGCTGGAGTGCTGGCACGGCGAGGCGTTCGAATCCTTCGCCTCCGCCTCCTGGGCGTCGGCCGAGGTTTCCCGGCTGTCGGATCTGCGGGCCACCGCGATGGAAATGCGGGCCCGCGCCGCGCTGGAGATGGGGCTGGACGCCGATGTCGTCGCGGCGCTGCATCAGCTCGCCCGCGACAATCCGGGGCGCGAGGAGAGCGCGCGATTGCTGGCCACCGCGCAATATCGGCTCGGGCAGCAGATCGACGCGCTGGAGACCGTGCGGCGCACCCGCGAACATCTGCGCTCGGAATACGGGGTCGACCCCGGCAGGCCGCTGCACGAACTGGAAATGGCGATCCTGAACCATTCGCTGGAACCGGAGACACCCCCGCCCGGCACCGCGCTGGTGGTGGCCGCCGTGCCGCGCTCGGAGAAACCACCGCCGCGCCCGGCCTGCTATCCGGCCGAGGCGACCGCCGTCCACGCCGCGGCCGAGGCGGCGGCGGCGGGCGACCCGCGACTACTCTGGCTGGTCGGCGCGGCAGGGTCGGGCAAGACCACGTTGCTGACCGGCGTTCTCGGTGAATTGGCGGCGCGGGGCTGGCACACCGCCTTCGCCTCCTGCCCGGAATTGGACGGCGCGCCGGAGGGATGGGTCTGGACCGAGCTGCTCGAGGGGCTGCCCGGCAGCGCGGAGGTGCGCGCCGCCGACGGCGTCTTCGGGGTGGTGCGCGCGGTCTACCGGCGCAGCCGCGAACTGGCGCTGCACGGACCGGTCGTCATCGCGCTGGACGGCGCGCACCGCGCCGACGCGGCCACGCTGCAGGGCATCAGGCAGCTCATGACCTGGTTGCAGGGCGAGGCGGTGCTCGTCGTCGTCGCGGATCGCGGCCCCGAGCCGGGCCGACCGGCCGACCTGATCACCGACCGGGTCGAGCTCACCGGCCTCGACCTGGCCGGGACGCGGGAGTTCCTGCGCGGCAGCGGCGTCGACATCGGTGACGACGCCCTGGTGCGCAGCCTGCGCGAGCGCACCGCGGGAAACCCCATGCAGCTGCGGATCTGGGGTCAGGTGATCGCCGCGCGGCCGGACTCCGGCGAGCCGCCGCACCGCATCCGGGCCCTGGTCCTGGACGTCGCCGAGCGGCTGCCGACCGGCTCGCTCGCGATGCTGCGCGCACTCGCGCTCTGGGGCGGCCCGATCGACGTCGACGCGCTCGCCCGGCTGGCCGAGCTCACCGAGGAGCGGGTGGCCGATCTGCTCGACAACGCCATGGCCGCCTCGCTGGTGCGCTTCGACGGCTCCGGCCGGGTTGCCGTCCGCGACGAGCTGGTGCAGCGCATCGTGCGCGACAGCATCCCGCCGATGCGGCGCAGGCGCATGCACGCCCACATGGCCGAGGTCGCCGCCGACCGGATCGCGGGCGGGGTCCTCGACGGGGCCGGGCCTGCCGCGCTCGCCGTGCACGCGCTGCACGGCAGCACCCCGGCCACCGCGGGCCGGGCGCTGGAGCGGCTCGTCGAGGCGGCGGCGCGCTGCGCCGCGGCGGGCAGGCGGGCCGAGGCGGCGACCCTGTGGCGGGCGGCCGCCGAGCTGAACGGGCGCGCCACCCCGGTCGATCCCGACGCCGCCCCGGCGGAGCGGGCCGGGCTGATCGACGCGCTCTGCCTGCTCGCCGACGCACTGGCGCACGGGGGCGACCGGGCCGCCGCGGCCGCGGCCCGCGAACGCGCGCTCGACATCGCCGAGAGCCTGGCCGACCCGGCCCTGCTCGCCCGCGCGCTCACCTGCTGGAGCGCCCCGGTGATCCCCGGCATCCGTTACCGCGGCACCGGCAGCCCCCGGCTCCGCACCGCGCTCAAGAACGCGCTGGCCGAGCCGCTACCCGGCCACACAAGGGCTCGGCTGCTGATCACCCTGGCCGGCGAGTCCGAGGGCACGGTGACCGCCGCGCAGCGGTACGCACACGCAGGCGAGGCGCTGGCGCTTGCCTACCACGCCGGTGACCGGCCGCTGGTGTGCGCGGCGCTGAACGCGGTGGTCTGCGCGCTGGTCGACGCCGGCTCCGCCGACCTGTGCGGCCCGGCCACCGCGGAGCTGAGCCGGGTGGCCGCGCTCACCGAATCGGCCGAGTACCGGGCGCTCGCGCTGTACCTGCGCTTCCTCGACGCCTGCAGGCGCGGCGACCTGGTCGCCGCGGCGCGGTTCGCGCTGGAGGCGCTCGCCGCCGCCGAGGACGGGCACTTCCCCGAGCTGCGCCAGGCCCTGCTCTGCTTCGTCGCCACCACCGACCTGATCCGCGGCGACCGCGCCGCCGCCGAGCAGCGCTACACCGCCTGCCGCGCGGCCGCGCTCGAGCTCGGCGCCTGGCACGAGGACGCGCTGCTGCTCACCGAGCTCGCCACCGCGTGGGACCGCGACGACCTGACCCCGCTGCGCGCGGTGCTCGAGCGGCGCTACGCGCAGGAGCCGGAGCGCTTCGCCCACGTCTACGCGCTCGCCCTCGCCCAGGCCGGTGAGCTGGAGCGCGCCCGCCCGGTGTTCCGGGAGAACCCGCCGCTGCACCGCGGCCCCGGCCGGCCGATGATGACCGCCTTCTCGGCCCGCGCCGCCGTCGCGCTCGGCGAGAGCGAGGCCGCCGCACTGCTTTTCGAGCGGCTCACGGCCTGGTCCGGCTCGACGGTCGGGTTCGGCACCGGGCTGGTCGGCCTCGGCCCGATGGACCTGGTGCTGGCCCGGCTGGCCGCGGCGGCCGGGGACGAGGTCTCCGCGCGGACCCTGCGCGACCGGGCCTGCGCCCAGCGCGAGCACCTGCGCGGGATCGCCGAGTCCATCCGGCCGCAGACCGAGCTCATCGCCGCCCGCTGCACCGGGCGCCCCGAGCCCGGCTGCGCCTGCCCCGACCTGCACGTCTCCATCGCCTGAGCTGCGCCGCTCCGCAGGTCACCCGCAACGGATGATCCCCGGTCCGCCTCCGCGTCACTAGCGTCGCCGGGCGCAAGGCACGTATCCCTCGACGAAGGAGAAGCCCATGGCCGGAACCCTGACCGTCTGGAAGTTCCCGAGCGAGACCGGCGCCGAGACCGCCGTCGCCACCCTGCGCGAACTCGAGCAGCGGCGGCTGGTCGCCGTGCACGACGCGGCGATCGTCAGCTGGCCCGCCGGGGCGCCGAAGCCGAAGACGAAGCAGCTGCACAACCTCGCCGGCGCGGGTGCGCTCGGCGGCGCCTTCTGGGGGCTGCTGTTCGGGCTGCTGTTCTTCGTCCCGCTGCTCGGGGTCGCGGTCGGCGCGGGCATCGGCGCGCTGACCGCCTCGCTCGCCGACGTGGGGATCGACAACTCCTTCATCGCCCGGTTGAAGGAGCAGCTGACCCCGGGCACCTCGGCACTGTTCGTGCTCTCCTCCGATGCCAGGCTCGACCGGGTACACGAGGAGTTCCGCCACCAGACCGCCGAGCTCGTCACCACCAACCTCAGCCACGAGCAGGAGCGGAAGCTGCGCGCGGTCTTCGCCGAGTAGCGGTCAGGGGCGCCGCGGCACCGTGCCGAGGTGCTCGCCGAACCACACCGACGCCAGGTAGGCCGACCACATGCCCAGCCGGTCCCGCGGGACCGGCTGGGTGCTCACCGCCAGCTCGGTGATCCGGGTCGGGGCGGGCACCAGCGCCGCGGCCGCCCGGACGCACCGGCGGATCCGCTCGTCGGCGCCGCCGGAGACGAACAGGGTCGGGGCCAGTACCCGGGTCAGGCGGTCGGCCGCCAGGTCGGGCCTGGCGCCGTGCACCACCACGGTGCCGAGTCGCACATCCGGTTCGCCCGCCGTCCAGAGCGCGACCGGGGCATCCGAGCCGACGCCGAGCAGCCCCACCGGCATCCACTGGTACGGGGACCCGGTCAGCCAGTGCCTGACGGCGAGCAGCCGCCCGCCGAGCAGGGTGATGTCGAAGATCAGATCGGTCGTCGCCTCGGCGGGGGTCAGCAGGTCGAGCGTCAACGAACCGAGCCCGCGGTCGGTGAGCTGCCCCGCGATGTGGGAGTTGCGCGGGCTGTCCCGCCAGGTGCCGCTGCCGTGCGCGACGAGCACCATGGCTCGTGCGCCGTAGGGGATCCGCAGGTGCCCGCGCAGCGCCGTGCCCTCGGCGCGCACGGTGATCTGCTCATCGATGTCCAGCGCGGTGATCGCCCCGATGTCCGTCATCCCATCTCCTCTATCCGTCTCCGGTGATGGGATCAGTCTGTGCAACAGCACTTTTCGCACGCTTCCGCGCGAATTCCGGCGGGCTCGGCGATCGAGCGGCTCGACCACGACGGTGCCGGGACCGTGGTGTCCCGCCCGCGTGGCGGCCCGTTCGAGAGCATCGTGCGGAACTCGGGACGAGCGCATCGCCTCGCCTATGTCAGGGAGCGCACCTCGGCGATGTCGTACTCCGAGACCGAGGCCGAGAGCATCTGCGCGCTCTGATCGTCCCCCGGCCCACTGCCCCGGAACGCCTCTACCGCCGCCTGCGTTTCCCAGCGCTCCAGAATATTGATCCGCCCGTTGTCGACCAGATCCGCGCTGATCGCGAAGTCGAGGCAGCCGGGGGCGCGGCGCGCCTGCTCGACGACGGGCACGCATCCCGCCAGGTAGGAATCGCGATCCGCGGGGTCGACGGTGATGTGGCCTGCGACGATAACCATGTACGGCTCCTTCTCGTGGTGTCGGGTATACCGACGACGGGAAGGGCCGAAGTTCATCGGTGAAGGGAATTCGCGCATGGTCGACAGCGCTCAGCGCCGCCTCGGGATGGCGGCGGCGTTCCTCGCGGCGGCGGCGCTGCCGGTGGGCCTGGCACCGTCGGCCGCCGCCGAGGTCTTCACGCTCCGCGCCGAGCCCGGCGCGAGCTGGGGGCCGGTGACCCCGTTCGGAACCTCGTGCACGTACACGCTGGTCGCCGCCGTGAGCACCGATATGCCGGTCTCGTTCTACGACTTCGAGGACAGCTCGACCTTCGTCCCTGGCAACCTCGTCACGCCGGTGAACGGCGTCGCCACGGTGCGCTGGACGCCGGTCGTCCCCGGCACGCACCGAATCATGGCGTACCAGACCTCGGCCGGCGGGCCGACGGTGGACATTCAGGTCGGGACCGGGGTCGATACCGGATCAGGGTGCGCAGTCCCGTTCTGAACAGCGCGGACATGGATGCGAAGGACGCTTGGGGCAACCCGCGCGGGGCACACCTCGGTCAGGACTGCGCTGTGGCGAAATCGTGCAGTAGGACGGCGATTTCGAAACCGCGGCGCTGCAACCAGTGCGCCACGACCGACGCCCGGGCCGCCGTCGGATCGTCGATGAGCACCACGCGCGCCCCGCGGACGGCGATGGTCCGGTAGGAGACGCCGAGCAACTGCCCGCCCTCGGCGTTGATCGAGCCGGGCAGGTGGCCCTGGTCGAACTCCTCCGGGGTGCGGACGTCGAGCAGGTAGGTGGTGCGGCCGGGGTCGGCGGCCCAGGCGTGCGCGGTCGCCACGTCGATGCGGGGGAATTCGTCACCGGCGGAGATGGCCCGCACCCGGGCGGCGGCGCGCTCGCGGGCGGCGTCGTCGACCGGGCCGTACAGGGCGGTGGCGCCGGTTTCGAGCTCGAGGTTCTCCTGCTTCCAGGCTTTGGTGCCGTCGTGCAGGTAGGAGACCTTGTTCGGGACGCCCGCGTCGATCAGGGTCTGGGCGCCGATGATGGCACGGGGGAGTCCGGCGCAGGAGACGACGATGTGGGTGTCGGGGGAGGGGACGACGTCGGCGAAGCGGAGCAGCAGCTCGGCGCCTGGCACGCCGACGGCGCCGGGGACGTGGCCCGCGGTGAACTCGGGGACGGTGCGGGTGTCGATCACGACGACGTCGGCGCCCTCGTCCTTGAGCGTCTTGAGCTCGGCGGCGGTGACGACGGGGGTGGCGCGCTCGTCGCGGATGCCGAGCGAGAAGTCCTGGCCGGGGATGTCGAAGGTGGGCAGGCCGTCGGTGCCCGCGCGGGTCCACTCCGGGATGCCGCCCGCCAGCACGTGCACGTTGGTGCGCCCGGCGGCGGCCAGTTCGGCGGCGAGCGCGTCGGCGGCGCCGTCCCCGGCGTCGACCAGGACGGTGCGCACCACCGGGCGCGGCACGAACCGGTCGATCTCGGCGGCGACCCGCTCGGCGGGCAGGTTGGTGGCGAAGAGCGGCGAGGCGTAGCCGACCACCTCGCTGGGGCGGATGTCGAGCACCGCCAGCTCCGCGCCGTCGGCGAGCCAGCGGCGCAGCGTGTCGGTGTCGATGGTGTTCGCGGCGGCCGTGCTCGGCTCGATCGAGGAAGTGCTCACGCTCGTACGGTAAGGCCGGCTTCACGGGTCCCGGCCGGACCGAGCGCGGTCCGGGGCAGTGGGCGGCGGGCTCGAGCTGGGCGGACGCACCGCGGGCGGTGTTCGAATCACGGTGGTTCGAGATCCGGCAGGTCACAGGGTGTTTCAACCACGGTGAACGGTATCCGTGACGCGCGGTCGACGGCTCGGTAGGAGAAGAGGTATTCGTTCCGCACCGTCCAGGAGCCGCCCGTATGAGTATCGACAGACCCGTGCGCAGGCTGACCCTCGCCGCCTCCATCGTCGGCTCCGGCGTCTCGGCGAAGGCATGGAACTGGCCGGGCACGAAGTGGAACCGGTTCGCCGACTTCGAGCACTACCGGCGCTCGGCGGAGCTCGCGCGCTCCGGCAATCTCGACGCGGTGTTCGTCTCCGACCACCCGGCGCTGCAGCGCGACGCGCGGCGCGGGCCGGGGCACCTGTTCGACCCGATCGTGCTGTTCTCCGCCATCGCGTCCGCCGTCCCCGATATCGGCTTCGTGCTCACCGCCTCGACCAGCTACAACTCGCCCTACAACCTGGCGCGGCGGCTGGCCAGCCTGGACGCCATCTCCGGCGGCCGGGTGATCTTCAACGCGGTCGCCAACTTCAACCCGGATATCGCCGCCAACTTCACCGCGAGCGGGCTGCTCGACCGCGACGACCGCTACCGCAAGGCCGACGAGTTCCTCGAGGTGGTCAAGAAGCTGTGGCTCTCCTGGGACACCCCGGACGGCCCGGAGCCGCAGGGGCCGCTGTGGGACGAGACCACCGCCCGCACCATCGACCACCACGGCGAGTTCTTCGACGTGCGCGGCCCGCTGAACGTCCCGGTCGGCCCGCAGGGGCACCCGGTGATCTCGCAGGCGGGCGCCTCCGCGCAGGGCATCGATTTCGCGGGCAAGCACGCCGAGATCGTCTACGCCGCGCTGCTCAGCAAACAGGCCGCGCACGAGTACGCCGCCCAGCTCGACGCCGCCGCGCAGCGGCACGGCCGCCCGCCGGGCAGCATCCGGCTCTTCCCCGGCGTGAACGTCTACCTCGGCGACAGCAGGGCCGAGGCGCTGCGCAGGCACGAGGTGTTCAGCGGCGCCGAGAACGAGGACGGGCTGATCGCGGCCTTCCTGACCCAGCAGCGCTCGTTCAACCCCGCGTTCCCGAAGTCGATCGACCCGGACATACCGCTGAAGCCGGAGTGGTTCGAGCCGCAGGAGGACCAGACCCGGCCGATCGGGTTCAGCAAGGCGGTCCAGGACCTGGTGCGGATCGAGCAGCCGAGCACCCGCGAGATCGTGCGCCGGGTCGGCGGTGCCGGCGGGCACCGGCTGGTGATCGGGAGTCCGAAGGAGGTCGCCGACCAGCTCGTCGACTGGTGGGCCGACGGCGCGGTCTCCGGCTTCAACGCCCACTTCCCGCTGCTGCCCGACGATCTCGAGCGGTTCGTGCGCGAGGTGGTGCCGATCCTGCAGGCCGAGGGCGTCTTCCCCACCGGCTACGACGCGCCGACCATTCGCGGCCGCTTCGGCCTGCCCGAACCCACCGCCGCCGTGACCGAGGAAGCCGCATGACCACCACCATCAGCCCCGCACCCACCGACGAAGAGCTGCTCGCGAAGTACCGTCCGGTGTTCGCGCGCATCGCCGACGGCGCCTTGGCGCGCGAGACCAGCGGGCGGCTCGCGCTCGAGGAGGCGGGCTGGCTGCGGGAGGCAGGCTTCCCCGCGGTGCGGGTACCGCGCGAGCTCGGCGGCGACGGCGCCAGCCTGCGCCAGCTCTACCTGCTCGTGGTCGAGCTCGCCGCGGCGGAATCCAATCTGCCGCACGCACTCCGGGTGCACCTCCGGTTCGTCGAGGACCGCTGGCGGGAGCGGCACACCGAGCGCGGCCGGGAGTGGCTCGGCCGGATCGGCGCCGGGCTGGTCTTCGGCACCGCGGTGAGCGAGCGCGAGGGCAGCTTCCGCAAGCCCGCGACCACGCTGCGGACCGTCGACGGGAAACTGCTGCTCAACGGCACGAAGTACTACAGCACCGGCGCGCTCTACGGCGACTACCTGACCGTCGCCGCGCAAGACGACAACGGCGAACGGGTGACCGCGGTGGTACCCGCGGACGCACCCGGCGTCGAAAGGATCGACGACTGGGCCGGTTTCGGCCAGCGGGCCAGCGCGAGCGGCACGACGGTCCTGACGAACGTGGAGCTCACCGGGCCGGAGGCGGTCTTCCCGCCGCCCGGCGGCACCGCGGGCCACCTCGCGCACTTCCAGCTGACCCACCTGGCGACCATCGCGGGCATCGTGCGCCGGGCCACCGACGACATCGCCGAGTTCGTCCGGAACCGGCACCGCACCTACCCGGTCGCCAAGGCGGCGGTGGCGGCGAACGACCCGCTCATCCAGCAGGTGGTCGGGCGCACCGATGCTGCCGCCTACGCGCTGCGCGCCACCGTCCTCGACGCCGCCGCTGCGCTGGACGCCGCCGCCGAGCTGGGCTACGCCTTCCGCACCACACCGGAGGCCGAGCGCACTCCGGAGGCGGCGGCCGAGGTCGCGGCGGCCGAGCTGAAGGCCGAGCTGGACGCCTTCCGCGCGCAGTCCGTCGTACTCCCACTCGCCCTGCAGGCCACCACCGAGATCTTCGAGGTGGGCGGGGCGTCGGCGCTGGACCGGAAGTACCAGTTCGACCGGCACTGGCGCAATGTGCGCACGCTGGCCTCGCACAATCCGCTCATCTACCGCGAGCAGCAGCTCGGCGACTACGTGCTCAACGGCACCGCGCCGACCTTCGCCTCGCCGGAGGGTGGATCGGTCATCACGGGCGGGGCCCCGGCGTAGGGGGTGGTTGGCTCCGCCCCGGTAGGGACTGTCGTCGACCCTGGCAGAGGATCCGGGGCGGAGCCGCACCCGGAGCGGAGATGAGCGATCCGCTCCGGGTGCACCCCTCTGTTCTACCGGGCGCGACGGTGGATTCCTGTCCGCTGTTCGCTCGATTCCCCGTCGGTTCGCTATGCGGTAGCTGTTATATGGGCGGAGGGTCGACGGCAGCGCTCAGAGCCAGCGGCGGACTCGGGCGCGATAGGCGTCGTACTCGTCGGGGAAGCGCTGTCGCAGGTAACGCTCCTCGGGCGCGATCACCAACCGGGTGACGGCGAGCAAGGTGAGCGGGAGCAGAACGAGCGGCCACCAGGTGCCGATGAGTAGCCCGAGCCCGGGAACCAGCAGGGCGAGCCCGAGATACATCGGGTTGCGGGAGACGCGGTAGACGCCGGTGGTGATCAGCGTGGCCACCGGCCGGTGCGGGACGATCGTGGTGCGGTGCCTGATCACCGCGAGCACTCCGGCGGCTGCCGAACCCGCTCCCGCGCAGGCGATGACGAGGCCGGCGACCCGCAGCGCCGGGTGCGCCGCGGCGAGCGGGAACACCCGGTCGAGCAGTACGCCGCCGACCAGGGCCGCGGCATAGTAGAGCGGCGGCGGGATCGGGACGACGCGGGCGCCGGTCTCGGACGTGGTGGTCGACATGGCATCCTCTTTTGGTAGAGTAAAGCTCTATTCAATAGTTGACTACCCTGAACCGGTGGCTGTCAAGAGGCGGTACGAATCCACGCATCGGCAGGAGCAGGCGCGCAGCACCCGGCTCGCGATCCTGGCGGCGGCGCGCACGCTCTTCGTCGCGCCCGGGTACGGCGCGACCACGCTCGCCGAGATCGCCCGCGCGGCAGGGGTGGCGGTGCAGACCGTCTACAAGGTGTTCGGCAACAAGAAGACGCTGCTCTCCGAACTGCTCGATCTGGTGATCGCCGGGGACGACGAACCGGCCGCGCTCGCTCAGCGGGAGTTCGTCGCCGAGATCCGCGCCCTCGGCGACGCCCGCGCCAAACTACGCCGCTACGCCCGCCACCTCGCGCAGACGCACGCGCGGCAGGCCGAGGTGCTGCTCGCGATCGAGAGCGCGGCGAGCACGGAACCGGACGCGGCCGCGATCCACGCGAAGAATGTGGCCGAGCGCCGCACCGCCATGGGCATGTTCGCGGCCGATCTGGCCGTGACCGGGGAGCTGCGAGCGGAGCTGTCCGACGAGGAGATCGTCGACGTGCTGTGGCTGGCCATGGACGTGCGGAATTTCGACTGGCTGGTCCGGCGGCGGGGCTGGAGCCCCGAACGGTTCGCGGACTGGTACGTCGAGTCGGTGGCCGCGGTGCTGCTCAGCCGGTAGGGCCGCCGGGGCGCGAGGTTCCGGCCGGGTCGGCGCAGGTGTCGGCGGCGGCGAGCTCGGGCGCCAGGAAGATCGTCTGCGCCATCATCCGGTAGCCGGACATGCGCTCCCGGAACACCTCCACCGACTCCTCCGGGTGCACCGAGTCGATCACGGCGTTCGGCCCGATCGCGTTGAACTGGTGGCTGACCCCGCGCGGGATCTGCATGTCGACGAACGAGCACGGCGGCACGATCAGGTTGTGCCTGGTGCGGTGCACGCCGGGCGGGGTGTCGGGCAGGTCGTCGGTGAACTGCTCGGGCGCGAACGGGGTGACGCCGGGAACGTCGGTCACCACGAACGGCGAGAGGCTGCCGACCCGGATACCGGTGTCCGGCCCGGTCATCATGCGCACGAAGCGCAGCCCGGTGTGCAGGTGCATGCGCGAGCAGATGCCGCGCTCGGCGGAGTCGTAGAAGTCCATGAGGTAGCGGTCGGCGAAGAAGCCGTCGAAGGGCTTCTCGATCATGTAGACCTCGCCCTCCTCGAAGGTCTGCGAGCGGATGATGCCGTCGGCGTCCGCGGTGGTCGCGGCGGTGGCGGCCGCGGCCGTGCGGACGATCCGTGCGAAGGCGTCGACCACGGCCGCGGCGACAGCGGGCTCGAAGCGGGCGACCGGGGTGACCACGTTGCGGCCCGGGTCGGCGAAGGTCGCCAGGTCGTGGATCTCGTTCTCGGCGTCGGCCGCCACCTTGAGCCGGGTCATCCGACCGGCCCGCCCACGTCGAACGAGCGCAACCACAGTTCCAGCGACAACACCAGCCAGAGTTTGCCACCCTGTCGCGGGAGCAGCGCGCCCTCCCCGCGCAGCCAGCCGCGCACGGTGTCCCGGCGGAAGAGCCCGCGGTCGCCGGAGAGCAGCAGGTCGTGGCCGAGGTCGCGCAGCGGGCCGTCCAGCCACTGCTGCACCGGCACCCGCATGCCGCTCTTGGGCCGGTCGACGATGGTGGCGGGCAGCAGGTCGCGCACCGACTCCTTGAGGATCCACTTCTCGCTGGTCCCGGCCAGTTTCAGCGCGGGAGGGGTGGCGAAGGCGCGGTCGATCACCGCGCGGTCGAAGAGCGGGGCGCGGCCCTCGATGCCGCTGGCGGCGGTGAGCCGCTCCACCTTGGTCAGGATGTGGTGGGCGCCCTTGGTGCGCAGGTTCACGTGCAGGAGCTGGTTGAGCAGCGTGCTCATCCGGTCCTGCCGCAGGTAGGGGGCGACGTGCGCGGCCGGGCCCGGCGCGGATTCCAGCGCGGCCAGGGTGTCGGGGGTGAGCAGGGCGGGCAGGTCGGCGTGGCACTTGCGGTAGCTGTCGATGTAGGCGCGGGCGCGGGCATCCGGGTCGGGGTCGCCGCGGAAGAGCTCGAAGATGAGCATGGGCAGGTTCTTGGGGCCGCCGAAGACCGGGTCGCCGCCCTCGCCGTTGAGCGCGACGGTGGCGCCGTCGGCCGCCACCGCCTCGGCCAGCAGCGCGTTGGGGACGGTGAGCGGGTCGCCGACGGGGGAGTCGAGCAGCCCGACGGTGTCGGCGAGCCGGGCCGCGACGGTCGCGCCCGGCACCGTGAGCACCCGGTGCTCGGTGCCGCAGTGCGCCGCCACCAGCCCGGAGTAGCCGAGCTCGTTGGGCGCGGTGTCGCCGAAGCTGATCGAGTAGGTGCGCACCGGGTGGTCGTGCAGCTTGGCGGCGAGCGCGGTCACCAGGCTGCTGTCGATGCCGCCGGAGAGCAGCACCGCGACCGGTTCGCCCGCGGGCAGCCTGCGGGACACCGCCTGCTCCAGCAGGGCGCGCAGGGCGAGGGCGTGCTCGGCCGCGGGGCGGTGGTCGACGAGTTCCTCCGGCTCCCAGTAGGTCTGCTCGCTGCTGGTGCCGTCGGGGTGCAGCCGGACGCAGCGGCCGGGGAGCACTTCGCTGACGCCGTGCAGCAGGGTTTCCCGGCCGGGGAGGTAGGCGAAGGTCAGGAAGTCGCGGACCGCGGGCAGGTGCAGCCCGGTGCGCAGGGCGGGCCAGCGGCGCAGCGCGCGCAGCGAGGTGGAGGCGGCCCAGCCCGCGGCGGCGCGCGCGTGGAAGAGGGTGCGGGCGCCGACGTGGTCGCGGATCAGCACCAGGTCGGGGCCGTCGGTGACAGCGAGGGCGAACATGCCGTCGGCGGCGGCGATGCCGGGCAGGCCGAAGCGCTGGTAGAGGTGCAGCAGGAGCAGGCCGTCCCCGCTGCCCGGCGGTGGCGCGGCGGCGCCGAGCCGGGCGCGCAGCTCGGCGGTGTTGAAGAGCGTGACCTCGCCGACGGCGGTGAGCGCGCCCGCGGTGAACGGGCCGGCGGCGGTGCCGGGGCCGTCGAGCAGGCCGAGGGCGTGCGGGCCGTTCGCCGCGAGCGGTTCGGCGCCGACCGCGCGTACCTGGGCGGTGGGGTCGGCGGAGGTCAGGAAGGCGCACCAGCGGGACATCAGCTCACCCGAAATCGTCGTCGTCGCCGTAGCTGTCGTCCCAGTCGCCGTAGCCGTCGCCGCCGTCGTCCCCGCCGCCGGAGCTGCTGTTCGTCGCCTGGTTGCGCAGCTCCTCCTCTTCCTCCGGGCTCATGACCAGCGGCGGCACGACCAGCGCGCCGAGCAGCGCGCCGCCTGCGACGGTGGCGAGCACCGCGCCGATCCGGCCGCCGAAGGAGCTGCGGTTCACGGTGAGCACGCCGTCACCCCAGAGCGTGCGGCCGTACCCGGCCTCGCGGCCGTAGAGGACGCCGCCGGGGTGGTCGCGCCGGATGATCTTCGGGCCGAGCGGCTCGTCCCGGCCGGAGCGGCCCCGGTTGTCCCGCCAGAGCACGGTGCCGCCGGGGCCGCGGCTGCGCCACTCCTGGCGGCCGTCGCCGTAGCGGCGGTGCACGGTGCCGTCGGCGAGCAGTTCATCGGTGTAGTCGACCTGCCGGTACGGGGGCACGGCTGGCTCCTTTCGGGGTACCGGTCATGCGGCGGGCCAGGTCAGGAACCCGGTGTCCCTGGTGCGGCGGAGTTCGAGCAGCGGGGTGCGCGGGGTGCGCACCTCGCGGACCAGGCGGTGCACGGTGCGCAGCAGGGCCGCGGGGCGCACCGCCTCGAGTTCGACGGTGCGGCCGCGGGCCAGCCAGCGGCGCTCGCGGTCGTCCGGGCCCGGTGGCGGCTCGGCCGCTGCTCCCGGCAGGTGGAACAGGTGCAGGGCCTGGGCCTGGCGCGGGCGGAGGCCGAGCGGGACCACCGCGACCTCGTCCGGGAGCGCGGCGAGTTCGCGGACCCGCGCGGCGAACTCGAAGCCGGCGGTGCTCGCCCCGTGCAGCACGTAGGCGGTGCCTTCGACGCGCGCGAGCATCCCCGCGACCCCGGGGTGCACCGGGAGTTCGTCGGCGCTCAGCACCGGGCACGCCGACTCCATCGGCAGCCCGTTGGCGCGCAGCATGTGCGCGATCTCGTGCGAGTGGCAGATCAGCAGCCGGGGCAGGCCGTAGTCGAACAGGTCCGGCTCGGGGGTGTGGCGTCCCGGCTCGGCCCGCTCCGGCGGGGGGATCGTGAGCAGGCCGGGCAGGTCGCCGAGGGCTTCCCGGAACGTGCTGTAGCGCAGCGGAACCCGGACTGTGCAGCCGGGAACGCCGCGCAGCCGGTGCGCGGGGGCGAGCAGGCGGCACAGCTCGTAGTACAGCTGGCGCTCGGTGACCAGCAGCCCGCTCGGCGCGGACGCGCGGGCGCGGGCGAGCGGAAGCAGCCGCTCGATCACGCGGGAGCCGGCCACGTCAGGAAACCCACCTGCCCCGCCAGGCGGCGATCGGGGTCGGCGGCCTCCTCCGCCCGGTCGACCCCGCGCTGCACCAGCCGCAGCAGCCGGGCAGGCGGCAGCGCGGCCACCGGCGACCACCAGCCGTCCAGCAGCCACTGCCGATCCTCCGCGCCGATGGCGGGCGGCAGCGCCGCGGACTCCAGGGGGTGCTCCTTCACCCGCACCGCCCAGGGCGCGGTGCGCACCGACGCGGGGGAGAGGCCGAGGAGTGTGGCGCGCGGGCCGAGCGCCTCGCGCACCTGGCGCGCCCAGCCGATCCCGGCGACGCTCGCGTCGTGCAGGACCAGCACCGGCCCGTTCGGCGGCACCAGTTCGAGACGCTCGCACAGCGCCATTCCCCAGGTGGTGGCGGCGCCGTTGGCGGCGAGGCAGGCCAGGGTGGAGCGGTCCGGGCAGAGCAGCGCGATCCGGGGCCGCGGCACGGCCGGCAGCGGCAGGTTGTCGCGGACCAGCCGGGGTGGCGGCGCACCGTAGAGCCGCTGCCACGGGCGCAGCACCTGCGTGCCGAAGTCGGGATAGGGGCGGTCCATCCGGATGGTGCTGCGGCGCAGCAGCTGCGGCCGGATCAGCAGCAGGAGCAGGTTCACCGCGACGATCACCGCGGCGACCCCGGCCAGCCCCGGCCCGACCGGCAGCACCCCGGAAGCCAGCAGCACCGTCCCGATGATCACCAGCAGCACCGTGTAGCCGATCGCCGCCAGGGTGTAGGTGCGCCCGGTGCCCGGCAGCGTCTTGCGGCCCGCCGCGAAGTACAGCTGCGGGCCGGTGTAGAGCAGGCCACGACCGTCGGAGAGCTTGTCCGCCAGGCGGTGCACGCGCAGGTCGTGCAGCCGGAACGGGCTCTCCTTCGGCTCCAGCGCGAAGGGGCGCCCGCACGACGAGCAGATGCGTTTCGGGCGCTGCCGGTAGAGCAGGCTGGTCTGACAGTGCGGGCAGATCACGCCCTATATTCACCCATCCGCGGCGGATCCGCGAGCGCTGCCGGTGAGAATCGATGTTGACTCTCCACCTACTGGAAACCCGAGGCTGATTCCCGTGAGTGACCGCGACGAACTGTTCACCATCGGCGAGCTGGCCCGCCGCACCGGACTCGCGGTGCGGACCATCCGCTTCTGGTCCGATGCCGGGGTCGTGCCGCCGACCGACAGGTCGCCGACCGGCTACCGGCTCTACGACACCGAGGCGGTGGCCCGGCTCGACCTGGTGCGCACCCTGCGCGAACTGGGGCTCGACCTGCCCACCGTGCACAGGGTGCTGCTGCGTCAGACGACGGTGGCCGACGTGGCCGCCGCGCACGTGCGGGCACTGGACGCCGAGATCCGCACGCTGCGGGTCCGGCGGGCGGTGCTGCGTTCGGTCGCTCACCGAGGAAGTTCGACCGAGGAGATGAGAATCATGCACAAGATGGCCAAACTGTCCGCCGCCGAGCGGCAGCGGGTGATCGACGACTTCGTGGACGCGACCTTCGCGGGCATCCCGGACGACGCACCCGGGGCGCACATCGCGCGGGGGATGCGGTCCATGCCCGCCGAGCTGCCCGACGATCCGAGCCCGGAGCAGGTGGATGCCTGGGTCGAGCTCGCGGAGCTGGTCGGAGATCCCGGTTTCGGGGAGCGGGTGCGCGCGATGGCGGTCACCGGGGCGGCCGGGGCCGAGCCCGGCGCCCCCGACCCGGCCCGGGTTTCCGCGGTCGCCGCGCAGGCGCTGAGCGAGGGGGTCGCGCCCGATTCGGCGCGCGGCCGGGAACTGCTCGATCAGATCGTCGATCCGGCGCTGCCCGCTGACGAGCGGGTCCGGCTGGCGGATTCTATGGCGACCTTCACCGATCGCCGAGTGGAGCGGTACTGGCAGCTGCTCGGCGTCCTGAACGGGTGGCCTGCCCGAGAGCCCCAGGTCCCCGCCTGGGAGTGGTTCATCGACGCGCTGCGCGCGGCCGCGTAGCGCGTCTCGGCCGGGAATGCGCCCGACCAGCACCGGCGGCGGTCCCGTCCGCGAACCGGAGGATCGGGCCGCCGCCCGCGCGAGCCCCTGCCTCACACGCCGAGTTCGTCGCAGAGGTCGGCGAAGCGGTCCAGGTGGTCCGGGGGTGAGCGGTGCCGGGCGAGGCCGACGGTGTCGAATTCGTCCAGGCCGGGGCGGGCGGTGATGCCGAGGGCGCGCAGGGCGGCGTTGATCGTGCCGGCCGGGCGGGGTGGGGCGCCCGCTTCGGCCGTCACCGCGTACTGCTCGCCGATGCCCGCGGTGTAGTTCGTGTGGATGAGGGCGAAGGCGGTGGGGCCGGCCAGTGCCGCGGCGATCACGGTCACCACGCCTTCGCGGGGGAACAGGAGCGGGGCCGTGGCCGGAAGCACGAGCTGATCCGAGATGCCTTGAACTGCTTGCTGATACGCGGTGTAGTAGTGCGTCAGGTGGAACAGGGTCAGGTCGGCGGCCAGGGGGACCGGCACCAGATCCCACGCGGCCGCGGCTTCCGGTGAGCACGGGCCGGGGATGACGAGTGCCGTGACGGTGTGTGACATTTCGGGAGCCTTCCGGCAGCGTGGATCGGGCGAGGCCGGGTAACTCCGAACTGGTGTCCGGATCGCTCATTCTCGCGCGTCGTGCGATTCGGGTGCCAGGCCCGCCCCGGTCGTTCCTGTCCTCGTCCGGGGCGGGTCCGCGCGCCCGACGCCGTTGCGCGGCAACCGATCACGTGCGGCGGGCGAGGTGCGCGGTGATGTCGGCGATGATCTCGACCCGCGCGGGCAGCGCGGCGGCGACCAGGGCGAGCACCTGCGCGCGCTCGGCTTGCGGGAGCCGGAGCGTGGCGGAGAGGGTGCCGAGGTAGCCGAGGTAGTCGTGCGCGCTCAGGGTGCGGCGGTGCTCGAGCACCTCCTGCCGGACGTCGGTGAAGAGCTCCGAGCGCTGCAATTCCGTTCCCGGCCACTGCATCCGCTGCTCCGGCGGGGTGCCGTCCGGCGAGGGCACCGCGTCGTCGCCGCGGAAGGCGATGCGCACGGCGGCGCGCACGGCGGGGTCGGCGGCGAGCACCGGGCCGCCGAAGGAGGCGACGATGCCACCGGGCTCCAGCAGCGCCGCCATGCGGGACCAGCGGCCCTCGGGGGCGGTCCAGTGCAGCGCGGCGGCCGCGTAGACGAGGTCGTAGCGGTGATCCGGAGAAAGCTCCTCGAAGGCGGCGCGCACCGTCGTGACACCGGGAACGCGCAGCTCGGCGAGCATGGCCGGATCGGGGTCGGTCGCGGTGACGGCGATACCGCGCGCCGCGAAGAGCCGGGTCGCCTTTCCGGTGCCCGCGCCGATCTCCAGCGCGGTGCGGAGCGGGTGGCCCGCGTAGGCGAGTACCAGGTCGGCGAGGTCCGGCGGGTACTCCGGCCGGAAGCGTTCGTAGGCGCGCGCGACCGCGCCGAACCCGAGTGCGCGGGACATGCCGGACATCCTGCCAGCACCGAGCGCTTGACCTTGACACAGTGACAACGTCTTCACTGGACGGGAGGAGGTTTCCCATGAACCCGACACCGGAACGATCCGTAGACCCGCGGCTGCTCGCCGCGCTGAGCACCGAGAACGCCTCGACCCGGCTGCAGGCCGCGCTCACCGCGGGCACCCACCCGGACCCCGCGCTGCTCGCCCCGCTGCTCGCGCGCTGCGCGGTCGAGCCGGACTTCTACGTTCGCGACATGCTCACCTGGGCGCTCACCCGGCTCCCGGCGGCGCAGACGGTGCCCGCGCTGCTCGCCGAGCTCGAGTCCGGCCCCGCGCAGGCCCGCAGCCAGGCGCTGCACACGCTCTCCAAGATCGGTGACCCGGCCACCTGGTCCACGATCACCCCGGAGCTGCTGCGCGATCCCGACGACGAGGTCGCCCGCAGCGCGTGGCGGGCCGCGGTGGTCCTGGTGCCGGACGCCGAGCGGAGAGCCCTGGCCGCCGAGCTCGCCGGGCAGCTCGCCCGCGGCGGCCGCGACGTGCAACGCAGCCTGAGCCGGGCACTGGCCGCGCTCGGCGACCTGATCGAGCCGGTCCTGGCCACCGCGAAAACCAGCCCCGACCCGGCGGTGCGCGCGCACGCCCTGGTCACCGAGCAGCTGCTGCGCGACCCGGACGCCGCCTTCGACATCGACGCGGCCAAGCGGATCGCCGCGCTGGACGGCGCCCCGTGCTGATCGGCGAGGTGGCGCGGCGTTCGGGGGTCAGCACCCGGATGCTGCGCCACTACGACGCGCTCGGGCTGGTCCGCCCCACCGGGCGCACCGTCGGCGGCTACCGCGAGTACGCCGACGCCGACATCCGGCGCATCTTCCACGTGGAAAGCCTGCGCACGCTCGGCCTCTCGCTGCGCGAGGTCGCCCGCGCGCTGGAGGATCCGGCGTTCGCACCGCAGACCCTGGTCGCGGATCTCATCCGGCGGACCGAGGAGCGGCTGGAGCGGGAGCGGGAACTGCTGGAGCGGTTGCGCGCGGTCGAGGGGGCGGAGCCGGCGGGCTGGCGTGCCGTGCTGCGCATCGTCGAGCTGGTCCGCGACCTCGGCTCCGCCGACCCGCCGCGGCGCCTCCGGACCGTGCTCAATCCCGCCGCGAACGAGCCGGTGCCCACCGAGCTGCTCACCGCGGCGGTGCTCGCCGAGTCCGAGCCGAACATGGCGGGGGCGCTGCGCTGGGCGTTGGCCAGGGCCGGGACCGACGGGCTGGCCGGGCTCGCACCCGGATTGCGGTCGTCCGATGCCGAGGTCCGCCGCCGGGCCGTGCTGGCGGTCGCCGAGATTCCCGGCGATGCCGCCACCGAGCTGCTCACCGCCGCGCTCGCCGATCCGGATTCGGCGGTTCGCGGCCCGGCCGCGCTGGCCGCGGGCGCTCGCGGGGTGACCGTCGCCGAACCCGCGCTGATCGACATGGTCGTCACCGGCACCAACGACGTGGACGCGGGCGAGGTGCTCGGCGCCCTCTCCCGCGATCCGGCCACCGCGGATCGCATCCTGGATGCGCTGACCGCCGCACTGACCGCGCACGAAGCCGACGCGAGCGTCCGCCTCCGGCTGATCCAGGCGCTGGTCGAGCTGCCTGGCACCGGCGCCCTGGCGATCCTGCAACCGCTCCGCGCGGATGCCGACCCCGCGATCGCCCTGGTCGCCACCGCCTTCGCCGACCTGGTGGCGGCACGGTCCTCCGGCTAGCGTTCGGCCGGACCCGGGTGGTGCGGCAACCGGTGCGGCGCTGGATGCGCGAACGTGGTGGCCCGGTTCGGCCGCGGCCGCGCACCACCCGCGCTCAGTCCTCGACCGCGACGCGCCGGTCGTCCCGGTCGCCGTCGCCCGCGCGCCCATCGGCGAGCACCTTCTCGAAGGTCAGGTACGGCAGCGTCGCCGGATCGGCGGTGATGTCGTACTTCGGCTCGTACCCCGAGGTCAGATACAGCCCCGCCGCCTCCGGCTGCCGCGGCCCGGTGGTGAGCCGGATCAACCGATACCCCGCCGCCACCGCCGCCCGCTCCAACTCGACCAGCACCGTCCTGGCATACCCGCGCCGCCGATGCGCCGAGTGCGTCCACACCCGCTTGATCTCCGCGGTCGTCTCATCGATCCGCCGGAACCCGCCGCCCGCGACCGCCCCGGAGCCCTCGAGCAGCAGCACCAGCCCGCCCTCCGGCGGCTCGAAGTCGTCCGGCGCGGTATTGCTCATCTCGTCGTTCGGCCCGTACCTGGTCTCGTACTCGTGGGCCAGCTCGTCGAGCAGCGGCCGCACCAGGGGGTCGGCGGCGCCGACCCAGCGCAGCTCGCGGGCTTTGTCGCAGCGTGTCACGATCCGGCTCAACAGCGCGGTCGGGGCCGGACATTCCCCACGCGAAGCGGCGGCGGTGTAATACCGGCTCGTGCCCCTGCGATCGACCTGGTAGCAGGGAGGGAGCACGGGGATGAACAAAGGGTCGACCTGGCTGGAGTGGCTCAGATTCCTGCTCGGCGTGCTGACCGCCGCGGTGCTGCTGATCATCGGCAGCTCCCTGCTGTTCCCCTCGGAACCGGCCGAACCCGGCTGGCGCGTCGAGATGCCGGTCGTCATCCGCCCGTGGACCCCGCCCGAACCCCCGCGCTGAAACACCGAACGGCCCGCCCCCGAATCCGGGAGCGGGCCGCTCGGGCAACCGAACTCAGCGCAGCGCGGGAACCGGATCGTCCGCGTCCGCGGGTACGTCGAGCCGCTTGGTCAGCCCCTCACCCTCGATGTCGAAGGTCGGCACCAGCGGCGCGAGCCACTTCGGCATCCACCAGATCCGCTCGCCCACGATCAGCATGAACGCCGGGACGATCAGCATCCGCACCAGGAAGGCGTCGGCCAGCACACCGACGGCGAGCGCGAAGCCGATGGTCTTCAGGATCACGTCGTCGGTGAGCGCGAACCCGGCGAAGACGCCGATCATGATGATCGCGGCGGCGACCACAACCCTGGCGCTGTGCGCGAACCCGTCGATCACGGCCTGGCGGGCCGGGGTGCCGTGCGCGTACGCCTCGCGCATCCGGCTGACCAGGAACACCTCGTAGTCCATGGCGAGCCCGAACAGGATGCCGGTCAGCAGGATCGGCAGGATGAACAGCACCGGCGAGGTGGTGTCCAGGCCGATGAGCTGGTTGAGCCAGCCCCACTGGAACACCGCGACGGTGGCGCCGAGCGAGACGCCGACCGAGAGCAGGAACCCGAGCGCGGCCTTGAGCGGCACCCACAGCGAGCGGAACACCGCGATCAGCAGGAAGACCGCGAGCCCGACCACGACCGCGAGGTAGATCGGGAACACCGAGGTGAGCTCGTTGGCGATATCGACCCCGACCGCGGTCTGGCCGGTGACCAGGGCGCGCGCGCCGGTCTCGGCGGGCAGATCGGCGACGGTGCCGCGGATCTCCGCGACCAGGTCCTTGGTGGCCTGGTCGGACGGCCCCGAGCCCGGGATCACCGTGACGGTCGCGAACTTCACGACCTCGAGCTGCTGGGCGAAGGCCTGCTGCGCCTGCGGGGTGTCGCTGGTGAGCGCGGGGATCACGGTGGCGACGTCGGTGCCCGCGCGGCCTGCCATGGTCTGCAGGTCGTTGGTCACCCTGGCCACCGCACCGGCCGGGTCGGCGGCGTTCGCGGTGTCGACCACCACGACCAGCGGGCCGTTGGCGCCGGGGCCGAAGTTCTCGGCGATCAGGTCGTAGGCGGTGCGGGCATTGCTGCCCGCGGGCTTGGCCGCGTCGTCGGGCAGCGCGAGCTGCATGGAGGCGACCGGGAGCGAGGCGAGCAGCGCGACGGCGATACCGCCTGCCAGCGCGCCCCACTTGTTTCTGGCGATGCCGTCGACCCAGCGGCGGCCGTGCGTGCGCGGCTCCGCGCCGTCGGCGGCCTTGGCCAGGTAGCGCGGCTTGCCCTGCATGACCCGCTCGCCGGCGAAGCCGAGGATCGCGGGCAGCAGGGTGAGCGAGATGAGCACCGCGACGGCGACGGTGAAGGCGCCGCCGAGCCCCATCTGGGTCAGGAAGCCGATATTGCAGACCGCCAGCCCGACCAGCGCGATGATGACGGTGAGCCCGGCGAAGACCACCGCCGAACCCGCGGTCCCGACCGCGCGGCCCGCCGCCTCCTCGAGCGAACGCCCGGCGCGGACCTCGCTCTGGTAGCGGCTCATGATGAACAGCGCGTAGTCGATGCCGACCGCGAGCCCGAGCATGGTGCCGAGTGCAGGGGTGGTGGAGGAGAGCTCGACGAAGCCGGTGAGCGCGGTGATCGCCAGCATGCCGATGCCGACGCCGACCAGCGCGGTGAGCAGCGGCATCCCGGCCGCGACCAGCGAGCCGAAGGTCACCGCGAGGACCAGCAGCGCCACCGCGATGCCGACGACCTCGGCCAGCGGCATCGCCACCTCGTTCATGGCGTCGCCGCCGATGGCGACGTTCAGCCCGGCGGTCTCGGCGTCGTGCGCGGCGTTCTCCAGCGCCGAGCGGTCGGCGTCGGTGAGCTCGTTCGAGGTCTGCGTGTAGCCGACCGAGGCGTAGCCGACGCGGCCGTCGCCGGTGAGCGTGCCCGCGGTGAACGGGTCGGTCACCGAGGCGACGTGCTCGGTGCGCAGCGCGCCGAGCGCGGCGGTCACCGCGGCGCTGTAGCCGGGCTCGGTCAGCGAGCGGCCCTCGGGCGCCTCGAAGACCACCCGCGCGGTGGCGCCGTCGGGGGAGGACTGCGGAGCCCGCTCCTCGATGAGGTCGAAGGCCTGGGTCGACTCGATCCCGGCCAGCTCGAACTTGTCACTGGTCTGGCCGGAGAGCGTCGCCGCGCCGACACCGAGCACGACCAGCAGCAGCACCCAGATCGCCGCCACCGCCCTGCGGTGCACGAACGACCACCGGCCCAGCCGGAACAACTGCCACGCCATGAGCGTCCTCCAAGCACCTATATGGACCAGATGGTCCGGATAGGGTCTAGAGTAGGAGTATGCGGACTGCGGGGTCCACTTCAGCGCCCCAAGTGTGCAGCAACTCACGTGAGCTGCGGAAATGAGACCCGGGACACATTCCGGCAAAGGAGCGGATCGATGACGGCACCGAATCGGCAGCGGCGGCGCCGGGTGGACGCCCAGCACAATTCCGAGCGCGTGCTCGCCGCCGCGATCGAGGTCTTCACCGAGCACGGGCTCGAGGCCACCATCCCCGAGGTGGCGGCGCGCGCGGGCGTCGGCAAGGCGACCGTCTACCGCAGCTACCCGACCAAGGCCGACCTGGTGCGCGAACTCGCGCTGCTGCACCTGGACTGGTTCGACGAACTCGCCGACGCCGCGCTCGACGCCGCCCGCACCGACGCCTACCGCGCGCTGGAGGTGCTGCTGGAGCGGATCGCGACCCGGCTCGCCGAGGACCGGCTCATGGTCGAGGTGCTCAGCGGCGTGGACGGCATCGAGGACGAGCGGCTCGACAACCAGCTCGAGCAGCTCCTCGCGCTGGCGCACGAGCAGGGCAGGCTGCGCCCCGACGCGACCGCCATGGATGTGCAGGTGCTGGTCGCCGGGGTCGCGCGGGCGCTGATCGAGTTGCAGATCGGCGACCCCGCCGTCTGGCGCCGCTACGCCCGGCTGGCACTCTCCGCGCTGCGCCCGGAGTGAACCACCGCGCGCCGCGCGGTGCCGATCACCAGCGGCGCGATGGTCGGCAGCGCGGTCGGCATGCGGGTGTGCGTGATCTCGGTGACCGTCAGCGGCGACTCGGCGAGCATGGCCTCGAAGTCCCGGTTGGCGTGGCAGCCGTCGGCCATCCTGCGCTGCACCGGGGTGAGGACGTCCTGCACGACGCCGAGCGCCCCGGTGCCGCGCACGTGTTCGTGGAAGAGGAACTGCCCGCCCGGGCGCAGCACCCGGTGCACCTCGGCCAGCGCGGCGGCGGGGTCGCGCACCGAGCAGAAGACCAGCGAGGCGGTGACGGTGTCGAAGCAGGCGTCCGGGAAGTCGAGTGCGTGCGCGTCGCCGTCGAGCACGGTGAGCGGCAGCTCGGTGCGGGCCGAGAGCTGTTCGCGCAGCGCCGCATTGGGCTCCAGCAGGACCAGCTCCGGCAGCCCGGCGGGGTAGTGCGGGACGGAGAGGCCGCTGCCCGCGCCGATCTCCAGGGTGCGGCCGCTGGCGGCGGCGAGCTGGGTGCGGCGCAGCCCGGCCTGCCCGGCCCGGTCGACGCGGTCCATGAAGCGGGGGTACCAGGCGGCGAAGCAGCGCTGGCCGAAGGTCGGAGCGGTCATGGTTGCCAGTGTGGTCCGCGCGGGGGCTGCCGCGCATGGCCGGAACGGGCCATCATCGAGGGGTGCCGCCCGCCGAGGATCAGATCGTACGCCACCTGCCGACCGGCGGCGGCGAGCTCGCGTACGCCGTCACCGGGTCCGGCCCCGCGCTGCTGATGGGCGGCTGGTGGTGCGGGCATCTCGCGCTGAACTGGGCGGACCCGCTGTTCCGCGGCTACCTCTCCCGGCTGGCCGAGCGGTTCACGGTGATCCGCTACGACCAGCCCGGCCGCGGGCTCTCCGGGGGCGCCACGGTCGGCCTGGACGGCGAGATCGCGGCGGTCACCGAACTGCTGGACGCGCTCGAGGTCGAGCGGGTCGCGCTGCTCGGCGGCTCCTCCGGCGCGGCGGTCGCCGCCGGACTCGCCGCGCGCCTGCCCGGCCGGGTGCGGCGGCTGGTGCTGTACGGCGCCTTCGCGCGCGGCGCCGATATCGCGCCGGAACCCGCGCGGCGCGCGATGGTGGCGGCCGTGGCCGCGCACTGGGGGCTCGGATCCCGGGTGCTCGCCGACGTTTTCGTGCCGGGAGCGAGCAGGACCGAGCGCGACCGCTTCGCCCGCTTCCAGCGGCTCTCCGCCACGGCCGAGCAGGCCGCATCCGCCCTCGCCGAGAGCTACGCCATCGACGCCACCGAGTACCTGGCCGCCGTCACCACGCCGACCACGGTCCTGCACCGCCGCGCGGACCGCGCGGTGCCCTTCGCGCTCGGCGTCGACGTGGCCCGCCGGGTGCGCGGCGCGACCCTGGTCGAACTCACCGGCGACGACCACTTCCCCTGGCGCGGCGGTGCTTCCGCGGTCGCCGACGCCACCCTGCGCGGACTCGGCCATCCCGTGCGCTCCCGCCCCGAGCCGCCAGGCCCGGCCGCCGTCACCGAGCGCGAACGCGAGATCCTGCACCTGGTCGCGGCCGGGCTCACCGACGCCCAGATCGGCGAACGGCTCACGCTCAGCCCGCACACCGTGCACCGCCACATCGCCAATGCCCGCACCAAGCTCGGCGTCCGCTCCCGCGCGGCCGCGGCGGCCGCCCTGCGCGGCTACGAACCCGGCCGCCCCGGAATCTGACTCCAGTACCCCGCCCGCGCGCCGTACTTGCTGCGCACCCACTCCGACGGCAGGTGCCGCTGCGCGGCGGGCCCGTCCGGGGTCACCACCGCGAGCAGGATCCGGCCGAACTCGGCCCGCGCGGCCAGATCCGGCGCCGTCATGTGCCCCCGGTCCCGCCCCTGCCAGTACTGCTGCTCGACCACCAACCGGTCCAGTAATTGCTTGCGTGTCAACGTATCCAGATCACCCCAGGTGAGCCGCTCGAAAGCCATGGAGCCCTCTTCCGATCGCGTGTCCGTCCGATTCAATCAGGTGATGGACGGGTCACGCCAGAATCCCAGCGTGCGGCCGGGGGCCTACGACCCCGGCGCCCGGTCCGAGTCCGGCTCGTCCCGGGTGGCGAGGTGCGCCTCGGCGATCACCGACCAGAACCGGCTGCGCAGGTCGCGGGCGCGCTCGACCTCGCCCGGGTCGGGCGCGGCGGCGGGGCCGAACATCCAGGAGGGGCGGGCGTCGGCGGTGGTGTCGCGGGCACCGAGGCGGTGCACCGCGGTGATCACCTGGTCCAGGGTCTCGGCGCTCTGCACCGCGGACCAGAAGGAGGCGGGCAGGTCGGTGAGCGCGGCGAAGGAGGCGGAGCTCAGCCCCAGGTCGACGGTGGTGCCGACCTCGCCGTCGTCGTCGAAGATGGTCTCGATGAAGGTGATCTCCCAGGACGGCGCGGTGCCCGCGCGGCGCAGGGTGAGCGAGGGGTGCTCGATATCGGCGGTGGTGGCCCATGGCGAGGCGTGCGCGAGCCGGTACTGCAGCGGCCCGACCTCCGGATCCCACCCGCGGGTGTGCACCCGCACCTCGGCGGCGCGCCCGATGGTCCGGTGCTCGACGCCGGTGCCGGCCGACCCCAGCCAGACCCGCACGATCTCGCGCTCGGCGTAGGTGCCGAGCATGGCGGCCAGGTGCGCGAGCGCCTGCTCCCTGCTGCCCTCGAAGCCGTGCACCTCCTGCTCGGCGGCGAGGCCGTAGAGCACGCCGACCGCCCCGGGCGCGAGCCCGGCCAGGTAGTCGGCGGCCAGCGCGGTGCCGCGGGCGAGCGCGCGGGGCCAGTCGTGTTCCGGTAGTGCCGGGTCGGGCTCGTCCATCGTCGTACCCCCTGTCCGTCCCCCATTCTCCCGCCGATCGGCGCTCCTGTCCCGGTACCTTGGTGGCGCGGCGATTCGCGTGTAAACGAATCGGGCCGCCGGGTGGATTACCCTGTGCCGCCCGCGGTGGGCGGCCCCACCGAACGCAGGAGCGCCCCGTGCACAATCCCGTCAACCGGTTCATCCTGGCCGGCATCTTCGCCACCCTCGGCTACGTCGCGCTGAAGCTGCTGCTCGACGGCGCGCCTGCCGAGACCGACACCTGGATCGGCACCTTCTGCACCGGCATCGTGGTCGGCGGCGCCGTCGTGCTCGGGCTGAGCTGGCAGCAGCGGCGCAAGCAGGCGAAGGACAAGGAGGGTCAGCCCGAGAAGTAGATCCCGGCCAGCCCCGCCCACAGCAGCACCAGCCAGGCATCGGTGCCGAGCCGCAGCCAGCGCGGCGCCTCCCCGACCTCCATGAACCAGCGAATCACCAGGCGGCACTTCACGAAGGCCAGCACCACGACCACAGCGACCAGTTCGGTGCTGTGACCGGGCGCGAACCACCAGGCGGCGATGGTGCTCACCACCAGCACCAGCCAGACCAGGACGAGCGCGCGCCGGGACCGCGGCAGCGACGGGGACTCGGTCACGGCGTCACCTCATGAGGTAGAGGATCGCGAAGATCACGATCCAGAGCAGGTCGATCATGTGCCAGTACAGCGCGCCCTGCTCGATCGGGCTCACCGCCGGTCTCCGCGCCACGATGCCGAGGATCAGCAGCCCGAGCAGCAGGTGCGCGAGGTGCACCCCGGTCAGCACGTAGTAGAAGGAGAAGAACTCGTCGGCCACGGTGTGCCCGGCCGCGACGGCGTGCTGCCACTCGTACCCCTTGAGCACCGCGAACAGCACCCCGCAGCCACCCGCCGCCAGCAGCAAGCGCCGCGTCGCCCGCACCGCGCCGCGCCGGATCTCCAGCACGGCGAGCGCGGCGAAGAGCGAAGCGGTCAGCAGCACAACGGTATTGACGACGCCGACGCCGAGAAGCAGCTGCCGCTGCCCGGCCGCGAAGAGCTCCGGCGAGCGCGCCCGGAACACCATGTAGGTGAGGAAGTAGCAGCCGAAGAAGAACAGGTCGCCCAGGATCATCACCCACATGTGGATGTCGCCGGAGATCCGCCCGGCCGGGGCGCTCACCGCGCGGGCTCCGCGCTGTACAGCGCCGGGGTGTCCGCTGTTTCGGCCCTGGCGGCGGTACGCATGAGGGGAAGGAGGCAGGCGATCCAGATCCCGAAGATCACCACCGCGATGTAGAAGGTGATCATGCCGTTCCAGGCGAAGGCGCCGGAGCGGAAGACCCACATCTGGGTGGCGACCACCTCGGTCACGATCTGCCAGATCGAGACGTAGGCGAACCACTTCGGGAAGATCCCGTTGCGGTCGTAGAAGATCGCGATGGCGAGCACCGCGTAGGCGGCGGTGAAGCAGCCGAGCGAGCCGTTGTAGGAGAGCATGCCGAGGTCGTAGAGCAGGTACTGGAGGCCGGGGTCGCGGTCCGGGCGGAAGGTGGCGGCGAGCCAGCAGACCAGGATCAGGTGGAACCCGGGAATGGCGCCGACCCCCATGGCGGCGATATAGGCGTAGGCCAGCAGCCGCCCCGACGACATGCGCTTCATGAAGTAGCCGATGATGCCGTTCGAGATCGCCGCGCCGCCCGCGATCACCAGCAGCACCCCGAAGCCGAGCCGGATCCCGGTCGCATGCGCCTCGAACCACTGCGCGGCCTGCTCGGCGGTCACGTCCGGGCGCGGCGGCGGGGTCGCCCGGCCGAAGAACACCACCCCGACCGAGAGCGCGGCGTAGAACACCGCGAACCCCCAGTAGGCGATCCACACGTCGAGATTGCGCGCCCTCACGCCGCGCGCTCCTGCTCCCGCAGCGCCGCCCGCACCTGGACGATCATGACCGCGACGAACAGCGCGATCGCGCCGTTGCGCAGCCAGAACGAGACGAACCCGTCCCACGCCAGCGGGCCGCTGCGGAACACCGCCGCCCCCGCCGACGGCGCCACGAGCACCGCGGTGAGCAGCGAGTACGGCGCTACCCAGCGCGGGAACACCGCCCGGTCGTCCAGGTACACCGCCAGCGCCAGCAATACGAACTGTGCCACCAGCATGCCGATCGGCGCGATGAACAGCAGCCAGGCGAGGTCGTTGAGCAGCTGCACCAGCGCCGGGTCGCGCTCCGGGCGGAAGGCCGCGACCGCGAAGAGGATGTTCGACAGCGCGAAGAGCGTCGCGCCCGCCACCACCGAGGTCAGGTAGGAGAAGGCGAGGATCCCGCTCTGCCCGCCCATCCGCGCCATCCGGCCCATGATCAGCACGAAGAACGGGACGATCATGATCCCGCACAGGTTGAACCCGACCATGCTGAACCGGGTGAGCGCGGTGTTGTCCAGGTAGAACCGCGCGACCTCGTCGGCCGTCATCCCCGGCGACATCGGCGGGAAGAAGCCGGGGAAGGCCACGAACAGCCCCCCGAGCACCAGCGCCACCACCGGGGTCGACCACAGGATCGCGTACTGCGCCCGCAGATCGGTGTCGTCCATATGTTGTTCCTCCCGGCTCCCGCGCTCACCGAGGATCGCAACTTTTCTGACGGTAGTCAATAACGGAGCCGGGGTAATATCGCTGTGTGGCAGCAACTCCGAAAGGTGACCAGCGTCAGAAGCGGGCGACGCCGGTGCGGGCGCGGTCGCACGCGAGCCGGGAGGCGATCATGCAGGCCGCGATGGCGCTGTGGCGGACGAAGGGGTTCGCGGATACCACCGTCACCGATATCTGCAAGGCGGCGGGGGTCTCGAAGGCGCTGTTCTACGTGTATTTCGCGCGCCGGGAGGAGATCCTGCTCGCGCTCGAGGTGTTCACCATGCGCGCGGCGCACGCCGCCGCCGATGCGGTCGTCGCCCGCCCGTACGAGCTGCGCGAGGTGCTCACCGCGGTGATCGGCACGCTGGAGCAGCGGGCGCGCCGCTTCCCGGCCGAGCTCATCTTCGAGGCGGTACTGGAGACCTACCGGCTGGAGCGGCAGGTGCTCGGCGACGGCGCGAGCGAGGCCGATATCGCGTACCTGTTCCTCGGGCCGTTCCAGCGGGCCCAGCGCGACGGCAAGCTCGGCCCCGACGTCGACGTCGTCCGGCTGGCCAGGCTGGCCCAGATGCTGGTCGCCGACGGCTTCCGGCTGTGGGCCGCGGCCGATTTCGGCGACGAGCCGCTCACGCCGCGGCTCGCCGCCGAGATCGACACCGTGCTCAGCGCGGGTTGGTGATGGCCCCGGTCTCGGCGCCCTGCACCAGCCGCGCGTACTTGCCGAGCACGCCGCGGGTGTAGCGCGGCTCGTTCGGCACCCAGCCCTCCCGGCGCGCGGCCAGCTCCGCGTCGTCGACCAGCAGGTCCAGTGCCTTGCCGTGCACGTCGACCCGGATCAGGTCGCCGTCGCGGACGAACGCGATCGGCCCGCCGTCGCGCGCCTCCGGCGCCACGTGACCGATGCAGAATCCCCAGGTGCCGCCGCTGAACCGGCCGTCGGTCACCAGCGCGCAGTCCGCGCCGCGCCCTGCCCCCTTCAGCGCGCCGGTGATGGCGAGCATCTCGCGCATGCCCGGCCCGCCCTTGGGGCCCTCGTAGCGGATCACCAGCACCGTGCCCGGCTCGATCTCGCCGGCCAGGATGGCGGCCATGGCGCCGTCCTCGCCGTCGAACACCCGGGCAGGCCCCTCGAACTGCATCTGGTCGGCGGTGAGCCCGGCGACCTTGACCACGCTGCCCTTCGGGGCGAGCGAGCCGCTGAGCACGTTGATGCCGCCGTCGCGGTGGATCGGGCGGTCGATCGGGTAGACCACGACACCGTCCGGGGCGGGCGGATCGATCTCGGCCAGGTTCTCCGCCATGGTCTTGCCGGTGACGGTCAGGCAGTCGCCGTGCAGCAGCCCGGCGTCGAGCAGCTGCTTGAGCACCACCGGGACGCCACCGACCCGGTCCAGCTCCAGCATGTGGAACCGCCCGCCCGGCTTCATGTCCGCGACGTGCGGCACCCGGGCGGCGATCCGGTTGAAGTCCTCCAGATGCAGCTCGACCCCGGCCTCGTTGGCGATGGCGAGCAGGTGCAGCACCGCGTTGGTGCTGCCACCCAGCGCGGAGGTGACCGCGATGGCGTTCTCGAAGGCCTGCTTGGTCAGGATCTGGCTGGGCCGGATGCCGAGCCGCAGCATGCCGACGATGGCCTCGCCGGAGCTGCGGGCATCGTCCTCGCGGCGCCGGTCCACCGCGGGCGGGGAGGCCGAGCCGGGCAGGCTGAGCCCGAGCGCCTCGGCGATCGAGGACATGGTGTTGGCGGTGAACATGCCGCCGCAGGCGCCCTCGCCGGGGCAGGCCTTGCGCTCGATCTGGCCCAGCTCGTGCTCGTCGATCTTGCCCGCGGCGCAGGCGCCGACGGCCTCGAAGACGCTGGTGATGTCGAGCGAGACGCCGTTGTGGTTGCCGGGCAGGATCGAGCCGTTGTAGACGAAGACGCTGGGCAGGTCCAGCCGTGCGGCGGCCATGAGCATGCCCGGGATGCTCTTGTCGCAGCCGGCCAGCCCGATGAAGCCGTCCAGGCGCTCGGCGTGCACCACCGTCTCCACGCTGTCGGTGATCACCTCCCGGCTCACCAGCGAGGCGCGCATCCCCTCGTGCCCCATGGAGATTCCGTCACTGACGGTGATGGTGCCGAACTCCAGCGCGACACCGCCCGCCGCGCGCACGCCCTCCTTGGCCCGCTGCGCCAGCGTGCGCAGGGTGAGGTTGCACGGGGTCACCTCGTTCCAGGCCGAGGCAATGCCGATCTGCGGTTTGTCCCAGTCGTCGTCGGTCAGCCCGACGGCCCGCAGCATGGCCCGGGATGGGGCCCGCTGCATCCCGTCGGTGACATCGCGGCTGCGCGGCTTCATATCGACCGGATCTGTCATTTCCGGGAGGCTACCCGATCGGTTTTCGGCGGCCGTGACCAGCGTAGTTACCGCTCGCGCAACTATCAGGTGCGGTCATTACCGCGGAAAGCAACATTGCCCGGGCTCGACTCAACGCAGGACGGTGCCGCCGTCGATGTTCAGCACCTGGCCGTTGATCCAGGCGCCGTCGTCGGAGAGCAGGAAGGTGACCAGCCCGGCCACGTCGGCGCTCGCGCCGACCCGCGGGCTGTGCATGCGACGCAGCGCGCCGGCCTCCAGCTCCGGCCAGCGCTCGGCCGCGCGGATGGCCTCGGTGGCGGTGAAGCCCGGCGCCACCGCATTGCAGCGGATGCCGTCACGACCCCAGCGGGTGGCGACGTGCCTGGTGAGCGCGCCGATCCCGGCCTTGGCGGCGGCGTAGGCGGGGCGCGCCGGTTCGCCCTGGAAGGCGGCGGCCGACGAGGTGTTCACGATGGCGCCGCCGCCGCGCTCGAGCAGGTGCGGGATGGCGTGCCGCATGGTGAGCAGGTAGCCGCGCAGGTTCACGGTGAGCAGGCGGTCCCAGACGGCGAGGTCGATGTCGACGACATCGGTGTCGCCGCGCAGCGCGCGCATGTCGGCGCCGACGTTGAAGAGCCCGTCCAGCCCGCCGAACTCGCCGACCGCGGCGGCGATCAGCTCCCGCACCGAGTCCTCCTCCGCCAGGTCGAAGGCGTGCGGTATCGCGGTCCCACCGGCCCCGGTCACCTCCGCCGCGGTGCGCCGCGCGCCCTCGGCGTCGAAATCGCCGACCAGCACCCGGTGCCCGGCCGCGCCGAGCCGCCGCGCGGTGGCCGCGCCGATCCCGCTCGCCCCGCCCGCCACCACGACGGCCTTCACAGCGACCGCACCGGGTCGGCGCCGTTCCACCGCTCGGCGGCGTCGCGGACCATCCGGGCGAGCCCGGCGGTGCGCTCGGTGTACTCGCTGAGTTCGAGATACGGCGCGGGACCACCGTCCGACTCGAAGAACGCATAGCGGGTCGCGGAATCCCCCGACCACACCACCGGCCGCCCCACCCGCTCCAGCGCGGCCTCGAAATCCTCGGCCCACCAGGCCAGCTGGTGGAACCCGCCGGCGAAGTCGGAGTAGATGCTCGGGGCGTCGTTCTCCTGCTGGATCACCTCCAGCTGCACCTCCCCGGACTGCGCGAAGGCGATGCTCAGCGAGACCGTGCACGCGGAATCCCGGTAGCTCCCGGTCTGTTCCACCCCGCGCAGCACGTACCACGGCCCGATCCCGAGCTCCAGCCACTCGCGCAGCTGCTCCTCGATATCGGCCACCACGTATCCGATCTGCCGGATCGGCCCTGGCATCGGCATGCAGGCCTCCTTGTGCGCTCGTGTCGAATATGTCACTCTCGAAATCAAGAATAGCATTCTGAGAACTGAGAGCGAGAGTCTGGAGCATGGGCTACGCCGACGAATTGTTCGACCTGACCGGCCGCGTGGTGCTGGTGACCGGGGGCAGCCGCGGCCTCGGCCGGGAGATGGCGTTCGCCGCCGCGCGCTGCGGGGCCGACCTGGTGATCGCGAGCCGCGACCCCGAGAGCTGCGCGGCCACCTGCGCGGAGATCGAGCGCGAGACCGGCCGCGCCGCACTGCCGCACGCCGTGCACGTGGGCCGCTGGGACCAGCTGGACGGCCTGGTCGAGGCCGCCTACGCCCGCTTCGGCCGGGTCGACGTGCTGATCAACAACGCCGGGATGCAGCCGGTCTACGACACCCTCGGCTCGGTGAGCGAGAAGCTCTTCGACGCGGTGCTGAACCTGAACCTCAAGGGCCCGTTCCGGCTCTCGGTGCTGATCGGCGAGCGCATGGTGGCGGCCGGGCGCGGCTCGATCATCAATGTCAGCTCGTCCGGCTCGATCCGGCCGCGCCCGTCGATCGTGCCCTACGCCGCCGCCAAGGCCGGGCTCAATGCCATGACCGAGGGGCTCGCGCTCGCCTTCGGCCCGACCGTCCGGGTCAACACGCTGATGGCGGGCCCGCACCTGACCGGAGCCACCGCGGGCTGGAACGTCGACGCCGTGCCCAACCCCTTCGGCGCGCACGCCCTGCAACGCGCGGGCAACCCCGCCGAGATCGTCGGCGCCGCCCTCTTCCTCGCCTCCGACGCCTCCAGTTTCACCACCGGAGCCACCCTGCGCTCCGACGGCGGCATGCCCTGACCATCCCGACCCGACCGACCGAGGAGACAACGACATGGCGTGGGATTTCGAGACCGATCCCGACTATCAGGCCAAGCTGGACTGGGCGGACGAGTTCGTCCGCACCGAGGTGGAGCCGCTGGACCTGGTCTGGCCGCACGAACAGTTCGTGCCGCTCACCGGCAAGCGCCGCGATGCCATCGCCCCGCTCAAGCAGCGGGTGCGCGAGCAGGGGCTGTGGGCCACCCACCTCGGCCCCGACCTGGGCGGCCAGGGCCACGGCCAGGTGAAGCTCGCACTGCTCAACGAGATCCTCGGCCGCTGCTCGTGGGCCCCGATCGTCTTCGGCTGCCAGGCCCCGGACACCGGTAACGCCGAGATTCTCGCGCACTACGGCACGCCCGAGCAGAAGGAGCGGTACCTGCGCCCGCTGCTCGACGGCGAGCTCTTCTCCTGCTACTCCATGACCGAGCCGCAGGCGGGCGCCGACCCGCGCCAGTTCACCACCACCGCGGTCCGCGACGGCGACGACTGGGTGATCGAGGGCCGCAAGTACTTCTCCTCCAACGCCAGGACCGCCGCCTTCTACATCGTCATGGCGATCACCGACCCCGCCGCCGGCGCGTACAAGGGCATGTCCATGTTCCTGGTGCCCACCGACACCCCCGGCATCGAGATCGAGCGCGATGTCCGGCTCTACGGCGAGCCCGAGGCCGCCGGGCAGCACGCGCTCGTCCACTACAACGGCGTGCGGGTCCCGGATTCCGCCCTGCTCGGCGGCGCGGGCCAGGCCTTCGTGATCGCGCAGACCCGGCTCGGCGGCGGCCGCATCCACCACGCCATGCGCACCATCGGGCTGGCGCAGAAGGCGCTCGACATGCTCTGCGAGCGGGCGCTGAGCCGGGAGACCGCGGGCAGCTCGCTCGCCGACAAGCAGTTCGTGCAGGGCTACATCGCCGACTCCTGGGCCCAGCTCGCGCAGTTCCGGCTGCTGGTGCTGCACACCGCGTGGAAGATCGACAAGCACAACGACTACCGGAAGGTCCGCAAGGACATCGCCGCGGTGAAGACCGTCATGCCGACCGTGCTGCACGACATCGCCTGGCGCTCCATGCAGGTGCACGGCGCGCTCGGCGTCACCGACGAGGTCCCGCTCATGAAGATGATCACCGGCGCCGCCGTCATGGGGCTCGCCGACGGCCCCACCGAGGTGCACAAGACCACCGTCGCCCGCCAGGTGCTGCGCGACCACTCCGCCACCGAGGAGCTGTGGCCCACCGAGTGGCTGCCCCGCAAACGCGAGGCCGCGCTCGCGCAGTACGCCGACTTCCTCGGCGACGAGCGATGAGCGGCATCGACACCGCGCGGCTCGCCGCCTGGCTGGACGAGGCCGGGCTCGGCACCGGCGCCCCGCTCGAGGTCGCGAAGCTCTCCGGCGGCGCGCAGAACGAGATCTACGAGCTCCGCCGCGGCGAGCACCACAGCGTGCTCCGCATCCCGCCCGCCACCGCCCCGCCCGAGCGGGACAGGGGCATCCTGCGCGAATGGCGGATCACCGCCGCGCTGGACGGCACCGACGTCCCGCACGCCGCTGGCATCGCGGTCTGCGCCGACCCGGCCGTGCTCGGCCGCGCCTTCTACCTCATGGGCCACATCGACGGCTGGTCACCGATGGACCACCGCACCGGCCTGCCCGAGCCCTTCGACCGAGACCCGGCCGACCTGGCCTACCGCCTGGTCGAAGGCGTCGCGCTGCTCTCCACCGTGGACTGGCGGGCCCGCGGCCTCGGCGACCTCGGCCGACCCGACGGCTTCCACGACCGCCAGGTGCAGCGCTGGACCGGCATGTTCGAGCGGATCAGGGGCCGCGACCTCGACGGCATGGACACCGCCACCGCCTGGCTGAACGCGCACCGCCCGCTCGACTTCGTCCCCGGGCTCATGCACGGCGACTACCAGTGGGCGAATGTCATGTTCGCGCACGGCGGCCCCGCCCGGCTCGCGGCGATCGTCGACTGGGAGATGGGCACCATCGGCGACCCCAAGCTCGATCTGGCCTGGGCGCTGAAGGACTGGCCCGAGGACACCGGCGCGCCGGAGGCCGCCACCGCGGGCTACCTCGACGTGCGCGGCATGCCCTCGCGCGACCAGCTCGTCGCCCGCTTCGCCGAGGTCTCCGGGCGGCAGGTCGACGACCTGGACTACTACCTGATCCTGGCCCGCTGGAAACTCGCCATCGTGCTGGAACAGGGCTATCAGCGCGCGGGTGACAACCCGAAGCTGCGGGCATTCGGCGAGATCGTGCCCGAACTCATGCGTTCGGCCGCCGAGCTCGCCGAGACGACCGGCTACCGCTGACCGATCGGCGCGGTGGCGAGAGTGACAGCTTTATTGCACAATTCGCCATATGATCGGAATCGACCTGCTCGTGCTCGACGGCGCGAGCGCGAGCGCGGTCGGCAGCACCGTCGACGTGGTCTCCGCCGCCAACCGCATCCTCGGCGAGCCCGCCTTCGACCTGCGCTTGGTCGCGCCCGAGCCGGAGGTCCGGGTGCGCGGCGGGCTCACCGCACGGGCCCGGCCCCTCGCCCGTGCCCGGCCGCGCGACATCGTCGTCGTCCCCGGTCTCGGCGCCGCCGACGGCGCGGAGATCACCGCCCGCCTCGCCGCCCCCGATATCGCCGCCGCCGGGCAGTGGCTCACCCGGGCGCACGCGCGCGGCGCGGAGATCGCCGCCTCCTGCACGGCGGTCTTCGTCCTCGGCGCGGCCGGGTTGCTCGACGGCCGCCGCTGCGTCACCACCTGGTGGCTCGGCACCGAACTCGCCCGGCTCGCGCCCGGCGCCGACGTCGTGCTCGACGACATGGTGCTGCGCGACGGCCCGATCCGCACCGCGGGCGCCGCCTTCGCCCACATCGACCTGATGCTGGCGATCATGCGGGCGCACGGCGGCGCCGCGCTCACCGACGAACTCGCCGCCCGGCTGGTGGTCGACCAGCGTGCCTCGCAGGCGAGCTTCCTCATCCCCTCGCACCTCGCGGCCCGCGACGACGCGGTCGCCGCGCTGGAGTCCTTCGTCCGCGCGCACCCCGAGCACCCGCACACCCTGGAATCGCTGGCCGGGCACTGCAACCTGAGCCCGCGCACGCTCGCCCGCCGCACCGGCTCCGCCGCCGGGCTGAGCCCGATGCAGCTGGTCGCGCGGGTCCGGCTCCGGCACGCGCTGCATCTGCTGCGCACCACCGACCGCCCGCTCGCCGAGATCGCGGCCGCCGTCGGCCTCGCCGACCCGGCCACGCTGCACCGGCTGGTGAAGCGGCATACCGGTCGCGCGCCTGGCGCGTTGCGGCCGGCGGCGAAACACGGGGTCGCAGCGGGGTAGCCGCAGGCCCGCGTTTCGCGCGGCTCCGTCGTTGAACCGGGATCTGCCCGTCGAGCGGGTGCGGCAGGCTCAGGATGTCGCGCGGTCGCGCAGGCGGGCGGCGAGCCCGGCGAGGACGACATCCAGGTCGAACTCGAACTGCACACCCCGGTCACGCACCGCATCGCGCTCGGCGGCGATCCGGCGCAGCGCCGGGAACTGCTCGCCGCCCGCCCCGGCCAGCGCGTGCACCACATTGTGCGCCTGCGCCTCCGGCGGCCCGCCGGTGTTCTCCAGCGTCTCGTAGGCAGCGGCGCGCGCGATGTCGGCGAGCAGCGTCAGCGTCCGCCCCGCCTCCCGCGAGGTGAACCCCGCCTCGATCAGCCGGGTGAGGATGCGCTCGACGGTGCCGAGCGCATCGTTCCCGCGTACCGCGCCGAAGTCGATCGCCGAGATCAACCCACCCACCTGCAGATACGCCGCCCGCATCGCCGTCGCGCAGAGCCGGAGCAGCTCCGGCCACCCGGTCTCGGGCCCGAACCGCAACCCGGCGATCTCGGTCTCGAAGGCGTTCAGCGCAAGCAGCTGCAGCAGCCCGGCCCGGTCACTGACGTAGTAGTTCAGCGCCTTGCGGTCGACGCCGAGCCGGTCGGCGACCCCCTGCATGGTCAGCGAGTCGAGCGGCAGCTCCCCGGCCGCGGCGACGATCCGCTCCCGGCTCAGCTTGGCCGGGCGCCCCGGCCGCCGCGGTACCCCCGTCCCCTCGCTCATGCTCCCACCCTACGGGGGCAGACCGCCCGGTCGCGTATCCGGTCACCGCAGGTCGGCCAGGGATTTCCCGACATCGCCGAGCGTCAGGGGCGCGCCGTAGTCGCTGCGGAAGGCGTACGGCCGCACATCGCAGCGGTACGGCCCGGTGTCCGGGCGGAAGTCGGCGGGCTTCCAGCCGTCCGGGGTCGCCTGCTCGATGTTGAAGCACACCGAGGTGCCGTCGCGGTCGGTGAGATCGATCGGCGCCTGCAAACCGCCGGCGGTCCACGCCTTCTCGGCGGTGGCGGCCTCGTACACGCAGCGCGGCGTGAGGTCGTCACCGCAGCTCGCGGCCGAGCGGGCGAACAGCAGCCAGGCCGAGAGCGAGCGCAGCTGCGGGAAGCTCAGCTCGGTGTCCGGCGCGTATCCGGCGAACAGCTCGCGCACCTGCGCCATGACCGGAACGGCCGCCCCGTCCTCGATCGGGCTGACGCCCCCGAGATCGGCGACATTGTTCTGGAACTCCACCGATTTCCCCAGCCCGTCCAGGAACCCGGCGCTGTAGTTGTTGTTGGTGGCGTCGATCCAGTCCGGCCGGTAGCCGATCCCGGTGAGCGCCTCCTCCAGCTTCACCAGCTGCCGCGGCTCGCCGTTGAAGACCAGCCCGCGCACCTCCCTGTCCTTGATCGCCTGGGCGAACGGGGTCCAGTCCGGCACCCCGGCGATGGGGTAGCGGTCGTCGTAGACGATCCGCGCACCGAGCGCCTCGAAACTCTCCTTCCCCTTGTCGCCGAGGATCTTGGAGACCGGGGAGTCGGCGCTGACGTAGCCGATCTTGTCCTTCGAGGCCGGGTAGGCGTCGAGCAGCCACTGCCGGAAGCCGGTGTAGATGTCGTGCCTGGGCAGCGTGGTGGGGGAGGCGCTCACCTCGAGATCGGCGCCGACACTGCCGGGCTGCGCCACCTGGGCCGGGAAGCTGGGCAGCAGGCAGGAGAGCCGGTCCTTCACACCCAGCGAGTCCAGCCCGGCGCCACCGCCGACCAGCGCGAAGTCGTCGCGGCAGGACTCCAGCATGCGCTGCTTGACCTCGGTGAGCCTGGTGTCGCGCACCTTCAGCTCGAGCCGCCGCCCGGCGATGCCGCCGTGATCGTTGCACCAGTCGACGAAGACCTTCGCGGCGTCGTTGAACTCCGGGTTCTTGGTGAACCCGAGATCGCTGACCACCCCGACGGTGATGCTGTCCGCGGTGACCCCGCGCCCGGTCGCCTTCGTCGGTGATCCCCCGCTGCAGACCGCGCCGAGATCGCCGAATTCCGCGGCGACCGTCGGAGTTCCGGCCGCCTCCCGCTCCGGCTCGCCGGAGCGCCCGCACCCGGTGAGCACCAGCAGCGCGGCCGCGCCGAGCACGGCGGCCACGCGCAGCCGGGCGGTCATCGGGCGCTCAGGATGCCGCGCGGCAGGGTCAGCGGCAGATCGGTGTAGGTGACGATCCCGGCCCGCGCCTGCACCACCGCGGGGATGGCGTGGATGGGCGGCATGGCGGTCATGACGTGGCCGAGCACCATGAAGTCGGCGATGGTCTCGCCGACGAAGTCCGGCGGCGGCAGGAAGCCGACGTTCATGGTCACGGTGGGGAGGCCGTCCACGGTGATCTTCCAGCCGTCGCCGTCGAGCTTCCAGTCCGGATCCAGGGTCTGGCCCTTGCGCCACCGCACGTTCAGGTCGACCACCGTCTTCCCGGCGACGATGCCCTGCCAGCTCACGAAAACGCCCGCGACGCAGCCCTTCTCGATGGTCCAGGAGCCGAGGTCGAGATCCTCGGTGGTCTGCGCGTACTCGGCGACGCAGCGGATCTCGTCCAGCTCGGTGCCGAGCGAGTCGGCGAGCAGCCGGACCGCCTCGGCGAAGACCGCGGTGCCCTTCTCGGCCATGCCCGCCAGCGCGGGATCATCGATGGCGGTACCGAAGCCGACCGGGCGCTCGGTGGCGGGGGAGTCGTAGAAGGTGGTGTCGGCCTGCTCGGCGATGGTCACCCTGTCCACCCGGTTACAGGCATTGGCCGCCACGATCGCCAGCAGCTGCGCGAACCCCGGGCTCACCCCGGAGCCGAAGAGGGTGGAGCCACCGCGGCGTGCGGCCTCGTCGAGCCGGGCTCGGCCCGCCTCCAGGTTGTGGCCGGTGATGAACGACGCGGTCGTCACCACATTGGCGCCGGAGGCCAGGATCTGCTCGAGCTCGGCGACATCGATCCACATCGGGTTGTAGACGACGCAGTCCGGCTCCAGTGCCAGCAGCGCCTTGACGTCATCGGTGGCCGTGACGCCGACCGGGTCCACCCCGACCAGTTCGCCGACGTCCTTGCCCGCCTTCTCCGGCGACCACGCGTAGCAGCCGACCAGCTCCAACCCGGGGTGCGCGAGCAGCGCCTTGACCGAACTCTTGCCCACATTGCCGGTCGTCCACTGCACGACCCGGTAGCTCTTGGCCGACATCGATACCTCGTTCTCATTCTCGGCTAGTCAGATTCTCGCGTCCTGCTTACTCCTCCGCGCCCCGGTTTTTCCCGGCCGGAAAATAACTGGCTGAATATATCAATCAGCGGAATAAATCCCGATGGGGAAGAACTCTTGACCTGCTTCGAAGGGTCGTGTTAGGCATAGTCGGCGGGATTCGGTCCGGCGGAACGGGAGCGGCGATGGACGGGTCGACGGGGTGGCGCGAGATTCTCGCGCTCACCGCACTCAAGGCACAGTACTGCCGCTACCTCGACACCAAGCGGTGGGACGAGTGGCGCGCGCTGTTCACCGACGGTTTCGTCAGCGACACCTCGGCGGCGGGCGGGCAGATCATCACCGGCGCCGACGATTTCGTCGCCTACATCCGCGGCACCCTCGGCGACGGCAAGGTCACCGTGCACCAGGTGCACAACCCGGAGATCGACCTCACCTCCGCCACCACCGCGACCGGGGTGTGGGCACTGCACGACGTGGTCCACCTCGGCCCCGGCCTCGACCTGCACGGCTACGGCCACTACCACGAGACCTACCAGAAGCACGGCGACGCCTGGCGCATCGCCACCTCGACGCTCACCCGGGTCCGGGAGGACATCCGGACCCCGCTGGTCTCGGTGCGGATGACCGCGCGGCTGCGCGATGCGGGCGCCGCCCTCGCCCGCAGGCGCGGACGATGAGCACCGTCCTCGTCACCGGCGCCTTCGGCCAGGTCGGCGCGCTCTGCACCGAACTGCTGCTCGCCCGCGGGCACACCGTGATCGGCATGGACCTCCGCACCGACGCCACCGAAACCGCCGCCGCCCAGCTCACCGCCGCGCTGATCCCGTCCTTCGTCGACCTGCTCGACCGCGATGCCGTGCGCGCCGTCGTCGCCGAACACCGGCCGTCCGCGATCGTGCACCTGGCCGCCGTCTACTCCCCGATCTCCTATCGGGCGCCCGCCCTCGCCCGCAAGGTCAACGTGGACGGCACCACGCACCTCATCGACGCGGCCCGGCTGCTCGATTCGCCCCCGCTGCTGCTCTTCGCCTCGAGCGCCGCCGTCTACGGCTCCCGCAACCCGCACCGCTATCCGGAGCCGATCACGCCGGGCACCCCGGTCGCCCCGATCGATCAGTACGGCACCGACAAGGTGCTCGGCGAAGCCCTGATCACCGGCAGCGGCCTGCCGCACGCCGTCCTGCGCCTCGGCGGGGTCATCTCCCCGGTCGGCGCCGGACGCCTCGACGGCGACTACCTCTCGCTCATGCGCGCCACCCCCACCGACAACCGCATCCACGCCGTCGACGCCCGCGACGCCGCCCTCGCCTTCGCCAACGCCGTCGAACGCGGTTCCGCTGTCGCGGGCCGGACGCTGCTGATCGCGGGCAACGAGAGCTACAAGCACCAGCAGCAGGAGCTGAGCGACGACATCGCCGCCGCGACCGGCCTCGGCCGCCTCGGCCCGCGCGCCGGGCTCCCCGGCGACCCCGCCGACGACCGCGGCTGGAGCTTCACGGGCTGGTTCGACACCACCGAATCCCAGGCGCTACTCGACTTCCAGCAGCACGACTGGCCCGACACAGTCGCCTGGGTCGCCGGAGCGAGCGGCCAGCTCCCGCGCATCGTCGGCCCCGCCCTGCGCCCGGCCATCCTGCTCTTCCTCCGGGTGCAGCGCCGCCTCGAACGCCGCGGCCGCTACGCCGACCCGTGGACCTTCCTCGCCCGCCGCTACGGCCCCGAAATCCTGGCATCCGAAGCACCGTTGCGGTGATTACACTGTTACAGGTGAGCGAAATTCCGACGCTGTACGAGTGGGCGGGCGGCAGGCCCGCCATCGAGCGCATGATCGGCCACTTCTACGACCGGGTGGAGCGCGACGAGCTCCTCGGCCCGCTGTTCCCGGGCGGGGTCACGGTCGCGCACCGCGAGCACGTCACCACGTGGTGGAGTGAGGTTTTCGGCGGTCCGGCCGCCTACACCGAGCAGCGCGGTGGTTACGCCACCATGCTCGCCCACCACCGGAACCTCGGTATCACCCCCGAGCAGCGGTTCCGCTTCGCCTCGCTGATGAGCCTGGCCGCCGACGATGCCTCGCTGCCCGACGATCCGGAGTTCCGCGCCGCGCTCGTCGGCTACCTGGAGTGGGGAACCCGCTTGGCACTACACAATTCGCAGCCGGGAGCCGAGGTGATGGAACAGGCGCCGGTGCCGCACTGGGGCTGGGGCGTGGCGCCGCCCTACCAGCCCTGATCCGCGCAGACTACGGCTCCCACAGGCCGGCGCACGGGACCATGGGCAACTCGTCGGTGACCTGATCGTCCACGGTTATCCCGGCATCCGGCAACCAGTCGCGAAGTTTCCGCTCCAGTTCGACGGCGGCCGCGTCGCTGATCCGGTAGTCGAAGGTCGCGCCGCCCGCGTACTCGATTCGTATGTGGCGATCCACGGCTATTCCCAGTCGTCCCCGGCTGCGGGTTCGGACAGGAAGGCCAGCGCGGCGACTCCCGGCAAGCAGTGGAGTCCCGGAGCGTGCTGATGGAAGCGGAGGATCAGGTCAGCGGCCTGCGGCGTGAGGTGCTCGGGATCGAACTCGCAATCCAGCCAGTGCTCGTCTGCCGCCGTCATGCCGCAGTTCTGCCTGTGTGTTGTTCGTATGGGGCTGTTCGAACGGTGAGCAAGGCTTGATCTCCTGCGCGAATTCGACTGCGTCGACAAGGGGTAGGGGAACCCTGCCGTTCGGAGCCGTCCCATCGCGACGACGCGGGAGTACCGTCTCGTGCTTCACGGTCTCGGCGGGTCTCTTCTTGCTATCGTTCCCGCGGGGGGAGCCGGTCAGTCGTCGCGTAGTGGTCGAGAGGGGAGGGTCGGTGCTGCGCCTGGAGTTCGAGTTGCGCCGGAAACATCTGACCTACGGTGGGTTCTGCCGGGAGTACGACCGGGTGGCGGGGTCGATCGACTCCCACCTGATCGGGACGGCGCCGGGACGTGCCCAGTTCTACCGATGGCTGCGTGGCGATGTGAAAGGGCTGCCGTACCCCGACCGATGCCGCGTGCTGGAAGCGATGTTCCCCGGCTGCACTGTCGCCGAGTTGTTCGGCCTTTCCGGCCACGGATCAGCAAACTCGCAACTCGTCGTCGAAGACTCCGGCCGAGCCGATATCGAAACGGTTTTTGCCAGCCGATCGGACTTCCTGCAAGCCATGCCGCCGCAGCAGTGGCTCGGCTCGGCACGCACTGTCGACCTGATGGGCATCTCGCTGAATCTGCTGTGCCAGCAATCCACCGATACCGACATCGTCCGCATGCCCGAAGCCGGAGCGACCATTCGATGCTTGTTCCTCGATCCAGCGGGCGAACACATTGCGCTGCGAGAAGCGGAAGAAGGGCATGTCCCGGGGACGCTCACCAATCTGACCCGCCTGAACATTCGTGTCCTCGAAAGGCTGCGCCGCCTCGTGTCCGCCGAGGTGACCGGCCGGATCGAGATCCGCACCTACGATGCGATCCCGCGATTCAACCTCACCATGGTCGATGGTGAGCTATGCGTGATGCAGCCCTACCTGCCGCATGCTCGCGGTGTCGAATCACCGACCTTCGTGGCACGGCGGTCCAACCGGCCAGCGGGAATCTTCTCGACCTTCGACAACGTCTTCGAGTCCGCCTGGAGCGGGGCGAGAAGGGCGGTGTCGCAGTGACCGAGCTGCTCGACCTAGTGGATATCGCCCGGCAGGCAGCACGACTCGGTGCGGATCTGCTGTCGAAGAGTGCTCCCGGCCGCGTCGAAGCGAAGAGCGAGCGCGACTTCGTGACCGAGCTCGACGTGCGGATCCAGGAAGACATTCAGCGGCATCTTGCCGTGCAGACGCCAGGGATCGCGTTTCTGGGTGAGGAGGGTGATGCCGGTCCTGCCCGCGTGCCGTCACGCCGGTGGGTGCTCGATCCCATCGACGGGACGTCGAATCTCATTCACGGGCTTCCGCTGTGCGCGGTATCGCTGGCCCTGATCGAGGAGGATCGTCCGGTCGTCGGCGTGATCAACGCGCCGATGCTCGCCCGGGAGTACTGGGCGCTTCAGGGCGGAGGCGCACGCTGCAATGGCGAGATGATCCGCGCCAGCGCCGTCCGCGAACTGGATGCCGCGATCATCTCGATCGGTGATTACGCAGTTGGTGAAGGAGCCGACGACAGAAATCGCCGACGTATCGCGCTCACCGCAGCGCTGGCGGCGAAGGTCGAGCGCATCCGGATGTTCGGGTCCGCCGCGCTCGACCTCGCCTGGGTCGCGGAGGGCCGCACCGACGGCTGCGTCATGCTGTCCAACAAGCCCTGGGACACCGCCGCCGGGGTGCTGATCGCCCGGGAGAGCGGGGCGACGGTCACGGACAGCGACGGCAGCGCCCACACCGTCGACTCGCGGCACACGGTGGCGGCGGCCCCGGGGTTGTCGGCTGGTCTTCTCCGACTGCTGGCGGCCCCGATCGACGGCGGGGACCGGGGCAATTGAGTCCCGCTCCCCGAACTATCGCCGCGGCGAGCCCGAACCACCTGCGGAGGTGCGCCTGGATCACCCCTTTCGGGTGAGGCGCGCGCTCGCGCTGCACGGCAGCGTCTAGAGCGTGCGCCGGTCGTGCGTGCCGGCTCGGATGGGAGTGGCGATGTCCTCGACGGCGGTCAGCTCTGCGGGCGTACCGAAAACCGGCTTCCCCGGGGGGTTCCCCGACCCCGAGACGGCGCGGTCGGCGCGTGCGCAGGCCGATCTGGCGCGTGCGCTCGTCGCCTACCGATTCTGGTATCCGACCGTGTCCGCGGAGGGCATCTGCACCGGCAACCGCGAGGTGGGGCTGGCGGACAACGAGGCGATCGGGATCGCGGCCGCCGGTCCCCGCCAGGTCGGGTTCACGCTCAACTCCGATACCCCCTACGGGGCGGCGGTGCTCGATATCGGTGCGGGTCCGTTCGTGATCGAGATGCCCGCGGGGCCGTTCATCGGTCTGGTCGACGACCATCACCAGCAGTGGGTCACCGATCTCGGGATCCCCGGCCCGGACGCCGGGCACGGCGGCACCTACCTGATCGCGCCCACCGGCTACACCGGCCCGGTCCCCGAGAACGCCCACCTGGCGTATGCCGGGTCGAACAAGCTGCTCCTTGCGCTCCGTGCGCTTCCGCTGCGGGGAGACCTGGCCGCCGCTCTGGAAGCACTGCGCACCATCCGGGTATATCCGCTGAACGCACCGGACCGGGTCCTGCGCTACGTCGACGTGACCGCCGAGGCGATGGACAGCACGTGTCTGCGCTGGGAGGGCAACCTGGAGTACTGGCGGGTTCTGCACCGCGTCCTCGACGGCGAACCCGCCGTGCCCGCCTTCGCGCCCATGTACGGGCTGCTCGCCGACCTCGGCATCGGCAGGGGAGGCACCTTCGATCCCGACGAGCGCACGACGGCGCTCCTCACCGAGGCGGCTCGCCGCGGCCGCGATCAACTGCTGGTCTCCGCGTTCGCCGGAACCCGCCCGGACCGGGTCGCCTGGCCCGACCGCTCTTGGGAATGGGTCGGCCTGGTCGCCGACAACGGCAACTTCACCACCCCGGCCGGGCTGGACCTGGAGGCACGGGACCGCTGGTTCGCCCAGGCGATCATCGCCTCACCCGCGATGTTCCGGCGCGTCCCCGGCAGCGGCTCGCTGTACTGGCTCGCCGCCCGCGACAACACCGGGGCCTGGCTCGACGGCACCGCCTTCTACACCCTCGACCTGCCTCGGCCGGTGCCGGGACAGCTGTTCTGGTCGGTCACCGTCTACGACGCCGCGACCCGCTCCCAGATCCAGGCTCCGAGCGATATCGCCGCACTGCGCTCGCTCTTCGAGCTCCGCGAACTGCCCGGCGACGGCCCGGTGCGGCTGCACTTCGGCCCGACCCCGCCGCCGGACGCCGGGAACCGCTGGCTGCAGACGGTTCCCGGCCGCGGCTGGTTCGCCTACCTCCGCATCTACGGCCCCGAGCAGGCCGCCTTCGACGGGACGTGGCGGCCGGGCGACTTCATCCGGACCGGATAGCCCGGGTTCACCCGTTTCGGATGAGGCCACCGCTCCGGGTGATCCCTAGCGTCGGAGTCAACGGTCCGCCGACGGGGCGGGGCGGGTCACTGCGGAAGGAGCCCGGTGTGGCTGCGAGTTTGACGGTGTGGAAGTTCCCCTCGGCCGACGGCGCCGATCAGGCGATCGGGACGCTGGAGGAGTTGCAGCGCGAGAAGCTGATCGCGGTGCACGACGGGGCGATCGTGAAGTGGCCGGAGGGGGCGAAGAAGCCCAAGACCCAGCAGCTGCATTCGCTCACCGGCGCGGGAGCGCTCGGCGGCGCGTTCTGGGGGCTGCTGTTCGGGCTGCTGTTCTTCGTCCCGCTGCTCGGGGCGGCGGTGGGGGCCGGGATCGGCGCGCTGACCGGGTCGCTGGCCGATGTCGGGATCGACGACGGCTTCATCGCCAGGGCGAAGGAGAAGATCACCCCCGGCACCTCGGCGCTGTTCGTGCTGACCTCCGACGCCACCCTGGACCGGGTGCACGAGCGATTCGCCGGTCAGCAGGCCGAGCTGCTCTCCACCAACCTGTCGCACGAGCAGGAAGCCAAGCTGCGCGAGGTCTTCGCCGCCTGAGAGGTGTCAGCACATGACGAGCACGAGCGTTGAAACCGATCACCGGCTGCGGCAGGAGGTGGCGGCGGGCACCTCGATCGCGGCCTCGCTGCTGCTGCTCACCGTGGGAGCGCTCTCGCTCCTCGAAGGCATCTCCGCGGTGGGGCGCGACGAGATCTTCGTCCCCGGCCCGGATTACGTGTACGGCTGGGACCTCACCGAGTGGGGCTGGGTGCACATCGTGCTCGGCGTGCTGCTGGTGATCGCCTCGCTCGGGCTGGTCGGTGGCGCGGGGTGGGCGCGGTTCGTCGCGATCGTGATCGCGGCCGCCTCGATCGTCGGGAACTTCCTGTGGCTGCCCTGGTACCCGTGGTGGGCGGTGGCGATGATCGCCCTGAACGTGGTGGTGATCTGGGGCGTCACCACCTGGCAGCCGGGCCGTCGATGAGCGCGGACCGGCCCCCGCCGTGCTGAGCGCGGTGGGGCAGCTGCTGCCGCTGGCGGTCGGGGTCGCGATCTCGCCGATCCCGATCGTCGCGGTGGTGCTGATGCTGATGTCGCGCAATGCCGGGGCGACCAGCGCCGGTTTCGCGGCGGGCTGGGTCATCGGCATCACGGCGGTGCTCGCGGTGGTGGCGGCCGCGGCCGGGGCGATCCACACCGGCGACGGCTCCGGGCCGTCACCGACCGTCGGCTGGGTCAAGATCGCACTCGGGGTGCTGCTGGTGGGGCTGGCCGTCAGGCAGCTCCGGGCCCGCGGCGACCACTCGACCCCGAAGTGGATGCAGGCCATCGACTCCTTCACCCTTGGCAAGGCGGCCGGGCTCGGCTTCGTGCTGGCGGCGGTGAACCCGAAGAACCTGCTGCTGTGCGTCTCGGCGGGGCTGCAGCTCGGCACCGCCGAGCTCTCCGTCGGCGCCGCGGTGGCCGCGGGCGCGATCTTCGTCGTGCTCGCCGCGACCACGGTGCTGGTGCCGGTCATCGGCTACCGCCTGGCCGCCGAGCGGCTGCGGGCGCCGCTGGCCGCCGCGCAGCGGTGGCTGTCCGGCAACAACCACCTGGTCATGGCGATCGTGCTGGCGCTGATGGGGGCCTCGGTGATCGGGAAGGGCCTGGAGGTGCTGTGAGCGACGGCCGGTGGCCGGTGTTCGCCTCGCTGGCCGGGTATCGCCGCGACGGGATCCGGCCGGACGTCGTCGCCGGGATCACGGTGTGGGCGGTGCTGGTGCCGGAGGCGCTGGCGTACGCCGGAATCGCCGGCGTCGACCCGGTCGTCGGGTTGTACGCCGCGGTGCCCGCGCTGGTGCTGTACGCGGCGTTCGGCTCCTCGCGGCAGCTGGTCGTCGGGCCGATGTCGGCCACCGCGGCGCTCTCGGCCGCGATCGTGGCCCCGATCGCGGCCGGTGACCCCGGCCGCTACCTGGCGCTCACCACCGCTCTGGCGCTGGCCACCGGAGCGGTCGCCCTGGCCGCCGGGCTGGCGCGGCTGGGCTTCGTCGCCGCGTTCATCTCCGAGCCGGTGCTGAAGGGGTTCATCGTCGGACTGGCGCTGACCATCCTGATCGGCCAGGTGCCCGCGCTGCTCGGCGTCGCCGGCGGGCACGGCAACTTCTTCGCCAAGACCTGGGCGGTGCTCGGCGATCTCGGTGCCGTGCACGGCACCACCGCCGCGCTCGGCGGGCTGAGCCTGGCCGCGGTCCTGCTGCTGCGCCGCCTGCTGCCGCGCGTGCCGGGATCGCTGCTGGTCGTGCTCGCCGGAATCGCGGCCGCGACCTGGCTGGATCTGCCTGATCGCGGGGTCGAGGTGGTCGGGCACATCGATCCCGGTCTGCCGCGCCCCGGCCTGCCCGCCGGATTGTCCCTCGACGACTACCTCGACCTGCTCGGCCCCGCGGTCGGCGTCGTCCTGATCGGGTTCGCCGAGGGGCTCGGCGCGGCCAGGACCTACGCCGCCCGCACCGGCGACCGGATCGACCCGGACCGCGAGCTGGCCGGGCTGGGAACGGCCAACCTCGGCGCCGGGCTCTGCGCGGGAATGGTGGTCAACGGCAGCCTCTCCAAGACCGCCGTCAACGGTGCGGCGGGCGCGCGCAGCCAGGTCTCCGGCCTGGTCGTCGCCGCGCTCGCCGTGCTCACGCTGTTGCTGCTCACGGGGCTGTTCGAGAACCTGCCCGAGGCCACGCTCGCCGCGGTCGTCATCGCCGCCGTGCTCGAGCTGATCGACCTGCCCGCGCTCGCCCGGCTCTACCGCGTCTGGACCCGGCGCCTCGGCGCGCTCTACGGCCCCGCCGCCCGGGTGGACTTCCTCGCCGCCATCGCCGCTCTCGCCGGAGTGCTCGTCTTCGACACCCTTCCCGGCCTGCTGATCGGCATCGGGGTCTCGGTGCTACTGCTGCTCTACCGTGCCTCCCGCCCGCACGTCGCCGCCCTGACCGGCCACGACGGTCTGTGGGTCGACCGCGCCCGCCATCCCGAGCTGCCCGCCCCCGACGACGACACCGTGGTCGTGCGGGTGGAGGCCGGGCTGTTCTTCGCCAACGCCGACTGGGTCGCCGACCACATCCGCGCCCTGGTCACCGAGCACACCCGCCTGGTCGTGCTCGACGCCGAGACCTCGCCCTTCGTCGACGTCACCGCGGCGGGCGTGCTCGCCCGGCTCGCCACCGCGCTCGCCGGCGACGGCGTCACCCTGCGGCTGGCCCGCGACGTCGGCCAGGCCCGTGACGTGCTGCGCCGGCTCTCCGAACAGGGCGTGCGGATCCCGGTCTATGCCACCGTCGACGAGGCGCTCGCCGCCGAGCTGCCCGGACGCCGCGACGATCGTCCCGAATAAGGCGCTCCGAGCGACCGGATATCACCCCATTCGGGTGAGGTGCCCGGCGTCGAGCGGGCCGAGCATCGGGGCACGGACCGGATCGAGCCGAGGGAGCTGACTTCACCATGGCATTGGACTTCGACGACCGCACCGACTTCGACAACGCCGATCGCGGCTTCATCGCGACCCTGACGCCGATGCGGATCACCGATGCCGCGGGCGCGGTCGTCTTCGACACCTCCGGCTACGACTTCCTCGACGGGGACTGCCCGGAGACCGTCGACCCGAGCCTGTTCCGCCAGGCGCAGCTGTGCGTGAAGCACGGCCTGTACGAGGTGACCGACGGGATCTACCAGATCCGCGGCTTCGACCTGTCGAACATGACGATCGTGGAGGGCGACACCGGCATCATCGTGATCGACCCGCTGATCTCGGCCGAGTGCGCCGCCGCGGGATTGCGGGTCTACCGCGAGCACCGCGGCGAACGTCCCGTTACCGGTGTCGTCTACACCCACTCCCACGTCGACCACTTCGGCGGCGTCGACGGCGTCCTGCCGGACGGGCGCGGCGACGTGCCGATCCTCGCGCCCGATGGCTTCATGGCCGAGGTGGTGTCGGAGAACGTCTACGCCGGCGTGGCGATGACGCGGCGCAGCACCTACATGTACGGCCGCGGAATGACCCCGGGGCCGGAGGGGCAGTGCAGCACCGGGCTCGGCATCCAGACCTCGAGCGGCACCGTCGGCCTGATCGCCCCCAGCCTCGACATCACCCACACCGGCCAGCGGGAGACCGTCGACGGCGTCCCGATCGTCTTCCAGCTGACCCCGGGCACCGAGGCGCCCGCCGAGATGAACTTCTACTTCCCCGACCACCGCGCGCTCTGCCTGGCCGAGAACGCCACCCACAACCTGCACAACCTGCTGACGCTGCGCGGGGCGCAGGTCCGCGACCCGCGCGTCTGGTCGCGCTACATCGACGAGGCGATCGAGATGTTCGCCATCGACTCCGACGTCGCCTTCGCCTCGCACCACTGGCCCACCTGGGAGGCCGACAACATCGTGTCCTTCCTGTCGCTGCAGCGCGACCTGTACATGTACCTGCACGACCAGACGCTGCGCCTGATGAACGCCGGGCTCAACGGCCCCGAGATCGCCGAGACGTTCGAGCTGTCGCCCGCGCTCGCCGCAGGCTGGAGCCTCCGCGGCTACTACGGCTCGGTCAGCCACAACGTGAAAGCCATCTACCAGCGCTACCTCGGCTGGTTCGACGGCAACCCGACCTCGCTCTGGGAGCATCCGCGCGAAGCGAAGGCCGCCCGCTACGTCGAGGCGATCGGCGGCATCGACGCGGTCATCGAGAAGGGCCGCGCCTACGCCGCCGCGGGTGACCCGCGCTTCGCCGCCGAGCTGCTCACCCACGCGGTCTTCGCCGAACCGGGCAACGAGGCCGCGAAGACCGCCCTCGCCGACACCTACCGCGGGCTCGGCTTCGGCGCGGAGAACGCCACCTGGCGCTGCTTCTACCTCACCGGCGCGCGCGAACTGCGGAACGGAGTCCAGCCGACCACCCTCGATCTAGGCGGGGGGATGGCGGCGGCGCTCTCGGTGGAACAGCTCTTCGACACGATCGCGATCCGGGTGAACGGGCCGCGCGCCGCCGCCGACTCCCTCCGGATCGAATGGCACTTCACCGACCTGGACTCCGTCGTCCGGCTCACCCTCTCCAACGGTGTCCTGATCCAGACCCCCGCGCCGCGCTCCAAGGCCGAGGTCGATCTCACGCTCGAACTCACCAAGCCGCAGCTGCTCGGCATCCTCGCGGGCAAGGGGCTCGACGGAATCTCGCACTCCGGCGACCCCGCGGTCCTGCAGCGCCTCTTCGGCCTGCTCGACACCCCCGATCCGGATTTCGCCATCGTCACGCCCTGAGGCCGCTGCGGCAGCGGAGGAATTCTCGGCATTGCGATCCGGGTCACGTCTATGCGATCGTAGCTCCCAGCAAATGTGATCCCGCTCGGTATCACAATAGCCTGAGGAGTGAACGATGCAGAGCCGAGGACACCGTGGTCGTCGGATCGTCGCGATGTGCGGGGCGCTGACGGTGGGGGTGCTGACCGTATCGGCGACGCTCGCGCACGCCGAACCCGCCGCGCCCGCGGCCGTGCAGGTCCCGGTGCAATCCGCCGCGGCCGTACCGGTCCCGCCGGAACTGGACCCGGGCTTCTACCGCCCGCCCGCTGATCTCGTCGCCGCGGCGGCGCCGGGGCAGATCCTGGCGGCCAGGCTCGTCAACGCGGCCAATTTCGGGCTGATCCCGCTCAATGTCGATGCGTGGCAGGTCTCCTTCCGCTCCAATGACAGTCGTGACGAAGCGATCCCGGCCGTGGCGACCGTCCTGAAACCGCGCGGCTCCGCCCCGGACAAGATGCTCTCGGTGCAGATCGCCGTGGATTCCCTGGCCGCCTACTGCTCGCCCTCCTACGCCGTGCAGCAGTGGTCCGCCGGTGCCGCGCTCGGCCAGATCGTGGCCCCGCTCGAATTCATGCTCGCCCAGGGCGCGCTGCAGCAGGGGTGGGCCGTGGTCATCCCCGACCACCACGGTCCGAAGGAAGCGTACGCCGCCGGGCCGCTGGCCGGGCGGATCACCCTCGACGGCATCCGCGCCGCCCGCGCCTTCGAACCCCTGCGGGTCGCGCCCGACGCCCGCATCGGCATGTACGGCTACTCCGGCGGCGCGATCGCCACCGGTCACGCCGCCGAGCTGAAGCAGAGCTACGCGCCCGAGCTGAACATCGTCGGCGCCGCCGAGGGCGGGGTCCCGGCCGACCTCGGCCCCACGCTGCTCAACGGCAACAACGGCCTGTGGTCGGGCATGATCCTGTCCGCGGTCATCGGCCTGGCCCGCGAATACCCCGACTTCGCCGCGTTGCTGGACCGCCGCCTCGACCCGCTCGGCAAGGCCCTGGCCACCGTGAAGGGCGGGCTGTGCGTGCAGTGGAACACCGCGCTGGCTCCCTTCCTCAACATCATCGGCTTCCTGCACGCCGACGGCGACCCCTTCGACGATCCCGCGGTGCGCAAGGTGCTCGAGCAGACCCGGATGGGCAAGGCCGTGCCGGACATGCCCATGTACATCTGGCAGGGCAACCCCGACGAGCTGATCCCCGTCGGCCCGGTCGACACCCTCGTGGACACCTACTGCCAGGACCCGGCCGCCAGCGTGCAGTACACGCGTGAGCACTTCGCCGAGCACATCGCCACCGAGATCTCCGGCGTCGGCCCGGCCATGCTCTGGCTGCGCGACCGGCTCGACGGCGTCCCGGCCCAGCGGGGCTGCACCACCGCCGACGTCGGCTGGCTCGCCCTCGACCCCGATGGCACCCGGGCGCTCGCCGAGAACTTCGGCGAGACCTTCGCCTCCTTCTTCGGCAAACCGATCGGCACCGATAAATGAACAATTCCGCTCTCATCACGGTCGGCCTGCCGATCGCCCTCGCCATCATCATGTTCGGCCTCGGGCTGACCCTGACCGTGGCCGATTTCCGGCGGGTGGCGCGGAGCCCGAAGGCGGTCGCCGTCGCACTCGTCCTGCAAATTCTGGTGTTGCCCCTGATCGCCTTCGGGCTCGTCACCGCGTTCGACCTCGACCCCCTGCTCGCGGTCGGCGTGATGCTGCTGGCCGCCTCGCCGGGCGGGACGACGGCGACCCTGTTCAGCCACCTCTTCCGCGGCGACGTCGCGCTCAATATCACCCTGACCGCGATCAATTCGGTGCTGGCCGCGGTGACCATTCCGGTCATCACCAATCTCGCCATCACCCATTTCGACGCCGAGGGCGAGCTCGGATTGCAGTTCGCGAAAGTCGTGCAGGTCATCGCCATCGTGGTGATTCCGGTGGCGATCGGCATGCTGGTCCGCAGCCGCCGGGAGCAATTCGCCGTCCGGGCCGATCGCCCGGTGCGCGTCTTCTCGATCGTGGTGCTGGTCCTGGTCTCGATCGGCGCCCTGCTGAGCGAGCGCGAGAACGTTGTCGACTACGCCGAGCAGGTCGGCGTCGTGACCGGGCTGTTCTGCCTGGCCAGCCTCACCCTCGGCTACGCAGGCGCCCGGCTGCTGCGGCTCGGGCAGCCGCAGGCGATCGCGTGCTCGATGGAGATCGGTATCCACAACACGACCGTCGCGCTCACCATCGCGCTCAGCGTGCTCGACAGCACCGAGGTCGCGATCCCCAGCGCCGTCTACTCGGTGCTCATGTACATCCTGGCCACCGCCTTCGGCTTCCTGATCACCGGGCGAACGGCGCGTACCCCGGCACCGGCGGGTAGCGCCGAACCTGTTCGAGGAGAGGAACTCCGATGATTCGCCGGCTCGGTCGAGTCGCCGCAGCGGCGGCCGCACTCGCGCTGATCGCGCTGCCCACCGCCAACGCCGAGCCGCAGGGCGCCCGCTACGTCGCGCTCGGCGACTCCGGCGCGGCCACCACCGGCGTGCTGAACATCGACCCGGCGGCGCCGCTGCTCTGCGCACGCTCGACGGTGAACGCCCCAGCCCTGGTCGCGCAGGCGCTCGGCGTCACCGTCGACGACCGGACGTGCAGCTCGGCGAAGCTCCGCGACCTGACCGGACGACAGTCCGGGACGGTCGCGCCGCAGTTCGAGGCGCTCGGCCCCGACACCGAATTCGTCACGCTGCACATCGGCGCCAACGACGCCGAGATGACGAAGTTCATCATCGGCAGCTGCCACACCGCCGCCGTCACCGGCAGCTGTGCGACCGCCGCCGATCCGGCGTGGGACGCCGCCATCGACGCCATCGCCCCCGGCTACGCGGCAGCACTGGACGAGATCGAGCGGCGTTCCCCGAAAGCCACGATCTTCGTCGACGGCTGGCCCACCTACTTCGACCCGGGCACCTGCCCGGCCATGATCGGGCTGCTCGCCGACGACGCCGCCTACATCCAGTCCAAGTTCGACCGGCTCAACGCCGTCGTCGCCAGGGAAGCCGCCGCGCACGGCGCCACCTACATCGACACCCGCGCGGCCTCGATCGGCCACGGCATGTGCTCGGCCGCCGCCACCCGCTGGTTCGACCCCGTCATCGGCGGCGACACCATGCTGCCCTACCACCCGACCTTCGCCGGGCACCGCGGCGTCGCCGCCGCCGTCGTGGACGCCATCCGCTCCGCGGGTGCGCCGACTCGCTGATCGCCGTGGAGGTACATCGACCAGCCGTGGTCGAAGGATTCGGCGATCATTATCGGGCGGCCAGCGCGGTCAGGACCTGCTCGGCGCTGTTTCGGTGGCCGGCGGCATTCGGGTGCAGCGAGGCGATCGCGCCCGGGTCGGTCGGAATCGCGCCGACCATCCAGGCCTGCCCCGGCTCGGCGCAGGCATCGTGCGCGGCCGACGACGTCGCGGTATCGACGTAGGTCGTGCCGCTGGCGATCGCCTGCGCCCGCATCGCCGCGCTGAGTTGATCGATCTTCGCCTGCAGGTAGGTCGCGTCGGCGGCCCGGACCGGCTGACGCCCCGGGCACCCGCCGTTCCGAATTCCGGTCGGGTAGCCGACGAGCAGAATCCGCGCCAGCGGCGCGCGCAGCCGGATCTGCTCGATCATGGCGGCGTATCCGGGCGCGAATGCCACGATGTTCTCGCCGATCCGATCCCTTCCGCCCGCGGTATTCGCCGCCGCGCACGAATGCCCGTTCGGTTCCGGTAGGGCGTTGACGCACCCGAGGCCGAGGCCGACCAAGCCGATGTCGTTGCCGCCGATGCCGACCGTGACCAGCGTGGTGTCGGCCGACAGCGCGTCGTACTGCGGGGCGATCGGGGAGCCGTCCATATCGGTCTGGCGGCCGGCCAGATCGGCCAGTACCGCGCCGCTGCAGGTGACGTCGCGGAATTCGGTGACGCCGAGCGCGGCGGCGACCAGGTGCGGGTAGTTCACCATCGAACGCAGACACATCGGCGGCGCGGGACTCACCAGGGGCGGCAGCGCGGTCCCCGCGGCGAACGAATCACCCAGCGCCACATACACCGACGGCTGCTCGGGTGCGGCCTGCGCACCCGCCGTGTACGCGCAGACCGCGGCGGCGAACGTGCCGAGCGCGACGGTGGCACGGCCCAACGATCGATGTCCACGCGTGGTCGATCCACTCCTCGAGGTTGAGGTCGCCGATCGGCCGAGAGCCGAGGCACCCAAACCGGAGAGGGGTCTCCGGTTGCTAGGGTAGTGTGCGTGCCGTCACAACCACGTGTCAATAGGGGGCCAGCAGCCGCCGCCCACAACCGCGCGGCGATCCTCGCCGCCGCCAGGACCGTCCTCACCGAGGACGGGATCGACGCCTCCCTGGCGAAGATCGCGCGCACCGCGCAGGTCGGATCCGGCAGCCTCTACCGGCATTTTCCCACCAGGGAGAGCCTCACCATGGCGGTGTTCGGCGATTACATCGCGGAGGTGGAAGAGCTGGGTTCGCGCTCCGATTCCACGCTGGACGACATCCTGGAGCTGATCATCGGGCAACTTCCGGTCTCGGCGGCCCTGATCTCCAACCTCACCCCGGGGCCCGTCTACGCCTCGGCGGACGCCGATCCCGGCCTGTCGGCGATCGGTGACCGGCTCTCGGCGCTACTCGTCGCCAAGCTCTCCGCCCCGGAGACGCGCGGCACCATCCATGCCGACACCACCACCGACCAGCTGTTCCTCGCCGTGGCGATGGCGGCCGCGCTGCTCGCGAAGACCGCTCCGGCGTTACGTCCATCGGTCGCGGCACAATGTTGGCGGGTTCTGCTGCAAGGACTGCGGCACCCGGCTCCGTGACGGCTGTGCGGCGCCCCGGGCGCGGTAGCTGCGGGGTTGTTCCGAACCGGACGATCTTCCCCCGGAAAGCACGAAACCCGCGCCAAGGCGCGGGTTTCGGGTTCTAACTGGTCTCAGATGGCGCGGACGCTCTGAGCCTGCGGGCCCTTCTGGCCCTGCTCGATCTCGAACTCGACACGCTGCCCCTCGTCCAGGGACTTGAACCCGGAGCCGGAAATCGCGGAGTAGTGGACGAACACGTCAGGGCCGCCACCGTCTTGCGCGATGAAACCGAAGCCCTTTTCGCCGTTGAACCACTTCACACTGCCTTGCGTCATTTACTTTGTGTTGCTTTCTGTTGAGAGCCGGGAAATCGCTGCGACAACCCTGTGCTCGATGAACAGCCTGCCATATCTACTCCTCTCGCGCACCCTCGGACGGCGAAACGTGATGATCGCAACGGGATCGCAACCGACCGGTCCACGAGTGAATCGGTGGCTAACGGCGGCCGGAGGTCTGCTCGGGGCCGGGAATCCGACCGGTCGCACAGCGGGGGACACCGCGCTGCGCCGATAGCCGTCCCCGGCGGTCCGCGCTCCGAATGTTGTGGGACCTCGGATCGATCCCGCCCGACCGAAGGAGTGACGATGACGTCTGCGGACAGCGATGCCCTGTTCGAAGATCTGCTGTCCTCGGCAGCGCGGCTGTCCTTCGACGCCCGCGACCCGGCGATCTTCGCCGACGCCAAGCACGACGACCGCTCGCACGGCATGTCGCCGCGCTGGTCGCCGCTGTACGACACGGCGGCCTGGCGGGCGCTCCCGCCGGCGCAGCAGGTGCTGCTGACCAGGGCGGAGGTGGCCCAGTACCTCGGGATCGCGATCTGGCTGGAGCTGCTGCTGCAATCGGCGCTGCTGCGCAGGCACGTCGATGCCGACCCGGCGCGCCCGGACACCCGCTTCCTGCTGCACGAGTGCGCCGACGAGAACATGCACTCGCTGATGTTCGTGAACGCGGTGGCCGGGATCGGGGCGCGCTTCCACCGCAGGGACTTCTCCTTCACCGTCTTCGGCTGGCTGTTCCGCTACGTCGCCTGGCGCGAGGCGGTCTACGGGCTGGTGCTGGCGGGCGAGGAGATCTTCGACGTCATGCAGCGGGACTGGATGGCCGATCCCGAGGTGGCCGCCGCGGTGCGCCAGACCTCCTACATCCACGTGGTGGAGGAGTCGAGGCACATGCAGTTCGCGCGGCGCAATATCCGCGACCAGCTGGCCGGGCGTTCGCGGCTGCGCCGCCGGGTCTGCGCGCTGATCATCGCGATCGGCACCCACGTGATCGGCAAGAGCCTGATCAACCGGCGGGTCTACGAGGACCTCGGGCTGGACTGGCGGTCCGTCCGGCGCGCCATCGACGGCAACGAGCACCACCGGATGATGTTCCGCCGCGCGGCCGAGCCGCTGATGGATTTCCTGAGCCGCGAAGAACTGCTCGACCGCGGCTCCCGTTGGATCTACCGGAAGTCGAACCTGCTGTGAGGGACAAGGCGTGACCCATGTGATCCTCGGCCACTGCTGCAAGGACGCCTCGTGCGTCAAGGTGTGCCCGCAGAACTGTATCCACCCCGCGCCGGGCGAGCCCGGCTTCGGGACGGCCGCGACCCTGCACATCGACCCGCGCACCTGCATCGACTGCACGGCCTGCGTCGAGGCCTGCCCGGCCTCGGCGATCAAGTCCGAGTTCGACCTGACCAGCACCGAGCTGCCGTTCGCGCGGATCAACGAGGAGTTCTTCCGTGGCCGGGCGCGCGCCCCGCGGGTGCCGGCCCCGCGGGACACCGGGCACCGGGCGCTGGCCGCTCCGCTGCGCATCGCGGTGGTCGGGGCTGGTCCGGCCGCGCTCTACACCGTGCGCGAGATCCTGCAGCGCTCCGGTTCGGCGCGGATCACGGTGTTCGAGAAACACGACGAGATCGGCGGGCTGCTGCGCCGCGGCGTCTCACACGCCGACAGCCGGGTGCGCGACATGATCGCGCTGTTCGGCAAGCCGTTCGGCGACGACCGGGTGACCGTGCTGCTCGGCACCGAGATCGGCGTCGACATCGCGGTGGACGAGCTGCGCCGGGAGTTCGACGCCGTCGTGCTCGCCTGCGGCGCGACCCGCCCGCGCACGCTCGGCCACGACAACCACCGCCGCATCCCCGGCTTCCACCACGCCATCGACATCATCGCCGCCGACAACGCCGGGCTGCCCGCCCCCGCCGGGGCCGGTGACCTCGGGCCGGTCTGCCTGGTGGTGGGGGGCGGGAATGTCGCGATGGACCTGGTCCGGCACATCGTCACCCGCGACGAGGTGAATCCGGGCGGCCGCCCGGTCGAACAGATCCTGGTGCTCTCCCGCACCGACCGGGTCGCCTTCACGCCGTCGGTCTTCCTCGAGCTGGCGCGGCTGCAGAACGTGGATCTCGTCCGCGACGGCGCCGGGCTGGCGCCGCGCGCGGCCCCGAACCCGGTGGTCCGCGATATCAGCGGGCTGCCCGCGATCGATATCGCCGAGCCGCCCGTGCGCGGCCGCACCCGGGTGGTCTTCTCCTTCGGCAGCGAGGCCACCGGGCTGGAGATCGCCGACGGGCGCAGCCTGCGGGTCTCGACCAGCGCCGGACGCACCTTCGGCGCGAACTCGGTGGTCAGCGCGGCGGGGTTCCAGGTGACGCCGATCCGCGGGGTCCCGCTCAGCGAGCGGGGGACGGTCGCGCACCGGGCGGGGCGGGTCGTCGATCCCGGGAGCGGTGCGGTGGTCGACCGGCTCTACGTCACCGGCTGGGCCAAGCGCGGCCCGGTCGGCGGGGTGGGGGACAACCGGGTGTGCGCGGCGGAGACGGTGGCGGCGCTGGCCGACGATCTGGCGGGGGTGCGCTCGGGCGAGCTCGTCCGGGTGTGATCAGTCCGTACCCGCGAGCTCGAGGCGCACGCGGGTCCAGGTGTCGCGGGCGGGGTCGTACTCGGCCAGCCCGGCGTCGGCGAAGGCTTGTAGCCAGCCGGTCATGGGCCAGCGGCCCCAGCGGCTGTGGAAGCGGGCGGCGTTGGCGAGGATGTCGGCGAGGTGCTCGATCGGCGGGTCGGAGACCGGGTGGTGCTGGTGGTAGGCGTCCGCGCCGCCCGCCCAGTGCAGCGGAACCCCGGTCGCGGCGGCCTTGGCGCCGAAGTCGGTGTCCTCGCCGCCGTAGCCGCGGTAGCCGGGGTGGAAACCGCCGACGGCACGCCAGGTGCAGGCGGTGAGGGCGAAGGACAGGGACCAGAAGAGGTCGTGGTCGCCGTCGCGCAGGACCGCGCCGGGGCCGGGGTCGGGGCGGACCGGGTGCGGGGCGCGCCGGGCGGCGAGCCGCTCGAGGTCGTAGCCGCCCGGCGGGGGCGGGGGCAGGTAGGTGACCGGCCCGCACCACAGCGCCTGCTCGCCGGAGGCGGCCAGTTCGCGGTAGCGGGCGAGCAAGTCCGGGCCGGGGACGCAGTCGACATCGAGGAAGACGAGCAGCTCGGCGCCTGCTGCCAGCGCGGCCTTCGCGCCGAGATTGCGGGCCGCGGCGAGGGGAAGCGGAGCGGCGCAGTCGAATTCGACCACGTGCGCCGGGTGGTCGGCGAGTGCGGCGGTGACGGCCGGATCGCCGAGCGCCACCACGACGTGGATGTCGGGGCGCAGGGTGCCGAGTTCGATGCCGCGCAGCTGATTGCGCAGGTGCGGCAGCCGTCCGCCGCACAGGGTGATGACCGCGGTTCTCACGAGGCCCGCCGTTCGCGTCGGCCGGTGAGCTCCTCGATCGCGGCCGCGGCCCTGGCGGCGGCGCCGGTCGTGCGCCACCCGGCCCAGCGGCCGGGCTCGAGCTCCGCCGCGCGATCGAGCAGGTCCGGCCACTCCTCGGGGGCGGGCCACCGATCGGCGACCACCGCGAGTCCGGCGGCGTCGATGGCGGCGGCGGTGGCGTGCTGCTCGCCGAACGGGCGCGCGGCGGGGATCAGCACCGCGCGCGCCCCGGCAGCGGCGATGTCGGCGACCGCGCCCTGCCCGCAGTGCGCGACCACGACCCCGGCCCCGCACAGCAGCGGCCACGGATCGTCCACCCAGGAGCCGGGGCCGAGGTGGCGCCAGCGTCGATCCCCGTGCCGCACGGCCAGATCCGACACGGTCTCGGCGGCGAAGTCCGCGCCGCCTGCTCCGGCCAGCACCAGGACATCGGGAGCCTGCGGATCCGGTACGCGCGGCCGCCCGGCGAAACGGCTGATGCCGCCGACGAAGCGGACGTCGTCGGCGCGCAGGTAGGGCGGGTCGTTCAGTTCGCGCGGCCAGGCCGCGATGACCCGGTCGGCGATGCGGTGCACCAGCCGGTGCGGGTCGTCCACGCGCTCGCCCGGAAGCACCATGGTCGCCACCGGGACCCCGTGCAGCCGCGCCAGCAGCGCGACCTCCACCGAGACGTCGACGACCATCGCCGACGGCCGCACCGCCGCGATCCACGCCGCGATCGCCGCCATCCGATCGGCGAGCCCCCGGTCACCGCGCGGCACCCAGTGCAGCGCGCCGCCGGCGTCGGTGCCGACCGGGTCGGTGCCGCTGTCGTCGCGGGGCAGGAGCACGGTGTCGGCGAAGCCGGTGCCCGGGTCGGGCAGGGAGGTCAGCACGGTCACCGGCGCGCCGAGTTCGGCGGCGATGGCGCGGGCCCGGTGCAGGTGGCCGGAGCCGTGGTGGTGCACGTAATAGCCGATCACGCCGCCACCTCGGCGTGGCGGCCGATCAACTGCTCGTAGCTGCGCAGATATGCCTCGATCATCCCGGATTGGGCGCAGTGCGTCTCCGCGCGCTGCCTGACACCCGCACGTGGCAGTGCGGCAGCTCGGTCGACGGCGGCCGCCATGGCAGCAATGTCGCCGGGCGCGACCAGGACGCCCGAGCCCGAATCGAGGATCTCCGGAATCCCGCCGCGCGCGAAGGCGACCACGGGCGTCCCGCAGGCCAGCGCCTCGGCCACGACCAGCCCGTACGGCTCGTCCCAGCAGGGGGTGACCAGCGCGGCCGCGCTCGAGCCGACCAGCTCGGCCAGCTCCACCTGGTGCAGATGCCCGTGGTAGACGACCTCCGGCCCCAGCCGCGGCGCGACCGCCCGCGCGAAGTAGCCGCCGTCGCTCACGGGCCCGGCCAGGTGCAGCCTGCGCCCGGCCGCCGCGGCGGCTTCGATCGCCAGGTGCGTGCCCTTCTCCGGGGTGATCCGCCCGGTCCACACCAGATCGGCGCCGCCGGGCCCGACCGGCCAGCGCCCGCCGTCGACCCCGTTGCCGATCACCGCGATCTCCCCGAGCAGCGGCCGCCACGACCGCGCGGTGTGCGCGCTCACCGCGGCGAACGCCGACCCGCCCGCCCCGGCGACCGCGACCGCGGACTCCAGCCACGGCGTCGGCGGGGTGTGCAGGGTGGTCAGCATCGGTACCGTCACACCAGCGGCCATCGCCACCGGCAGGTAGTGCAGGCTGTGGTTGTGCACCACGTCGAAATCCGTTGCGCCCGTGCGCTGCAGTCGCAGCATGAGGCTGAGGTAGGCGTGGTGGTCGACCAGGAACTCGATCGGCGCGGACGAGGGGTCGGCGGCGGCGAGCGGGCTCGGGGTGAAGGCCGGTTCGGTGACCGTCGCCGCCTCGAGGGCGGGGTCGCTGCCCGCGGCGGCGAACAGGGTCACCGCGTGGCCGCGGGTGCGCAGTGCGCGGGCCAGGTGCCACACGTGCGCCTCCAGCCCGCCCGCGAAGGGCTGGGCGATCGGGTGCCTGCTGGAGGCGATGAGCGCGACCCGCAGCCCCGCGGTCACGACAGCGCCTGCTCGTAGAGGCGGCGGTGCGCCGTGGCCAGTGCGCGGCGCTCGCTGTGCCTGCGCGGCCAGGTCGCGCGCGGCAGCGGCCTGGCGTTCGCCTCGAGCACCGCGCGCCGCAGCGCGGCGGCGTCCAGGCCGTTCTCGCCGAATCCGTAGCTGTAGCAGGGGCGTTGGTCGCGGTAGTGGCCGCAGTCCGGGGCGATCACCGCGGTGCCGAGGTCGTAGCAGGCCTCCAGCCAGCCCGAGTGCGTGCCGAAGCGGTAGGGCAGCACCGACGCCGACAGCGACGACAGGTACCGCCACAGCTGGGCGTCGGAGAAGTACTCGTGCACCTCCACCTGCACCTGCGGGCGGCGCTGGAAGTCGAGCACCGCCGCACCGGTGCGCGGGTTGTACCAGTGGTTGTCCGGGTCGAACAGCTCGTCGTGCAGGTTGATCCGCAGCACCGCATCGGGGATCTCGGTGATCACCCCGGCCAGCGTCTCCAGCACCGGCAGCGGATCCATGTTGGCGCGCAGGCTCTTCACGTGCACCCCGACGCTGAACTGCGGCGCGGGCGGGCGCTCGGCGCGCACCAGGTCGGGCTCGACCACGTGCGGGTGCGGCAGCACGTGCGCGCGCCGCCCCCAGCGCCGTTCGATCTCGCGTGCGGCGCCGGGCGTCAGGGTGGTGAGGACGTCGGCGGCCTCGATCAGGATGTCGAGCTGGGCGTGGTGGTCGCCGGGGTCGGGGTGGTGCGGGTTGCGCAGGTCGTGCACGGTGTAGACCAGCGGCTTGCCGTGCGCGCGCAGCCGGTCGACGACCTCGCGCAGCACCGCGGGCTCGATGGCGTCGAAGCCGAAATGGACGTGCATGAGGTCGAATTCGGTGTGGTTCTCGTCGATCCAGGCCGGGTCGAGCATGAGCGGGGGCCACCAGCCGCCCGGCACCGTCCGCCCGTCCGCCGGCGGCGGGTCGGGCAGGCGGAGGACGCCGTCGGGTTCGTCGGGGTCGGCCAGGTGCCGCACGTACACGTGCGACGCGGGCACCGACGCCACCCGGATCGTCGCAGGCACTCCGGGCCGCCGCGGCGGCGCCAGCACGGCTTCGGTCACCGCTGCCCGCCAGGAATTCGCACCATGCCGGTTCGCCCTTTCGCCGTGATCACAGAGACGGACGGCATCTACCCCCGGTCCGGACCGGCAAACTCTCCGCAGCAGTGATAACGGCCCTGCCCGAGATCGAGGTGCTACTTCGATCCGACCTTCGACTGTGCGGCGACAGCCGAACCCATCCAGCGCCGCAGGTAACCGCGCAACTCCGCCTCGCCGCGCGGCGGATTCCCGGGGGAGACGAAGAACGACTGCATGGTCCGCAGCACGTACTCGACGAGTTCGTGCAGCGCCTCCTCGTCGTACCCGTGCCGCGCCCAGTCCACGTCGAACCGCCGGATCATGGTCATGCCGAAGGTCCGCGCCTGCTCGGAGGTGAGGCTGTCGGGGTCGCGCCCGGAGTAGGAGCTGGAGAGCAGCAGCCCCAGGTGCGGAGTGCGGCGCACCTCGACGAGGGTGAAGAGCACGGCCTCGGTCATCGCCTCGGCCGGGTCGTCGAGCCCGGCGACGTGCGCGGTCAGCCGGTCCAGGAAGCCGTCGACGGAGGCGATCGCGGCGGCGGTCATCAGCGCCTCGGCGGTGGGGAAGTAGCGGTACACGGTCTGCCGGATCACGCCGAGCACCTCGGCGACCTGGGCGATGCTGATCGCCGCTCCGGTCGCGCCGATCAGCTCGACGGCGGCGGCGACGATGCGGCGCTGCGCTTCCTCGTCGTCGGCCGGCGGACTGCCGCCCCATCCGCGTCTGCGCGCCACCGGTCGGACACTACCAGCGCGAAAGCAATCATACAGTCGCTTGCTTTTGTGTATGGTGACGCAAACAGCCCTGACCCGTGAGGCGAGGTATGACCCAGTTACAGCCGCGGAAGATGGATTTCGGTTTCGAATCCGCCGACGTCCCCTTCTGCTGGAATCCGCAGAACCCGGCCTGGTCGAGCATGTCCAATGCCGTCTCGTTCCTGGCGGTCGGCTTCGAGAAGATGATCGTGAAGCTGATCATGCAGCTCAAGCCGGTGCTCACCGACCCGGAGGTCGCGGCCGAGGCGGTGGCGTTCATGCGGCAGGAGGGGCACCACTCCACCGCGCACCGCCAGCACGTCAAGGCGCTGATCAAGCAGTACCCGGGGCTGCAGAACACCCTGGACGCGGTGATCGGTGAGTTCGACCTGCTCACCGAGGCCACCTCCACCGACTACCGGCTCGCCTACACCGCCGACCTGGAGGCCACCTTCACCCCGGTCTTCAAGCTCATGCTCGACCACGAGGCGACCCTGTTCCGCCCCGGCGACGACCGCGTCGCCTCGCTGTTCCTCTGGCACTTCGTCGAGGAGGTCGAGCACCGCAGCTCCGCGCTGATCCTGTTCAACGCGCTGGTCGGGAACGAGCTCTACCGGATGCGGATGGCGCCGTCGATCTTCGCGCACGTCATGAAGGTGATCCGGATCGCCTGCGCCGGGTTCAACCAGCACGTTCCGCTCGCGCAGCGGAAGGTCGACTCGCTGTCGATGTTCGCCACCCACCGCTTCAAGCAGCGGGTGCTCGGCTCGGTCGCGCCCTATCTGACCAAGGGCCCCATGCCGCGCGCCTTCGACGGGCTGCCGCGCAGGGAGCAGCTCACCGCGCTGGCCGGGGTGTTCCGCAGCCAGATGCCCGGCCACGACCCGGGGGAGGAGACACTGCCCGAGCTGGCGGGGGAGTGGTTCGCCCGCTACGACGCCGGCTACGACTGCACCCGCTGGTACACCGCGGACACCGAGCAGCTGGTGGTGAACGGATGAGCTCCCCCTGTGCCCCCACCTTCGCCGAACTCGCTACGCGGCTCGGCTTCTCGTGCGACGAGGCGGGCGGGCTCGTCGAGTTCCGCAACCCGGCCGCGCTGGAGAACTGGACGCTGCCGGTCCTCGAGCTGACCATCGTGCTCGGCTCGGTCCTCGCCCTGGTCTACGCGATCCTGCGGCTGCGCAGGCACGGCGACCCGACCAACCTGGTGCTCTGGTTCGGCGCGACGGCCTACCTGTTCGTGATCGAGCCGCCGCTGTACTTCCCGGCGGCGTTCGGCATCGAAGAGCACGTCGACACCATGTTCGCGCACAACGTGTTCACCGTCGATTTCCTGTGGGGGCGGCTGCCGCTCTACATCGTCGCGATCTATCCGCTGATGGCAACGCTCGCCTTCGAGATCGTCCGGATGCTCGGGGTGTTCCGCCGGTACGGGGTGCTGCTCGGCGCGGTCTGCGTCGGCTTCGTGCACCACGCCTTCTACGAGATCTTCGACCACATCGGCCCGCAGCTGCGCTGGTGGGAGTGGTCGCTGGCCAACCCGATCAACCAGCCGTTCTTCGACGCGGTTCCGCTGCCGAGCGTGGTCGTCTTCGCCGCGCTGTGGCCCATGTCGCTGGCGCTGTGCGTGCAGTTCTTCGTCGGCCGTCACGTGGACGCCGGGACGACGTTCACCGGAGTGCAGCTGGTGTGGCGGACGGTGGTGATCGGGCTGCTCGCCTCGATCGGCACCTTCGTGCTTCCGTTGCCCGCCACGGTGATCGGCATCGGCAGCGACACCGTGCGCGGTGTCGTGTACGCGGGGGAGCTGGCCGTGCTGTCGGTGGTGGCGGTGGCGCTGCTGTGGAAGCGGTGGTCGGCGCTGCGCGCCGGGACCTCCGATGTGCGCGGGGACCGCAATCGCTTCGTGCAGGTGTACGCGATCGTCTACCTGGTGGTGCTGGCCGTGCTGTGGGTGGCCGCGCTGCCGGACTACTTCGGCGCGGTGGACGGGGTGACCGACAATGGCGACCCCGTCGGGAGTCTCTGGTACACCGTGGGGTGCTTCGTGATCGCGATCGCCAGTGTGCTGGCCACCTTCACGATTCCGCGGGCGTCAGCGGTCGAAGCGGCCGAGCCGGCCGCGGAGCCCGCCGCGGCCTGAACCCGGTGATGCGGCCGGGGTCCCGGCCGCATCACCGATGGTTCAGACGGCGTTGCTCCAGCCCTCCGGGTCGGCGTCGTCGCCCTCGTAGCGGTCGCCGCGCAGCTCCACGGAGCTGTCCGGTTCGATGCAGGCGGTGACGTCGGCCGGGTCGAGCACGGCGACGTGCAGTTCCAGCTCCACGTCGGTCTCCCTGGCGAGGGTGAAGCCGACCAGCTCGCCGACCACCTCGGATTCGTCACGCCGCAGCCGGACCGCGGCGCCCAGGTCGGTGTACTGCAGATGCGCTGCTTTCTTGATCATGCTGCCCATCGGTAATGAATACCCGGTATCAGGGCGGTCAACATGACACCTGATTGAAGACCGGCGGCGATTACTTCTCTGCCTCGCGCGCGCCCAGGCCGGTAGCGCCACCGAGCACCGCGGCCATCCGGCCCGGAGTCACCCCGCCCATCGCGACCGTCGTCCGCACCAGATGCGCTTGATCCGCGAACCCGGTACGCGCCGCGATCTCCGCGGCGGGCCGGAGCGGAAACTGCAGTACGGCCTCGCGCAGCCGATGCCAGCGCCGCAGTGCTGTCAGCGAACCGCCGAGCGTCGCGGCAGCGAGCTGCCGCAACCGCCGCGGTGACAGCCCGACGCGGACGGCCGCATCGTCCACGCTCGATCCCTCGTCCAGCAACCGCAGCACCCGCCGCAATCGGGGATCCGGGGCGGGGGCGGCGATCGCGAGCCGGTCGAGCGCCGCGCCCAGCCGCTCCGGATCGAGGTCACGTCCGGTTGCGGTGACCACTCCGCGGACCTGGTTCCGGTCGAGTGCGTGGACCCGTGGGACGCCGCCCACCGCGACCAGGTAGGGATCGACCCACAGCGAGAGGAACCCCGCCGGATAGCGGATCGCGCGCTCGAGACCCGGTGGAATCAGAACGCCGGGCGCGGTGGTGGTGACGAGGCGCCCGTCCGTCACCGAGACCGGGTCGTCGGTGGAGAGCACGAGCTGCCAGGCCGGATGCCGGTAGGAGTTCGGAGCGGCGGCGGCGTCGAGGGAGATGCAGGCGAACTCGGCGCACACCGCGACGAAGGCGGTGCTGCCGTTCCGTTCAAGACGCCACGACCGCGGCTCCTCGATCATCACTCCATGCTCGCACTCGACACACCCCCGCTTCCAGCCCCGGTGATCCGCACCACGAAACCCGTCCGGGCGGGCCGACGATGAGAATCAGGCGATCGGAGTACCGCGCCCAGCCGTGGCGAATCCATGCCATAGCCCCGGATTTCACCGTCGAGGACGTGTGGCAACTGCCGACGCCCGGCGGCCGGGACGACCTGGCCCGCCTGGTAAGGCAATTCGCGTCGGACGGGAAGGAACAGCGAACCTCCGCCGCGTATCGAACACTGTTCGCGATCCGCTGGCGACTCGGGGCGCTGCTGCACTGGGACGATCCGGACACCGGAATCGGCGTCCGGGTACCGACCCTGCGCGATCGGCTGCCCGCCGACCTGCTGGCCGGGCCCCGCGGCCCCGACCTCACCGCCGTCCCCTTCACCTCGGTGTACGAGACCGACACCGAGTGGGTGGCGGAGATGGCGAACCGAACCGTGCACGCCGCGATGCACATCGGCTGGGTCCCGGACGCTTCCGGGACCGGCTACCACGGTCAGATGGCGGTGCTGGTCAAACCCAACGGCCTCTTCGGCAGGCTCTACATGGCCGCCATCCTCCCGTTCCGCTACACCCTCGTCTACCCGGCCCTGCTGCGCTCGATCGGACGCGGCTGGGTCAGCGGGTAGCCGGTCAGGTTCGCCGCGCCGCCGGTTCGTCCTCGAGTTCGACCTCGCTGCGCGCCGAAACACTCACCGGTGTCTCGGGTTCCGATTCGGTGCGCTGATCGGGGACGGGCGCGGACCGTCCCGCGAACCGGTTCATGATCGGCAGATCGACCCAGTGGTAGAGCGCGGCCGCGGCCGCCGTCGACAGCGCGAACACCAGCACGGCGAACCCGGCCCACCCGAGGAACCCGAATTGCCTCCCCCCGATCAGGAACCGGGTGACCAGCACCATCACCGGGAACTGGATCAGATAGAACGCGTACGAGATATTGCCGAGCCACACCATGCGCGGGTGCGCGTTGAGCCCGCGGATCCCGCGCAGATCCCGGACCGCGAGCGTCGCCACCACCGCCGCCGTCGGCGCGATCAGCAGCGCCGACATCTTGAAGTCGACCGGAACCACCCAGGTCGCGGCGTAGGCGAGCACCAGCGCCAGTACCGGCGGCGCGAGCCGGGTGTTGCGCCAGCGCCCCTCGATCACCATGCGGGCGGCCAGCACGCCGAGGTAGAACTCCGGGAGCCGGGCGGGCGGGAAGGTGTAGCCGAGCCAGTACGACGGCGACACCGGGATGTCGGGCTGGGCGAACCAGGCGGGGGAGGCGTGCAGCTCGTAGTACGGCGAGGTGTCGCCGGGCACGAGCCGGGGCGCGAAGGCGTTGCCGATCCCCTTCGGGCCTGGCACCCACAGGTAGAAGGCGGCGTGCAGCGCGAGCACGCCCAGCACCAGGATCGTGGCCGCGAGCAGCAGCCGCCGGGTCGGGATGCGCAGCACCAGCGGAACCAGCAGCGGGAAGCTGAGGTAGAACAGCATCTCCGAGGCGAGTGACCAGGCGGGCACGTTCAGCCCGCCGACCGTGCTCCACTTCGGCACCCACGCGTGCACGAGCAGCAGGTTCGGCAGCCACACCACCAGCCGCTGCAGCGGCACCGCCGCGACCAGCACGAACGCCGCCGCCGCCACCAGGTGCGTCGGGTAGATCTTCAGCACCCGGCGCCGGTAGAACAACCGCACCGACATGCCGGGCCGGAACGCCCAGTAGATGATGAAGCCCGACAGCACGAAGAAGAACGTGACCCCGGCCGCCCCCAGCTGCATCGGCATCCACTGGTGCAGCTGCCGGAACAGTTCGGACTTCTGGAACGGGTACACCGGCAGGAACACCAGCGCGTGCAGGGTGAACACCGCGAAGGCCGCCCACCAGCGCGCCCCGGTGAGCGACGGCAGCGCGGGCCGCCGCTCCGCGACGACCTCGGTGGTCACCGCAGGTACCCGTCGTACAGCGCGGTCGCGACGACGGAGTCCCCGCGCGCGGACGGGTGCAGCGGCAGCCCGGCGATATCGGTGCGCCAGTCGAAGAACCCGTTGATCCACGGCTCGGCCGAGCACAGCCCGTGCCCTGCGGTCAGCGCGCGGGTGTCCAGGAACTCCAGCCCGAGCAGCTGGGCGGCCTCGCGCTGGGCGCGGTCCATCCGGTCGAAGTAGTCCACTACCGCCTTGGCGCGCGGCTGGATGAACGGCGCGACGCCGAGAATGCTGACGCAGGCCGTCTCCGTTCCCGCTGCCAGCACCTCCGGGTAGCCCATGATCACGACCCGGGCCGCGGGGGCGTAGTAGCGGATGTAGGTGACCGCGGCGCGGATCCGCTCGGCGTAGACGGGGCCGGTGACCCCGTTCAGGTCCGGGTAGCGGCCCTGCTCGACGGCGTCCAGGTCGCAGCCGCGGACCAGGTCGAAGACGCACTGCTGCAGCCCGTACCAGAGGGTCTGCGTGGACTCGCCCCAGCGGTCGTCGAGGCCGAGTTGCAGGGTCACCAGCTTCGTCGCGGGGCCGAGCGCGCCTTCGCGATCGGCCTGCAGCACCTCGTGGGCGAGGGTGAATCCGGGGCCGCTGTCGATGGTCGCGCCCGAGCAGGACGGGTTCGCCACCTGGCCCGGCTCCAGCAGCGCGCCCAGCTGGGCGGGCCACGCGGTCGCGCCCCGCACACAGACGTCGCCGAGGGTGAGCGGATCCCAGCCGTTGGCGGTGTAGGAATCGCCGAGGACGATGACCTGCTTGCCCTGCGGCGCCGGCTCCACCTGGGCGGCGGCCGTTCCCATCGCCGACGCGGCGGCCAGCGCGGCCGCCGCGCACAGGGCGCTGACGACGGATCTCATCGTGGCCCTCAGTAGCCCGCGCGCGGCTCGAAGCCGGGCGCGTCCAGGGTGGGCGGTGCGGCGGGCGCGGGCTGCGGGGCAGGCTGCGGTGCGGCCGTCTGCGGGGCAGGCTTCGGCGCGACCGGCGGCGGGGCAGGCGCCGGGACGACCGGCTCCGGCTCCGCGGGGCCCGGTTCCGGTGCGGGCGGGGCTTCGGCCGGTGCGGGCGCGGCGCTGCTCGGCGCCGGGTCGGCGGCGGGCGCCGGAGTAGCGGGGGCCGGGGCGACGGTGCTGGTGGCGGGCGCTTTCGGCGGCTCGGTCGAGTCGTCGCCACAGGCCGTCGCGCTCAGGAGGAGGAGTCCGGCGATCAGCGCGCCTGCCGCGCGGAGAAGGTGCTTACCCGAGGTGCGAATCGTCATGGGCCTCTCGAATCCAGATGTGAACTACGTGTGGTTCACTTTCGGCGCAGCGTACAGCCGCCTCGAGTGCATAGTGCCCGAATCGGGCGAAACATGATCTTCGTTCCGCGCCGAATGTGCTCGGTGACAATGGGCCGCCGGTGCGCTCGGGGTGGTGTCACGGTTCCTCCGGGGAGCGCCTGCCACGAGCGGGGTGCTGAACTCCCCGGCGGGGCCCGGCGCCACCGCAACCCGCCTTGACGCGCTCTCGATCGACGTGTCCGGCACCCGCCGGGGCAGTGTGGGTGGCGGCCGCGGGGGAATCCGGGTCCCATGTCGGAGAACGCTCATGACGCCGAGTCGGATTGCGCAGCGGTGCTCGCCGCCGCGGACTACCCGGTCTTCGTCGTCACCACCCGCGCCGGTGCCGAGCGCAGCGGCTGCCTGGTCGGCTTCACCGCCCAGGTCAGCATCGATCCCCTGCGCTTCCTGGTGGGAATATCGAAGTCGAACCACACCTTCGGGGTGGCCGAGCGCGCCGAGCGGCTGGTGGTGCATCTGCTCCCGCACGACCGGCCTGCCCTCGCCGAGCTGTTCGGCGCCGAGACCGGCGACGAGATCGACAAGTTCGGGCGCTGTGCGTGGCGGCCGGGTCCGGGCGGGCTGCCGGTCCTGACCGACGCGGCCGGGTGGTTCAGCGGCCCGATTCTCGAGCGCCACGACTACGGGGACCACGTCGGCATGCTGCTCGCCCCGGATGTGGGGTCGGCGCCGGCGTCCGGGGTCGCGGTTCTGCGGATGGCCGATGTCGATCACCTCGCGCCCGGCCACCGGGCCTGAGGCGAATCGTTCGGAGAAGTAGCAGTGCTGCAACACGTTTGGCTCGGGACGGATCGGCTAGACCCTGGGTGACACCGCGGGCGCCCGCATCCCCGACCTTCCGATCCGGGCCCCGAGGTGTGCGGTCCTCACCGGGGATGCCGCCATGGCGGTGGCGGCCCCCGCGGAGTGAGGGCTCGACCGAACCCCTGCCCGGGCGTGCGAAATGCCGGTGCCGATCGGAGTGAATCGACTCGGCGCGAAAGCTTTTCACTCCCGGGCAGGGCAGGGAGACGACGGGTGCGGCTTCCGCGCCGCGGCGGTGGCGTTTGCGCTTCGAATCTCCGGGTATCACCGATAGAACATCTGTTCGTATTGCCTGCCGGAAGGTACCCCACCCTGTGACGAGTTCGAGAACCTCGACCACCTACGCCGAATTCGCCCGCCGCTCCGGCGCGGGTAAAGACGACTACGAGAACCTCGAGCCCCGTTTCGCCGAACTGGCGGCCCTCGATCCCGCCGATCCGGCGCGGGCGCGGCTGCGGGACGACATCATCACCACCGCGCTTCCCCTGGCCGAGCACATCGCGATGCGCTTCGGCGGGCGCGGGGAGAACATCGACGACCTGGTCCAGGTCGCGATGGTCGGGCTCGTCCAGGCAGTCGACCGGTTCGACCACGCGCACGGCAGCCCCTTCCTCGGGTTCGCGATCCCGACGGTGATGGGGGAGGTGCGCCGCCATTTCCGCGACAAGATGTGGGCGGTGCGGGTACCCCGGGCGGTCAAGGAACTCCAGCAACGCCTCGCCCCGGCGATCGAGTCGCTGTCGCAGCAGTTGAACCGGATGCCGACCGCGCGCGAGATCGCCGCCGAGCTCGGCGTTGAGCTGGTCGAGGTCACCCGGGCGCTGATCGCCCGCAACGCTTACCAGAGCGAATCGGTCGATGCCGGACGCCGGAGCGAGGACGGCGACGGTAGCGGCTCGGTACTCGACGATCTCGTTGCCCCCGACCCCGGCTACACCCTGCTCGAGGATGCGATCACGGTCGGTCCGCTGCTGGCCGCGCTCCCGGAGCGCGACCGGCAGGTGCTGGTGTGGCGCTACTCGGACAACCTGACCCAGAACGAGATCGCCGCCCGGATCGGGGTCTCCCAGATGCAGGTCTCCCGCATCCTGACCCGGGTGCTCGCCCAGCTCCGCGCACAGGCGATGGCCGAGACGGTCGCGGCTGCCTGACAGCCGTCCGCGCCGGGGGTGCGTTTGCCGGTGGCCCGGATCGGGCACCTCGCCGGTGCGGAGTCCGGCCCCCGCCCGAACGACCCTGGGAGCCGGGAACCGCAGGTGCCGCCGGAGGTGCGTCGAGGCAACGGACACCGTTCCGGTGGCACCGCCGTCGGCCGAACATTCGCTTCCCGGGTGGTGGTCAGTTCTGCAGGGTCTCGGCGGGGCTGTGGCCGTACTCGTGGCGGTAGGAGATGGCGAAGCGCCCGGAGTGGGTGAAGCCCCAGTACTGGGAGATCGAGGTGACGGTCTGGTGGTCGCCGGAGCCGGCACGCTGCAGCTGATCGTGGGCGCCTGCCAGGCGGATCCGCTTCAGATAGCCCAGCGGGGTGGTGCCGAGGTGCGCGCGGAAGGCCAGCTGCACCGCGCGCGGGGTCACGAACGCCGCCGCGGCGACCCGGCCGATCGTGATGTTCTCGTGGGCGTGGGCCTCCAGGAAGGCGATGGCACGCTGGACGGTCTCCGAATCCGCGGCGCCGCCGTCGCCGTCCCATTCGAGGTGGTCGCCGGCCGGGAACGCCTCGGTGACCGAGGCGGCCACGTACTGGGCCAGGCTCGCGGTCACGAGGGGGGACCCGAGGACATCGGCTTCGGCCGCGGCGCGCACGTGGTCGAGTAGCGCGGCCAGGCGGACCCCGGCCGCCGGGTCGAGATGGCGGGTGCCGATCCGCCAGGGCGCGTCGGCACCGTGCGGGCCGGTGTCGCGGGGCAGGAACCGCGGATCGACGGAGAGGATGTCGTAGCCGGTGGCGCGCAGGCCGTCGTTCCCCCGTTCGCCGAGCCCGGCGAGCTGCCCGGGGGCGATCGCGGTCGTGCGCCCGGCGGCGTCGGTGCGCTCGACCGCGCCGCGTCGCACCGCGCACACCCACCAGGTACCGAGCGGGTCGACCGTCCACGACATGGTCGAGCCGAAGCCGAGCCGGTCCAGCCGCACCGCGGGGCCGAGCTGGATCCGCCGGACCGAGGTCGGATTCTCCCGCGAGCCCGCGGCGGTGCCGAACCGCGCGGTCGCGTAGGCCCTGGCCATGAAATCGGCGATCACGCCGACGTCGGTGCTGGCGAACGGCATACGTGCGGGCTCCCTCCGGGCCGCATTCGATTCCCGTCACCTCGCTGCCCTGCGGGGGCAGCCACGGGCGTTGTGATCAGCATCGTCCACTCTCCTCCCTCCTGTCCGAAAACGAAACCCGGGTGCACCCCGTGCGCTACGCCCCGAGTGGTCGCCGCCGCGGTCAGGAGTGCAGGGTCCGCGCGGGGGTCTCGCCGTAGCGCTGCCGGTAGTAGCCGGCGAACCGTCCGGAGCTGGGGAAGCCCCAGCGGGCGGCGATCGCGGTCACGGTGTCGCCCGCGGCGGGGTCTGCGGTGCGCAAGTCGCGGTGGGCCGCTTCCAGCCGGACCTCGCGGTGGTAGCCGAGCGGGGTGGTGCCGTGGTGGGTGCGGAAGGCGTACTGCAGGGCCCGCGGAGTCACACCGGCGATCCGGGCGAGTTCGGTGACGGTGATGGGCAGGTGCGGGTGGGCGTGCAGGTGCTCCACCGCGCGGGCGAGCGCCGCCGGGGAGGTCGTGCCGGGGCCGGGCCGGTAGATCTGGGTCATTCCGGTGTGCGGGAACACCGCGAGCAGCACGGTGGCGAGCATGGCACCGGTCTGTTCGGCGAGGACCGGGTGGGCGAGCGCGGGGTCCGAGGCCGAGAGCAGGTCGCGGTGAACCTGGTGGGTCAGCGAGTTCCAGTAGCGGTCGAGGGCGGGGTTCAGCGGAGTGAACCCGGTGAAGCGCAGTTCGCCGGGGTGCAGACCGTAGTGGGTGGCGGCGGCGTCATCGATCCGGGTCATCGGGATCCGCAGGATCAGCATCTCCATCGCGAAGGCCTGGAATGTCTGCGTGGTGTGGGCGGGGACGAGGACGGTGTCACCGGCGCGCCCGCGCACCCGGGTGCTGCCGTGGTCGTAGTCGTACTCGAACCGCCCGGCCGTGAAGGTCTCGACCACGACGTGATCGCCGATCGGGTCCGTGTCGGCGCCGAAACCGGTCGTCGCGTGCAGCCGTGCCGAGTGCAGGCCGGGGACAGCGCCGCTCTCGATACTGAAGACGTCGTCGGCGTCGATCGGATCGATCCGGCTGCGGGTGTCGACGTACATGGCGGTGAGCATCTGCTCGATCAGCTCCGCCTCGCCCGTGGCGAAGCGCTGCCGCTGCAGCGGAGCATCGTCGCTGGTGCTGGTCATGATCTCCTCGACTCCTCGCTCCGGATGGGTGCGCTCCGAGCACGGTCCTCGTCGACGGCAGGCCGGTCAGCCGCCGGACTCGGCCTCCGGGCCGGACAGCTCGGCATTGCGTTCGTGGGCACGGGCGAGCTGGTCCTCGAGGGAGATGATCCGGCTGGCCGCCTCCAGCGCGGTGCCCCTGTCGACGAGCTCGCGGGCGCGGGCGGCGATCCGCAGCTGGGCGCGGGAGTAGCGGCGGTGCCCACCGTCGGAGCGCTGCGGCTCGACCAGGCCGGTGGCGCCGAGGGCGCGCAGAAAAGCGGGCGTGACGCCGAGGATCTCCGCGGCGCGGCCCATGCTGTAGGCGGGATAGTCGTTGTCGTCGAGACGCCCGGCGGCGATATCGGAGCCGGATTCTTCGAATGCGGGTTCGGGCACAGTGCCTTTCGGGTGGGTCGGCGCGCACGCCAGGGGCCCCGGCGCCATTGGCGCCGGGGCCCGGAAGAGTTACGAGGGCAATTCCGACATCATCACTCGGCCGATGCGGCCGGTGCCCGGAATCTGGCGGGCGTGTGAAGTCGGGTCGAGTTGTTCAGTAGGCCACCTCCCGGGATCGGTTGACATGTCTGCGGTACTGCGTCCCCGCCCCCCGGCGGTCCGGCCTGCTGCACCGGATTCTCTTCTCCGCCGGGGAGGGGCGAGGGTTCTGCTCTCCGGGCAGTTCACCTGCCCGGCTACCAGTCCTTCTGTTCTCGACGAGAGAGACGTTAGTAGCTTCTCGGCAGAATGTCTACACCCGAGAGGGCAGGTTTTGCCCGCGGGATCGGTGGCATACCGAGTGGGTCTCATACCCTGGGTTTCGGGGCCGGGAGCGGCGTCCGGGGCGGTAGCGGAACGGGGGGTGGTCGTGGACAGCGACGATCTGGAAGCCGAACTCGCCGATGCGATCACGCGACTGGCCGGGCTCGGGCCCGCGCCCACCCGCGCCGCGGTTCAGGTGCTGCGCGAGCGGGTCGGGGTGCTGTACGGCAGGCTGTCGCGCACCGTGCCCGACGGACCCCGCAACGATCGGCTGCACGCCGCCCTGCGCGAAGCCGAAGAGCTGCTGGTCCACGCCGCTGAGCGCGCGGACCGCGCGGTCACCGTCGCGCACATCGTCGCCGCCCGCCGCCGGGCCGCGCCGCGCTGAACCCCTCCCGCGACCCGCCGAGGTGTCGTGCGATGTCGCAGACCTCTCACCAGACAGAATTCCCCGGTGAGGTCGATCGGCGGGACGAAACGGGTATGCCTCGATTGCAGCGGCCGGGGCCGCACGTTCGGACCGAGAGCGAGAGGGCATGGGCGGCACACAGCAGACGGAGTCGCGCGATGGGATCGACACCGCGGGCGCGGTGGCGCCGGTGTGTGTCGGCCGGTTCGGTTACCGCCCGGACGAGCGCACCATGTGGTGGGCCAGGCAGACCGCGCCGCGCTCGGCGGCTGCCGATGCCGGGGACGGGCAGCTGGGCGTTGAGCTGCTGCTGGCGCAGGTCCACCCACTGGACCGGGCGGCGCTGGCCGAGGCGCTCGCCGGTGACCGGCGGTTCTGCCTACGGGTGCGGCTGCTCGACGCCGCCGGGGCCGAGCGCACGCTGATCCTGTTCGCCGACCGGGCGGGCGGCGCGGACGAGCCGGGTTCGCAGGTCGAGGGGTTCTACATCGACCTCACCGACGAACTCGCCGTCCAGCACAAGGCGCTCCTGGACGAGGCGCTGCCGCGCATGGTGGAGACCGGCGCGGCGGTCGAGCAGGCCGTCGGCATGCTGCGGCTGGTCTACGGTGTCACCGCGGAGAAGGCCGGGGAGCTCCTGGCCTGGCGCGCGGAGGTGACCGGACTGCCGGTGGGGGAGTTCGCCGCGCGGCTGTGCGCCGTGGTCTCCGGGGAGGGCGCCGCGGCGTCGGCGGAGGTGCGGTCGCGAGTCGACGATCTGCTGCTGACCCTGCATGAGCGCATCGGTGCCGACCGGGGTCCGCACTCTCCGGCCGAGACGGCACGGGCGCCGTCCGCGTAGCCGGCATGTGTGCGGTGGCTCACGTTCGAAGCACCGATGGCCCGGGTGTGACATCCTTGAGAAGAGTACGAGTTGTCGCAGTGACGGTTCGGCTTGCTACAGAAAGCAATACAAAGTAATGACGCAAGGCAGTGTGAAGTGGTTCAACGGCGAAAAGGGCTTCGGCTTCATCGCGCAAGACGGTGGCGGCCCTGACGTGTTCGTGCACTACTCCGCGATCTCCGGATCCGGATTCAAGTCCCTCGATGAGGGCCAGCGTGTCGAGTTCGACGTCGAGCAGGGCCAGAAGGGCCCGCAGGCCGCGAGCGTCCGCGCCGTCTGACAATCGTCTGACCCGAAACCCGCGCCGACGGCGCGGGTTTCGTGCGTTCTCGGGCCCTCCCGACACGCCGTCATCGGCCGCGGCGCAGGACCAGCACGGCGCCGACCAGCGCCCACACCACCACCAGCGTGACCCCGAGCCCGAGCGGGTAGGCCCGGTCGAGCACCGAGGGGTTGTCCGGCACGGCGCCGCCGCGCCCGAGCACCGGCAGCGCTAGCAGCGCCAGGGTGACGGTGCACAGCGCACCGCAGGCGGCCGGCGCCCACCAGCGGGCGGGTAGTATTCGGCGCGCACCGAGCCCGGCGGCGGCGCAGAGCGGCGCGAAAACCGCGTCGTGCAGCAGGATTCCGAGGCCGAACCACCAGGCGACCGAGATCAGCTCCGGCCGGGCCAGGTCGAGCAGCGCGGCGATGCCGTACCAGCCGATGGCGATCCCGGCGGCGAGCAGCGCGGCGCGGAGGGCGAGCATCATGCGAGCACCTCGATCCGGGCCAGCCATTTGGTCTGGAGCACGCCGGGCCGGTTCGGGGCGATGAGCCGGCACGGGTAGCCGTGGTCGAGATCGAGCCGCTGCCCGTTGATCGTCAGCGCGACCAGGGTGTCGGCGGCGGCGACGTGGACGGCGGGCAGGATCGAGGTGCGGTAGATCCCCGACTCCTCCAGCGACTCGAAGCGCACCGCCCCGCCGCGGTAGCCGACGCTCTCGAGGAGGTCGCGCAGCCGGACCCCGGACCACTCCGCCGAGGCCGACCAGCCCTCCACGCAGGCGATCGGCAGCCGCGCTGAGGTCTGCGGCAGCGCGGCCAGCTCGTCGGCGCCGAACTCGCGGCGGCGTTCACCCGCGGCCACGATCAGGCGGTAGGCGGGATCGCCGGCCCGGTCGACGACCCCGGCGGCGACGGCGGTGCGGTTGACCGGAACCCCCTGCGGTCCCTCGCCGCTGCGCGGCGCCAGCACCGCGAGCCACCGCAGGAACGGGACCGACTGGCCGGCCACCGCCAGCCCGGCGACGGCGGCGGCGATCCAGCCCGCGTTCAGCACCGCGCGCCGGGAGATCCCGGAGCTGGGCGGGGAGTTCACCGGGCGGTCGAGGGCGGCACGGATCACCGGGAGCTTCACCGCCAGGTGCACGGCCAGCGCGCCGAGCGCCACGTAGGCCATGGCGTAGTGCGCGGGCGGGAAGAAGAACTTCCACGGGTAGAACTGGGCGATGTTGGCCACCCCGGTGGCCAGCTGGAAGATCACCGACCCGACCAGCAGCGCGATCGAGCCGCGCTCGGCGAGTACCAGCGGCGAGAGCTTGGGCCGCTGGAACAGCCGGGGGTAGACCGCCCACAGCTTCACCAGCAGCAGCGGGATCGCCGCGACCCCCGCGATCACGTGCAGGCCCTGGGTGACCCGATACAGCCACACGGGGTGCGCGGGCCAGTAGAACCAGTCCGGCGGATGCTGGATCCAGTGGCTGAGCAGCCCGGTCAGGAAGCACACCAGGATGGCGACCCCGAGCGGTATGCCTGCGCGGGCGGCGATCTCCGCGCCGCGCGCCGGACTCGCCGGTTCGTCGGCGGGGTGCTCGTCCGGCTGCGGCGGCTGCGGCAACTCGTCGCGAGTCCGGCCGCTCATGCCGATACCGCCCGGCGGGCGCGGTCGAGCCACGCGATGTGGCGCCCGTGCACCTCGGCGGTGGCGCGCACCCGGAACCCGGTGGCGGCGGCGAGCTGCCCGGCGTGCTCGATGCCGACCCGGGTCCACGGGAACCACGGCCCCGCGACGGCGTCGGTCTCCACGCGTTGCAGCAGCCGCACCATCCCGGTGCCCGGCGGGTCGAACTCGACCACGGCCACCCCGTCGGCGGCGAGCAGGGCGCGGGTGCGGACGAGCAGCCGTCGCGGGTCGGCGCCGATGCCGATATTGCCGTCGGCCAGCAGCGCGTAGGACCAGCGGCCTGCGCCCGGCAGCGGGCCCAACACGTCGCGCAGCAGCGCGGGCGCGCCGCGGGCCCTGGTCAGCGCGACGGCCAGCGGGGAGACGTCGACGCCGAGCGCGACGACGCCGCGGCGCAGCAGCGCGGCCACCAGCCGCCCCGGCCCGCACCCCAGGTCGATGGTCGGTCCGTCGCAGCCCGCGGTGAAGGCGGTGTCGGCGGGTTCGGCGGCGCCGAGCCAGCGCCGGGCCGGGACGTCGCGCCTCGTCCCGTCCGCGGCGCGAACCCAGCAGTCGTGACCGGCGAGGGCCCGGTCGAAGGTCTCGGTCATCGGGACACCGGGGTGAGCCGGTGCACGGCCGCGGCGAAGCGGCCACCGGCGAAGGCGGCGACCCGCAGCGCGTCGTCGAAGTCGTCCACGTCGGAGTGCGTGGCCAGCGAGCGAACCGGAATCCCGCAGCGGCGCAGCGCGTCCCGGGTGAGCAGCCCGGTCCGCGCGGTGGACATCGGCACCGCGGCCAGGGCGCGCGCGGGTTGCGGGGTCGGCAGCCCGAGCGCCCACCAGCCGCCGTCGGTGGCCGGGCCGAGCACCGCCTCGCCGGTGCCGGCGAGCTCGGTCGCGGCCGCGGTCAACTCGGCGGCGGAGAGCTGCGGGGTGTCCATACCGATCTGCAGCACCGGAAACCCGGCGCGGGCGGCGTCGGCGTGCGCGTTGGCCAGCCGTTCGCCGAAGGTCCGGCCGCGCTGGGGCAGCACCTCGAAGCGGGCGAGCAGCGCGCGCACCTCGGCGCCGCGCTCGGCGGCGGCCGGATCGCCGGTGAACGCGACGACCCGGTGCTCGACCTCGGCGGCGAGCACCGCCTCCAGGGTGTCGAGCAGCGCGGCGGCGGCCAGGTCGGCGGCCTCGCGCGGGGTGAGCGGCGGGCTCAGCCTGGTCTTGGCGAACCCGGCGACCGGCGCCTTGGCGATGACGAGAAGGGTTGCCGGACAGGTCATGACAGCACCGCCAGGAAGTCACGGGTGGCGCGCGCCGAGCCGCGCAGGGAGCCGGAGACCTTGGAGACGCCGCCGGCGCGGGGCCGGTAGCCGATGTCGAACTCGACGATCCGCCAGCCCGCCGCCGCGGCCCGCACCAGCAGCTCGAGCGGGTAGCCGAAGCGCGGGTGCAGCGGGCCGAGCGCCAGCAGCGCGTCGCGGCGCGCCACCCGCATGGCGCCGATGTCGTGCACCGGCACGCCGCGGCGCCGCAGGCGGGCCGCGATCACCCGGTTGCCGAGCCGGGCGTGCCAGGGCCAGCAGCCGCGCTGCACCGGCCTGCGCCGCCCGACCGCGAGGTCGGCGCCCGCGGTCACCGCGCCGACCAGTTCGGGGAGCTCGCCGGGGTCCATGGAGCCGTCGCCGTCGAGCACGGCGACCACCCCGGTCGCCGCGGCGGCGATCCCGGCCTGCACGGCGGCGCCGTAGCCTGGAGTCGGTTCGGAGATCACCCGCGCCCCCGCGGCGCGGGCGACGGCGGCGGTCCCGTCGGTCGAGCCGTTGTCGACCACGAGGACGCGGTAGCCGCCGGGAACGGCGGCGAGTACTTTCGGCAACGCTTCAGCTTCATCGCGGCACGGGATGACGACGGTCACGCCGTCCATGCGTTCGGTCACCATGTCGACGCTATGCCCCGGACCATCGAAATCAGGCCATGGAATCCGTGACGAAAGTCTGACGTCCGCTCCGAACACCGGTAACTCCGGGCCTCCCGGCCCTAGGGTCAGTGCCGTGCCCCGCCTCTCCGAGACCGCGCGCGAGCCGCGCCTCGCCCGTGCCGACCTGCTCGCGGCCGGGGCGGGGTTGGCCCTGGTCGCCCTGGCATTCGCGGTCCCGCGAATAGCCAGCGAACAGTGGCGGCTCTCGCTCTACGCCGCCGCCGCACCGATCTTCGGTAGTTTCGTCCCGCACATCGGCTGGGGCACGGTCCCCGCGATCGCGCTCGCCGCCGCGGTGATCACCACCGGCCCCGCGCTGGCCGCCCGGCTCTCCCTGCCCCGGCTGCTGACCCTGAGCTATCTCACCGCGCTGGGGTGGGCCCTGGCCCTCGCGCTGGTCGACGGCTGGGAACGCGGATTCGCCGGACGCTTCGCCGACGTCAACGAGTATCCGCACGAGGTGCCCGGCGTCACCGATATCGGCGCCGTGCTGCGCGGGTTCTCCGGGCGCATCCTCGACTTCCAGCCCGACTCCTGGACCACGCACGTCTCCGGGCACCCGCCGGGCGCGCTGCTGTTCTTCGTGCTGCTCGACCGGGCCGGGCTCGGCGGGCCGGTGTGGGCGGCGTGGGCGTGCGTGCTGATCGGCTGCACCGCGGTGCCCGCGGTGGCGGTGGCGCTGACCGCGCTCGGGGCGGCGGAGCGGGCGCGCGCGGCACTGCCGTTCCTGGTGCTCGCCCCGGCCGCGCTGTGGATCGCGGTCTCGGCCGACGCCGTGTTCGCCGCGGTCGCCGCCTGGGCGGTCGCGCTGCTCGCGATCGCGACCCGGTCCGGCCGGACCCCGGTCGCGCTGGGCGCCGGGCTGCTGTTCGGGCTGGCGATCTTCCTCAACTACGGGCTGGTCCTGATGGCGATCCCGGCCGTCGCGGTGCTGATCGCCGGGCGCACCGCCCGCCCGCTGCTGCCCGCGCTGGCCGGCGCGCTGGCCGTGGTCGCGGCCTTCGCGCTGGCCGGATTCTGGTGGCTGGACGGCTATCACCTGGTGGTCGAGCGCTACTACCAGGGCATCGCCGCCACGCGGCCGTTCGGCTACTGGTGGTGGGGCAATCTCGCCGCGACGGTGTGCGCGGTCGGCCTGGCCACCGTGGCCGCGCTGCCGCGGGTGGCGGCGCGGCTGCGGGCCGCCGACCCGGCCGCGATCCTGGTGGTGGCCGGGCTCTGCGCGGTACTCGCCGCCGACATCAGCGGGCTCAGCAAGGCCGAGACCGAACGGATCTGGCTACCCTTCGACGTGTGGCTGCTGGCCGCTCCCGCGTTCCTGCCGCGCGCCGCGGACCGGATCTGGCTTACCGTGCAGGCGGCGGGCACCCTGCTGCTCGTCCACCTCGTTCTGACGAATTGGTGAGGCACCGTGTGCATTCTCGTCGCCGATGACGACCCCGTGGTCCGTGAGGTGGTGCGGCGCTACCTCGAGCGCGACGGGCTGACCGTGCTGGAGACGGCCGACGGCGCCGCGACCACCGCCGCGCTGCGCGACGCGGAGGTCGAGCTCGCCGTGCTCGACGTCATGATGCCCGCCCCCGACGGCATCGACATCTGCCGTGCCGTGCGCGCGGGCCCGCGCCCGGACCTGCCGGTCATCCTGCTCACCGCGCTCGGCGAGGAGGAGGATCGGGTGATCGGGCTGGAGGCGGGCGCCGACGACTACGTGACCAAGCCGTTCAGCCCGCGCGAGCTGGCGCTGCGGGTCGCCTCGGTGCTGCGCCGCGCCCGCCCCGCGCCCGCGCCGGATCGCGGGGTGCTGCGCGACGGCCCGATCGAGCTGCGCCCGGCGGCCCGCTTCGTCGCGGTGCACGGCGGCGCGGTGGAGCTGACCCCGCGCGAATTCGACCTGCTGGAGTTCCTGCTGCGCCATCCGGGTGCGGTCTTCGCCCGCGAGGAGCTGCTCGCCCGGGTGTGGGGCTGGGACTTCGGCGACCTCTCCACGGTGACCGTGCACGTGAAACGGCTGCGCGCCAAGCTCGGCGACCGGCACCGCATCGACACCGTCTGGGGCAGGGGCTATGCCTGGCGCCGGGAGCCCGCCGATGGATGAGTCGACCGCCCAGCTGATCGGCTACACCGCCGCCGGCTCGCTGCCGGTGGTGCTGGCCGGGGCGATCGTGCTGCGCTACACCGGGAATCGCTCGCTGACCACCAGCATGGTGGCGCTGGTGCTGATCCCCATCCTCTCGGCGCTGGCGGGCATGGTCGCGGTCAGCGGGCTGATGTTCACCGAGGAGCTGCACCGCACGCTGGTCGTGCTCGGGGTCGTTGCCGCGGTCACCGTGCCCGCCGCCGTCGTGCTCGGTCGGCAGCAGGCACGGAAGACCGTGTGGGAGAAACAGATCCGTGCGCAGGAGCGGGCCGCCGAACAGTCCCGCCGGGAACTCGTCGCCTGGGTCAGCCACGACCTGCGCACCCCGCTGGCCGGGATCAGGGCCATGTCCGAGGCGCTCGCCGACGGGGTGGTCGCCGGCGACGCCGACGTCACCCGCTACGCCGGCCAGATCGGCCGCGAGGTGCACCGGCTCTCCGGCATGGTCGACGACCTGTTCGAGATGTCCAAGATCAGCGCGGGCGCGCTGCGACTCGAGCTGGAACCGGTCGACCTGCGCGAACTGGTCGACGAGGTGCTGGCCGCCAACCGCGCCACCGCCGAACGCGCCGCCGTCGCGCTGCACGCCGAGCACCCCGGCACCAGGCTCACCGTCGCCGCCGACGACCGCGCGCTGGTCCGGGTGCTCACCAACCTGGTGTGCAATGCCATCGCGCACACCCCGCCCGGCGGCCGGGTCGCGATCTCCGCGGGGGCTGGCGCCGGGCACGCGTGGGCGCGGGTGGACGACACCGGCCCCGGCATCGCCGAACTCGACCTGCCGCGGATCTTCGACATCGCCTACCGCGGCACCGCCGCCCGCTCCCCGGTCGCCGCGGACGGGCTGCCCGTCGGCAGCGGCATGGGGCTGGCCATCGCCGCCGGGCTGGTGCGCGCGCACGCGGGCGACATCACCGCCGAGAACCGCGAGCGTGGCTGCCGCTTCGAGGTCCGGCTGCCGCTGCCGCGGTACTGATCACAGCCCCGGCGCGCCCGCCCCGGCGGCGAGCCGCAGCGGCGCGAAGGCGAACTCGGCCAGCCCCCGTTCCGGTCGCACCAGGGCCGAGAAACCGAGCAGCCGCCGCGCCGCCTCCGGGCTCGCCACGATGTGCCGCACATCGCCGGGCCGGAACTCCCCGGTGACCACCGGCGCCGGGCCACCGCGCGCCTCGGCCAGCACCGCGGCCACCGCGCCGATCGTGATCGGAGCCCCGGAACACACATTGAGCGCGGTGAACCCGGGCAGCGGCTGCTCGACGGCGGCCAGATTCGCCGCGGCGATATCGGTGACGTGCACGAAATCCCGCGCCTGCGCGCCGTCTTCGAACACCCGGGGTGGTTGCCCGGCCTCCAACGCCGAGCGGAAGATGGCCGCGACTCCGGAGTACGGGGTGTCGCGCGGCATGTCCGGGCCGTAGACGTTGTGGTAGCGCAGCGCGGTCACCGAGCCGCCGGTGGCCGCGACCCACGCGACCGCGTAGTGCTCCTGGGCGACCTTGCTCGCCGCGTAGAGGCTGCGCGGGCGCAGCGGCGCCGCCTCGGGGACGAGCTCCCAGTCCAGATCCTCGCCCGCGCTGCGATGATCGAAGTGCCCGGCCGCGAGGTCCGCGCGGTCCCGCTGGCCGACCTCGACGATCCCGCCGTCCGCCGCGCGGTAGCGGCCCTCGCCGTAGACCACCATCGACGATGCCAGCACCAGCCGCGAACAGCCCGCCTCGGCCATGGCGGCGAGCAGCACCGCGGTGCCGAGGTCGTTGTGCGCGGCATAGGCGGGCGCATCGGCCACGCTCACCCCGGCTCCGACCACGGCGGCCTGGTGGCACACCACATCGACCCCGCGCAGCAGCGGGGCGAGGGCGTCCCGGTCGCGGACATCGACCCGGTGGACCCCGTCCGGCGCGGGGGCGTCCGGACCGTGCGCCGCGGGCAGCATGAGGTCGGTGGCGATCACCTCGTGCCCGGCCGCGGTCAGCGCGCGGTGCACCTGCGCGCCGATGAACCCGGCCGCGCCGGTCAGCAGAATGCGGAGCGTCATGGCCCGATTGTTGTCCGGTGGCGGGTCCGGAGCCGCCGCGACAGTCCGGCCGTCACTGTTTCGTCACGACCTCGACCGCGCGGTCCGGCATCGGGGTCGCTTCCGCCCGGTGGTGTACCGGAGGGCGGGGTCGTGCGGGTCGTCGGATGTTCCGCGACGTCGAATCCGGCATCGGGACGGTAACACCCCTCGACAATGACCCATCGGCACCCGAGTGCGGCTGCGCGACTTAATCTCCCGATCGTCCGACGAGATCACCGATACCGCTCCGGGAGAGGTCGCACGTGCACCGAGGCCAGCGTCGCCACTACGTCAGGGCCGCGATCATCACCGGAACGGCGCTCTTCGGGATCGCCGCGGTGGGGATCGGCCCCGCGGCCGCCGACCCCGACCAGACCTCCGGCAGCTCCGCGACGGGGTCGACCGGCGGTTCGGTCGACACCGTTGGTTTCGGTCCGGTCCAGACATCCTGGGCCGCGGCGACGAGATACGCGCGCACCCGGCCCGATGTCGCACCGCCCGGTACCAACGACTGGTCGTGCCTGCCGAGCGCGGCGCACCCGCGCCCGGTGCTGCTCGTCCACGGAACATGGTCCAACGCATATGGATTCGCCGGCCTGAGCGGGCCGCTGGCCGCGGCCGGTTACTGCCTGTTCACGTTCAACTACGGTGCCGCCGACCTGGCCGGGGGCGGGGGAGTGATGCCCATGATGCGCCCCGCCGTGTACGGCTCCGGCGACATCGCGGAGTCCGCGCGGCAGCTCGCGCGGTTCGTCGAACGCGTGCTCGCCGCGACCGGGGCGAGTGCGGTGGACATCGTGGGGCACAGCCAGGGCGGGCCGATGTCGCGCTGGTACCTCAGGTACGAGGGCGGCGCCGCGGTGGTCCGCCGCGAGATCACCATCGGCGCGACGAATCACGGCACCACCATGGCCGGGATCGGCGCCATCGGGCAGGCGGCGACCGACTTCGGCGGCCCCGCCATCGGGCCGGTCGTCGGCCGCGCCACCAGCCAGCAGATCGCCGGCTCGGAGTTCCTCACCGCACTGAACGCGGGGGGCGATACCGTGCCCGGCGTGGAGTACACCGTGATCGGGACCCGCTACGACACCGTCAGTACCCCGTACGAGGCCACCTTCCTCGAAGCGGGCCCCGGTGCCCCGGTCACCAACATCACCCTGCAGGACGGCTGCGAGCAGGACCGGTCGGACCACTTCGAGATGGTGTACTCCCCGCGCACGCTCTCGATCGTCCTCGCGGCTCTCGATCCCGGCACCGGCTCGACACCGACCTGTACCGCCCACGGGTGAACCGGTCCGGGGGCGGGTCGCGTCGTCAGTGGCTCGACCGGCTCCAGGAGCCGCCGGTGGCCGTGGGGAGTTCCTCGGCATCCGCGGCGATCAAGGGGGAGGGCAGCAGCACCGAAGCCCGCACGCCGCCGTAGTCGGACTCGGTCAGCTCCACCCGGATCGCGTGCCGTGCGGCGAGGTTCGCCACGACGAACAGGCCGAGGCGGGAGTCGGCGGCCGGTGCGGCGCCGCCGAAGTCCGGGACGTCGGTGAGCTTGGTATTGGCCTCGAGGCGCGCGGCGCCGGTCATGCCCATGCCCTGGTCCTCGATCACGATCAGGACGCCGTCCGCCACCGCGGCCCCGGACAGCTCGACCCTGGACTCCGGCGGGGAGAAGGCGGTGGCATTGTCGACCAGCTCCGCGAGCAGGTGCACGATGTCGGCGACCGCGACACCCTGGATCCGGACCGCGGGGACCCGGCTCACCCGCACCCGCGCGTAGTCGAGCGTCTCCGCGATGGCGGAGCGGATCAGGTCGACCAGCGTGACCGCGGTGCGCCAGCGCCGCCCGACCTGCCCGCCGCCGAGTACCACCAGGTTCTCGGCGTTGCGGCGCTCCCTGGTGGCGAGGTGGTCGAGCCGGAACAGCGTCTCGAGCAGCGCGGGGTTCTCCTGCTTCTGTTCGGCCTGGTCCAGGAGCTCCAGCTGGCGGTGCACCACCACCTGGCTGCGCCGGGCCATGTTGAGGAAGACCGTGCGCACCCCCTCCCTGGTCCGCCGCTCGGTCACCGCGGCGCCGATCGCCGCGCTCGCCGCCCGCTCGAAGGCCGATGCCACCTGGCCGATCTCGTCGGTTCCGAAGTTCAGGTCGAGCGTGAAGCTCTCCCCGTCCGCCCCGCGGTCGGCGCCGAGCCGGGCCATCGTCTCCGGAAGCCTGCGGTCGGTCAGGTCCATGGTCGCGGCCCGCAGCCGCCGCAGCCGCCCGTTGACCCGGTTCGCCAGCAGCAGCGAGATGGCGAGCGCGAGCACCGCGACGGTCAGGACCGCGGCCCCGGTCAGCCAGGAATTGCGCTCCACCGCGGCGGCGTTGCGATCCGCCAGCCGCTGGGTGTCCTCGATGTGCGCGTTCCACTGGTCGAGGAGCTGCTCCGCCAGCTCCTCGGCGGCGGTCGACCACCGGCCGGTCGCCTCGGAGCGGTCCGCGTCGCCGCCCCCGGCGCGGACCGCGGCGCGCCCGAGCGCCGCGTCCTCGGAACCGGTGACGAGCTGCCAGATCGCGCTGCCGAGCAGCGCCGTCGTGCGGTTCCGCTTCTCCTCGTCGAGGTCCTTGCCGAAGCTGGCGAGTTCGCCGCGGTAGTAGCCGGACTGGTGGGAGAACTCCGTGGCGGAGACGTCGGCGGTGCCGTCGGTGAGGTCGAGCGCCAACCCGAGCGCCGTGCTCCGGGACAGGCTCTCCGCGGTGCGCAGCAGCCGCATGGCCTCGGCGAGCTCGACGCCTGCCTCCGCGTCCGGCACCGCGTCGCGCGCCTTGGTGGCGCCGATCAGGATGACGTCGAGCAGGCCGCTGTAGAACCGGTACGCGTCGGTGATCGGCAGTCGCCCGGTGTCGGCTCCCGTCCGGACCGCGAGCAGGCTGCCCATGAGCCTCTCGAAATCGGCGGCGGGCGAGGCGACCTCGGCATCGAGCGTGTTCATCCTGGTCTGCATCCCGGCCGCGGCGCGCAGCGCGGCGTCCAGCTCCGCCCGCCGTCCGGCGAGTCGGGTCGTCGAAGACTGGTCCCCGGCCAGGTGGGTCATCGTCGCCAGTCGTTCCCGCTGCACCGCGGTCACCAGCGCGGTCGTCTCCGGTAGCGACTGCTGCATCTGCGCGGCCCAGTCGGACGCGTGTCTGGCATCGGTGATCAGCAGCCCGGTGACGGCGCCGCCGACGAGTAGGACCGCGGCACTCGGCACCAGGGCGACGGCCAGAATCTGTGCCCGGACACCGGGCCTGAGCGTTCTCACCGGTCGAACATATGGAACTCGACAGCAAAGAGAAGTGAATTCTCACAATGAGTAGTGTTATTTTCGGGCAGGCCGATGCGCTGCCCCTCGGTCTGTCGAAATGCCGACATCGTAGGAGGGCACGTGTCGTTGAGCGGGAAAGTCGCTTTGGTCACCGGGGCGACCAGCGGAATCGGCCGGGCGACAGCGGAATTGCTCGCCGAGCGCGGTGCGCACGTGGTGGTGTCCGGGCGCGACGCCGGGCGCGGCGCCGAGGTCGTGCGGCAGATCCGCGACGCCGGGGGCGTGGCGGAGTTCGCGGGTGGCGAGCTGTCGGGGGCCGCCGACGCGCGAGCGCTGGTTCGCGCCGCCGAGGAGCTCGTCGGCCCGGTCGACATCCTGGTCAACAATGCCGCGATCGCGGTCTTCGGCGCGACGGCCGCGATCGCCGAGGACGACTTCGACGCCTGCTACGCCATCAACGTGAAGGTGCCGTTCTTCCTGGTCGGCGCCGTCGCGCCGGGAATGGCGGCGCGCGGGGGCGGGGTGATCGTGAACCTCTCCACCATGGTCGCCTCCTTCGGCACCGCCGGATCGGCGGTCTACGCCTCCAGCAAGGCGGCGCTCGAGCTGCTCACCAAATCCTGGGCGGCGGAGTTCGGCCCGCACGGGGTGCGGGTGAACGCGGTGGCGCCGGGGCCGACGCGGACCGAGGGCACCACCGCGCAGTACGGTGCGGAGCGGTTGGCGGCGCTCGGCGCGCAGGCGCCTGCCCGGCGGGTCGCCGAGGCGCGGGAGATCGCCGAGACCATCGGGTTCCTCGTCGGTGACGAGGCCACGTTCGTGCACGGCGTGATCCTGCCCGCCGACGGCGGCCGCACCGCTGTCTAGCGCCGAGGGGATGGGGACGTCGTCCACGAGCCGGCCCCTTCCAGGCGCGGCGTGTGCGCACGCTCCGGTTCCCGCGCCAGGATGCACGTATGAGACCGACACTGCGTGACCGGCGCTGGACCGTGCACCGCCACATCCCGGCCGCACCGGAGGTGGTGTGGGCGCTGCTCACCGACCTCACCGCCTGGCCGCGCTGGGGCCCGACCGTGCGCGGCGCCTCCATCGACGGCGGGCAGGTGGTCGAAGGCGCCCGCGGCACCGTGACCACGTCGGTCGGGGTGCCGCTACCCTTCGTCATCACCGACGTCGACCCGGGACGCCGCTGGTCCTGGACGGTCGCGGGTGTCCCCGCCACCGCACACGGCGTGGAACCGTCCACCGACGGCTGCGAAGCGTGGATGTCCGCTCCACTGTGGGCGCCGGCGTACCTCCCGGTCCTGGCACTCGCCCTGACTCGCATCGAACACATGGCCGGCGGGCGCTGAAACCCAGCCGGCTCACCACCCATCTGCGGCGGCAGCGCGAATTTTAGACACCCTCGGGGCCGAGAACCAGACCCCGGCGTTCGGCGCCCTGCGCGAGGGTGGCCATGAGGTAGCGGTCCTGCCCCTCGGGCGTATCGAGACGCCCTGCGCAACCGCCGGTCAGCGGTGATGGTCGACCGGAAGCAGTTCGGTGGGCAGGCTGTCCTGATCGGCCGCCAAGGAGAGCCGACGAGCTCGATCAGCGCCCGGTCGTGCGGGTTGCGCCCGGCTTCGGAGCGGAGCAGGGCGGCGGCGTCGCGGGCGATCTGGTCGTAGTCGACGAAGAAGGCGCGGGCGGCGTCGGGGTGCAGGGCGGTGGCGAGGGAGTCGAGCACCGATTCCGAGGCGCCGGCCAGGCTGCCGCGTTCCATCCGGACGTAATGGTCGACCGAGACGCCGCCAGGTGTACGCACTACGCACTCCACCTCAGCCACCGAGGCTGCGGTCGAGCAGCGCCTCATGGGCCGCCGACAGTATGCGCTCGCACATCAACTCCCGACCCAGAAGCCCTGAGGGCGCTCGGGACCGCGATGACGGCCACCAGTTCGGTCGGCCGGGCAGTCAGGGTCGGTACCGATAGTCGCCGTCGGGCACACGGAGCCACATGTCCGGTGGTCCGGCGAAGGCGCGCGCGTCGCGCGGGCGCAACCCGGCCCACGCGCAGCAGTAGGCGAGGACGTCGAACCGATACAGGTACGAGGTGAGGATGTCCTCGGCGGAAGCATCGTCGGGCGGGTCGAGGGCGGGACTGATATCCGAGCCGGTGAGCGCGCCGTCGAGACTGGTGCTGCCCTGGCAGCCGCTCTTCGGGTTGAAGTACATCCCATAGCATTTCGTGCCGGGAGATAGGCGGGTGGAGATGCCGGGCATCGAGGCGATGTAGGACCAGGGTTGGGCGATCGCGCAGCCGCCGGGCACGTCGGTCGCCCACATCGTCAACTCGGTGTCAGCGGACAGGGGCCAGCCCGCCATGTCGTCCGGAGTGACCGATCCCGCCGGCACGACCTCGGCGTCCAACCGGCGGACAGCCTCGGCCGCGTCGATGCCCGCGACACAGACCAGGCTCATCCCGTCGATCCATGGTTTGCCCAGTGCCGTGGTCAGCTGGCGTTTTTCCTCGACCGAGGCCTGTTCGGCGGCCGACAACGCGCCGGTGACCAGCGGATGCTGCCCAGCCAGGCTCAGCCTTGCCGGGGACCAGCCCGCCATCATCGGTCGCGCCGGATCAGCGCCCGCGGCCAGCAACGCGCGGGCGTTGTCGTGACGGTCGGCATACACCGCACGCCACAACGCGGTGCGGCCCCACGCCATCGCGTCGACATCACCCACCCGCGACGCTACCTCCGCCACCACCTCCGCAGACCCGTACTCGGCGGCCATGTCCAACGGTCTCTGCTGGCCGGGCAGTAGGACATCGGGGTCGGCACCCGCTTCCAGACGTGCGCGTATCCGCCCTGGATCGGTCCATGCCGCCCAGCCGAGGCCGGCCCAGCCGCCCTGCTCATCATGCATGGCTACAGTGTGCCTTCTCGAACATGTGTTCGACACCCTGCTGTGTCGGTCACGGTCACACTGCATGGAATCGGACCAGTCAGCGCGGGCCTGTGAAAGATCGACGAGCCGAGGAATTTCGGCGCGAGCCGAGTACGTGCACATCGGCAGTTGAGTGCGTTCGTCGGCCGACGCTGCGTCGGCGTATGTGCGATGGGTTGCCCTGTGCCCGAGGCGATGTGGGCGGCGAGGATGTAGTCGGCGCGCCGTTCGAGGTCGTTTCGAGCGCGGTCGTAGCGCATCGTCGTGCGGGGGTCGGCGGGACGCGTGGCGATCTGCATATCGCGTAGGTCGACACCGGCGTCGAGCACCGCTGCCGACGAGCCACGCTCGGCCATACTGGCGGCATGGCGAATCGCTGGGTGGGTGTGACGGTCGACTGCCTCGATGTCGAACGGGTGGCGCGATTCTGGAGTGCACTGCTGGAGCGGCCCGCCGGGCCGTCGCGGTCCGGCTGGGTTTACCTCGGCGAGCGCGGAGATGCTCTGCCGCGCATCGTGTTCCAGCCGGTTGCCGAGCCGGCGCGGGGGAAGGTGCGGGTGCACCTCGATGTCGCGGTGGAGGATATCGACCGCGGCGTCACCGAGGTCGTCGAGCTGGGCGGGCGGGCCACCGGTGAGCGGCACGACTACGAGCAGGGCGTCGTCGTGGTGATGGCCGATCCCGAGGGCCACGAATTCTGCCTGGTGCAGTACTTCGACGAGCCTTGATCGGGCCGCTACTCCCGGGCTCCGGGTGCGGCGCTGATGAGCGCGTGGGTGCCGCTGGTGCGCCAGCCGGGGTCGTCGGTGTCGAGGGTGTGCTCCTGCTCGGCGGTGAGCCCGACCACGACGTCGGACTTCAGTGTCCGCAGCGCTACGACCGCCGCCGGGAACGCCCCGGTTGTCTCGGCGAAGGGCGTGGTGGCTGGCCAGTGCCGGTCACCGACCAGGCGCCGGTAGTTCAGGTCGCCCTTGAGCACGGTGACCTGCGCGCCGGCCAGTTGCCGGGCGAGGTCGTCGGGCATGTCGGCGAAGGGGAGCGGGGCGCAGAAGAATTCGTGGGTGTCGATGATCAGCCGCGCGGTGCCGATGTGGTCGGCGAGCCGAGCGGCGAGGTTGTCGGCGGTACGGGAGGGTGACGTGCGCAGCAGCGCGAGGGTGGCGAGGACATCGGCCGTGGTGGCGTCGGAGACGAAGTAGGGCGCGGGCTTGACCCACAATCTGACCTCGGCGGCGATGCCGGTGGTCAGCAGGTGGTCGATCAGGATCAGGTCGGGCAGGAGTTCGCCGGCGGCGTTGTCGGCGATCAGGTCGAGCCTCGGTGCGGCCGCACCCTCGAGTGTCGACCACAGCTGGGCGCTGTCGTCGATGAGGAGCGCTTCGGAACTCTCGCTCGCGGTGGCGGTGAGCTGGAATCCGAGGTCGGCGCGGTTGCCCCACAGACAGGCCGGCAGGAGCTGGGTGCGTGGGTCGAGGGTGTCGAGCCGGTCGAGAGCGTCGAGCTGGCCGGTGACCGTGGTGCCGTGCAGTTCGGCGGTCTTGAACGGGGCGAAGGGGTCGATGCCGCGCCAGGGGCCGGGGCGGTGGTAGCCGGTGGCCTCGAGCAGTCGCCGGTAGAAGAAGCTCTCCGCCCACAGGAACGGCGCCTCACCCCACGGCTTGCCGTAGTGCTCGGCGCCCCAGTCCAGCCAGCGGCCGCGGTCGGCGGTGTTCTCCGACAGCGGCCGCATCTCCCCGCCGATGCTCTCGGCGAGCAGTGCCTCCAGCGCGGCGCGTTGAACGGGGGTGTAGGGCAGGGCGTCGAGGACGCGCGCGATCAGTTTCGGGTGGCGTTCGTGGAAGACGGCGCGGGCGAAGGAGCCCGGGGTGCCGGCGAGGATGGGCTGCGGGATCGGGGGTGTCGGCACCATGTCCACTATTCGACCAGAGTCTCGGCCGCGCGGTGGTTCAGGCGTGGCTCAGGGCCTTGGTCTTGAGGGCGTCGAACTCCTGGGTGGTGATGGTGCCCGCGTCGAGCAGCTCCTTGGCGTGCGCGATCTCCTGGGCCGGGGAGCGCCCGGCCGCCTCGCGGATGTAGGCATCGGTATCCCGCTTGGTCGACGCGGCGTAGTCGCGGGCCCGTTCGGCCATGCCCCGGCCGCGGGCGATCAGGTACACCAGCGCGGTGAGGTAGGGGAGCACGATCAGCCCGATGAGCCAGACCGCCTTGATCGCGCCCGAGGTCTTGTGGTCGCGCCAGAACAGGTCGACCAGGATGTTGAACAGGATCATGAGGTAGGCGACGAACGCGAAGATCACCACGCCCGCCCACAGGAAGTCCCAGAAAGAATCCCACATGGTGTCTCTCCTCCATCGATGAGCACGGCAGCGAGTCGGCAGGCGGGAACAGCGACCGCGCGAGACGCTGATCGGAGCCTAGAGCAGCAACTCCGCGATTCGGTGCAGGCCGCGGCCCCGAGTTTCCGGGACCGAGGTCCTCGGCGCGCTGCTCGGGATGCCGCTCACGCCGGGGCTCCGGTGAAGGCGGGCAGGTGTGCGGTGAGCACGGTGGCCGCGTCGAGCGGCTCGCGGCCGAGCAGTTCGGCGACGGTCGTGGTGACCCGGGCGTGCAGCCCGGCCTCGACGCTGCGGTCGATCCCGAGGGCGACTTCGGCGTAGTAGCCGGGCACTCCGCGCGCGGTCATCGCGTTCCGCATGGTCTCGGCGGTGGTTGGCGTGTAGGTGATCTCGCGTCCGAGCAGCTCACCGAGCACGACCGCGAGCTGCGGCAGGGTGCGGGCCTGCGGGCCGGTCAGCTCGTAGGTGCGCCCACGGAGGGCGGGGTCGAGGACCAGGGTCGCGGCGACCGCGGAGATGTCGGCGGGGGCGATCATCGCGATCCGGCCGGTGGGCGAGGTGCCTGCCCAGCTTCCGCCGGCCGCGATCGACGGCGCGGCGGTGCGCAGCAGGTTGGTGGTGAAGTAGGCCGGGCGCAGGATCGTGTGCGGCACACCGGAGCGCACCAGGTGCTGCTCGATCTCCGCGTGCCAGCGGCCCACCGGATTCGGTGAGTCCGGGGCGGTGTCGATGGTCGACAGCTTGATCAGGTGCGGTAGACCGCTCGCGGCGGCGGCGTCGATGAACGCCTTCTCCAGCTCGGTCTGGCGCGGATCGGTGCCCACCGACAGGAACGCGACCTCCACTCCGTCGAGCGCTCGGGCCAGCAGCTCCGCGTCGTCGAGCGGGCCGACCAGCAACTCCACATCGCGCACCGCGACCTCGGCCCTGGCCCGGTCCCGCGCCAGCGCGCGGACCGGAACACCCTGTGCGCGTAGCGATCGCGCGAGTCCGGAGGCCACCTGTCCGGTGACGGCGGGAACGAGAACGGGCACGGCACACCTCATCTGACTAGACAAAACTATAGCCAGATGGACGTTAGTCGAACCCGGCCGTCAGGGGCAATCTCGAACGCCGAGTCCCGGTCGAGCGCGCGGTCGGCGCGCCGGCGCGGCTCACCTCTGGTCAGGCGGATACTGCTGCTCCCGGAGTCGCCAGGAGGGAGTCGGCCAGGGCGCCGAGGTGTCCGGCGGGGCGCCCGGCGGGGTGTAGCCCGGCGATCGCGAACGCGCCGACGATCGCGAGGTGGAGGTGGGCGGCGAGCCGGTCGCCGTCGGCGACACCGAGACGTGCGGTCAGCGCGCGCAGCCGCCGGGCCAGCTCGCGGTCGTGGTCGAGGCAGCGCTGCCGGACTTCGGCGTGGCCGGACTCGGCGGCGATATTGACGAAGGCGGACCCGCGGTAGCCCGCCCGCGCCGCCAGCTCCTGGAACCCGGCGAGGTGGGCGTCGAGTTCGTCGCGCGGATCGCTGTGCTCGGCGGCGATCCGGTCCCAGCGGGCCCAGAAGTTGGTGTCGTGGCGGTGCAGTACCGCGAGCACGAGGTCGTTCTTGGTGGGGAAGCGCCGGTACACGCTCGCTTTGGCCGTCCCCGTCCGCCGGACGAGCTCGTCGACGCTGATCGCGTGGACGCCGTGCTGATAGAAGAGCTCGGCCGCGGTCTCGACGAGCCGGTCCCGCAACGCGGTACCGCGGAGCTGCTTGCGCTCGGCGGGCGGGGCCGGCTCGCCGCCGTGCGCGGGGGAGTGCTGCTGCCGAGCGGGATCGCGGCGCTGCCGGTGGCCGGCGGGATGGCTGTGGCCCGGCCCCGGCCGGAGCCGGTCGGTCGGGGCCGGGCGGCGCCCGGCCGGAGTCGAGGCCGGTAGATCCATCGGTGTGCGCAGCACTGTTTCCAGCGTTCTTGCAGGAGCCTTCTTCCGCATGCCGGGAAACAGTATCGTAGGTACTGATCTAGTACTAATCGTACCCCTGCGAGATGGTACATTCAGTGATCAATTAGTACCACTTATACCGAGGGGCGCCGTGAACGCGATCAAGCACAACATCCTCACCGCCATGGAACGCATCGGCGGCCGCCACGACGACCCGGCCGTCTACGGCGGGCCCGCAGGCGACCCGGGGCTCTGCGGTCCGGGCAGCGTGTCCTGGAAGATCACCGCCGATCTCGCCTCGGTGATCAACGCCGCGACCGCGGCGATCGTCATGGAGTTGCTGCATCCCTCGGTCATGGCCGGGGTCGGCCAGCTGTCCAACTACCGGGAGGACCCGTTCCGGCGCGCCCGCACCACCCTCGGTTACGTCCTCACCACCACCTTCGGCAACACCGAGGCGGCGGCCGGGCTGATCGGGAAGGTCAAGGCGATCCACGGGCACATCCACGGCACCAGGCCCGACGGCGTGCCCTTCGACGCCCTCGATCCGGAGCTGCTCACCTGGGTGCACACCGCCATCCCGTGGATGATCCTGCGCAGCTACGAGCGCAACAACTCCCCGCTCACCCCCGGCGAGCGGGACCGATACCTCGCCGAACAGGCCGTCATCGGACGGCTGGGCGGCGCAGGCGACATCCCGGAGACGATGGCCGAACTCGCGGACTACGTCGAGGCGATGCGCCCCCGGCTGGCCGTCACCGAGCAGACCCTGGAGTTCTTCGAGTTCCTCATGACCGCACCGCTGCTGCCGATCCGCGCGCCCGGCCCGCTCGACCGCGCGCTGCACGCCTACGTCGCGCACGCGGGCATGAGCCTGGCCCCCGAGTGGGCGCGCCGGCTGACCGGCTACCACCACGCACCGCTCACCGACGCCCTGATCTTCGCGCCCTACCTGCGCACGAGCACGCCGCTGACCCGCTGGGTCGTCGGCGAACCTCCCTACGCCGGACAGGCAAGGCTCCGCGCGGGTGCGACGCCGGTGGCCGAGCAGCCGTTGGCGATAATCAGCCGATGAGCCCAGAGCCGGTCACGCTGTCGGAGTTCCTCGACCGCGCCGCCACCCACCGGGTCGCCGACACCGACGCGACCGCGCACCGCATCCTCGACGCCGCGGTCGCCGAGGCGGGCGCCGTCGGCCTGGACCGGGTCCGGATGGAAGACGTCGTGCGCCGCAGCGCCCTCGGCCGCACCACCGTCTACCGCCGCTTCCCGAGCCGGGACGACCTGGTGCGCGCCCTGGTCGCCCGCGAGACCGAACGCTTCCTCGCCGCGGTCACCGCGGGCATGGACAGCGTCGACCGCCCCAGCGACCGCGTGGTGGAGGCCTTCCTGGCCGCGGTCTCCTTCGCCCGCGCGCACCCCATGCTGCGCCGCATGGGCGAGAGCGCGCCCGGGTCCGTGCTCGACCTCGCCACCACGCCCGGCATCGAATTCCTCGACACCGGAACCGCGTTCATCGCCCGCCACCTGCACGGCGGTCGCCCCGGCAAGCCCGCGCGCCAGGCCCGCTGGGTCGCCGACGTCTTCGCCCGCCTGTTCCTCACCTACCTGGCCCTGCCCCCGCTCGACCCGGACGTGCGGAACGACACCGAACTGCGCGCGTTCGCCCGAGCCGTGCTCACCCCGATGGCCGAGAGCGCCGCGCCGGCCGATGCGACCGGGAAGCGCGTCCGGTAGCGCGCCGCGGCCCCCAGTCGGCGGACCGAATCGTGGTTACGCCGTCGGCTCGGCGATCCCGTCGGCCGAGACGTCGATGTCGGGGGTGGATTCCCGGGCGACCGAATGCGATGTTCCCGCGACGAAGGAGCTCCGTTCCGGATCCGGCTGCTGCCCGTCGATCGACAGCGATGTTCCGAAAGGCGGCTGCTCCGCGGTGGTGTCCTGCGGGGCTTCCCGGTCGGGCGGCGGCGCGGGGCGCGGATGGGTCGCGCTGTGGGTGTGCACGGTGGTTTCGGCGGGAGCACGGTTGCTCTTGGCGGAGTAGAGCCCCGCGTCCGCCGTCGCCAGCAGTGTCTCGGCGTCGGTGCCTGCGATCGGAGTGGTGATGGCGCCGATGCTCGCGGTGATCCGCAGGGTGAGCCCGTCCACGGTGACCGGCTCGGCGAACACTTCGGCGAGGCGCCGCGAGATGGCGGCCACCGTCTCCGGGGTGGTGGGTGGGGCGATGAGGGCGACGAACTCGTCGCCGCCGATCCGCGCGATCATGGAGTCGCCGTGTTCGTGGCGATCGGCGCGCAGCCGGTCGGCGACGGCGGTGAGGACCAGGTCGCCGACGTGGTGCCCCCAGCGGTCGTTGATCTGCTTGAAGCGGTCCAGGTCGAGGAGGCACAGCCCGGCGAGATCGTCGGCGGCGGCGGTGCCGCTGCAGCGGTCGATCGTCTCGATCAGGTGCCTGCGGTTCGGCAGGCCGGTGAGCGGGTCGTGGCGTCCCTGGCGGTGCAGCTCGAGTTGGTGCTGGTACTGGTCGGTGACGTCGGCCCCGATCGCGATGAGGTAGTCGGGGTCGTCGGCGGTGCTGCCCTTGGCGTAGGTGATGCCGACGTTCATCCAGCCGATGGTGCCGTCGGCGCGCAGCAGCCGCTGGCGCAGGGAGACGGTGCCCCGCCCGGCCGGGATCAGCTCCTCGTAGAGCAGCTGCCGGATCCGGGCGTGATCGTCGGGGTGTGCGAAGTCGTAGACCGAGATGCCGGTCAGGGTCTCGACCGGGACGCCGATCATGTCGGCGAGGCTCTGGTTGGCCTCGAGGATGCGGCCCTCGGTGTCGCCGAGCGCGATCGCGGCGGCGGACTTGTCGAACAGCAGCTGGAGCCGTGCCGCGCGGATGTCACCCGCGTCGGGGACGCGCGGCGCCGCCGCCGCGGCGATATCGGTGACCGCGCGCTGATGCCCCTGGCCGAGGGCCGAGGTGTAGGCCGCCACCTGGGCGTGGCCGATCACCCCGAGCTGCTCGGCCAGTGCGCACACCACCGGTGCCGACACGACCGGGACCGTGGCGTGCCGTAGCCCGGCCTCGGCCAGCTGCGACCCGAGGCCGGTGCCAGCGGCGGGATCGAAGGGGATCGCGGAGAGATCCCGCTCCGCGCGTTCGAGGAGCGCGGCCAGCGGTGGCTCCGGCGACAGCTCCTGACCAGCGGCCCGCAATGCGGCTCGCCACGATCGTGTCAGTTCCGGGTGGTCGTCACGAACCACGGTGTCGAAAGCCTCCGTCACGCTGCCGCCTCGACATCCCGACCCCGCGCCGACCCTCGTCGGCCGTGTGCCGGACCCGATCCACGGCGACGACGGGGGCGGGAGCAGCGATATCGACCTCACGTGTGGGATCCCCCGCTGCGAAGATCGCCTCGGCCGCGACCCTGTCGATCGCCGCGTCCAGGGCGACCTCGAGGGGCAGGCAGTCCCGCTGCGCGCGGGCGACGAGCATGCCCCCTTCGTAGGCGGTCACGATCAGCAATGCCAGCCGGGCGATGTCGGCGTCGGGGCGCAGTTCGCCGGCGTCGCGCATCCGGGCGAGCCCGGCGGCCACGGCATCGGTGAGCCGGCGCAGGCCGAGGGCGACGAGTTCGAGCAGCTCCGGGTCGGTGTCGCCGAGCTGCTCGGCGAAGGAGGCCAGCGGGCATCCGGTGCGCCACCCCGCCGCCGACGTCCCCTCGACCACGGCGTCACGCCAGGCGCGCAGATCGCGCAGCGAACGCAGCCCGGTCACCCATTCGTTGGCGACGACGACCTCGGTCCGCGACTGGATGACCGCGGCGAGCAGGTCCCGTTTGTCGGCGAAGTAGTGGTACAGCTGCGAGGTGCTGACCTCGGCCGCGAGCCGGATCGCCTCCATGGTGGTTGCGTTGGCGCCGTGCGCGAGGATCAGCTCCGAGGCGGCCTCGATGATCCGGGCCCGGCTGCGCCGCCCCTTGGTCGTCAAGGTCTCCACCGCTACCGGCACCGGCCGTCCTCTCCGAGTTCTGGTATTGCGATTCCATTCTGCACTCACAGAATGAGAGAAATGGAACGAATCGAAGCACAGCCGCATCCGGTCGCCGTGGTGACCGGGGCAACCAGTGGGATCGGGCGCTCGGTGGCGCATGAACTGGCGGGGGCGGGGTGGACGGTGCTGGTGCACGGCCGCGCCCCGGAGCGGGTACGCGCGACGATCGAATCGGCGGGGGAGCTGCCCGGACGGCTGCTCCCCGTCGTCGCGGATCTCGAGACGCTCGCCGGTGTCGGCGAGCTCGCCGGGCAGGTGCGCGCGGCGGCACCGGAGGGGGTGGATGTGCTGGTCAACAATGCGGGCGCGGCCTTCGACCGGCACGGGCTGACGGTCGACGGGGTGGAGCGCACGATGGCGGTCAACCACCTGGCGGTCGCCGGGCTCACCTTCGCGCTCGAGCCGGTGCTGACCGGGCGGGGCTCGCTGCCGCGGGTGATCATGGTGACCTCGTTCCTGGAGCGCGGGGCGCGCCCGGCCGAGTGGACGCTCTCGTCCGGCTGGACCCAGATGGGGGCGTACCGGACGAGCAAACTCGTCGACCTGGCCTTCACCTACGCGCTGGCGCGGGAGTGGGCGGGGCGGGCCGATGTGCTCGCCGTGGACCCGGGGTCGGTGCGCACCGGATTCCAGCGGCGGGCGGGCGGCCCGCTGCGGCTGATCGGGGTGCTCGGCAAGCCGTTCATGGCCGGTCCCGAGCGGCCGGCGCGCACGATTCTCGCCGCGGCCACCGCACTGCCCGGCCATCCCACCGGCAGCTATATCCGGGCCGGTGCGGCCGGGCGCAGTGACTCCTCCGCGCTCTCCCGCGATCCGGATTTCCAGCGGGAGGTGTTCACGGAGACCCGCCGCCACCTCGGGCTCGCGCCCTCATGATCGAGCTCGGCTCTCGCGGTCCGCGGCGGTGGCCGGCCGAAGCGCCGCCGCGCGCGGACCGTTCTCACGCACTGCTCGCGGCGTGGCGGGTGAGGAACGGGGTGACCGCGTCGAGGAAGCGCTGCGGGCATTCGGCGTAGGGCTCGTGGCGCGCGGGCAGAATCGCGACCTCGGCGTGCGGGAGAACCTCGGCCACGCCCTTCCTGCTCACCGCCCACGGGTTGATCGGGTCGTTCCGTCCCCAGACCACCTGCACCGGTACCTCGGTCCACGGTCGGTCCCCGGCCCGCAGCTCCAGGCCGGGGTCGGCGAGCGCCGCCCAGATGCTCCGGTAGACGGCGAGCCGGGCGGGATCATCGCCCAGCGCGACCGCCCGCTCGTAGATCGCCCGCGCCCCACCGCCGCGCGCCGGCCCCAGATACGCCCGCGCACTCGGGGCCACCAGCGCCGGCCCGGTCCTCGGCCCGCTCATGATCCGGAACAGCAGGCGAGTGGCGACGTTGAGCGGCGCGAAACCGGCCGGTGCCACGGCGACCACGCCCACCACATCGGCGCGGTGGGCGAGCCGCAGCGCCACGTAGCCGCCGACGCTGCTGCCCACGACGATCAGCTCGCGGAAGCCGTGCGACGCCAGCACCGCGCAGACCGTCTCCGCGACAGCGACCAGAGCGGGCACGGTGACGGCGGCGGGGTCACGCACCCCGGATTGCCCGTACCCGGGCCAATCCACCGCGGCGATCGCCCACCGGCGGCCGAGCACCGCGGAGATCTCGGCGAAGTCGCGATGGTCGCCCGGGTTCGCGTGCAGCAGCAGTATTCCGGGTGCCCGTGCGGGATCGCGACCGGCCAGGTGCACGGCGATCTCCCCGTGGTCGGTGCCAACCCGCAGAATCATCGTCCACTCCCGTCGCTCCGCCCGAACCGGGCGCTGTGCTCGACGTTAGGGAGTGACCGACCGGTCGGTCAAGTGGGTGCCGAGTGTAGGACGAGGCGGCCGGATGCGGACACCGATGAGTTTCCCGACCCCGTCCCGTCGAATCCGGTGCACCCGACCGGAAGGACACCCGCATGACCACCACCGACACCCTGGACACCCGCATCCTCGAGGTGCCCGGCGCCGTCCTGCGCTACGACATCCGCGGCGAGCTCGGCTCCGGCCCGCACCCTGCCCTGCTGCTGGCAGGCTCGCCGATGGACGCGAGCGGGTTCCCCACCCTGGCCGGGCACTTCACCGACCGCGCGGTGGTGACCTACGACCCGCGCGGCACCGGCCGCACCGAGCGCACCGACGACGACGCCGAGTACACCCCGCGGCAGCACGCCGACGACCTGCGCCGCGTCATCGAGGCGCTCGGCGTCGGGCCGGTGGACGTGTTCGGCAGCAGCGGCGGCGCGGTGAACGCGCTCGCGCTGGTGGCCCGGCATCAGGGGCCGGTGCGCACGCTGGTCGCGCACGAGCCGCCGAGCAGCCAGTTCCTGCCGGACCGCGAGATCATCGACGCCGTCTGCGACGACCTGCGCGCCACCTACTACGCCGAAGGCATGGGCCCGGCCATGGCGAAGTTCATCGCCCTCGCCTCGTTCCGCGGCGAGTTGCCCGCGGACTACTCGGACCGCCCGACGCCCGATCCGGCGTCCTTCGGACTGCCCACCGAGGACGACGGCGACCGCACCGACCCGCTCATCGGCCTGAACATGCGCACCTGCACCCCGTACCGGCACGATATCGAGGCGCTGCGTACCGCGCCCACCCGAATCGTGCTCGCGGTGGGGGCGGGATCCGAGGGCGAGATCGCGCATCGGGGTGGTGCCTCGATCGCGGTCGCGCTCGGCGGGCAGGCGGTGCGCTTCCCGGGCGACCACAACGGTTTCCTCGGCGGCGAATTCGGCATGCACGGCGAGCCCGGCGCTTTCGCCGCTGCGCTGCGCACCGCGCTGGACGGCTGAGCGCGGCGGAGCGGCGCGAGCCGGTGGCTGTCGACCACCACTGCGGTCCGGTCGGTGCGCAGTTCGTCGAACCTCGGCGAGCGGCGCGGTATCGGCGTGCCGGGGCGACTGAATCTTGTACTGTCGCAGACGAAGAACTCGTCTCAACAGCCCGTGGTCGCTATGGCTCGGGCCCGATCAGGAGCGTGCTGCTCATGTCCGATGCCCCCGGCTCGGCCCTCCGGACCGATATTCCGCATTCGGCCCGGATCTGGAATTACTGGATGGGCGGGAAAGACCACTACGAGATCGACAAGATCGCCGGTGACGCCGGTATCGCGGTGGACCCCGACATCACGACCATGGCGATCCAATCGCGCCAATTCCTCATCCGGGCAGTCCGGTTCCTGGCCGGCGAGGCGGGGATCGGGCAGTTCCTCGACATCGGCACCGGGTTGCCAACCATGCAGAACACCCACGAGGTCGCCCAGTCCGTCCGGCCGGAGGCGAAGGTCGTCTACGTCGACAACGACCCGCTGGTGCTCACCCACGCCAGGGCGCTGCTCACCAGCACCACCGACGAGGGCGTCACCACCTACGTGCAGTGCGATTACCACGAGCCCGAGCAGATCCTGGCCGACGCCCGCAACGTCCTGAACTTCACCCGCCCGATCGCGGTGATGTTCATGGGCGTGCTCGGCCACGCCCGCTCCTACGACGAGCTGCGCCGCATCGTCGGCACCGTGCTGGCCGCCGTCCCGTCGGGCAGCTACCTGGTGATGTGGGACGGCACCGACGACAGCGCCGCCTACGTGCAGCTGTGCGAGGAGTACACCGGCACCGGCGGCGCACCCTACGTGCCCCGGCCCAAGGAGCAGATCGAAGCGGTCTTCGACGGACTCGACCTGGTCGAACCCGGCGTCGTCCCGATCACGCACTGGCGGCCCCGGCCCACCGAAGTGGGCCGGCCGCAGACGATCTCGGCCTACGGCGCGGTGGCCCGCAAACCCTGAGCCTGCGATCGTTCGGGGACGCCACCTTTCAGCCGCCTGCCCCGCGCATCACGTGCTGCCCCACCTCGGCGATCCGCGCGGCATCCAGAACGCGCATCGGGTGCGCGCCGAGGATCATGGCGACGTTCCCGCGCTCGTCGAGCACCGGCGCGGTGATGCTGAAGACCGGCCGGGACTCGCGCCCCGGGTCGTCGTCGGAGAGGTACCCGATGGAGGTGAACTCGGCGAGCAGGGTGTCCATGATCCGCCGCACGTGCGGCGGCAGCCCCTCCTCGTCGAGGCGGTCCACGAGCTGAGCGGCCTGCATGAGCGCCGGGGTCGTCCAGTCGACGTCGAAGCCGCGATCGCGGGTCCGGGCCAGGACCTGTTCGAGCCGCGCGGTCACGGTGCCGTCGCCGCCCGCGCGCGCGATCCATCCGCCCTTCTCGGCCGCGGGCGCCCACGCCGCGAAGGCGGCTCCGAAGGGCGGGGCGTAGGGGATGCGCTCGCCGGGGCGGGCCGGGCGCTGGTCGTCGTCGCCGGCCAGGAAGGCGGTGATCACCAGGTGGTCGCCGACCCGCTCCACGACCGAGGCGGCGTAGCCGAGTGCGGCGACGAGTTCGGCGGCGGCCGCGCGGGCGACGGCGGCGAGCGGGCGGCTCGCCTGGACTCCGGCGGCGAGCGCGGTGAGCGCCGGGCCGGGGCCATAGGTCTTGTTCAGCGGATCCCGCACCGCCCAGCCCCGCTCGCACAGCGTGGTGAGGATGGCGTGCGCGGTCGCCTGGGTGAGCTGCAGCGTGCGCACCACGTCGGAGAAGCGCAGTGGCTCCTCCCCGGCCCGCGCCAGCAGTTCCACGATGTCGAGCACTCGCGAGGTCGGGGCCGATCCGCGCACCGTTGACTCCTCCTTCTCCGGAATCGTATTCTTATCTCCTCAATTCGAGAAGTATTCTCGCATATTCGAGAAGTGCAGTCCAGGAGAGTCCATGCGCGCTGTTGTCCTGCGGTCGAACCGCCTGACGGTCGGGGAGACGCCCGACCCGGAGCCGGGAGCGGGAGAGTTGCTGGTGTCGGTGGTGAGCACGGCGATCTGCGCCTCCGACGTCCACTACATGGATCACCCCGAGGCCGGGACGAATGACCCCACCGGCCGCTCGCTCTACGATCCCGACCGCGATGTGGTGCTCGGGCACGAGTTCGTCGGGGAGGTGCTCGCGCACGGGCCGGGCTGCACCGGGCAGTTCCCGGTGGGGACGCGGGTCACCTCGATTCCGATCCGGCTGGTGGACGGCGGGGCGGGCGGGGCTCGGATCATCGGCCAGCACCCGGAATGCCCCGGCAGTTTCGCCGAGAAGCTGGTGATCGCCGAGGTGATCGCGCGCGAGGTGCCGCGCGACGTGGATCCCGACGCCGCCGCACTGACCGACGCGTTCGCGGTCGGCGAGTTCTACGTCCGCACCGCGCGGATCGCCGCGGGGGAGGTCCCGATCGTGATCGGCGCGGGCGCCATCGGGCTCTCGGCCGTGGCCGCGCTGGCCCGCCGCGGCGTGGAACCGATCATCGTCTCCGATTTCGACCCCGGCCGCCGGGCACTGGCGCGGGACGCGTTCGGCGCGCACCTCCTGGTCGACCCGGCCGTGGAGTCCCCGTTCGCGGTGTGGCGCGCGGTCCGCGCGCAGCGCGAGCTGTGGGGGTCGGCGGTGGTCTTCGAGTGCGCGGGTGCCCCCGGGCTGATCCAGCGGCTGATCGCCGAAGCCGATATGGGTACCAGGATCGCCTGCGCGGGCGGCTGGTACACCGGCGACACCCTCGACATCACCGCCGCCACCCGCACCGGAGTGAACGTCCAGTTCGGCGGCGGCCCCATGCCCGAGGACTGGTACGGCACCCTCGACGCCATCACCGGCGGCGCCCTCGACCCGCTGCCCAGCGTGGGCGCCGTCATCGGCCTGGACGGGGTGCCCGACGCGCTCGAACAGGTCCGGCGCTCGCGGGGGCCCGCCCGCGTCGTCGTCCACCCGAACGGAGCTCCGCGATGAACGACCACCACGACATCGGCGCGGTGCTGATCCGCTACGCCACCGGCATCGACCGCCGCGACTGGGAGCTGTTCCGCACCGTCTTCACCCCCGACTGCGTCCTCGACTACGGCCCGATCGGGACGTGGCACGGCATCGAGGAGGTGCTGACGTTCATGCGGCAGTCCCACGACATGGCCGGGCACACCCTGCACCGCATCACCAATATCGCGGCCACCGTCGACGGGGACAGCGCGCGGGCCACCAGCTACGTCGACGCGGTGATCATGGCGCCCGACGGCACCTCCGGCGTCAACGCCGTCGGCTTCTACGACGACGAGCTGGTGCGCACCGCTACCGGCTGGCAGATCCGGCGGCGCCGCTTCACCACCGTCCGGATCGGCGCGACGAACCCGTGAATCCCCGGCCGACGATCGCCCGATAGAGCGGGCTCAGCCCGCGCTGTTCTCCTGGAAGTCGGCGATGGCACCGCCGTTGTCCCTGGCCCACATGGTCAGGACGTCGATGGGCTCGACCAGCGTGCGGCCGAGCTCGGTCAGGTGGTACTCGACCTGCCGCGGCGCGAGCGCGCGGCGTTCGACCAGGCCGTAGCCCTGCAGTTTTCGCAGGGTCTGGGTGAGCACCTTGCGCGAGATGCCGCCGATGAGTTCGGCGAGCTCACCGTGGCGGCGGGGCCGGTGGCTGAGCCCGAACAGGACGAGCACGGTCCACTTGTCGGCGATGATCTCGACCGCGAGCCGGGTGGGGCAGTCGGCGAGGAAGCCCGATCCGGCGGGCGTGTCGTGCATGAGATTCGAAGGTACCAGGAGGTAACTCAGCGCTCCGTAGCGTTCTTCTCCGAGCCGGGAGCCGGCTCGGGAGCGGAGGAGGCGCCATGTCGCGGGTTGTCGTGTTCGACGAGTTCGGCGGGCCGGAAGTGTTGCGGATCGTCGAGGAGCCGGTGGTCGAGCCTGCGGCCGGGGAGGTGCGGGTCGGGGTCGAGGCGTTCGCGGTCAACCCGCTCGATGCGATGATGCGCTCGGGTGCCATGCCCGGCGCTGTCACCTTGCCGCACGCTCGGCTCGGGGTGGAGGGGACCGGTGTCGTCGACGCGGTCGGGCCCGAGGTCACCGAGTTCGCTGTCGGCGATCCCGTCGTCATCGCGGCCGTTCCCGATGCGGGCGTGCGGGGTAGCTACGCCGAGTTCACCACGCTGCCGGCGAGCCGGGTGATCGCCCGGCCCGCCGGGCTCACCGTTCCGGAGGCCGCCGCGATCTGGGTCGCCTTCTCCACGGCCTACGGTGCGCTGGTGGAGAGGGCGGGGGTGCGGGCGGGCGACCATGTCCTGGTCACGGCGGCGAGCGGTGCCGTCGGGCGGGCGGCGCTGCGGATCGCCGCTCGGCTCGGCGCCGTGCCCATCGCCGTCACGCGGCACAGCGCGAAGGCCGGCGAACTGCTCGCGGCGGGGGCTGCCGTCGTCGTCGCCACCGACCGGGAGAACGTCGCCGATGCTGTTCGCCGTCATACCGGAACAGGCGCCGACGTGGTCCTCGATCTCGTCGCCGGCCCCGGCCGGCGTGACCTGCTCGCCGCCGCGCGCCCCGGCGCGACCCTGATCGCCGCGGGTTTCCTCGACCCCCGGCCCGCGCCGGCCACGGCGGACTCCCAGGTCACGATCCAGCCGTACCGCAGCTTCGAGCACACCCTCGACCCGGTCGTGGTCGCCCGCATGGCCGCCGCACTGAATGCGGGCATCCACGACGGCGCACCGCGGCCGATCATCGATGAGGTGTTCGCCCTCGACGAGGTGATCGAGGCGCACCGTCGCCTCGACAGGGGCGCGCACACCGGCAAGATCGTCGTCACGCTTCCGGAGTAGGGGGCGACGCCCAGTCGGCGCGCCGGGCGATCTCGGCCAGCGCGGCGGGGTCGGCGACGGCCTGCGCCGGATCGTCCGGCCAGCTCGCCACCTGCCCGGCCGCCCAATCCGACCACCGGGCGACCATCGCGTAGAACTCGGTGAAGAACGCCCCCGCCAGCATGCCCTGTGCGGCACGGTATTGGAACGGGCCGTCTCCTGCCGCGTACCGCACCGCGACTGCCAGGTTCTCGGTGTTCTGCTGCTCGGCCCAGCGGTGCGCGGCGGCGATGGTCCGCAGGGCGTCGTCCTTGGTTCCGTGCTCGGCGAAGCCGAGCTTGACGAGTTGCTCGAACTCCAGGACCGGGCCATCGCCGGGTTCGCGGAGCCAGTGCGCCAGCGCGCCGCGGCCGGCGTCGGTGATCGAGTACACCGTGCGGAGCCTGCGCCCGGTGCTCTCCTCGGCGGCGGTGGCGAAGCCGAGCGCCACCAGCTTCTTGGGCTCCTCGTACAGCCTGCTCTGCGCCCGCGGCCAGACCCGGCCGAGGGTGCGCTCCATCTGGCGGGTCAGCTCGTAGGTGCTCCACGGCTGCACCGCCAGCAGCCCCAGCACCGCGTACGTGGTTCCGGTCATGCGCGGACTTGACACATCGCCTCCTCGGCCCGATATTTACTCTCATGAGAGTACTCCCATTGGGAGTATCGCTGACAAGGAGGGTGCCCGATGGCCGCACCGACCCCTACCGCCAACCACGCGCAGACCGCCGCCTGGGACGGTGCCGAGGGCGCCTACTGGGCCGCGAATCACGACATCTTCGAAGCGGTCCTGGAGCGCTATCAACCGGCCTTCGACCGTGCCGCGGCAATCCGGCCGCAGCACCGAGTCCTCGACATCGGTTGCGGCACCGGCGCTTCCACCCGCGCAGCCGCGACCATCGCCCATCGCGGTCACGCCACCGGCGTCGATCTCTCGTCCCGGATGATCGACGTCGCCCGGGGGCTGGCGGCGCGGGAGGGGCTGCGCAACATCTCCTTCGAACGTGCCGACGCGCAACTGCACCCCTTCGAACCCGGCCACGACGTTGTCATCAGCCAGACCGGAGCCATGTTCTTCGACGATCCGGAGGCGGCCTTCGCCAACCTGGCACGCAGCCTGCGCCCGGCCGGCCGGATGATCCTGCTGACCTGGCAATCCGCCGACCAGCAGGAATGGCTCGACGCCTTCACCCTCGCGCTCACCGGCCGCACCCCGCCGCAGCCCCCGGCCGGCGCACCCGGCCCCTTCTCGCTGAGCGACCCGGCCCGCGTGACAGCGCTGCTCGAACGCGCCAGTTTCACCGCCGTCGAGCTCACCGCCGTGCGCGAGACCACCACCTACGGCCGCACCGTCGAACAGGCGCACACCTTCCTGCGGGGACTGCTCGGCTGGATGCTCGCCGACCAGGAGCCCGCCCGGCGCGCCGCCTCCCTCGACGCGCTGCGCGCCACGCTCGCCACCCACGCGACCGCCGACGGAGTCCGTTTCGAGTCCGCCGCCTGGCTCATCACGGCAACCCGTTCCTGACCTCCGAGGGGAGGAGAACCCGGCCGCCGGGTTTACCGCACCGCAGAGGGGCTATCGCGTCGTTGTCGGCCCGCGGACATCACGGACCGTATACGTCACGTCGAAAGGGATACCGGATGAGCGCCACCGACAAGGCGAAGAACAAGGTCGAGGATCTCGCAGGCAAGGCCAAGGAGGCGGTGGGCAAGGCCACCGGCGATCGGAGCACCGAGGCCGAGGGCAAGACCGACCAGACCAAGTCCGACCTCAAGGGCGCGGGCGAGAAGGTCAAGGACGCGCTCCGCGACTGATCCAGCTTCTCGGCAGGCCGGGTAGCGAGGCACGTTCCTCGCCGCCCGGCCTCGAGTCGTTTCTACCGCTTGTTGAGCAGCCCGGCGTCGACCGGGACGACGGTCCCGGTGACGTAGCGGGCATCCTCGGAGACCAGCCAGGCGATGGCGTTCGAGACGTCCAGCGGTTCGACCAGGTCGACCGGCATGGCATTGGTGAGTGCCTGCGCCAGCTGCGGTGAGCGCTCGAGCACCGCCCGCAGGTCGCCGTCGGCCGCCATCGGGGTACGCACGGCGGTCGGCGCGATGCTGTTCACGCGGATATTGTGCGGGGCCAGGTAGTTCGCCCACGACCGCATGAGGCCGATGACCCCGTGCTTGGCGGCGGTGTAGCCGAGGAATCCGGCGGCTGGAATGCCGACGCCGATGAGCCCGCCGGTCGAGCTGGTCAGCACGATCGATCCGCCCGCTCCGCGCTCGACCATGTCCGGGATGGCGACCCGGCCGGTATTCCATACCCCGGTCAGGTTGACCCCGACCACCTCGTCCCACTCCTGTTCCTCGGCCACCGCCGCGCCGCCCGCGCCGATGCCCGCGTTGGCGAGCACGATGTCGACCGGGCCGAGCTCCTCGACCCCCGCCCGGTACGCGCCGCGCAGCGCACCCACATCCCGCACATCGGCGCGATGCACGGAGACCCGCCTACCGGTGGCCGCCACCAGCCGGGCGGTCTCGGCGAGTTCGTCGGCGGTGCCCATCGGGTACCGCACCGAATCGAGCTGCGCGCAGATGTCGACCGCGATGACGTCGGCCCCCTCCTGCGCCAGCCGGACGGCATGGCTGCGGCCCTGACCGCGCGCCGCGCCGGTGATGAAGGCGACCTTGCCGTCGAGCTTTCCCATGCCGGTCACCGCCCCGCCCGCTCGTAGGTGACGTGCAGTTCCTGCAGCCCGCGCAGCAGGAAGGTGGGCTCGTACCGGAAGTCGCGGCTCCCGCCGGGGCCGTGCGCGGTCTCGTCGATGGCGAGGTCGGTGACCCGGTCGAGCAGTCGATCCAGGGTCACCTGCCCCTCGGTGCGGGCGAGCGGCGCGCCCGCGCAGGTGTGGATGCCGCGGCCGAACGCGATGTGCTCGCGCGAGTTCGGGCGGTCGAGGCGGAACTCGTCGGGGGCGTCGAACTTGCGCGGGTCGCGGTTGGCGGCGCCGATGCAGAGCATGACGATGCTGCCCGCGGGGATGTCGACGTCGCCGACCCGGGTCGTCCTGCGGGCGAGCCGGAAGTCGACCTTGGTCGGGCTCTCGATGCGCAGCGCCTCCTCGATGAACGGCGCGACGAGGCTGCGGTCGGCGCGCAGGATCTGCTGGTACTCGGGGCGTTCGGCGAGCACCCGGATCGCGGAGCTGAGCAGTTTGGTGACCGTCTCCATGCCCGCCGCGAAGAGGAAGGTGGCCGGGCGGACGATGTCGATCAGCTCGGGCAGCGTGCCGTCGGGGTAGGTGGTGGCGGCCAGCACGCCGAGGATGTCCGGGCTCGGGGTGGCGCGGCGCTCGCCGAGGTAGCCGCCGAAGGTGTCCTCGAGCCACTGCAGCGGATTGCTGCCGACCGGTTCGCTGTCCAATGAGCCGACCCGGCTGCCCGGCTCCTCGTGCCCGGTCAGCCTGCGGCGGAACTCCTCCCGGTCCTGCTCGGGGACCCCGAGCAGGTCGGCGATGACCAGGGTGGCGAACGGCTTGGCGTAGTCGCCGAGGAATTCGCAGCCACCGGCCTCGACGATCGCGTCGAGCCTGCGGTCGGCGAGGCCGAGCATGTAGTCCCGGTTCTCCTTCAGCCGCTTGGGCGTCAGCAGCCGGCTCAGCAGCGTTCGGGTACGGGTGTGCTCGGGCGGGTCCATGGTGACCATGTGCTCGAAGATCGGGAACCGGTGCCGGTGCGCTTCGATCTGGTCGGTGATGTCATCGCCCTCGGGGGTGAACGGTAGCGGCGGGAAGGGGCCGCCGATCGACACGCACGCGGAGAAGGACTCGTGGTCGCGGAAGATCAGGTCGGCTTCTCGATAGCCGGTGACCATCAGGACGCCGTGGTGCGGTTCGCGCACGATCGGGTTCCGGTCGCGCAGCCCGGCCAGGTACGGGTACGGGTCCTGGGCCAGCGCCGGGTCGGAGAAGTAGTCGAGGGACGCCGTATCGGTCATGAGCCGGCCTTTCCGGGGCGAGGGGGGCGAGGCGGCCGGCGAGCGTCACGGCGGGCCTCGGACTGATCGATCGATAAAACTCGGGGAGCGGTGCATTGGTATCACGGGCTCTAGATCGTGGTCAAGCATGTAATGCAAAAATGAGAATGGCATTGACATGGCCTACGCGAGGGTGTCCACTTTTATCGACCGATCAGCATCGGGCTGGTCGAGAGCGAACGAGTGAGGTTTCCATGGCGGGTCGGGTCGAGGGTAAGGTCGCCTACATCACGGGTGCGGCGCGCGGGCAGGGGCGCAGCCACGCGGTGCACCTGGCGCGCGAGGGGGCCGACATCATCGCGGTGGACGTGTGCGCGCCGGTCAGCGGCACCGACCAGATCGCGCACTCCACCCCGGAGGACCTGGCCGAGACCGTGAAGCTGGTCGAGGAGACCGGGCGCCGGATCATCACCGCCCAGGTCGACGTGCGCGACTTCGACGCGCTCTCGGCGGCGGTCGATTCCGGCGTCGAGCAGTTGGGCCGGCTCGACATCGTCGTGGCCAATGCCGGAATCGGCAACGGCGGCCAGACGCTGGACAAGACCAGCGAGCAGGACTGGAACACGATGATCGACATCAACCTGTCCGGCGTCTGGAAGTCGGTGAAAGCCGCTGTGCCGCATCTGCTCTCCGGCGGCCGGGGCGGATCGATCATCCTGACCAGCTCGGTGGGCGGGCTCAAGGCCTACCCGCAGACGGGGCACTACATCGCGGCCAAGCACGGCGTCGTCGGGCTCATGCGGACCTTCGCCGTGGAGCTCGGGCAGCACTCGATCCGGGTGAACTCGGTGCACCCGACGAACGTCAACACGCCGATGTTCATGAACGAGAACACCATGAAGATGTTCCGCCCCGATCTGGATAACCCGGGCGTCGAGGACTTCCGCGTGGTGGCCCAGATGATGCACGTGCTCCCGGTCGGCTGGGTCGAGCCGGAGGACATCAGCAACGCGGTCCTGTTCCTCGCCTCCGAGGAATCCCGTTTCGTGACCGGGCTGCCGCTCACGGTCGACGCCGGCAGCACGCTCAAGTAGGGAATCCGATGCGCACCGGTTTCATCGGGCTCGGCAGCCAGGGCGGGCCGATGGCCCGCCGCATCGCCGAGGCGGGTTTCCCGCTCACACTGTGGGCCCGGCGGCCCGAGACGACGGCCGCCTTCGCCGACACCGGCGCCACCGTCGCAGCGACACCGCGCGAACTGGCCGCGGCCAGCGACCTGGTCTGCCTGTGCGTGGTCGGCGACGCCGACGTGCGCCAGGTGCTCGACGGGCCGGACGGCGTGCTCGCCGGGCTGGCCCCCGGCGGCGTCGTCGCGGTGCACAGCACCGTGCACCCCGACACCTGCCGCGAGATCGCCGCCACCGCCGGGGTGCGGGTCGTGGACGCACCGGTCAGCGGCGGCGGGCAGGCGGCCGCCGAGGGCAGGCTGCTGGTCATGGCGGGCGGCGAGGACGAAGCCGTGCGGCGCTGCCTGCCGGTCTTCGAGTCCTACGCAGGCCGGGTCGAGCACCTGGGCGCGGTCGGCGCGGGGCAGGTCGCGAAACTGCTGAACAACCTGCTCTTCACCGCCAACCTCGCCACCGTGGCGACCACTTTCGCGCTCGCCGCCGACCTGGGGGTCGACCCGGCCCGCCTCGGCGGCGTGCTGGGCGGCGGCACCGCGAACAGCTTCGCCCTCACCGCGATCACCGGCAGCGGCGGCACCGTGGACACTATCGCCGCCCACGCGGGTGATTTGCTGCGCAAGGATGTCGGGCTCCTGCGCGATCTGGCCGAGCGGGCGGGAGCAGAATCCGGCGCCGTCGTCACCGCCGCCGACGCAGCGCTGACGCTGATGCGCGTCGGCTGACCGCGTTGCCCGGTCCGCTCCCCTGCCACCTGCGGAATTGATCGGACGATCAGATGATAGCGTGCGCTGTGCGCAGTCCGACGAACAGCGGGGAGCGGTAGTGGCCGCCAGAAAGCCGCGCGAGGCCACCGGTGCCAGAGAGCGGCTCATGGCGGCCACCGAGCAGATCATGGGCGAGGACGGCTACGCGGCGGCGACCTCGCGGCGGGTGGCCGAGCGGGCCGGGGTGAAGTCGGCGCTCGTCTACTACTACTTCCCGACCATGGACGACCTGTTCGTCGCGGTCCTGCGCGACAGCGGCGAACGGGCGCTGGTCCGCATGCGCGAGGCGCTCACCGCCGAGGACCCGCTGCGCGTGCTCTGGCTGATCAACACCGACACCCGCTACACCCGGCTCAGCACCGAGTGGATGGCGCTGGCCAACCACCGCAAGGTGATCGGCGCCGAGCTCCGGGTCTTCGCCGAGCGCGTCCGCGACATCGAGACCGCCGCGGTCACCCTGGTGCTGCGCACCAACGGCGTCGACCTCGCCGACTTCCCGCCCGTGGTGATGTCGATCCTGCTGACCGGTGCCGCGCGCATCATCTGCAACGAGAGCGCCGTCGGCATGGTGCAGGGGCACGAGCAGCTGCGCACCTACGTCGAGCAGTTCATCGCCCGCTACCCGCTCCCGGCCCGGCCCGCCGGGCGCTGAACGGGCCGGACCGTGAGGGCCTCAGCTCATGCCGATCCGGATGTTCTTGACCTGCAGGAACTCGTACAGCCCGTCCAGCCCGCCGGTGCGGCCGAAACCGCTCTGCTTGTAGCCGCCGTAGGGGCCCTGCGGCGAGATGTCGCTGACCTGGTTGATCCAGATCGAGCCCGCCTCGAGCCGGCGGGCGACGCGATGCGCGCGGACCAGGTTCGTGGTCTGGATGAAGGCGTTGAGCCCGTACGGACTGTCGTTGGCCAACCGCACGGCCTCGGCTTCGTCGCGGAACCGCATGATCGACACGACCGGCCCGAAGGTCTCGGTGCGCGCCAGCGGCGAGCCGTTGTCGACCTCGCCGAACACCGTCGGCTCGAGGTAGTAGCCCGCGCCGAGCGCCCCGCCGATCCGCTTGCCGCCGGTGAGCAGTTCACCGGCGCCGGTCGCGACGGCCTCGTCGATCACCGACAGGATGCGGGTGGCGTCGGGCTCGCTGATCACCGGCCCGAACACCACGGCGGGATCGAACGGATCGCCCACCGCTGCCTGCTCGACGGTCGCGACGAACTTCTCCACGAAGGCGTCGTAGACCGATTCGTGCACCAGCACCCGGCTCGCACACGCGCAGCTCTGCCCGGACTGCACGATCGGCCCCTGGTAGGCCGACAGCCGCGCGGCATAGTCGAGATCGGCATCGGCGAAGACGATGTTCGCCGACTTGCCACCCAGTTCGGCGACCACCGGAATCAGGTTCTCCGCCGCGGCCGCCAGGATCTTGCGCGCGGTCGCCCCGCCCCCGGTGAAGTGGATCTTGCGGACGCCGGGGTGTCGCACCAGTGCCTCGCCGCCCTCGGCGCGGGCGGGCACGACGTTCACCAGCCCGGGCGGCAGCCCGGCCGCCAGGCACAGCTCACCGAAGCGCAACGCCGCGAACGGCGCCAGTGCCGACGGCTTGAACAGCACCGCGTTGCCCGCGGCCAGCGCGGGGGCGACGCACGATCCGGCGACCACCATCGCACCGTTCCAGGGCGCGATCACCCCGACCACGCCGTAGGGCTCGCGTTCGACCAGATTCAGGTCGGGGGACTCGGAGACCGGGGTGCTCAGCCCGTGCGGCTTGTCGACGTATCCGGCGTAGTGCCGCAGAAATCGTTCGAGCACAACGGTATTGATGGCGAAGGAGATCGGCACCCCGTAGTCGTGCACGTTCAACCGGCTCAGCTCGGCCGTGTGCTCGTGCACCGCGTCGGCGAGGTCGATCAGCAGATCACGGCGACGATCGGCGGAGTAGGAGATCCACTCCCGCTGTGCTTCGCGCCCGGCTCGGACGGCAAGCTCGATGTCTTCGGCGCCCGCGAGCGCGACCGTCCCGTTCGGCCGACCCGTGGCCGGGAAGATGTGCTCCTGGGACCCGCCCGCGGTGGCGGCGACCCGGTCTCCGCCGATGAGCAACGCACCGTTCAACGTTTCGGTGGTACTCACGACTGCTCCTCCTCGGCTTCGCCGCGCCACTCGTGCACGACGCGACCCTTCTGTTCGCGGATGACCTGGCCGAGGTACGTGCCCTTCGGCAGCCCGCAGTAGGCGCCGAACTGCAGCGCCAGTTCGTCCATCTCCTCGAACGACACGTCGCGGCTCTTCAATGCCGCGTAGACGTGGGAGAGGATCGGCAGCGGGGCGTCCTGAAACCCGACGCAGGCCACCGTGAGCAACCGGCGCGCCTTCATCGGGAGTCCCGGGCGTAGCCACATCTCGCCGAAGACGAAATTCAGGATGCCCGCGCCCTGGTACGGGTTGTTCCGGTCCGGGGCGAACGGCATGCAGTTGACCTCCTTGAACGACTGCGTGCCGCGGACCAGGCGCTCTTCGGGGTCGCTCGGGGTGACCAGCGGCAGCAGCGGTTCGGGGGCGGGGACCGGCAGGCCGCGTTCGCGGTGGATGCGTTCCCACTGCTGGTCGACGACGATATTGAACCGCGACGCCTTCGGCCAGCCCGCGTAGACCGCGAAGTGCAGCACCGTCTCCCGCATCTCGACGATGGAGAGGTCGCCGCTGTTCAGCGCGGCGTAGACGTGGTCGATCAGCGGCTGCTCGGCGTCGGAGTCGGCGACGCAGGCCAGGGTGACGAAGCGCCGGTCGCGGCGGCTGAGCACCGGGCGGGTCCAGACCTCGGCGAAGACGTAGTCCAGCAACCCGTCGGGTGCGGTGGGCGGAGCGAAGGTCATGACGTCGGTGAAGGCCCGCCGCCCGCGCGCGCTGATTTCGGTGGTTTCCATGAGGTTCGCTTTCAGTGGAGCGTGACGCCTGCGTCGACCTTGAACTCCATCCCGGTGACGTGCCGGGCCTCGTCGGAGATCAGGTAGAGCACCGCGTTGCTGATGTCTATGGGTTCGGTCATGACGACCGGCAGCGCATTGCCGAACAGCGGCGCCAGGTCCGGGCGCACGTCGGTGAGCAGGGTGAACAGCGAGGCCGGGGACATCCCGGTGGCGACTCCGGTCGGGTGCACCGTGTTGACCCGGACGTTACTGGCCGCCAGCTCGTTGGCCAGTGCCTTGCTCAGGCCGACGACGCCGTGCTTGGCGGCCGTGTAGGGGGTGTGCAGCGGAGTACCCTTGAGCCCGGCCGCCGAGCTGATGTTGACCAGGCTGCCGCCGCGTTCGACCAGGTGCGGCAGCGCGGCCGCGCAGGTGTTCCAGGTGCCGATGAGGTTGACGTCGACCACCGTTCGCCACTGCTCCGGCGTAGTGTTGTCCCAGGTAGCGGCGGTGAGTACACCGGCATTGGCGACTGCGGCGTCGAGCCCGCCGAGCGCGGCCACCGCCTCGTCCACCGCCGTGCGCAGTGCCGCCACGTCGCGCACGTCGGCGACGGCGGTGCGCACCTGCCCGCCGTGCTCGCCGGCCAGCCGCGCGGTCTCGGCGAGATCGTCCTCGGTGGCGAGCGGATATTCGAGTTCGGGCAGCGACCGGCAGATATCGATGAGCACCAGATCAGCGCCCTCCTCGGCGAGCCGGACCGCGTGGCTGCGACCCATGCCGCGGGCGGCGCCGGTGATGAGCACCCGCTTGCCCGCGACCCGCCCGGTCCTCACAGTTTGTTGACGAAGCCGGCGTCCACCGGCAGCGTCACCCCGGTGATGTACTTCGCCTCGTCGGAGGCGAGGAAGGCGATCGCGGCGCTGATGTCCTGCGGCTCCAGCATGGCGACCGGCATAGGGTTCATCAGGTGCGGGCCGCCGTCGGGGTTGTTCGCCGCCCACTCCATCATCTGCGGATTGACCGCCATCATGGTGTTCACCGCCGTCGGATGCACGGTGTTGACCCGAATACTGTACTGCGCCAACCCATTGGCCAGACAGCGCATGATCCCGACGATCGCGTGCTTGGACGCCGCGTACCCCAGCCCGCCCCCGTCCATCCCGCCCATGCCGACCAGCCCGGCCGTCGAACTGGTGAATACGATGCAGCCCCCGCGCCCGCCGGCGATCAGATGCGGCAGTGCGGCGCGCGCGGTGTGGAAGGCGCCGGACATGTTCACCCCGATCACGTCGGTCCACTGCGCGAGCTCGGTCTCGATCGGCACCTCTTCCAGCGAGAGCGGCGCGATCCCGGCGTTCGCGCAGACGATGTCGAGCCGGCCCAGCACGGCCACCCCGGTATCCAGCGCCTCGCGCAGCCGGCCGAAGTCCCGTACGTCGGCGACCGCGGCGACCATTCTGCGGCCTTCGGCCTCGACCAGCGCCACGGTCTCGTCCAGCTCGTCGCGACTCGCCATGGGGTAGCTGTTGGAGGCGATGTTCGCGCAGATGTCGACGCCGATGATGTCGGCGCCCTCGCGCGCCAGCCGCAGCGCGTGGCTGCGGCCCTGCCCTCGCGCCACCCCGGTGATGAAGGCGACCTTGCCGTCCAGGGAACCCATTGATCCTCGATTCGATGCCGAGTAGCTCCGCGCCATCCCGGATTCCGTCACGGGAGCACGCCGAGCCGAGTGAAAATCTCGCTTCTAGCAGTGGTAATCTGATTACCACTCGGCGAGAGTAGCAGTATCGTCGGTGGCAAGGGAAGGAGTTGGGCCGAATGCCTGAAGAACACCGCGATGTCATGGAGTCGGTCGTGGGGCAGGGGGAGCAGCGCATCCGGGCCGCCGTCGTCGAGATGCTCGAGGCCGAGGGGTACGACGCGGTGCAGGTGCGCGAGGTCGCCCGGCAGGCTCGGGTCTCGCTGGGCAAGATCTACAAGCTCTACGGGACTCGCGACGAGCTGATCCTGGCGGCGCTGCAGCAGTGGCTGGCCGAGAATCGGTATGCCGGGCTGGCGGATTTCAGGCCCGGCCCGGGCGCCACGCTGCACGAAGCGCTCATGGGCGTGCTTCGTCCCATCTTCGAACCGTGGGAGCAGCATCCGGGGCTGTTGATCGCCTACTTCCGCGCCCGCGCCGCGAGTGGTGGGGAGTTGCTGGTGCGGCGCGGATTCGAGGCCGTTGTTCCGGCGGCCATGACCGCGCTCGAGGGTGTGGACCCGGACTTCGTCCAGGATCTCGGGCGGATCCTGTCCAGCCTGGTCTATGGGCTGCTCGGGCGTTTCGCCGGGGGGGAGATCGCGGTGACCGAGATCCTGCCGACCGTTGATCGCACGGTCTACTGGCTGACTACGGGTTACGCGGCGAGGAGTGGCCCGATCGCCGAATCAAGTGGTGGGACAGCAGCTCCAGGGCATGCAGGACAGCACTGATCTCGTCCGGGTCGTCGGTGCCGAGCGCGTCTCCGACGACGTCGTCGACGGTGCTCGCGCGCACCTCGGCAACGCGATCGGAGACGTGCTCGGCGCGGCGTAGCAACGTGCGCCTGCGGTCGCGCGGATCGGCGCGAGCCGCGACCGAGCCGGATTCGCGAAGCCTGGCGACCGCCGTCGACACCGCGCTCTGGGGCAGTCCCGTGCACCCCCAACAGCTGCACACCCTCATCGCCCACGAGCCGGTGGCGCCCTCCCTGCTCGCCGCCCCCGACCGCGCCGCGCACCTGCGGGAACTCGAACACTGCCAGCAGGTCTTCCACGCGGAAGGCTGGCGCGCCGCGCTCGCGCCGGTGGCCCGCTCGCTGGGAATCGACCCCATCGGCCAGGACATCGAGCCGGAGATTCGCCTGCCTGCGCTCACCGCCGAACGCGCCGCCGATTTCGGTCACTTCCTCGTTCACGACCTCACCGCTGTCCGTGCGGACCGGCTCGACGTCGTTGCCCTGCAACGCAGCTCGGTCCGGGTCGTTCCGGCCGTGGGCAGCACCACCCCGGCTCACGTCTTCGATCGCAAGTGCGCCGCAGAGCTGGCCGCTCTGCTCGACACCGGCATCGCGACCTTCGCCGGTGGGCACAACGGCAGCATGACGCACCCGCGCGCCAACGCCATGCGGCTGTCGGCGCTCCCGGGGTGCCGGAACGACGTACGGGTCAGTGCGGGATGAGTCGGGGCGCGCGCGGGCGGGGCCGCGACGACAGGTGAGCCTCGATCACCTGCACCACCTGATGAGCATGCTCGGTCGGTTCGAGCAGGGAGAGGTAGTCGATGGTTCGCGCCAGTGCCTGGAGGTCGACGGCGACGTACATCGCCATGAGCGGGTTCACGAACAGCTCGCTGCCCTCGGTGCGGCCGGTGGTGTGGACATCACCGAACTCACCACGTAAAGCACTCGCGATCTGGGTGTGCACGATGGTCGGGCGCAGCGGCGTGTCGGCCACCGCCTGTTCGACGGCGTCGAGGTAGGCCGCCCCTTCGGGGCTGTCGAGCGGAATGGAGAGCGCCCCGAGGTACCCGTTCTGCCGTTGCAGCGCCGCGAGGTTCTCGAGAACGTGGGCGTGGCAGACCCCGTGATAGGCATCGACCCCGAAACCGATCGACACCACCACGGCGGTGAGATCGTCCAGACCGGCCACCGCGGCGAGGCTGGTCATGTCCTCGTGCGGTGTGCCGAGACCGGTTTCGTCGCCGCGCAGCAGAATGTCGGTGCCACCGTCCACCAGCACGAGGGCGTCCACGCCGAGCTGCTCGACGAGTCCGCGGTAGGCCGCGCGCAGCGGGCGGACACCGGATCGCGGGAACGTGTAGACGACCGGTTCGCGTCCGGTGGCGGCCAGCCAGCGAGCCAGGCCGCGTTCCGGGAAGTAGACGTCGTCACCGACGGTGTCGGGGGTGACGGCGGCGACTCCGGGGAGCAGCCAGTCGTCGAGCGGGGTCCGGCCCAGGTCGCCGAAGGACAGATTCGCCAGGTGAACGGTCTTGCCGAGCCCCTCCAGGGCAACGGCGAGCGGCAGGCCGCCGTAGATGTCGAATCCACCGCCCGCCCCGGCGATCAGCACGCGCGAGGCGTCGTGCAGGCGAGTGAACAGCGGGGGCTCGGCCAGGCGATACGAACTCACCCCGTCCATCATGACCAGGACGGCACCACGGCGCCACGCGATCTTGCGTACCTTCTCGATCGTGCGAGGTGCTGTCGGCGCGGGCACCCTTATGCGACAGCGGCTGAACGAGATCCGGCGCCCGCTGGGAGCGGACGCCGGATCGTAGCGAGTCGGACCCTCAGGCCACGAGATCGAATCGGTCGCGCATGGGCGTCGCCGGCGCCCCGGGACCGGACTCGGACGTTCCGCCCTCGCCCCGCTCCCCACCGGTGGCCACCTGCTCGAACGCGCCCGGTTCGGGGTCGCGGACGGTGGGCGGGACGCCGCTGGGCTGCCCGCTCCAGAAGGTGGCCACGGCGCCGTACTCGGCGACCGCGGTGCTCCAGTTCCACATGTCGTCCCCCTTTCTCGGTCTTTCGACGGTATCCGGGAAAGGGGCCGCGGCGATACCGATTTTCCGGCCGGTGGAAGGGGGCGGGGATCAGAAGCGTTCGCGCAGCGGGATGTCGAAGGGGGTGCTGCGGTAGATGCCACGGTCGATGAGGCGGGGCACGACCTCGTCGATGAACTCGCGGATGGCTCCCGCGCCCGCCGCGAACATGAGGTTGAATCCGCCGACCGAGCCGTCCTCGTGCCAGGCGGCGAAGTCGTCGGCGAGCTCGTCGTAGGAGCCGACGAACTTGCGGTGCGTGGCTCCGCCGCGGCCGACCGCCTGGGCGACGACCTCGCCGACGGTGACCCCGGGACGCTCCTGGACGAAGGTGTAGATCGCGACGTAGTTGCCGAAGGTGCTCTTGATGGTCGCCTCGACGTCCTCCGGGCGCGGGAGCAGATGGGCGGGGAACGGTTCGCTCACGTCGCCGAGGGGGATGTCGAGCCCGAACTGCCCGAGTGCGAAGGGTGCCATGGCGGCCCAGTCGACGTGGCTGTCGAGTTCGCGCAGCTTCTCCTCGGCTTCGGCGGTGGTCCGGCCGAGGTAGGGGATGAGGCCGGGAACGGGTGGGACCGTGCCCGGGGTGCGGCCCGCTTCGATGAGCGCCTTGTCGAGGGTTTCCCGGTAGGCGGCGGCAGCGGCGCGGGTGGAGGAGTTGGTGAAGACCATGTCGGCGTGCGTCGCCGCGACCGCGATGCCCGCGCCCGACCCGCCCGCCTGCGCGATGAGCGGGCGCTGCTGGCGGCTCGGCGCGATATTGAGCGGGCCGGTGACCTGGAAGTGCTCGCCGCGGTGGTTGATCGGCTCGGCGTGGAAGCGGAGGCGGCCGTCGGCGCCGGGGCGCAGGGAGCGGTTGTCCCAGAGGCCGCGCAGGACCTGGAGGAATTCGTCGGCGCGGTGGTAGCGGGCCTCGCGGTCGAGGTGGCGGTCGAGGCTGTAGTTCAGGGCGAAGCGGTCGACCACCGAGGTGACGGCGTTGTAGCCGGCGCGGCCGTCCGAGGCCTGGTCGAGCGAGGCCAGCAGCCGGGCCAGGTTGTACGGGTCGTAGAACGTGGTCGACGCGGTCGCGATCAGCCCGACGTGCCTGGTGTGCTGGGAGATCGCGGTGAGCGCGGTGATGGGCTCGGCGGGGCCGCCGTCGAAGGCGGGGGAGCCCTGCATTCCGGGGATGTCGCCGACGAACAGCGCGGTGAACAGGCCCTCGTCGCCGAAGCGGCCGTACTCGAGCAGCCGCTCGAAGGCGCTGCGGTCGGGGATGCCGCGGGCCTGCTCCGCCTGCTGTGCGCCCTGGTGCAGGTTGAGGTCGTTGGCCACCAGGTTCAGGTGCAGGTAGCGGCGTTGCGCCATGGGAAGGGCTCCTGTCGTCGCCTCGGCGAGATCGGGACTTTTGTCAGTGGAGAATCATATTCTCCTCGCGGTTCCGGCGCCAGGGGCCGCTGTCGGCGTCCCCGGCCCCACGGTTGACGATTCGTGGCTCCGCGTCGAGTCCTGTTACGCTGCCCTGTTTTTCACTCGGAAGGGGAACGGAACATGATCAATCGGTCGGTCACGGTGGCGTGTGCGGGGGTCGTGCTCGCGGCGGGAGCGGCGCTGCTCGCGCCCGGAGCGCAGGCGCAGGGATCGCTCGGCTTCGATCCGGCGATCGGGGAGTGCGTGCGGCTCGGCGGCACCGTTGACGACGCCACCATCACCCGGGCGGGCTGCGGCAGCGCCGAGTCGAACTACGTGGTGATCGGCAAGGCCGCCACCAGCGACGGGTGCATCGCCGACCGGGACAACTTCTACGCCGAGACGGTCGACGACGTGGAGGTCGGCGCGCTGTGCCTGGATGTCGACTGGGTCTACGGCGGATGCCTGGACGTGGGCGGGGAGGATCCGCAGCGGATCGACTGCGGTGCGCCCGCTCGCGAGGGGATCCGGGTGCTGAACCGGGTCGACGGCACCGACGATGTCGCCGCGTGCGCGAGCGAGGTCGGGTCCGCTACACCGAGCGGCATTTCGTGGTCTGCGTCGAGGACCTCTGAGTCCGCCGATTGTCGGGGGCGCGACGAGTTCGAACCGGCCTGACGCCCGGCGCCGGGGAGCACCGGGCTGTCGCCGGACTACCGCGCGGCGAGCGCGTGCGTCACCAGCTCGCCCAGGATCTCGATCCCGTCGGTGGTCAGCACCGACTCCGGATGGAACTGCACCGACGCGAACCCCGGCCCGCGCAGCGCGTGCACCCCTCCGCTCGCCGAGGCGCTGCACTCCACCCACGGCGGCGGGGTCGCGGCGACGGCGGTGAAGCTGTTGTAGAACCCGACGGTGGTGCGCCGCCCGAACAGGTCGATGCTGTGCTGACTGCCCTGGTTCGGCGCGGTCAGCCGGACCAGCCGGAGCCCGAGCCGCGCGGCGAGGAGCTGATGGCTCAGGCAGATGGCGAGCAGCGGGCGGCTCTCGCGCAGCCGGTGCCGCACGAGCGCGTCGATGCGCGCGATCCGCGGCTCCGCCGTCGCGGTGGGGTCGCCGGGGCCGGGGCCCATGACCAGCAGGTCGGCCGGGTCGGAGTCGGGCTGCTCGCTCCAGCGCCGGACCTGAACGGTCAGCCCGAGGTGGCGCAGCTGGTGCCCGAGCATGGCCGACCATTCGTCCTCGCAGTCGACGATGGTGGCGGTCACCGGCTCGACCCCCGGTTGCGGGGCGATGGCGGGCTGCCGGTCGAGCCAGAACTGGGCCAGCGATTCGTTGCGCGCGGCCAGCGCCCTGCGGATCTCGGCGTGCTCGAGCAGCGAGGTGCGCCCGACGGCGGGCCGGTGCCCGGGGAGCGCGCCGAGCGCCTGGAGCACGCCGGCGAGCTTGGCGTGGGTCTCGGACACCTCGGTGACCGGGTCGGAGGCGCGCACGAGGGTGGCTCCGACGGAGGCTTTCACGGTGCCGTCGGCGTGCAGTTCGCAGGTGCGGATGAGGATCGGGGCGTCCAGGGTCTGGCCGTGGTCGTCGCGGCCGAGCAGGGCGAGCACGCCGGAGTAGTAGCCGCGGCCACTCTCCTCGTAGCGGTGGATGACGCGGGCGGCGTTCTCGATCGGGGAGCCGGTGACGGTCGGGGCGAACATGGTGGCGCGCAGGATGTCCCGGACGTCGCGGGTGCTCTCGCCGCGCAGCAGGTACTCGGTGTGGGTGAGGTTGCCCATCTGCTTGAGGGAGGGGCCGATGACCTGGCCGCCGCGGTCGCAGACGGCGGCCATCATCTTCAGTTCCTCGTCGACGACCATGAACAGCTCGTCGGTTTCCTTGCGGTCGCCGAGGAAGTCCAGGATGGCGGCGGGGTCGGGGGCGGTGCCCGGGTGGCGGAAGGTGCCGCTGATCGGATTCATGAGCACCGTGCCCGCCTCGGCGGAGACGTGCCGCTCCGGGGTGGCGCCGACCAGCGCGAGCTCGGGTGTCACGAAGGCGAAGGTCCAGTAGGCGCCGACCTCGTGGCGCAGCAGCCGCCGCAGCAGCACCAGCGCGCTGCGGACGTGGTCGCCGCCGATCCGGCCGCGGAAGTCGCGCCGGATGACGAAGTTGGCGCCCGCGCCGTGCGCGATCTCGTCGGTCACGATCTGCTTGACGATCTGCGCGTAATCGCTGTCGCTGGAGGTGAATTCGCCGCCGCGCAGCCCGGGGCTGCCCGCGGGAAGCAGGTGCACGGCGGCGCTGACCGCGGCGGTGCCGCGCTGCTCGATCAGCAGGCAGGTCAGCGCCGCGGCGTCGTCGTGGCAGGCGAAGCCGCGCTCGGTGATCTGCCGGTAGGGGATGGCGGCGAGGACGGCGGGGCCGTCCGCGTCGTCGGGCAGCGGGATGTCGGCGATGGTGGCGACCTGCCGCGCCCGGCCGGTCAGCACGTCGAGCGTGCTGCCGTCGCGGCAGAGCAGGGCGAAACAGTCGTGTTGTCCTTCGAGGACCTCGATCAACAGCTCGGACACCGGGAACCTTTCGTTACGCCTGCCCGAACGGGACCCCTGCTCGGCGAGGCGCGTCCCGATCGGGAAAGGCAGCCTCTGAGCGGAGAATTCGCACGCTGACAGTGGCGCCTACCGGCGCCACCGCCACACGTGCTGGGTGATCATGATCGGAGACCCTACAACAACTTTCGGCGGGTGTCCGCGCACGCGTTGCGCGGTGCCGAGGTGAGCGCTGATCCCTCCGGCTCAACCGGAGCCGGCGTCGCGCACGGTCAGCAGCAGGTCGTCGAAGCGGGATCGCAGGGCGGGCGGGGCGGGGCTACGCCCGCTGACCGCGGCGCAGAGCCGGGCCGCGAGCTCCTCGACCGGCCTGCCGGTCTCGGTGGCCCGCCAGGCGAGGATCTCGCGCGCCCGGTCCGCCGGGATGGCGTAGACGAGCAGCAGCATGCCGACGGCCTGCTCGACGACGGCGCGGTCGGCCAGGAATCGGGTCACCGATTCGTCGACCACCGCCATGCCGTCGGCGCGGAGGGCGGCGGTGAGGTCGATGTAGCAGCCGTCGACCCCGTCGGGGGCCGGTTCGCTGATCACGATCAGCGTGCGCACGGCCCGCTTCGCGCCGAGTACGCGCAGCCGCAGGCAGCGGCGCTCCGGTGCGGTCAGAACCTGGGTCAGCAGGCCCTGATCGTCCGGGTGCACGCGGGCGATGGCGGCGTTCTCCGCCATCTGCTCGATCTCCGCGGGGAGGCCGAGTGGCGGTGCCGCGGGTGCGGACCACCGCACCGTCCGGGTGTCGCGGCGGTAGGAGAAGCGCCCCGCGCGCAGGGATCCCGCCGCGGTGCGCTCGCCGTCCGCCTCGATGCGAGCGGTGGGGGTCACCCCGCTCACCGGGGCTGCTCGGAAACTTTCCATGCTGGGAAAATCGGTGTTGACCTGGGGGTTGTTTCCGAATTCCGGCGTGAGGAGAATCGCGGGCGCCGCGACGTTTGGGCGGTTCGACGGGGGTGGAGGCGCTATTCGCGCCCCGGAGCGGCGGTGATGCCGCCGTCGCCCCGGGGCGGGTGATGGCGCCGAGCGCGTCCGCGGGGGTGCGATGCGGAACGTCTCACCGGCGCAGCGCGACCGGAGATGTGGTCATCGGCACGGTAAGGTTTCGCGCCGCGAGCCGCGGAATCACTCGGGTGCGGGCACGGTCATGCGCCGTTCCCGGTGATCGGCGCCGCGAGGTTCCGCTCGTGCACCGCGCGCTGCAGCTGCTCGAGGGTCTCCGCGAGCCCGGGCCCGAGCCGGGGGCCGGGGGTGAAGGTGGCGGGCAGTTTGCGCATGCCCTGGATGATTCCGATGGTCTCGTAGTGCACGGCCCCGGCGGGGTCGCAGGCGTAGTCCGGCATCCGGTCGAGCACCGCGAGCAGCATTCGCTTGAAGATCAGGCGGGCGAGGTTGGAGCCGATGCAGCGGTGGATGCCGAGCCCGAAACTCAGGTGCCGGTTCGCTTTCCGGTCGAGGACGACGGTGTCGGGGTCGGGGAAGACCGCGGCGTCGCGGTTGGCCATGGCCCAGGAGAGCCAGAGCCGTTCGCCTTCGCGCAGGGTCCGGCCCGCCACGTCGTGATCGGCGGAGACGGTGCGGCCGTCGCCGGGCGCCGGGGTGAAGTAGCGCAGGAACTCCTCGGTGGCGGGGTCGAGCAGCGTGTCGCGGTCCCTGCTGAGGACGGTTCGCCGGCCGGGGTTGTCCGACAGCCACTCGAGGGAGTGGGCGGTCAGCGCCGTCGTGGTGTCGAAGCCGCCGCCGATGAGCAGCCCGAGGATGCCGAGCAGGTCGAGCTCCTCGGGCGGCTCGCCGTCGATCCGCATCCGGGCCAGCGCGTCGATGATGCCGGGGCGCGGGTTCTCCCGGATCTCGTGCAGGTTGGCCAGCAGGTCCATGCCCATCGCCATGTTCAGCTCCTGAACGCGGTCGATGTCGGGGGAGTCCGGCGGGGTGTAGACCGAGGCGTGCGCGGGCTCGCTGTAGACGGCCCACCTGTGCAGCGGCACACCGAGCATGGCGAGGGTGAGCACGGCGGGCACGATATTGGCGAGGTCGTCGACGAAGTCGATGTGGCCGGTCTCGATCCGCTCGTCCAGGCAGGCGCGGACCAGGTCGTCGATGAAGGGCTGCCAGCGCCGCACCGCACTGGGCGAGAGGTACGGGTTCAGCACCGCGCGGAACACCCGGTGCTCGGGGTCGTCCATCTCGATGATGCCGTTGCGCATCGGCAGGTAGGTCTTGCCGGAGGGGATGGTGATGCCCTGGTAGCCGCGGCGCTCGTTCTTGTAGTCGCGGTCGCTGGAGACGTGCGGGCAGCGGGCCAGCTCGAAGACCTCGCGGTGGCCGGCGGCGACCCAGTGGCCGCCGTGGGTGTCGGTCCAGGCCAGCGGGCAGCGGGCGTGCAGTTCCCTGGTGATCGTCTCGAACTCGCCGCGGTACTGCGGTGTGTGCCGGTCGAAGTGGTAGTCGGGGGTGGGCGTCGCGGGGTGTGGGTTCACGGCGGAGTCCTTTCCTGCGGGCCGGCTCAGCGGTCCTTGAACGGCACCGGCTCGGGCACCGTGACGCCATCGGGCATGATGAGCCGGCCCTCGTTGTCGATGTAGCCGGAGCCCTTGCGCGGCAACGGAAGCGCCGGATCCGGGCAGGGCATGTCCGAGCCGGCCCCGCAGATGCCGCCGTTGAAGTAGGAGCGCTCGAGCACGTCCTCGGGCCAGGGGTCGGCGTGCATGCCGAACCACTGCGCGGGCAGGTTGTAGAAGGCGAAGAAGATCACGCTGACCGCGGCGAAGATCGCCAGGAAGCGGGTTGCCTGCTGCTTGGCGAAGCCACCGCCGACCCGGTCCAGCCCGCGCTCGGCGATGGTGCGGCCCCGATCGTCGGTGAAGTAGTACAGGCAGCACAGCCCCGTCTGCACCCCGCCCCACATCAGCCCCTCGTAGACCGGCCACTGGTAGTAGGTGCCCGCGTTGATCGAGAGCGCCTGGATGGAGCCGGGGAAGCTGTAGAGCCCCATCGGCATGAGGACCAGGCCCTCCATGACGAAGTCGAAGACGAAGGCGATCACCGCGGTCACGCCGATCAGCCGCAGATTGCTCATGCCGGGCCGGCGCGCTTTGACCTTGCGCATCACCCAGCAGCCCGCGATGGTGCAGAGCAGCACGCCGTAGGCGTAGCCGGGCGCGTTCATCAGCAGCGGCTCGGCGACCTGGCGGCCCGGCTCCTCCGGCGAGATCCAGCCCGGGATGTGCGAGGACCACGAGCCGCGGTTCCACATCCAGGTGTTGTAGGTGCACCAGGTGTTGACGTAGTTGAGCAGCGGGTCCTGGAAGAACATCAGCCCCATCGCGCCGATGAGCATGCCGTCCAGGGTGATTTGGCGTTCCCGGCGCCAGGGCCGGACGATGAACCACCAGACGCTGACCGGGAAGAGGACCACGATGCCTGCCGTGTAGACGGTCAGGATCGTCTTCATGGCGGTGGGCAGCTCGGTCGGCCCGGCCGGGACGCGCTCGAAGTAGGGGCCGCTGATCCAGCGGATCCACACGTATACCTGGAGCAGCAGGATCGCGGCGCCGACAAAGGCCCAGATCTGCACGGGTTTGACCGCGGCCTGCTGCTCGCCGCCGAGCGCGGCGGTCTTCGCCGCCGGTTCTACGACGGTGGCCCTGCCCTTGTCCTCCGGTCCGCTCATCGCGCGCACCCCTTCCCCGACTCTTCGGTAACCGAACGTCCATCAAGATACCAGCTAGTATCTGCAAGACGAAGGGGAATCTGGGCGTCGCGGTCGTTGCGCAGGGCGGTCACCGACCGAGTTACGCGCGTAAACTTCGGTCGGATGGTTCGGCTGGGTGCGGCGATGGGCGAGTGGAAGGGGAGCGCGGGTGAGCACGGTGGAGCATCGGAGCCCGATCCGGGACTGGTGGAGTTACTCGCAGGGGCTGCGGCTGCGGCACCGCCTCGCGGTCCTCGCCCCGGACGCGCAGGACGTCGTCACCCACGCGGGCGGCTGGCTCTTCGACCGGGCGCAGGCGGGCTGGGAGGTGGCGGTGGTGCTCGCCGACGTCGGCGATATCGCGCCGCTGCAGCTGCTCGGCGCGACGGTGCTGGAGCTGGAGGGGCCGCTCTCGGTGCCGGTGCACCACACCTGGCCGGAGCTGCTGATCGTCGCGCCGGAGCTGCTCACCGCCGATGATCGGGTGCGCAGCGGGGTGCAGGAGTGCCTGGAGCGCGACCTGCTCGACATCGTCGTGTGGGATCAGGAGCTACCCGCGGGGTTCGACCGCTGGTTCGCCGGGGCGCACTGCCATCCCAGCGCCGCCGCCCGCGCCTTCAAAGCCTGCGCGCTCGCGCTCGGCGGGTACTCCGGTGCCGATGCGGCGACGACCGAGCGATTCCGCGCCGCCAGCGCACGAATCGACGCCGTCACCGACAGTTTCGCGCTCGACCCGGGCACGTGCGAAGCCTGTTGACGCGCGCCTCCGTCGCTCGGCCGACGAGGGGTCGCAGCAGCTCCCCGGTCCGCCGCGCCGAGGCCCCGCGGTCGGGGCCGACCGGGAAGACGGCGGCGTCCGGCCGACTCGAAAGCGCGTTTGCCCAGACCTGACAAGACCTCATCGAAACACTGTTCTACTTGCGGTTTCCTTTCCCGATCGCCGGGCGAGTCCCCGTTTGCCGGACCCCGCCCACCGCTACGATCGCCGCCATGCCATCCATCCTCACCAAGCTTGTCCTGTCTTGCTCGGTACCTGTCATGGCTGCCGGGCTCGCCGCCACCTTCGCGCCCCCGGCCCTCGCCGAGGTGGTGAACCTGGCCCCGCACGAGCTGACCTTCGAATCGCCGGACGGCCCGACCTTCGTCGTCGGGTCGTCCGACGAGAGCATCGACAAGGTGCCGCCGCTCAACGCCGCGGGCACGGTGCGCGAGGTGTACATCAGCGGGTCGTCGTACACGCGGTCGCCCGCGGCGGGAACCTTGGCCGTCGGGTACCACGTCGGCTGCGCGGTCGATCTGCAGGGCATCAACGCGGGCATCGGGCCGGACGACGACGGCGACCCGGACTGGACCGACATCGGCCTGACGGCGTCGGTCTCGGTGCGGCCGGGCACCATCGCCGAGGTGCCGCTCGCGAAGAAGGACGTGGTCGCCGGCGCCTCCGCCCGCATCAACATGCGCGACGTCCACCTGGTCATCAACGGGTGCATCGGCCCTGCGGTCATCCGCCAGTACACGACGATGCAGGTCTACACCGACCAGATCAGCGACATGGGTGCCGTGTACGGCGACCCGCTCTGGATCTGAGCGCCCGGCTTCAGGCCACCTCGCCCGCGTGCCGCCACGGCAGGAACAGGGCGCTCGCGAGCAGGACGAGCGCGGCGGCGCCGATGGCGGTGCGCGTACTGGTGGCCGCGGCCAGCACCGCGCCCGCGGCGATGAAGGCCGGCTGCACCGTCTTGGCGCTGATGGACCACGCCGTGCCGACCCGGGCCAGGTGATCGTCGTCGGTGCCGTTCATCCGGACGACGGCGAAAACCGGATTGAACACACCGGCGCAGAACAGCAGCGCCGACTCCGCGACCAGTACCACGAGCAGCCCCTTCGCTCCCGGCTCGGCGAGCAGCACCAGCCCGAGCCAGCAGCAGCGCAGCGTGCCGAACCCGAACAGCACCCGCGCCGGACCCCAGCGCGTCACCAGGCGCGGCGCGCACAGCGAACCGGCCAGCCCGGCCAGCGTCGGCAGCCCGAGCGCCAGCCCGTACTGCCAGGGCGCGAGGCCGAGTTCGCGCAGCATCAGCACCGCGAGCAGGGGAGCGGAGGCCATCAGCGCGCCGCCGAAGAGCATTCCGTTGCCGAACAGCCCGCGCAGCAGCGGGCGGCTGCCGATGTGGCGCCATCCGGCACCGAGGTCGACCCGCGGGGTGTGCGCCGGTCGCGGCGGCGCCGGGTCGGGGGCGGTGATCCGGCTGATCCCCAGCGCCGAGAGCAGGCAGCCGACGGCGTCGATGGCGAGGGTGACGGTACTGCCGAGCAGGGAGACGAGCGCCCCGCCCGCGGGCGCCCCCACCGCGGCGGTGGTCCACATCGTCGACTCCAGGCGCGCGCTCGCGTGTACCCGATCCGGCTCGGGCACCAGCGCTTTCAGGTGCGCGGTGTTGGCGGCGGTGAACACGATCGTCGCCAGTGTCTGCACGGTCGCCACCGCGCACAGCTGCCCGAAGCCGAGTACCCCGAGCCAGCCCGCCAACGGGACGCTGACCAGCGCCGCCGCCGTGGCGAGGTGCGCGCCGATCATCACCGGGCGCTTGCGCCGGAACTCGATCACCGACCCCGTCGGCAGCGCGATGAGCGCGGCCGCCACCCCCGAGATCGCCGCCAGCATGGAGACCTGCCAGTCCGCCGCGCCCAGCACCAGGATCGCGACCAGCGGCAATGCCCCCATGCCGATCGCGGAACCGGCCTGCGCGGCGGTGAATGCCGCCCACAGCTTCCGGAAGTCCGGCGGCAACGCGGCTCGGCTCGTCACCTGCGGCACCCTAGCGAAAACAGGTTTCCGCGGCGGGAGCGGCTCTCTACCGTGGACCGGTGGCAGCCGTCAGACAGATCCAGGTCACCTTCGACTGCGCGGACCCGGTGCGCGTCGGCCGTTTCTGGTGCGAGGTGCTGGGGTACGTCCCCTCGCCACCGCCGACCGGGTTCCCGACGTGGGACGACGTCGAAAGCACACGCCACGGCGCGTGGTTCGCCTGCGTCGACCCCACCGGAGCGGGCCCGCGCCTGTACTTCCAGCGCGTCCCCGAAGCGAAGGTGGCCAAGAACCGGGTGCACATCGACGTCAGGGCGGGCACCGGCCTCGTCGGTGCGGAGCGGCTCGCCGCCCTGGAATCCGAGTGCGCCCGGCTGCTCGCGCTCGGCGCGACGCGCGTCCGACTGTTGCGCGCCGACGGCGTCGACGAGTCCTGCATCGTCATGCGGGACGTCGAGGGCAACGAGTTCTGCCTCGACTGAATCAGCGGCAGCAGTTCGGGTCGAGCGCCACGCACAGCGCCGACAGTGCTTCCCGGCGCGCGGCGTGCACGGTGTTCATCCCGCGCCGCTCGGAGCCGATGAGCCCGGCCTTGCGCAGCTGGGTGAGGTGATGCGAGACCGTCGACTCCCCGAGCCCGACCGCGGCCGCGAGCTCGCCGCTGTTGTGCTCCCCGTCCGGATCGCTGAGCAGGATCGACAGCAACCGCACCCGCACCGGATCGGCGATCGCCTTCAATCGCAGCGCGATGGCGAGCGCGGTGTCCTCGTCGACCGGCGCCGCGGCCACCGGGGCGCAGCACACCGGGGCGGTCATGTCGATCACCGGCAGCGTCTTGGGCATGCACCGAATCCTACCTACCTTCTTGACATATGTCGAAGTACTGGCGCAGACTCGGCCCCGGAAGTTCTTCGACATACATCACACAACCTCTGGAAGGTGGCGGTCATGTCCCGCATCCAGCTCGCCCTCGACGTCGACGACCTCGACACCGCGATCGGCTTCTACTCCACCCTGTTCGGCACCGGCCCGGCCAAGCGCAAGCCCGGCTACGCCAACTTCGCCATCGAGAACCCGCCGTTGAAACTGGTGCTCCTCGAGAACCGCGGCTCCGGCGGGCGGCTCAACCACCTCGGCGTCGAGGTCGAGACCTCGGAGCAGGTGCACGCCGAGATCGCCCGGCTCTCCGGGGCGGGGCTCTTCACGGAGGAGCAGCTCGCGGCGACCTGCTGTTTCGCCACCCAGGACAAGGTCTGGGTGACCGGCCCGGATGCCGAACGCTGGGAGGTCTACACCGTGCTCGCCGACACCGAGCACTTCGGCGCCGACGCGCAGGCGGCGTGCTGTGGGACCGGGGCGGAGGCCGCGAGTTCCTGCTGCGGCAGCGATACGAAGGCCGGCGCCCCCTGCTGCTGACCGCGCATCGGCGGAAATCGAGCACCTGATTTGCCGCTGGATTCGATATCGATCAATATCGGCACATGTCGAATCCGGCCCTGCCGCAGGTGTGTGACTCCGCGCCGCTGACCCGTCCACCGCTGTCGGCCGAGGCAGCCGCCTCGGCCGCGGCGGTGTTCAAGGCGCTCGCCGACCCGGTCCGGCTGCGGCTGCTGTCGGCGATCGCGGCGCGGGCGAGCCGGGAGGCGTGCGTGTGCGAGATCTCGGCCGGGCTCGACCTCGCCCAGCCCACGATCTCGCACCACCTGAAGGTGCTGCGCGAGGCCGGGTTGCTGGTCAGCGAGCGCCGCGCCTCCTGGGTCTACTACCGCCTGGTCCCCGCCGCGCTCGCGGGTCCGGCCGAGTTGTTGCTGACCGAAGCGGACCAGGTTCCGGCATGACGGAAACGGCTGTCGCGCAACGGCTGTCGATGCTGGACCGGTTCCTTCCGGTCTGGATCGGCGTGGCCATGGTCGCCGGGCTGGTGCTGGGCCGGGCGTTCACGGGCCTCGGGAACGCGCTCGGCGCGATCGAGATCGACGGCATCTCGCTGCCGATCGCGGCCGGGCTGCTGATCATGATGTATCCGGTGCTGGCGAAGGTCCGCTACGACCGCATCGGCACCGTCACCGGCGATCGTCGCCTGCTCGCCGGCTCCCTGGTGCTGAACTGGGTGCTCGGCCCCGCGCTGATGTTCGCGCTGGCCTGGCTCTTCCTGCCGGACCTGCCGGAGTACCGGACCGGGCTGATCATCGTCGGGCTCGCCCGCTGCATCGCCATGGTCGTCATCTGGAACGACCTCGCCTGCGGCGATCGCGAGGCCGCCGCGGTGCTGGTGGCGCTGAACTCGGTGTTCCAGGTGGTCATGTTCGCGGTGCTCGGCTGGTTCTACCTCTCGGTGCTGCCCGGCCTGCTCGGCCTCGAGCAGGCCGGGATCGACGCCTCGCCGTGGCAGATCGCGAAATCGGTGCTGATCTTCCTCGGCATCCCGCTCGTCGCGGGCTACCTGACCCGTCGGCTCGGCGAACGCGCTTGGGGCCGGGTGTGGTACGAGACCCGGCTGCTCCCCGCGATCGGGCCGCTGGCGCTCTACGGGCTGCTGTTCACCATCGTCGTCCTGTTCGCCCTGCAGGGCGACCAGATCACCGCCCGCCCGGCCGATGTCGCGCGGATCGCGCTCCCGCTGCTGGTCTACTTCGCGCTCATGTGGGGCGGCGGGTTCGCGCTCGGCGCCGTGCTCGGGCTCGGCTACGCCCGCACGACCACGCTGGCCTTCACCGCGGCTGGCAACAATTTCGAGCTCGCCATCGCCGTCGCGATCGCCACCTACGGCGCGACCTCCGGTCAGGCGCTGGCCGGGGTGGTCGGCCCGCTCATCGAGGTGCCCGTCCTCGTCGCGCTGGTCTACGTCTCCCTCGCGCTCCGGCACCGCTTCACCGCGGAAGCGGATGACACCGGGTAGGTACCACGGTCAGTCCGCGAATCCGCTTCGGCGTTCGGCCAGTTCCTCGGCGAGGATGCGGATCGCCTTCGGTCCGACGCCGTGGATGGCGAGCAGCTCCTTCGCGGACACCACGGTCAACTGGTCGTAGCGGGTGTACCCGTGCGCGGCGAGTTCCCGGCGCGCCACCTTGCCGATCCGCGGGGTGAACTCGCTCGCATCCTGGTCCATGGCCCGATGCTAAGGCCGGCGTCCGCGCGTGGTCGGATGGGACCATGACCGAGCACCTGCTGTTCTCCTACGGCACCCTGCGCCGGCCCGGCGTTCAGCGCAGCGTCTTCGGCCGCGAACTCGACGGGCATCCCGACGAGATCACCGGCTACGAGCTCGGGCAGGTCACCATCACCGACGCCGCCGTCATTGCCGCCAGCGGCAGTGCCGAGCACCCCGTCCTGCGTCCCGCGAGCGGGGAGTCCGGTATTCCCGGGATGGTGTACGAGGTCGGCGACGACGATCTGCGGGCCGCCGACGCCTACGAGGTCGACGACTACACCCGCATCCTGGTCCCGCTCCGTTCCGGCGCCAGGGCCTGGGTGTACGTGCTCGCCGAATCCGCGAACCGTTCGTGATCGCTGATCAATTCGGGCGCAGGTCGAGCAGTTGCTCGAAGAAGCCGCCGATACCGCGGGCGCGGTCGGCGAGGTGCACCTCGAGGATCCAGTGGCACTGCTTGCCGGTGGGGTCGAGGCGGCGCATGGGGGTGTGCGAGCCGGGGGCGATGTAAGAGGTGACCTCGGTGCCGGAGATCTTCTTGTGCGGGAACTCGCCGACCAGGTGTCCGGCGATGGGTGCGGAGAATTCCCAGCCGAGTTCGGCGGCGCGGGCGGTGATCCAGGTGTAGAGCTGGTCGCCGGTGATGTCGGGGGTGCGCTCGAAGTGCTCGCGGCCCTCGTGCCAGAGCGGTTCGAGGGCGTCGCGCAGCGCGAGTTTGGCGGGGTCGGCGCCGAGGACGTAGGTGCGGCCGAAGTCGGCTTCCCATTCGGCGAAGATGGGGCCGAAGTCGAGGTAGCAGATGTCGTCGGCGGCGAGGGTGCGGTCGGGTGGGTCGGCGGCGAAGGGTTGCAGGGTGTTGATCCCGGCGCGGACCATGCGCTTGTGCCAGAAGCGGCGGGTGCCGAAGAGTTCGACGGCCAGGTCGCGTACCGCGTCGCTCACCGCGGACTCGGTGGTGCCCGGCGTGACGAGGCCGCGCGCGAGGACCTCGTCGAAGAGCGTGACGGCCTTGGCCTCGGCCTCCAGCAGCGCGGCAACACGCTCCGACTCGACGACCTCGGGAACTCCCATCCGACGAACTCTAGCCGGGTGCGAAAGACGCTCTCCCGTTCCGGCCACGTCCTCGTCGGGCACCCTGGCGGGTCCAGGTCCCGGCGACGACCAGGACACCCGAACCGGCCGATGCCCTACCCGAGCGGGTGCGGCCAGGAGAACCCGACCGTCACCGGGTGCCCGGCCCGCGCCGGGTCGTGGGAGCCGCACCCCAGCGCGAAGTCGGTGACAAGGGTGCGCACGATGTGCCAGCCCAGCCCGTTCAGCACCGGCGGCACAGCGGTGTGCGAGCTGATCAGCACCTCGATCTCGATCGCCTCCACCCGGTACTCGAAGCGCACGATCGCACCCGGCGCCGCCACCGGGATCAGCGCCGTCGCTATCTCGTGCGCGACCAACTCCAGGTCTGCGGCGGCGTCGATAGCCAGCCCCAGCCCCAATCCCAGCGATCGAGTCATCGAGCGCAGGATCCCCAACTGCTCGGGCCGCGCCTGGATCTCCATCGCCACCGTCGAACCCGACACCCGCGCACCTGCCTCCACATCGGAACCGCTCGCGCGTCCTACCCGAACGGTCCGTCCCGAATCTTGCCCCAGGTGAGCCCCCTTTCGTCCCCCCGGGGCGGTCGACGACCGCCCCGGCCGGTGTGTGGAGGTCGCGACCGCGGGGTAGCCCTGCTCCTGAGAGCCGGAGAACGGCCCGGCCGAAGGAGACGACATGAGCAGCGCGGTCGAGCCGCTACGGATCGAGTTTCCCGCCAGCCCCGACCAGCTCCCCGGGGTGCGCAGTCGGTTGCGCCGGTGGCTGGCCGGAATGATCGCCGATTCCCAGCGCGCCTACGACCTGCTGCTGGCCGCCGGGGAGGCCTGCGCGAACGCGATCGAGCACGGCCACGCCGGTGATCGCAGGCCGATCCGGCTCGAGGCGATCGTGGCGCGCGGGGCGGTCCTGGTCGGGATCTCCGATCACGGGCACTGGGTCACCCGCCCGGCCGCGCCGGACGACGACCGCGGCCACACCGAATCCCTGCGCGGCCGCGGTCTGCAGATGATCAAGGCCCTGGTGCACGAGAGCCGCGTCACCGTGCTCGACTCGGGGACCACGGTGACCCTGAGTATGCCGCTCGATTCCGACAGCGCGGCGGAACGCGACCGGGCACGGTGATCGGACACCTCCGGGAGCCATCCCGAAGGTGCGGCGCGACCTGTCGCGAGCCCGGGCTCGGCGCGCCACGCGTCATCGATCCGGTGCGAGATCGTTGCGACACGGCCCGGCTCTGCCAGGATGAACGGGTGGACGCCGACGGACGGATCGCCGCGGGCCGGGCGACGGCAGGCCGGTGAGTGCCGCGCCCGGCCGCGGGCCCGAGGATCGTGCCGCCGCCACCGTGCTCGAGGACGACGCCGAGGACCTCTACGAGCACGCGCCGTGCGGCTACCTCTCCACCCTGATGGACGGCACGATCGCCCGGATCAACACCACCCTGCTCGAGTGGCTCGGCCGCACCAGCGCGGAGCTGGTCGGGGTCCGCCGGTTCGGCGACCTGCTCACCGTCGGCGGCAGGCTCTACCACGAAACCCACTTCGCGCCGCTGCTGCAGATGCAGGGCGAGGTGAACGCGATCGCGCTGGAGTTGCGCACCGCCGACGGGCAGCGCCTGCCGGTGCTGGTCACCTCGGTGGTGCGGACCGGCGGGGACGGCGCGCCCCTGCTGATCCGCACCACCGTGGTCGCGGCCAAGGACCGCAGGGACTACGAGACCGAACTGCTGCGCGCGCACCGCGCCTCGGAGGTGGAGCGGGACCGGCTGCACCGGCTCAACCACCTGCTGCAGAGCACGCTGCTGCCCCCGGCGCTGGAGACGGTGCCCGGGCTCGATGCCGCCGCGCACTACCACATCGCCTCGCTGGACGAGGTCGGCGGCGATGTCTACGACCTGTTCCCGCTGGCCGCGGGGCGCTGGGGCTTCTTCCTCGGCGATGTCTGCGGCAAGGGCGCGCTCGCCGCGACCATCACCTCGCGGGTGCGGTACACGCTGCGCTCGGCCGCCGTCTACGCCCCCGGCCCCGCCGCGGTGCTCGAGCACCTGAACGGAGTGCTGCTCGAGGCGTACAACCCCGGCGATCCCCGGTTCTGCACTGTGCTCTACGGGCAGCTCGTGCTGTCCGGTGGCGGGGTCGAGATCACCATCGCCTCCGGCGGGCATCCGGCACCGATCCTGCTGCGCGGCAACGGTTCCGCCGCGTATCTGCCCACCGAGGGCGGGCAGCTGATAGGGGTGCTGGCCGGTGCCGTGATCGTCACGACCACCGTCACCCTGTGCCCCGGCGACACCCTGCTGCTCTACACCGACGGGCTCACCGAGGCCCGCACGAGCACCGGCGGCCTCTTCGGGGAGCAGGCGCTGCTGAGCCTGGCCGAGACACTGGCCCCGGTGTCGGCGACCGACGTGGTGGCCGGGCTGGCCGATCTGCTGCACACCCTCGGGTCCGGGGTCACCGACGACACCGCGCTGCTGGCGCTGCACCTTCCCGGCGCGGGCCGGGGGCAGCCGTGAGCGCCCATCTCACGGTCCGCACCCGCACCGACGCCGAAGGCCCCGTCGTCGAGCTCGCCGGCGAACTCGACTTCGCCGGTGCGCCGCAGGTGCTCGCGCTGCTGTCCGGGCTGTCGCTGAGCGCGGGCGAGATGTTGGTGCTGGATCTGCGGGCGCTCACCTTCTGTGATTCCCGCGGCATCACCGTGCTCATCGCGGCACATCACCGCGCCCAGGGGGCGGGGGCGACCCTCACCCTGGTCGCGGTGCCCGCCGATATCGGGCGCACGCTGCGGCTGCTCGGCGTCGATCAGCTCTTCGGCACCGCCGACACCGTCGCGGCCGCCCGCGCGCCGCGGGGTTGAGAACGCCGGACCGGGGCGGGCCCGTGACCGCCGGGCCCGCCCCGCGAAGGTCCCCGCGGGGTCCGGGCGGGGACTGCGCGACGGGTGTCGCCACCCGCGCGGCCGGTCAGGAACCGGCCAGCGCCTTGGCCTCGTTCTCATCGCGGATGATCTCGATCTTGCGCGGCTTCGCCTTCTCCGCGACCGGGATCGTCAGCCGCAGCACGCCGTTCCGGTAGTCGGCGCGGATCCGCTCGGTGTCGAGCCCCTCCCCGAGGAACAGCTGCCGGGAGAACACCCCGCGCGGCCGCTCGGAGGCGATCATCGACCGCCCCTGGTCCAGCGGCGCGCGCTCGGCGCGCACCGTCACCACATTGCGCTCGACATCCAGATCCAGCGAGTCCGGGTCGATGCCGGGCAGATCGAACTCCGCCACGAACTCCTCGCCCGCACGCCAGGCATCCATCGGCATCACCGCCGGACGGGCCGCCGTGCCGAACACCTGCTGCGTGAATCGGTCCAGATCCCGGAACGGATCGGTACGCATCAGCATGGTCGCCACCTCCACTACTCCTTGTCTCACTGTATGCGGTGCCAGGTAATCTGCGTTCGCTGGCATAGATTTGTTTTAGCACTCTGCTGAGATGAGTGCAAGTAGGGTGAGAAGATAATCTGGAACAGACCGGAAGGACGGTGAACAGCGGCGATGAGCGGTGACGGACCGGTGCACGGACCGGATCGAGCGGTGTACGCGATCTCGGTCGCGGCCGAACTGGCCGGCATCGCGGTCCAGACGCTGCGGCTCTACGAACAGCACGGGCTGATCACCCCCGCGCGCAGCGCGGGCGGGACCCGGCGCTACAGCGGCGCCGATCTGGCCCGGCTGGAGCGGATCTCCGAGTTGAGCAAGCAGGGGATCAATCTCGCCGGGATCGGGCGCATCCTGGAGCTCGAGGACGACAACGCCGTACTCACCGCCGAGCGGGACCAGCTGCGCGCCGACGCCCCCGAGCCGGAGTCGGACGGCCGCGTCGCGGGGTAGGGCACGCCCCTGCCCGATCGAACACGCGGTCGCGATTACCGGACAGTAACATGTAGTACTGTTTGGCGGGTAACGACGTTATCTGTCACGCGATGGGGACGTCCCGCATCCGGCGCCGCGCCGAGTTCGGTTCGGCGACAGGCGAACACCGCGTCGCACTCGCCGCCGGGGCCGGGGGGCTCGGAAGGGAACATGGTGGCCGTCGACCGCGCGATCGTTCATGCCTGGCTCGCGGATTTCGCCGAGCGGGTGCGCACCGAGGCCGAGACCGAGCACGTGCTGCGGTTCGTGGACCGGGCGATGCTCGAGGAGTTCCCGCGCTTCGCCGCCGACCCGGAGCTGCGCGGCGAGGTGCGCAGCAGTGGCAAGGCGCACTGGCTCGGGCTGCTGGCCGGGATCGGGCGGCCGCGGTTCGACATCCGGCCGCCGATCGAGGTGATCGACGGCGCGCGCACGGTGGCGCGCCGGGGATACGACCTGAACGTGCTGCTCAAGACCTATCGGGTGGGCCAGCGCGGGCTGTGGCGCTACATCACCGGTGTGCTCGACCTGCAGATCCGCGATCCGGAGCTGCGCGGGGCGGTGCTGGTGACCTTCTGGGAGCGCAGCAGCCAGTGGCTGGACGGCTGCCTGGACGCGGTGGTCACCGCCTACCTCGAAGAACGCGAGCAGCGCAGCCGCAGCGCCGAGGAGCAGCGCGCCGCCACCGTCCAGGCGCTGCTGCGCGGCGACGCCACCGCGGCCGAGCTGACGCCGGAGCGGCTCGGGCACAACGTGGAGCACCAGCAGACCGCGCTCACGCTCTGGGCCGACCACAGCATGGCGTCGCCGGTGGCGGCCCGGGTGCTGGCCCGGCTGGCCGCCGACACCGCCGCCGCGCTCGGCGGCCCGCCCCCGCTCACCCTGCCCAGCGGCACGCACGGGCTGTGGGCCTGGGTGGCGACCCCCGAGCCCGCCGATGTCGCGCTGATCCCGGCGCCGCCGGTGCCCGGCACCCGGATGGCGGCGGGCACCCCGTGGCCGGGGGTGGACGGGTTCCGGCGCAGCCATCGGGAGGCGCTGGCGGCGCAGCGGCTCTCCGCCGACGGCGCCGCCGCGGGGCCGGTGATCGCCTACCGGGACGTGGATCTGGTCTGCCTGCTCACCGGTGACGGCAGCGTGGAGTCGGCCCGGCTGCTGGTCGAGCGGGAACTCGGCGGGATCGCGGGCCCCGGTGAGCCGGCCGCCCGGCTGCGCGAGACGGTGCGCGAGTTCCTCGCGGGCGGCGGCAATGTCACGGCCACCGCGGAGGCGCTCGGGGTGCACACCAACACCGTGCGCTACCGGCTGCAGCAGGCCGAGCAGCGGCTCGGGCGCCCGATCGACCAGCGCAGGCTGCACCTGGAGCTGGCGCTCGAGGTGCTGGCCGCCTACGGCGACGAACTCCTTCCGACCGGATGAGACTGGAGACCGCGCACAAAGCGGGTGGACCCCGTTGTGCGGCGGTACCAACTCCGACGCGCGGCCCGGCGGCGGACCGCGCGCCGACCTAGCGTGAGCCGGGTGTGGGTAGCGGGTTCGGCGATGCGGGAGCTGTCCGGCCCGCGCGTGCCGTCATCCGTGGTAGACCTCGGGCTCCAGGGCGTTGCCCGGCGCGATCTGCCCGCAGCTGGTCGGCGCGGGCTCCCCGGCGAAGCGGGCGTTCACCCAGGCGAGCGTCTCGAGGGCCCAGATCGGTACCACGGCGCCGTGGCTGAGCAGCGGCAGTTCCCGGTACTGCACCGGCAGCCCGGTCGCGCAGTAGCGGTTCAGCAGGGCGCGCACGTCGCCGGCGATCATGATGCCGTCACCGTCGCCGAGGCCGGGCCCGCCGGGCGCCGTGCCCTCGAAGATGCCGCCGGTGCCCTGGTAGACCAGCATCGGGATGGTCGGGATCGGCGCCAGCCCCATGTTGATCGCGTTCGCGACCGCGGTGAACTCCGGGATGGAGTTCGGGTCGGCGTACTGCGGGAGCACCATCTGCTGCCAGGTGAGCCCGGGGTACTGCAGGAAGACGTTGATGATCGAGGCGTCCCGCAGCCGGGCGAAGACCTGCTTGCCGTGGTCGCTCAGGTACTGCTCGACATCGATCCCGTACGAGCGCGAGATGCCGACCAGCGCCATGCCGACCACGCCGGCCCAGGCCAGGCTGCCCGAGGCGTAGCGGAGGGTGTGCGCGGGCACGGCGAGCAGCCCGCCCTGGGCGACCCCGATGAGCTGCGCCGCGATCTCCGGCGCGTACTCCGGGGCGAGGATCGCGGCCCAGTTGCTGGCGATCGCGCCGCCGGAGTACCCCATCAGCGCGGTGCGGGTGCCCGGCGCGATCCCGGTCTCGGGCACCCGGGCGACCGCGCGCAGCGAGTCCAGGGTGTTCATTCCGTACTCCGGGCCCGCGGCGAAATTGGCCTGCTGCCCCTCGGTGTCCGGCACCACGATGCTGAACCCCTGCGCGAGCAGCAGCGCGAACCCGGCGACCTCGCCGGAGAAGAAGAGCCCGCCGACGGCGAGATTGCGCCCGCTGCTGGTGAATCCGCCGATCTGGATGTCACCGGCGACCGCGCGCGACGGGCTGTCCTCGGGGTTGAGCGAGTCGTAGGCGGACTGGTACGAGATCACGCCCGTGGCAGGCCCGGCCCCGGCGGCCCTGATCACCGAGGTCACGTTGGCGACGGCATTGCCCCCGGCGTCGGTCGAGCGGTACAGCACCTGGATGGCGGTCAGCGGCGTCGGCACCTCGGCGAGGTGGAACGGGACCGTCCGGACGTCGAGGACGGTTCCCGGCGCCAGCGCAGCGAGATCCGTTGTGCCGCTGTAGGAATAGAAGGTGTCGCGGGCCTGCGCGACCGACGGCGTCAGCGCCGTCGCCACCGCCGTCGACAATGCCGCGACGGCGATGCCCGCCGCCCGTGCGACCGTTCGAGTTCTCATACACGTCCTCACACCACACCGTTGGGATGACCGGGGTCACACCGGCACGTGGGTCTTGCGACGCCTCGAGCTAGTGAAACCATCCGGGATCAAATGCCCGCCGACTATGGCACAGAGTGGTGCGCGTCGCAATGACCTCCGGTGATTCCGTACCGATCGGTAAGTGGTCTATATCACGGTGGTCGGCGGGGAATCTCGACTTCGCGATCCCATGCGTGGTCGTGCGCGGTCAATCTAGTTAGCCGATTGTTGGCGGCATAATCTGAAAACGTAGAGATCCACAAAGAGGGGGTTGTGTCGAACCCGAGGGGGAGCGTGCCGGAGGTCGCCCGGCAACCTCGATCAACCTACTCGCCAGTTTTATAGCGCAGCCCCCACGGTGTGACTCGCATCTATCCGGTTTCCGTTCCCCCTGGCCCGTGCCGACAGCGTCCGCGCAGGTCGCCCCGAATTCGTGCCCCGTTTACGCGTCGTATCCGGCTGAGACGCAAGTAGCGACCGCTCGCGCTCTTTGTTACGTTGCGAAAGCGCCGACGTCGCGAGATCAGTACCTGAAGGCATCGGCGCCTTCTTCGATTCGACTGTCCCCATTGCTTTTTCGCTCCCGGGCGCGCTGCCGCGTCCGGGTGGTGGAGCTGCGCGTGGGCGACCAAGGAGGCTGCACGTGCGCGATCAGACGGCTCAGATGCCCCGCGTGCCCGACCGCGGACACGAGAGCGAGAGTGCGAGGCGCAGGCGGCTGGAGTGGATTCGCGCGCAGACCGGCGGCAGCCTGCGCGCACTGGACACCTTCGACCTGGACCCGGCCCGGCTGGTCGGCAATATCGAGAACCTGGTCGGCAGCGTGACCATCCCGGTCGGGCTGGCCGGGCCGCTGCGCTTCACCGGCGAGCACGCGACCGGGTGGATCACCGCGCCGTTCGCCACCACCGAGGGCGCGCTGGTCGCCTCGGCGACCAGGGGCGCGCACGCGGTGTCCCGGGCGGGCGGGGTCAGCACGCGGGTGCTCGGCCAGCGCATGGTCCGCTCGCCGCGGTTCGACCTGGACGACGTGGTGAGCGCGCACCGCTTCGCGGCGTGGGCGCTGGCCAGGCAGGACGAACTCGGCGCGCAGGTCGCGGATGTCTCCCGGCACGCGCGGCTGGTCGGGCTGCGTCCCATGCAGATCGGGCGCAGCGTCGACCTGGTCTTCGAGTACGAGACCGGCGACGCCTCCGGGCAGAACATGACCACCGCGTGCACCTGGCGGGCCTGCCTGTGGATCGAGAAGCAGCTCGCCGACGACCCGGAGATCGCGCTGCGCTCGTTCTGCGTCGAGGGCAATACCGCGGGGGACAAGAAGCTCAGCCAGCGCTCGCTGATCAACGGCCGCGGCACCAGGGTGACCGCGGAGTGCCGGATCGACGGCGCCACGCTCGCCCATGTCCTGAAGGTCGATCAGGCGGCGCTGTGCCGGGCGTATTCGATCAATGTCATCGGCACCGCGCTCGGCGGCGGCATCGCGCCGAACATCAATGTGGCGAACGCGATCGCGGCGCTCTTCGCCGCGACCGGCCAGGACATCGCCTGCGTGCACGAGTCCGGCGCCGGGATCCTCAATATCGAGCCGGACGGCGACGGCGTCTACGCCTCGCTGCTGCTGCCCGCGCTGGCGATCGGCACCGTCGGCGGCGGCACCGGCCTGCCGCAGCAGGCCGACTACCTGCAGATGCTCGGCTGCGTCGGCACCGGGACCGCGGGCAGGCTGGCCGAGATCATCGCCGGATTCGCGCTGGCGCTCGACCTCTCGACGCTGTCGGCGGTGATCGGCGGCCAGTTCGCGACCGCGCACGAGCGGCTCGGCCGCAACCGCCCGGTCCGCTGGTTCACCGCGCTCGACCTGACCCCGGAGTTCTTCGAGCGCACCCTGACCGGCGACGGCCGGGTGCAGACGGTCAAGGTCATCGGCGACAACACCGAGTCCAGCGTGATCAGTGAGCTGACCCACCGGGTGAGCACCCAGAAGCTGGTCGGGGTGCTGCCGGTGGACGTGCACTTCGACGACGACGCCGCCCCGCTCGAGCTCGTGGTCAAGGCCAAGCCGCTCGACGGCGAGGTGGTGCTGGCCGCGCACCGGCTGGTGTCGCTGGCGGGCGGCAGGCTGGCCGAGGCGTGGTCGCGGGGCAGCGACGCCAGCGGCTTCCTCGGCACCCACATGCGCGAGCTGGAGCTGTACCGGGACCCGGGTCCGCTGGCGGCGATCATGCCGCGCTGCCACGGCATCCACCAGGCGCCGGACCGCGAGGCGTACCTGCTGCTGCTGGAGCGGCTCGGCGACGACGTGCTGCTCAAGGACTCCGCCGACCGCCCGCAGGACTGGCGCCCGGCCCACGTCCGCGCCGCGCTCGACGGAATCGCACCGGTGCACGGGCACTGGCTGAACCGCACCGGCGAACTCGTCGCGAAGCCCTGGTTCGGCCCGGCCACCGAGACCGGCCGGATGGTCGAGATGGCCGAGCTGTGGCGCGGGCTCTACGAGCACCACCACCGCGAGTACCCGCAGCTGGTCGGCGGCGAGTGGCTCGCCGAGACCATCGCGTGGATCGAGACCGTCGCCGACTGGTGGCCGGAGCTGGAGGCCATGCCGCGCACGCTGGTGCACAACGACTTCAACTCCCGCAATATCGGGCTGCGCCCGGTCGCGGAGCGGTTCGAGCTGGTGGCCTACGACTGGGAGCTGGCCTCGGTGCACGTGCCGCAGCGCGACCTGGCCGAGCTGCTCGCCTACGTGCTGACCCCCGCGGCCACCGCCGCGGAGGTCGACGGCCACCTCGAGCACCACCGGCTCGCGGTCGAGCGGGCCGCGGGCGTCGCGCTCGACCCGGTGCGCTGGCGCCGCGGCTACCGGCTGGCGCTGGCCGATTTCACCGTGCGCAGGCTCTCGCTGTACCTGATGGTGCACACCGCGCACCGGCTCTCGTTCCTGGAGCGGGTCGTCGCCACGGTGGCGCGGCTCGGCGAGATCGAGCGGAACCGCGGATGAAGGTGCACCACCTGGACTGCGGCCCGCTCGCGAGCGGGATCGTCACGCACTGCCTGCTGGTCGAGACCGCCGACGCGCTGGTGCTGGTGGACAGCGGCTTCGGCACCGCCGATCTCGCGGAGCCGGACCGCAGGCTCGGCTGGACCCGGCGGGTGCTCGCCCCCCGGCTCGACCCGGAGCACACCGCGCTGCGGCAGGTCGAGGCGCTGGGGTACGACCCGCGCGACGTCGGCCACATCGTGCTGACCCACCTGGACTACGACCACGCCGGCGGTATCAGCGACTTCCCCTCGGCCCGCATCCACGTGCACGGCCCCGAGCTGCGCGCCGCCGCCGCGCCGACCGGCAGCGACCGCTGGCGCTACCGCACCGCGCAGTGGGCGCACGGCCCGCGGTGGTCGATCCACGAGCGCGGCGGGGCCGAGTGGTTCGGCTTTCCCGGGGTCACGGCGCCGGGCGGGTTGCCGCCGGAGCTGCGGCTGGTGCCGCTCTACGGGCACACCGCGGGGCATGTCGGCGTCGCGATCGACACCGGAGACCGGTGGCTGCTGCACGCGGGCGACGCCTTCGTCTCCGAACTCCAGCTCCATCGGCTGCTGCCGGGGCTGCTGCTGGCGGGCGCGGCGTTCGGGGTGCCCGAACCGCGGCTCGCCGCCGCCCGGGTGCGCACGCTGCACCGGCTGGCCGAGCTCACCCGCCTGCCTGGCGGGCCGGTCACCGTGTTCGCCGCGCACGACCCGATCACCTTCGCCCGACTGGCGAACCAACCGGAAGGAGAGCCGTCGTGCGCCGGACTGTGATGCACGCCAAGGTGCACCGCGCCACCGTCACCCAGGCCGACCTGCACTACGTCGGCTCGGTCACCATCGATGCCGAGCTGCTGCGTGCGGCCGACATCCTCGAGGGCGAACAGGTCGACATCGTCGACATCACCAACGGCGCCCGGCTCACCACGTACGTGATCAGCGGCGAGCCCGGGTCGGGGGTGATCGGGATCAACGGCGCGGCCGCGCACCTGGTGCACCCGGGCGACCTGGTGATCGTGATCGCCTACGGCCAGTTCGACCCCGCCGAGCTCGCCGCCCACCGGCCGCGGGTGGTGCACGTCGACGCCGCCAACCGGATCGTCGCGATCGGGGCCGACCCAGCGCAACCCGTCCCCGGCGCACCGGACCAGATCTCCGGCGCGCTCACCGCAGCCGGACAGCGACAAGGAACCCCCTCGTGACCACCACCGCCATCACCACCGAGTCCCCGTTCGCACTGCGGCTGCTCGCCTACTCCAACGAGCGCTTCCCCGCCTGGCAGGTCGCGGCGCAGCTGCCCATGTTCCTGGCCGCCTTCCTCTTCGGCCAGGCGATCACCGACCAGGAACCCGCGCTGCGCGCCGCCACCTGGGCCGGTTTCGCGGCCTTCGTCGCCTACACGCTCATGGTGCGCTGCATCGACGACAACAAGGACGCCGCGCACGACGCCGAGCACTACCCGGAGCGGGTGCTGCAGCGCGGGCTGGTGACCTTCACCCAGTTGCGGGTGATCGCGGTGCTCTGCCTGGTGGTCTCGGTGGCGGTCTCGATCTGGATCGACGGCGGGCTCGGCCGGGTGACGCTGTGGTGGGTCGTCATCTTCGTGACCAACAACCTGGTGCAGTTCGTGCAGGTGAAATGGGCGGCCATCGGTGCGTGGCTGGAGTCGCGGCGGGTGCTGCTCGCCCTGAGCGTGGTGCCGTTCTGGGGCTTCGGCTCGGTGTGGATCGCGCAGATGGGCGGCGGCGACCGGCTGGTCCCCGCCGCGGTGTGGTGGCTGGTGGCGCTCTGGTGTGTGGCGGCGCTGCTGCTGGAGATCGCGCGCAAGTCCCGCACGCCCGACGACGACCGGCCGACCGTGGTCGACTACACGAAGACGGCGGGGTCGTGGACCCGGTCGCTCGGCCTTGCGGGCACGGTCGCGGTCCTCGTGGTGCTCGCCGTGCTGGCCACCGTGCTCGAGGTCGTCGTGCTGCACACCGCGGGCGCGGACAGCCGGTGGGCGGTCGTCGCGCTCGGGGCCACCGCGCTCCTCCCGATCGGGGCGGCGGTGCGGTTCCTGCTGAAGCCGGACCGGTTCCGGGTCAAGGACGTCGCGGAGATGTCGGCGGGGTTGTGGCTGATCGGGCAGATCGTCTCGGTCGCCGCGCTGCTGGCGGTGATCTGAGGCAGTGGAGCCCTTCGCCATCGTCGGGGCGGCGCTCGCGCTGCCCGGCGTCGCAGACCTGGATCGCTTCCGTGCCGATCTGCTCGCGGGCGCAACGCATTTCGGCCCGGTGCCGCGCGTGCTCGCCGACGACAACGAGGTGCCGGTCGCCTCGGTGCTGCCCGAGGCGGAGCTGTTCGACCGCGAGTTCTTCGGGCTGACCGCCACCGAGGCGCGCTGGACCGACCCGCAGCAGCGGCTGCTGCTCCGGCTGGCCCACGAGGCGCTGGAATCGACCGGGATCGCGCGCTCCGGCGCTCGGATCGGGGTGTACGCGACGGCCTCGGCGTCCACCTGGCTGCACGGCCGGGTGGCCGCGGCGGAGCCGGGCCCGGCCCGGGTCGACTACCGCGCGCTGCTCGGCAACGACCGCGACTTCCTTGCCAGCCGGATCGCCTACCGGCTCGGCTGCACCGGGCCCGCGCTGACCGTGCAGAGTGCGTGCTCGAGTTCGCTGGTCGCGCTGCACCAGGCATGCCTGGGGCTGGCGTTCGGTGATGCCGACACCGCGGTGGTGGGGGCGGCATCGCTGGCCTTCCCACAGGAGCAGGGATATCTGCACGAGGCGGGCGGGATCCTCTCGGCCACCGGACGCTCGCGGCCCTTCGACGCGGCCGCCGACGGGACCGTTCGCGGCAGCGGCGGCGGGGTCGTCGTGGTGCGGCGGCTGGCCGATGCGCGGGCGGACGGCGATCCCGTGCTCGCGGTGATCGCCGGTTCGGCGATCAACAACGACGGCGCGCAGCGGATGGCGTACAGCGCGCCCGCGGTCGGCGGGCAGCAGGACGTGCTCGCGGCCGCGCTGGACCGGGCGGGGATCACCCCCGGTGAGGTCGGCTATCTCGAAACGCACGGCACCGGAACGCCGCTCGGCGATCCGATCGAGTTCCGCGCGCTCTCCCGCGCGTACGCGGATCCGGCGGCGCGGCGCTGCTACCTCGGTGCGGCGAAGGCCGGGTACGGCCACCTCGACGTCGCGGCGGGCATGGTCGGGCTGCTGAAGGCGGTGCTGGTGCTGCGCGGCGGAACGATCTTCCCCCAGCCCGCGTTCACCGCGCCCAATCCCGCTGTTCCGCTCGCGGATTCGCGGTTCGCGTTCGCCACCGAGCCGGTGCCGGTCGCCGACCTGGAGTACGCCGCCGTCAGCTCGTTCGGCATGGGCGGCACCAATGGACACGTCGTATTGCGGCGGGCCGAGGCGAGGGCGCCGGGACCGGCCGAAGGGGGGTCGGTCCCGGTGGTCGTCTCGGCCCGCTCGGTGGACGGGCTGCGCGCGTACCGGCAGCGGCTGGCCGAGTACTTGCGGGCGAACCCGGAGCTGGCGGTGCGCGATATCGCCGCCACGCTGGATCGCCGGGTCCGGCACGAGCACGTCTGGTCGGGGTCGGCGGGTTCTGCCACCGACCTGGCCGAGCAGCTCGCGCCCGAGCAGGTGGTCTCCGGCGGGGTAGCCGCCCAGTTCGCGCCCGAGTCGGTGGTCTCCGGCGCGGTGGCCGCCCAGTTCGCGCTGGAGACCGCCGCCGATCCCGAACCTACTGCCGGACAGCGGATCTGGCTCCCGCCGAGCCCACTGAACCCGGAACGCCACAGCCTGCCGCTGCTGGCGGCGCCCGCACCCGCCCGCGCGGACGACGCGCACGCCCTGTTCGTGCGGCTGGCCGTGGCCGAGCTGGGCGGCGCGGCGGACGAGGACACCGACTTCTTCGCCGCGGGCGGGGAGTCCATGACGCTGGTCGCGCTGGCGGGCACGCTCACCGACAGCATCGGCTTCCGGGTCGACTTCGACGCGCTGGACGGTGTCTCCCGGATCGGTGACCTGGCCGCGATCCTGGCCGGTCAGGCACGCGCCCAGCGGACGCCGACCCCGGGCGGCGAGCTGCTCGTCCTCGGCGCGGGCGAGCCGCGGATCTACCTGTACCCGCCCGCGGGCGGCACGAACTTCGGCTACACCGCGCTCCAGCGCGCGGCGCCGCGGCTGACCCTGGCGGCGTTCCGCGCGGTGCGCGGCGCGCACACCGTCGAGGAGATCGCCGCGGCCTGCGTGCGCACCCTGCGCGAACGGGGCGCCGTCACCCCGGAGCTGGTGCTCGGCGGGTACTCCTTCGGCGGCAATGTCGCCTTCGAGATGGCCAGGCAGCTCGACGCCGACGGCACCCCACCGGCCGGGCTGGTGCTGATCGACTCCTTCCCGCCGCAGGCGTTCGGGGCGGAACCGGTCGACCCGGAGGCGCTGAGCCGCGAGGTCGGCGCGATCGCGCGCACGGCCGCCGCCGAACTGCCCGGCACCGACCCCACCGGCGTCCTCGCCGCCTTCGAATCGCTGTGGCTGGCCAATACGAAGGCGCTGCGCGGCTACCGGCCGACGGCTCCGATCTCGGTGCCGATCACCGTGCTGCGCGCCGAGATCCCGCTGACCACGGCCCGGGCCCGCGCCGTCGGCATCGACCCCGCCGCCGGCACCGACTGGTCCCGCTGGACCCGGGCGGACGTGCAGACCTTCGACACCCCAGGCGACCACTACACCGTCTTCACCGAGCAGCCCTGCCGCGGGGCGGCGGCCGAGCTGCTCGAGCGGGCGCTGCGCACGAGAAGGGCCATCCCATGAGACCCGCATCCCCGATCCAGCGGCACCTGGTGCTCGCCGCCGCATTGCGCCCCGCCGACCCGGCGCAGAACTGGGCGCTGCTCTCCCGGCTGCCCGCCGGGACCGACCCGGTCCGGTTCGCCGCCGCCGTCGAGGCGATCCTGCACGGCAATCGCGCCTTCACCGAGACTTTCACGCTTACCGGCAGCGGCGATGTCGTGGTGACCCCGACGGAGGTGCGGGCACCGGTCCCGGTCACCCGCTACCCCGACCTCGCCGCCGTCCGGACCGAGGTGGGATGGCTCGGCGACAGCGTCTTCGACCCGGCGATCGCCCCGCTCTACCGCGCGGAGATCGCCACCACCGGCGACGACGCCTACTTCCTCTTCGCCGGCGCGCACGTGCTCTCCGACGGCTTCGGCTTCTACAACCTGCTCGCCGACTTCGCCGCCCGCTACGCCGACCCCGCCTACACCAGCCCCGACCCCGGTTCGCCCGCCGACACCGCCGGTTCGCCCGCCCCGAGCCGCGCGGACGCGGTGCGGCACTTCGGTGCCGTGCTCGCCGGGCTCGACGACCTGCGCGTCGAGGGCTGGCGCGACCGCGACCCCGACGGCCGGATCACCGGCGGCATCCGGCGCGAACCGCTGCCGCGCGCCGACTACGACCGCGCCAAGTCGGCCGGGACCGCGCTCGGCGTGCGCCGCTACACGGTGCTGCTGGCGGCACTGGCGCTCACCGCCGGCTGCCTGGCAGGGACGGACACCGTCGTCGTCTCCACCCCGATGTCCAATCGCCGCTCGGGGTCGGGCTCGGCGACCACCCGCGGCGTGCGGGTCAATGCCCTGCCGATCCGGTTCGATCTGCGCCCGGAGCTCGGCTTCGCCGAGCTCTGCGCCCGCACCGAGGCCCAGCTGCGCGGGCTGCTCGAGTTCGAGCAGCTGCCGTTCTCGGAGTTCTCCCGCAGCCTGATCGGCTCCGAGGCCATGGACGCCACCCAGCCCTCGGTCGCCTTCACCCTGTACCCGCGCCCACTGGCCGCGGTCGTGGCAGGCGTGGCGGGCGAGGCACTGCACGTGGACCGCCGCTACCTACAGCACCCGCTCTCGGTGACCGTCGAGGTGGGCGCGGACCAGCCCGCGCTGCTCGTCCAGCGCGCCGACCAGCTGCCCGATGCCGATATCGGCGCGCTCTACCGGCACGTGCTGCACCAGGTCGTCGCCGATCCGGAGCAGCTGCGTCTCGGTGAGATCAGCTGGGCAGAAGGCGATCTCGCCGCCAGAGTGGACCCGGTCACCGCTTTTCCGCGGCGCAGCCTGGCCGAGGAGTTCGCGACCGCGGTCACCCGTGACCCCGACGCAACCGCTGTGCGCACCGACGACGAACGGCTGAGCTACGCCGAGCTGGACGCGCTCTCCGACGCCGTCGCCGCCTGGCTGCGCGCGCACGTCCCCGGCGCGCTGGTCGGCGTCACGATCGCGCCGTCGGTGCGGCTGGTGGCGACCATGCTCGGGGTGTTCAAGGCGGGCAAGGTCTACGTGCCGATCGACGTGGCGGCCGCACCGGCCCGGGTCGCCCAGATCGCCGCGGCCTGCCCCGACATCACCATCGTCACCGGCCCGGCCGACCAGGTCGGCACGCGCGCACCGGATGGCGACCCGCTGCCCGAGGTCGGTGTGCGGACGATCGCCATGCCCGAGCGGCTGCCGCCCGCGCCCGCACCGGCGGCCCGGCCCGGCCCGGACGATCTCGCCTACATCATCTTCACCTCCGGCACGACCGGCACCCCGAAGGGCGTGCGGATCGGCCACGACGCCGCGGTCCGCTTCTTCGACGGCCTGCGACAGGCCACCGGCATCGGGGCGGAGCGCTGGCTGCTGTTCCACTCGATGTCGTTCGACATCTCCATCGTCGAGACCTTCGGTGCGCTGTTCTCCGGTGGCGCGGTGTGTATTCCCGGTGCCGAGGTCAAGCGCGACCCGGCCGCGCTCGGCGCGTTCCTGGAGCGGCACCGGGTGGCGGTGGTGTCGCAGACGCCGTCGGCGTTCGCCATGCACGGGCCGCGGCTGCGGAACCTCGACAGCCTGCGCCACGTGCTGCTGTGCGGGGAGCGGCTGGAGTACGGCAGCGTCGCCGGGTTCGTCGCCGCCCGCCCCGACGTGGCGGTCATGAACTGCTACGGCATCACCGAGACCACCATGTACCACACGGCATTTCGTGTCCCGGCCCGCTCGCCGGAGCGGTCCGTCATCGGCAGGCCGTTCGCCGACACCGGCATGGCCGTGGTCGACGCCGCGCATCGGGTGCTGCCCCGCGGCGTCCCCGGCCAGCTCGTGATCAGCGGTCCCGGGCTCATGCTCGGGTATCTCCGGGACGACGAGCTGACCCGGGCGCGGATCGTCGAGATCGACGGGGTGCCCAGCTACCTCTCCGGTGATCGGGGCACGCTCGGCGCGGACGGGCAGTTCGTCGTCGCGGGCCGGATGGACACCCAGGTCAAGATCCGCGGCCACCGCCTCGAGCCGGGCGAGGTCGAGCGGGCCCTGCACCGGACCGGGCCGGTCGCGAACGCGCACGTGCGGGTGGCGGGTGCGGGGCTCACCGCCGAACTCGTGTGCTTCCTGGTCCTGAACGGGGACGGCGATCTCGCAACGGTTCGGGAACGGCTGCACCCGCTGCTGCCCCGCGCCTTCCACCCCGACCGCTACCTGGTGCTGCCGGTGCTGCCGGTGAACACCAACGGCAAGCTCGACGCCGAGGCGCTGACCCGGCTGTACACCGCGGACCGCGACACCGCGCCCGCCGCCACCCCGGACGACCGCACCGCTGCCGGGCTGGACGCCGTGGTCACCGAGGTGTGGAGCGAAGTGCTCGGCAGCACCGAGTTCGACGGCTCCACCCGGTTCTTCGACGCGGGCGGCACCTCGGCGATGGTGCTGCAGGTCGGCGAGCGGCTGCGCGCCCGGCTCGGCCTGCCCGAGCTGAGCGTGGTCGACCTGTTCGAGCACTCCACCCCCGACGCGCTGACCGAGTTCCTGGCCGAGCGGGTGTGACGCCCGTGCCGACGAACCCCGACGAGAAGAAGCGAGAACGCGTGCCCTCCGACGACTACCGGGCCATCTGTGGCTGGCTCGACAACCCGGATCCGACCGGCGGGGTGCGGCTCGCCGACGACGACGGCGGCTGGACCAGGCGGGGCTACCCCGAGCTCGCCGCCGACGTGCGCGCCGTCGCCGCCCTGCTCGCCGCCGCCGGGCTGCGCGCGGGCGACGGGGTGTGCGTGGTGCTGCCGACCGAGATGCGCTGCATCGCCACCATGTTCGCGGTGTGGGCGAGCGGGGCGACGGTGACCATGGTGGCGCCGCCGGTGTTCGGCGCGGGCGGGGAGTACGGCGAGCACCTGCGCGCGCAATTCACCCGGGCCGCCCCGCGGCTGGTTGTCACCACCGAGCAGTTGCAGGGGCCGATCGGCGCCGCCATGGCGGACTCCGGGGTGGCGGGCACCCCGGTGACCCTGCCGGAGGACGCCGCGGGTGCGGCCACGGCGGAACTCGGTGCGGTTGCTGCGGGCACCGGAGCGCCAGCGAGTACCGATCGCGCGCTGGTGCAGTTCACCTCGGGCTCGTCGGGTGCGCCGAAGGGGGTGCCGATCAGCTGGCGCAACCTCGCCGCGAACGTCGCCTACATCACCGACTCGATCGGCTGGCGCCCCGGCGACGCCACCGTCTCCTGGCTCCCGCTCTACCACGACATGGGACTGGTCGGCGCGGTCATCGCCACCATCGCGGGCCAGGGCGAGCTGTACCTGATGCGCCCCGACCAGTTCATCCGCGAGCCGCTGCGCTGGGTGCGGGCGATGGCGCAGGCCCAGCACGCGGTCGCGCCGTCGTTCGGGCTCGGCTACACCGCGCGCCGGGTCCGGCCCGAGGATCTCGCCGACCTGGACCTGTCCGGCCTGCGGTCGCTGATCACCGGCGCCGAACCGGTCGATGTCGAACACGTCGCCGCCTTCACCGCCCTGCTGGCCGGGGCAGGCTACGACCCGGCCGCGCTGCGCCCCGCCTACGGACTGGCCGAGTCCACGCTCATGGCCACCATCACCCGCTCGGGCGAGACCCCGGTCGCGGTGCGGATCGACAGCGCCGCAACCCGTTTCGGCGAGGCCGTCGCCGTCGTCGCCGAGACCCCGTACCGGGGCCAGCCGCTGTCGGGGGGCGGCTGGCTGGTCGGGCTCGGCGGCCCGGCCGCGGCGGTCGCGGTGCGCATCGCGGGCACCGACGGCGCCGAACTGCCCCCGGGCGTGCTCGGCGAGGTGGTGCTCAGCGGCGCCTCGGTCGCCACCGGCTACCACGGCGCCGACCAGGAGTCGGCCGCGGGCACCCGCTTCGCCGGCGGCGAGCTGTGGACCGGCGACGCGGGTTTCCTGCGCGGCGGCAGGCTCTTCGTACTCGGCCGGATGGGCTCCAGCCTCAAGGTGCGCGGCCGGTCGGTCTTCATGGAGGACCTCGATGCCAGGATCGCCCGCGAGACCGGGCTGCCCAAGCACACCTTCGCCGCGGTCGCCATGCCGGAGGCGGGCGCCAGCCAGGGCGTCGTGCTCTTCGCCGAGCACGCCCCCGGCGACTGGACGGACGCCGCCCGCAAGGCGCTGCGCGCCGAACTCGGCCCCGCCCGCGACTGCGTGGTCGTCACCGGCGAGCGCGGGCTGATCCGGCGCACGTCCAGCGGTAAGCCGCGGCGCAGGCTCATGTGGGAGCTGTACCGCGACAACGGAACCGACGCGGTCGAGACCGACTCCGCCCCGGTCTTCGGCGAGCGGCGCGCCTCCCTCTCTCGGCTCGGTGACGCCGAGCTGAGCCGGCTGCTGGAGCAGGCGCTCGCGGCGGTCGAGGTGCCCGCGGCGGCGACGGTCCTGCTGGAGGGTTCGATCGCGGAGGGGTTCGGCAACGAGGGCTCCGATATCGACTTCCTCGCGGTCTCGCCCGGCGCGGAGCCGACGCCGGTGATGCCGTCGGTGCTCTTCCTCGGCGGGCGCCGGGTCGAGGTGCGCACCCGATCGGAGGGCGAGCTGCGCGCGCAGCTCGACCTGGTCCGCAAGGCCGCACTGGACGAGGAGATCACCGGGGCCGCCCTGCTCGACCTGGACCAGGACCTGCTCAACCGCTGCCAGCGTTTCGCCAGGGCGGCGGTCGTTCGCCCCGGCGCGGCCGATATCGCCGGGCTCCGGCAGGCGCTGCCGTTCCCCGAGCTGAGCCGGGTGCTGGCCCGCTGGTGGTCGGCGCGCGCGACCCAGTCGCTGCGCCAAGCGGTGGCCCTGGCCGCGCTGCGCGACCACGGCACCGCCGCGGCCTGGGCGGCCGACGGGCTGCTACAGGCGGTCAAGGGGCATCTCGCCGAGCGCGGCGAGACCTATCTGGAGAGCAAGTGGCTCGGCCCGCAGCTCGACCGGCTCGGCGCGGACGCGCTCGCCGACCGCTACTTCGAGCAGCTCCGCGCACTGCGCACGGGCCCCGAGCCCGCCCCCGCGTCGGCGCTCGCCTCCGCGCTGGCGCTGGCCGCGGAGCTGGGGGTCGCGGTCGCCGACGATCCCGCGCAGGTGGTGCTCACCCGCGTCGACGGCGTGACGACCTGGCCCATCGACGGCCGCATCCACGTGGTGCGCGGCCGCTCCGACGTGCTGGTCCTCTCCGACCGCGCCGCCAGAGCCTGGCGCGGCGTGGTCTTCGGCCGCTCCGTCTCCGAGGTACTCACGCGCACCCCGGAGCCACTGCACGCCGAACTCGCCGAGTTCGTCCGCCTCGGCCTGGTCGGCCTGCGCTGGGGCCGCGAGTCCGCGATCCGGCCCGCGGTGGCGATGGTGAAACCGCTCGGCCCGTCCACCCTCGCCCCGTGCCCGGTCAGCCCGGTACTCGGCATCGGCGGCGGCACCAGGGCCGATGGCCAGCCGGTGACGCTGAGCCCGCTCCCCGCCACCCGCTTCACCGAGTGCGCCTCGGCCCTGGTCTGGTCCAACGTGATCGTGGAGAACGCCCGCGAGGACCTGGTCGGCGCGCTCGGCCAGGGGCAGCCCCGGGTGGCGGAGGCCGCCGCGGACCGGCTGCTCAAGGGCGCGGTGCGGCTGCTGCTGTGCACCCTCGGCATCAGCCCGCTCCCCCCGGACGTGGCCCCGGTCGCCACGCTGGAGCGGCTCGTACCCGCCGGCCTGCCCGGCCGCGACCAGTTGCTGGCCCGGGTGGACGCCGCAGCGCGGGTCGGCTTCGCGGGGGCACCGCAGAACGCCGGGCTCGCGGTCCTGGACGACCTCGTCGACACCGTCCGCACCACCGCCGACCTGGCCTTTCCCGCCTCCTTCGATTCACACGAGCAGTGGCGCGCCACCCTGCGGATCACCTACGACTGGCTGCGGCTCGCGGCCTACCTGGACACCGAGCTGCCGATCGACGAGGTCCAGGACCTGCTCGCCTCCGGTGGCGCCCAGCCGCACCAGCGCGGCACCGACCCGAACGGAGAGATCGACCGATGACCGACGACGCCATCGCGGAACCCGTCCGCGCCCTCATCGCCCGCATGGCCCCCGACACCCCGCAGCGCGTGCGCGACGACGAACGCCTGATCGACGACCTCGGCTTCGACTCCATCCGGCTGATGGAGCTCACCGTCGCCCTGGAGCGCGTCTTCGCCCTGCCGAGGCAGAACCCCGAGGACCTGGCCGACATCCTGCGGGTCGGCGACGTCGTCGGGCTGGTCCGCGGCGCGACGGCGGGGGAACGCCGGTGACCGCCGTGCTGCTCACCGGCGCGGGCGGGCTGGTCGGCGCCGAGGTGGCCGCCCGGCTGCACCGGCGCGGACGGCACGTCGTCGCGCTCACCCACCGCACCCCCGGCATCGTGGACTGCGCCGGGAACCGGCTGCCCGCGACCGCGTTCGCCGACGATCCGGAGGCGCCGGTCACCGCCGTGCGCGGTGACGTGCGCGCGCCGGGTTTCGGCCTGGACGCGAGCGCCATGTCCGGCCGGGTCGGGGCGATCGTGCACTGCGCCGCCACCACCGATTTCGCCGCGCCGCAGCGCGACTACGACGAACTGAATGTCGCGGGCACCGCCAACGCCTGCGCGCTCGCCCTCGAGCTGGACGTCCCGCTGGTGTACGTGAGCACCGCCTACGTCTGCGGCCGCCGCGAGGGCGTCATCGCCGAGGACGACCTCGGCGACGCGCACGGGTTCGGAAACGGCTACGAGCGCAGCAAGTTCGACGCCGAGACCCACGTCAGGAACACCGAGGGGCTGCGCTGGTCGATCGTGCGCCCCGGCATCGTCACCGGCTACACCGGCAGCGGCGCCATCCGCGACTACAAGAACCTCTACACCGTGGTCAAACTGATCGTGGAGGGCAAACTGCGCACCCTGCCCGGCCGCTACGACGCCACGCTCTCGCTGGCCCCGGTCGACTTCGTCGCCGACACCGTGGTAGCCGCGGTCACCGACTTCACCGAGCGCCGCACCTTCCACGCGGTCGGCGCCGACCCGCTGTCGCTGCGCGGCATGTCGGAGGTGCTCGCCGAGTACCCCTCGTTCGAGGTGGCCCGCTTCGTCCCCAAGTCGGCCTTCGTACTCGCCGACCTCGGCGACCTCGAGCGCGAGTACTACCTCCGCATCGGCGCCCAGTACACCGGCTACTTCGACGCCCGCCGCAGCTTCGACACCGCCAACACCGCCGCACTGCTCGGCACCCCGGCACCGGACACCGGCCCCGCCTACCTGCGCACCCTGCTCGACTTCTGCACCGAGACCGGCTATCTCGGCGCGCCGCTGGCCTCCGTCGACGAGGTGGTTCGATGCTCGAGCTGAGCGAGGTGAGCAAGTCCTACACCGTCGGCGGCAGGGAGGTGCGCGCGCTCGACCGGGTCAGCCTGCGTTTCGACGCGGGCACCTTCACCGCGGTCGTCGGGCCGTCCGGCTCCGGCAAGAGCACCCTGCTGCACCTGCTCGGCACGCTGGACTCCCCGGACAGCGGCCGGGTCGCCTTCCGGGGCGAACCGGTGGACGGGCTCGGCGAACAGCGGCAGGCCGCCTTCCGGCGCCACACCATCGGCTTCGTCTTCCAGTTCTTCAACCTGCTCCCCACGCTGAGCGCCTGGGAGAACGTCGCGCTGCCATCGCTGCTCGACGGCGGCACCCTGCGCGGCGCCCGCGCCCGCGCGCACGACCTGCTCGACACCGTCGGGCTGACCGACCGCGCCGAGCACCGCCCCGCCCAGCTCTCCGGCGGCCAGATGCAGCGGGTGGCGGTGGCCCGCGCGCTCATGCTCGACCCGCCGATCGTGCTGGCCGACGAGCCGAGCGGCAACCTCGACACGCACGCGGGCGACGAGCTCATGGCACTGCTGGCCCGGCTCGCGCGCGACGGCGACCGGCAGCGCGCGGTCGTCATGGTCACCCACGACCAGCAGGCCGCCGCGGGCACCGACCGCGTGGTGACACTGCGGGACGGCCGGGTCGCCGACGACACCGGCCGCGAGGCGCCGTGAGGTCGGCGCTGAACCGGTGGTGGGTCTTCGGCGTCCGGGAGTGGTCCGCGCACCGCGCCCGCGCGCTCACCTCCGGCGCGGTGGTCGCGGTCTCGACCGCGCTGCTGGTCACCGTGCTGTCGATCATCGGCTCGATCGACCGCTCCCTCGACGACTTCGCCCACGGCACCACCGGCGATGCCGCGCTGGAGGTCTCGGCGTTCTCCGGCGCCGGCATCCCGGCGGCGCTGCGCACCGAGGTCGCCGCCGTTCCCGGCGTGGCCGCGGCCGTCCCGCTGGTGCAGACCCCGGTGACCACCGCGCGCGGCACCGCCCTGCTGATCGGCACCGACGCCTCCGCGACGGCGCTGCACAGCCCGCTCCAGGACCACCTGCGGGTCCCGCCCGCCACCCCGGACGGGGTGCTGGCGGGCCCGAACACCGGCTTCGCGGCGGGGGAGAGCATCGCCGTACAGGACACCCGGGTGACCGTGGCCGCCGTGCTCGACGGCGTCGAACGGTTCGACGGCGGCCGCTTCCTGCTCGCGCCGCTCCCGCTGGCGCAGCGCGCCGCCGGCCGCGGCGACCGCATCGACTCCGTCCTGATCGTGGCCGCGCCCGGCACCGACCCCGCCGCGCTGCGCCGCGACGTCACCGCCGTGGTCGCGGGCCGGGCCGGTGTCGGCGAGCCAGCGGCCCACCGCGCCGCGGCGAGCAACGGCGTCCAGCTCATCCGCTTCGTCTCCGTCTCCGCCGCCGGAATGTCGTTCCTGGTCGCCGCCTTCCTCATCTACACCGCGATGGGGCTGGCGATCGCAGGCAGGCGGCAGCGGATCGCCATGCTCCGCGCGCTCGGCGCGACCCGCCGGAGCATCGTCGCCGACCTGCTCGCCGAGACCGCCGTCTCGGCACTGTTCGGCGCGCTGGCTGGCGCCGTGCTCGGGCTGCTGCTCGGCCGCGCCGCGGTCGGCCGGCTTCCGGACATATTCCTGCAATCCGTCTCCGCCCGGATCGAATTCGCGGTGCCGTGGTGGACGATCCCGCTCGCCGTTGTCGCGGCGGTCGCCGTCTGCCTGGCCGCAGCGGCACTGGCGGCGCGGCAGGTCTACCTGGTCTCGCCGGTGGAGGCGCTGGCCCCGGTCGGGGTCTCCCCGGTCGACCGCATCCGCCCCGCGGCGCGGATCGGCGCGGCCGTGCTCGCCGCGGTGCTGGCCGTCGCGGCGGTGCTGGTCGCGACCGGACAGCCCGGCATCCTCGCCAACGGCGGCATCTCGACCATGTTCGCCGCCGAGATCGCGGCGGGCTTCGCGGTCGGCGCGGTGCTGGTGCGTGCGGCGGCCGCGGTCGCGAACCGGTGCGGCGGCGCGGGCGCGCTCGCCGCCGAGACCATCCGCCGCTCGCCGAAACGCTCCTGGGCGACGCTGATGACCGTCGCGGTCGCGGTCGCGGCCAGCTTCGCGATCAGCGCGGGCAACAGCAACGCGGTGACCTCGACCGAGAAGTCGTTCGAGGTGCTGCGCGGCGCCGACATCTGGGTCTCGACCACCCCGGCCGGAGCCTTCCCCACCGGGCCCAGGCTCCCCGCGGACACCGCCGACCGGCTGCGCGCGCTGTCCGCCGTCGCGACGGTCGTCGCCGACCAGGCCACCTACGTCGACCTGGGCGAACAACGTGCCCTCGCCTACGGCGTCGCCCCCGGCTCGGCGAATGCCCTGCTGGACGCCGCCGGCCCCGATGTGGCGCGCCGCGTCCTGGACGGCGAAGGCGCCGTCGTCTCCCGCGACCTCGCCGACGCGCTGTCGCTCCGGGTGGGCGACGCCCTCACGGTCCCGAGCCCCACCGGCGCCCACGCGGTCCCGATCCTCGCGGAGGTCGCCTTCTTCTCCGCCCTGAACGGCGCACTGGCACTCGGCCTCCCGCTCGTGCAGGAGTGGTTCGGCGACACCGGCACCGCCGCCGTGCAACTGGGACTCGAGCCGGGCGCCGACCCCGGCGCCGCACTCGACCAGGTCCGCGGCGCGGTCCCGCCCGGCGTCCACGTCTACAGCGGCGACGCGGCGGTGCGCGGCTTCGCCGCCGCGCTCGACCAGGCCACCGTCCTGAACCACCTCATCTGGATCATCGTCACGATCATCGCCGCGGTCGCGCTGCTGAACACGCTGCTGCTCTCGGTGCTCGAACGGCGCCGCGAGATCGGCGTGCTGCGCGCCATCGGCGCCGCCCGCCGGTTCGCCGTGGCGACGGTGCTCGCCGAGGCGGCCGGGCTCGCCGTGGTGGGCGGGGTGCTCGGGCTGGCGTTCGGCTCGGTGCAGCAGGTCGTCGCCGACCTCGCCTCCTCCCGCGCCTGGAACGTCGACGTCGCCTTCGCCCCGGTCCCCGGCGCCTACGCGCTGGCGCTCGGCGCGCTCCTGCTCTGCCTGCTCGGCGCGCTGCCCGCCGCGTGGCGCGTCTCCACCGTCAACATCATCGAAGCGATGAGGGTCGAATGAATCAGCGAACCGACGTATCCGTGCTGCGTGACGGCACTCTTGTCGCCGACGGCGACACCGGCTGGGCGGGCGGCAAGGCGGCCGGGCTGGCCCGGCTGACCCGCGCCGGCGCCACCGTGCCCCCCTGGGTGGTGCTCGGCACCGAGGGCTTCACCGCTCACCTGACCCGGGGCGAACTGCCCGAACTGCACCGGCAGCTCCTCGCCGCCGACGACCCCGCCCGAGCCGAAGCGGCCGAACGCCTGCGCGCCGAGATCCGCCGCACCCCGGTCGATCCCGCGCTCGCGGCCGAGATCGAGGAGGCCCTGCACGGACGCGAGCGCGTCGCGGTGCGCAGCTCGGCCGTCGGGGAGGACGGCGCCGACCGCTCCTACGCGGGCATCTACGAGTCCTTCCTCTACCTCACCGGCACCGACCAGGTACTCGACGCCGTGCGTCGCTGCTGGGCCTCCGCCTTCAGCCCGCGCGCCCTGCACTACACCGGCGCCGAGGCCGCCTCCCCGGTCGCGGTGATCATCCAGGACATGGTCGACGGCGAGGTCTCCGGCGTCCTGTTCACCACCGACCCCGTCACCGGCGCCACCGACCGGGCGGTCGTCAGCGCCTGCTGGGGGACCGGCGAGGGCGTGGTGAGCGGGGCCTGCGCCACCGACGAGTTCACCGTCGGCCACGACGGCACCGAGGTGTCGGTGACCCTCGCCGACAAGGACATCGAGTACGGCCGCGCCGACGGCGGCGGCGCCGAGCAGCGCGTGGTCGCCGAGCCGCGGCGCCGGATCCGCTGCCTGAGCCCGGAGCAGACCGCCGAGCTGGTGCGCGAGGGGGTCCGGATCGCCGACGCCATCGGCGGCCCGCAGGACATCGAGTGGACCTTCCGCGCCGGCGAGCTCGTCATCCTGCAGACCCGCCCGATCACCGCGGTGGCCGCGCTCGGCACCTGGCGCACGGTGTGGGACAACAGCAATATCCAGGAGAGCTTCAACGGCGTCACCACCCCGCTCACCTTCTCCTGGGCGGCCAAGGTCTACGAGGTGATCTTCCGCGAGACGCTGCATCTGATCGGCGTCGGCGACCGGACCATCGCCGCCAACGACAAGGTGCTGCGCAACATGGTCGGGCTGGTCTCCGGCCGGGTCTACTACAACATCAACAACTGGTACCGGGTGCTGCGCCTGGCCCCGTTCTTCGACCGCAACAAGGACGACGTCGAGCGCATGATCGGTGTCGAGCACCCGGTCGACTTCATCGAGGGGATCCACGCGGGCCCCGCCGAACGGCTCGCCGCCATCCCGCAGCTGGCCCCGGTCTTCGTGGTGCTCGGCTGGCGGATGCTGAACCGGGGCAGGCTGGTCGAGCGGTTCCAGCGCGAGGTCGGCGCCGAGGTCGAGCGCATCCGCCACGACCTGGACACCGCCACCGAACTGGACCAGCTCCTCGACCTCGCCGAGCGCGGCCTGAACCTGTTCGACCGCTGGGCCGTGCAGATCCTCAACGACCTCTACCTGAGCAACCAGGCAGGCCGGGCCAGGCGCATCCTGGCCGCCGCCGGCGGCTCCGAGGAGACCGTGGCCGGGCTGCTCGCCTCCGAGGAGGCGGTCGAATCACTGCAACCGACCCTGATCCTGATGCGGCTGGCCGCCGACATCCGCCGCGCCCCCGACCTGCGCATCGCGCTCTACACCGGCGACCCGCGCGCCGGCCTCGACGCCGTGCGCGCCGCCGCCCCCGCCGTCGCCGCGGAACTCGACGCCTACCTCGACCGCTACGGCGACCGCTGCATGGGCGAGCAGAAACTGGAGACGGTGTCGCTGCGCCAGGACCCGTCCTTCATCGGCACCATCCTGCGCAACTACGTCCGCGACGACGCCATCGACGCCGACGCGCTCGAACGCGACCACGCCCTGCGCCGCGCCGCCTTCGAGCGCGAGATCCTGGACGCCCTGCCCCGCGGCCGCCGCGAGAAACTCGCCGGGGTGCTGCGCAAGGCCCGCACCGCGGTCCGCGACCGGGAACGCATGCGGCTCACCCGCACCCGCATCGTCGGCGTCGGGCGCTCGGTCTACCTGCGGGTCGGCGAGGTGCTCTGCGCCGCGGGCCGCCTCGACGAGCCGCGCCACGTCTTCTACCTGACCATGGAGGAGATCCAGGGCTTCACCGAGGGCCGCTCCATGACCACCGACCTCGCCGCGCTGGCCCGCACCCGGATCGCCGAGTTCGCCCGCTACGAACACACCGAGCCACCGAACCAGTTCGAGACCACCGGCCCGCCCGACGTCCTGACCCCCACCGCCGCGGCCGCCGCCGAGCCGGTCGGTGACGGCCGCACCCTGCGCGGCACCGGCTGCTGGCCCGGCATCGTGCAGGGACCGATCCGCGTGGTCCGCAGCCCCGATGACGACCTGGACGTGCGCGGCACCATCATGGCCGCGCTGCGCACCGATCCCGGCTGGGGGCCGCTCTTCCCGAGCGTCAAGGGGCTGCTCATCGAACGCGGCAGCACCCTGTCGCACTCCGCGGTGCTCGCCCGCGAACTCGGCATCCCCGCCGTGGTCGGCGTGCCCGGGCTCATGGCGACCATCCGCGACGGCGAGACCGTCCGGCTCGACGGCGGCTCCGGCCTGGTGGAGCGGCTCGATGACCCCGCCTGAGCCCCCGCTGCTGGTCTGCGTCGCCGGCGGCGACGCCTCCGGCAAGAGCACCCAGATCGACGCCCTCACCGCGGCCCTGACTAAGGCCGGTGTCGACACCGCCACCGCCGGCATCTGGGACGCCCTCGCCGACCCGGTACTCGGTGCCCGGCTGCCCTTCGCCGACCGCGTCGCCGTCCTCGCCTACCTGAGCGTGCTCGGCCCGAACGCCCGCGCGCACTTCCTCTTCCACGCCCTGCACGCCGGTCTCGACCTGGCACTGGCCCGCAAACCGCGTATTTTGCTGCTGAACGCCTACTGGTACAAGTACTTCGCCACCGAGATCGCGCACGGCGGCGACCCGGCCACCCTGCGCGCCGCGACCGCCGCCTTCCCACCGCCCGCGCTCACCTTCCACCTGCGCGTCACCCCGGAGACCGCGCTCGCCCGCCGCACCGACCGCAGCGACTACGAGAGCGGTTACGGCGACGCCGCCCGCTTCCTCGAATTCCAGCGCCGCAGCCACGCGGAACTGGACCGGCTCGGCACCGAACTCGGCTGGATCGAGCTCGACGCCACCGCCGCCCCGGCGGCGCTCACCCGGACCATGCTCGACGCCGTCACCGCGGCGGCCCGCCGGTGACCGCCCGCATCGCCGTGGTCGGCATCGACGGCTGCGGCAAGTCCTCGCTCATCGCGCGGCTGCGGGACGAGTTCCGCGACGACCGCCTGCTCACCATCAGCTGCCCCGACCTGCACCACAACGGTGACGGCCCGCTGCACGACCTCTCCCGCAAACTCGCCGCCGTCGGGGAGGCCGCCGACGCGCTCGGCAACCCCGTGGTGAAAGCCGCGACGCTGTACCTGCGGATGACCCTCTACGGTCCGGTGGAGGACTTCCTGCTGCGCACCTACCGGCCCGACGTCCTGGTCTGCGAACGGCACCCGATCATCGAGACCCTCGTCTACGCCCCGCTCTACGCCCGCCTCGCCGGCCGCGCGGCCCCCGGCAGCAGAGCCGTGCTGGACCACGCCGAACAGCGCCTCCCCGGCGCGACGGCCGCGCTGCGCCGCTGGCAAACCCTCGAACAGGACCGCGTCGGCATCGGCGGCGACCTCACGACCGTGCTCGACGAGCTCGTCGCGATCCTCGGCACCGGAACCGAGGCGGCCGTCGCCCGCCTCGCCCAGACCTACCGCACCACCCTCCCGGACCGGGTGCTGTGGCTGGACACGCCCCCCGCCGAGGCGGCGCGCCGCCTCGCCCTGCGCGGCGGCCAACGCGAAACCCACGAGAACCTCGCCCACCTGGAGACCCTGCGCGCCGGATACCGGGAACTCGGCGACCGCAGCCCCGACCTGCGCTTCGTCCGGATATCGAGCTCCGACGCGGACGATCCCGCCGCGATCCGGGACGCCTGCCTCGCGGCGGCGACCAGCCCGTGAGTGCCCGCCGCTGGGACCGCTTTTCCCTTCGCGTCCTGCGCGAGAACGACGAGCCAGTGGCCGAGTTCTCCCTTGTCTGCGCCCGCACGACCACCGCGGAGACCGAACCGGACGACGATCCGATCGCCACCCGCGCCGAGCCGGTCCGCGAACTGCTCGAGCTCGCGGTGCGGATGCGCGCCGAACCGGGCGTGTTCGGCGTCGCCGACCTCGCCCTCGAGTACCAGCTCACCCGCCCCGGACCCGGCCGCGATCACCTCGCCCGCCTGCTGACCCCGCTCGACGGGCACCCCGAGCTGCTCGACACCGTGCTCGAGTACCTGCGGCAGGAGTACGGCCGCTCGGCCACGGGCGAGGCACTCGGCGTCCACCCGAACACGGTGCGCAACCGGCTCGACAAGGCCGGTCGGCTCCTCGGCCTCGATCTCACCCGGCTCGAGTCGCTGTGGCAGCTGCGCGCCGCCGTGATCGTGCGCAGCTTCCTCCGACCCCCGGACTAGGAGCCGAACTCGCCGCCCCGAATGCCCGCGGTGAAGGCGGCCCACTCCCCGGGGGCGAAAACCAGAGCCGGACCGGCGGCGTTCTTGGAGTCCCGCACTCCGACGAGCCCTTCACCCAGGTGGGCGACCTCGACGCAGTCGTTGTTCCCGCCGCTGAAGCTGGACTTGAACCATTGCGCGTCGGACAGATCCGGTGTCACTGCTTGTACTCCCTCGCCATGCGCCGGAGCGCGTGCTTGCTGTCTGCCGGCGACAAGGCGGCGGCCCGGAGCCGCGCGAACGTGCTCCGGAAGTGGTTCACCGCCTCGGCCTTGTCGTAATACATGTTGCCACGGAAGCCTTCCACGAACACGGTCGGCATTTCGCCGGTGGCCTCGTCGAAATCGAGGATCGTGAAGGGTCCCGTAGCCACTCCGAGCGGGTAGCCCGTCGTGAACGGGAGCAGTCGGACCGTCACGTTCGCGGGCAGGTCCGCGAGGTGCGTCAACTGTCCGGCCATCACTCTCGGCCCCCCTACCGCGCGGCGCAGCACGAGCTCGTCCACCAGCAGCTCGACCGGCACGGGGTTCCGCTTGCGCGTGATGATCCGCTGCCTGTTGATCCGGACGTTCGCGCGGTGCTCGATCTGCTCGGCGGTGGCGCCGGGCTCGAACAGGTCGTCCAGTGCCCGCGCGTAATTGGCGGCCTGGAACAGCCTGCTGACGATGTCCGGCCGGAAGGTGGTCAACTTCGTCGCCGATGACTCAAGGCTGACGTACAACTCGAAATCGGCCCGAATGGCATCGGAGTACTCCTGCCACCACAGCCCGCCGTCCCCGGCGTTCGAATCGGCCGCCTGCACCAGCTCCAGCAGCATGGGCAGCTTCTCCGGTACCTCGTACAGCTGGCACAGCGCCTTGATGTCCAGCGTCCGGATCCGTCCCGCCTGCCCCTTCTCCAGCCGCTGGAGCGTGCCGGCCCCACGCTCGATCAGTCTGGCGGCGTTGGCGATCGAGTACCCGGCCTCCTGGCGGAGATCGCGCAGGTAGCGGCCGAGCTGGCGGCGCGGGATCGTGCTGGGCGGCAGTGTCGGGGTGGGCATCGTGGATGGAACCTTCCTTGAATTCTGGACGGCTGTGCGCCGTTTCGGTGGACGGTCCCTATACCCCTTGCCGGACCGGCGATTTCGCATCGATGGACGGCGTCCTGGCACTTCTGGATGCACCTTCTGGACGAGCCATCAGCCTCGCGCGGCGACAGTAGCGGATGTCCGACGGCCGCGCGGCGACGTCGCGATTTCCGCTCGATCAGGGATGGGTGGCGGTGACGGCGATGATCTCGTCCAGCCGGCCGAGCACGCCGGAGAGCTCCTCGATCCGGTCCCGGATCCGGTCGCGCTGGGCGTGCAGCATGGCCCGCTGCGCGGTATCGGTGTGGCCGCTGTCGATGCACGGCAGCAGCTCGGCGATATTGCGGCTGCTCAGCCCGGCCGCGTAGAGCAGCTGGAAGAAGCGCACCTTCTCCACCGCCGCGGCCGGGTAGCGGCGCTGCCCGGCCGCGGTGCGCTCGGCGTCGAGCAGCCCCTGCTCCTCGTAGTAGCGCAGCGCCCGCACGCTCACCCCGGCCCGCTCCGCCAGCTCACCGATCCGCAGCACCGCGACCTTCTTCCTTGACCCTCACGTCAACGTCAGGTTCTAGCGTAGCGGTATGCCCCTGAACGACACCGTCGCCCTCGTCACCGGCGCGAACCGCGGCCTCGGCCGCGCCTTCGCCCAGCACCTGCTCGCCGAAGGCGCGAAGGTCTACGCCGCCGCGCGCCGCCCGGAGACCGTCGACCTGCCCGGCGCCCAGGTCCTCCGCCTCGACATCACCGACCCGGCGCAGGTCGCCGCCGCGGCCGCCCAGGCGTCCGACCTCACGGTGCTGATCAACAACGCAGGCGTCCAGACCGGCGCCGACGCGCTCACCGGCGCGGAAGCCCTGCTGCGCGCCGAGCTCGAGACGCACCTGTTCGGCACCCTCGCCGTCACCCGCGCCTTCGCCCCCGTGCTGGCGGCCAACGGTGGCGGCGCGATCCTCACCGTGCACTCGGCGCTGTCCTGGTTCCCGCTCCAAGGCGCCGGCGGGTACCACATCGCCAAGGCCGCCGAGTGGGCGCTGACCAATGCCACGCGGGTCGAACTCGCAGGTCAGGGTACCCAGGTCACGGCGCTGCACCTCGGTGCCGCCGATACCGACATGACCGCCGGGTATACCGGCCCCAAGCTCGTCCCCGCCGAGCTGGCCCGGCTCGCACTCGACGGCGTCGCCGTCGGACGCGCCGAGATCCTCGCCGATGACTGGAGCCGCTACATCAAGTCCACGCTCGCCGACGACCCGGCGGAGGTCTACCCCGAACTCACCCGCAGGTTGACGGAACTCGCGAGCACCGGCGCACCCCACTGACCCGGCGCGTATCGTCCGCGCCATGAGTACGGTCGCCGTCACGGAACTGATCGCGCGTTACGGGGAACTGATCGACGCAGGCGATTTCGCAGGCGTCGGCGCGTTGTTCGCCGACGCCGCGTTCGTCAGCGGCGGTCATACGATCCGGGGGAGCGCGGGCGTCGAGGAGATGCTGCGCCACACCGTGATCCGCTACGACGACGGAACGCCACGCACCCATCATGTGACGACCGACGTCGTGGTCGAGTTCGCCGAACCGGCCGGCACCGCGACGGCGCGCTCCGCCATCACGGTCTTCCAGGCACTGCATCCTGCCTAAGCTGTTCCTGTCCGTTGGCCTCAAAATTGCGACATTGCGGTATGCGCATCAGACCGGTTTGGCGAAGCGGAAGAAGGCCGGGACAGGCTGCACGAAACAGGTCCCAAACGCCTGGACGGTCAGTCGAGACTTGCGTGCCGCTACAACTGCGCCGCCCAGGCCCGCGGCGAGCACCCCACCCGCTGGGTGAACGCCCGGGAGAACGCCGGCGCGGTGGCGTACCCGAGCTCGGTCGCGGTGCGCGCCACCGGAACGCCGGCCCGCAACCGCTCCTTGGCCACGGTGATCCGCCACCCACCGAGATAGTCGGCGGGTGACTGCCCGACCGCCTCCTTGAACCGCGCGGCGAAAGCGCTGCGCGACATCCGCGCCTCCCGCGCCATCCCTTCGAGGGTCCACGCCCGCCCCGGCTCCTCGTGCACGGCGACCAGGGCGCGGGCCAGCCGCTCGTCAGCGAGCCCGGTGAGCAGCCCGGTGGGCAGGTCGAGTTCGTCGGCGTGCTCGAGGATCCAGCGGAAGAGCTGGATGAGCACGACCTCGAAGAGCCGGTCCACGAGCACCCGGTGCCCGCATTTCGCGGTGTCGATCTCGGCGAAGAGCAGGGTGAGCGCGGGTTCGAGCGTGGCGACGGCGTCGAGCGGGAGCACGATGACCGGGGGCAGGGTGCGGACCAGCGGATGGTTCGGTCCGCCCTCGAAGTCGACGCTGGCGCAGGCGAAGTCGGAGTCCGCGGTGGGCGCGTTGTGGAAGGAGTGGTCGAGCGGGCGGGGGTAGAAGAGCAGGCTGGGCCGGTCGACGTGGCGGGTGGCGAGCCGGTTGCCTGCGCCGCGGTGCGTGACCTCCATCGACCCGGCCCGCAGTACGTGCAGGAAGCCCCGTCCGAGCCCGGCGTCGTAGGTCGTGACCCCGCAGAGCGGGCCGGTGTGGAAGAGCCGGGTCCGCACGCGGAATCGTTCGAGCAGCGGGGAGATCCGGTCGACGGAGGTCATGCACCCATGATTGCAGACGAATAGGTAAGAAATCGAGACGATAGGGCGCAAATCGTCCGGATCGGTGCGGCAGGCTGGGAACTGTCCGAAACACGACAGCGAAGGAACCTCCCATGACACTCGTTCCCCTCGTCGACCGCGAGACCGCCACCGGCACCGTCCGCGAGCAGCTCGACAGCATCCACGCCGCCTTCGGCACGGTGCCCGCCATGTTCCGCGCGGTCGCGAACTCACCCGCCGCGCTGACCAGCATGTGGGCCGCCTTCGGCGCCTTCGGCGGCGGCGCGCTCGGCCCGGCGGTCGGCGAGCAGATCGCGGTGGCCGTCGCCAACCGCAATGCCTGCGAGTACTGCCTCGCCGCGCACACCGCGCTGGGCCGCAGGGCCGGGGTCAGCGGCGCGGACATGCAGGCCGCGCAGCTCGGCGAGTCCCCGGACCCGCGCACCGCGGCCCTCCTGGGCTTCGCGCTGAAGCTGGTGGAGGAGCGCGGACAGGTCGCCCCGGAGGAGGTGGGCGGGCTGCGCGCCCTGGGGTGGAGCGATGAGCAGATCGTCGAGGCGATCGGGCAGGTCGCGCTCAACCTGTTCACCAACTACATCAATGTGGCGCTCAAGATTCCGGTCGACTTCCCGAAGGTGGCCTTGCGCTGAGGCCTCGTCCGAGGAACGGGACGAGCACGTCGAGGAGCGCGCCCGGCTGCTCCAGCGGGACGAGATGGCCGCAGTCGGGCACGATGTGCTCGGTGAGATCGTCGGCGACGGTCGACAGTTGGCGGGCGAGGGCCGAACCGACGACATTGCCGCCGAGCGCGAGCGCAGGCACGGTGAGCCGGGCGGAGGCCGTCGCTCGCGCGATCAGCTCGGCGTTCCCGTGGGCGGCCCGGTAGTAGCCGAAGCCGCGGGCGAGGGCGTCCCGGCCGGTGTAGGCGCGGACGAAGGCGGCGTGGATCTCCGGGTCGATGCCGCGGCGCTCGAAGGTGTGCTCGGTGAGGAAGTAGGAGAGGTAGGGGTCCTCGCCGCCGGGGAGCACGGTCTCGGCGAGGCCGGGCACGCCGTGGAAGCCGAACCACCACGGCGGGTCGGCCAGGAACTCCTCGGCGCCGGGCAGCGGTGGGAGCAGGCCCTCCATGAGCGTCAGCGATGTCACCCGCCGCGGATCGGTCATCGCGAAGAGGAAGGCGGGCTGCACCGCGAGGTCGATCGCCACCACGGCGGCGCGGTCGGCCCCCGCGGCGTCGAGGATGGCGGCCAGATCGGTCGCGATGGCGTCGGCGCGGTAGCCGGAGTTCGGGGCGGTGCTCTCGCCGAGTCCGGGCAGGTCCGGCGCGATCACCGTGTGGTGTTCCGCCAGGCCGGGCAGCACGTGATCCCACAGCCGCCGGGTGTGCGGCCAGCCGTGCAGCAGCAAGGCAGGAGGGCCGGAACCCTCCACCCGAACTCGCACGTCGGCGCCGCGGGAGCGGACCGTGTGAAGCAGAACCATCGTGCACACCTCCGGTAACCAGGTAACTTGTGGTTACTGTCCACCGGCCGGTGGATCGGCACAAGAAGGCACTTTCCGGAAAGCAGGTGAGGCGGAGGTGACCACCCACCGCGGCGATCTGTTCGATCCGCGCTGCCCGACCCGGCAGATCCTGGACCGGCTCGGCACCAAGTGGACCTCGATGATCATCACCGTGCTTGCCGCAGCCGAACCGGGCGAGGTGCGCTTCGCCGAGCTGCGCCGCCGCATGCCCGGCGTCTCGGCGAAGATGCTCTCGACCACGCTGAAGGAGCTGGTCGCCGACGGGCTGGTGGGCCGGGCGGTGCTCGACACGGTCCCGCCGCAGGTCTCCTACCGGCTCACCCCGCTCGGCCGGTCGCTGGTCGGGCCGCTCGCCGTGCTGCGCGACTGGGCCGAGGCGCACGCGGCGGAGATCGACGACCACCGGGCCCGCGGCGGCGACGCGGCGGCGCGGGCCCGGCTCGATCACCGGTCGGGCAGCAGCTCGACGTAGCCGTCGGCGCCGTGCACGCGGATGCGCTGCCCGTCGCGGATGAGCGTGGTGGCGTGTTCGACGCCGACCACGGCGGGCAGGCCGTATTCGCGGGCGATCACCGCGCCGTGCGTCATGAGCCCACCCGCCTCGGTCACCAGCCCGGCGATGGCGACGAACAGCGGGGTCCAGCTCGGGTCGGTGTAGGCGGTGACGAGGATGTCGCCCGCTTCGAGGTCGGCGCGGGCGATATCGGTGATCACGCGGGCGCGGCCCTCGACGGTCCCGGCGGAGACCGGGGTGCCCGGCAGCGCGCCGTCGGGCAGGTCGGTGCGGCGGTAGGCGCCGGTGAGGACCTCGCCGTCGGAGGTGAGCACGCGCGGCGGGGTGAGCGCCTCGTCGGCGCGGAACGCGGTCCTGCGCGCGGTGATCAGCTCCGGGTCGGCGCGGTGGGTGGCCCCGACCTCGCGCAGTTCGTCGAAGCGCAGATGGTCGATGTCGTCCGCTGCCCGCAGGACACCGGCCGCGACCAGGCGTTCGGCCTCGCGCAGCAGGGCCTGCCGGTAGACGAAGTATCGGCACACCATGCCGTACTTCGGGTACTCGCGGTAGCCGGAGAAGGTGCGGACCCGGTCGATCATGCGCTCGGTCTCCGCCGCCTTCGCAGCGCCGTCCGGGAGCGTCAGCACCCGGTCCAGAATCCGCTGTTTCGCCTGCTCGGCTTCGCGCAGGCCGTCGGCGAACTGCCGCGCGGCCGCCCCCGCCTCGAAGCCGGCGACATTGCCGAGGATCGCGGGCAGCAGGGTGCCGGGCTGCTCGCGCCAGCGCGGCCGGGTGATGTCGATCTCGCCGGCGCAGCGCATGCCGTAGCGCTCCAGGAAGCCTTCGATCGCGGTGCGTGCCTGTTCGCCGCCGGGGTGGTCGGGGAGCCGGTCGAGGAAGTCGTTCGGGGCGGCGTGCAGGTAGGCAACGACCTCCGGGTGCGGGCGGATGGCGTCGGCGACGTCGAGCAGCGCGAGCCCCATCTCCGAGGTGATGTTGCCGGGGACCGAGCGGGTGAGCGCGTCGGCGGCGTTGCGCTCGCCCAGCCAGTCGAGCAGCCGGTCGTTGAGCCACTCGGAGGCGTCCATGGCGGCGGTGATCAGCTGGAGTCCGCGCGGGTCGAACAGGACGCGGCGCAACTCCTGGATGTCGGTGCGGATGAAGTCGAGCAGCGCGGCCCCGGTGTGGGCGTGGATGTCGCGCTCCAGCACCGCCAGCGATGCCTCGCTCTCGGCGATGAGCTCGCCGATGAGCGCGGGGTCGAGGTCGGGCGGTGCGGGCACGGTGCCCGGGATCGGGCGCTCCGGTTCGGGCGCTCCGGTGCCGTAGCCGCCGCGCTCGATCAGGGTGCGCAGGGCGTCGCCGAGCAGCGGATCGGATTTGCCGAGCGCGGTGACCAGCGCGGCGCGCGACCCCGGCGCCGCGAGCACGGCGGTGACGTCGACGAACAGCCGCCCGCCCGCAGCGCGCATGGGCGCGCCGCTGGTGAGCTGCCAGAGCGAGATCCCCAGCGGTTTCATGGCGTCGGTCATCATCTGCTGGTGGCCGACCGAGACATAGACGTGGTCGCCGCCGTCGGTGGCCTCCGGGATCGGGAACAGCGTGGTGATCGGCCTGCTCTGCACGATGCGGACGCCGTTGTCGCCGAGGCACCACTCGATGTCCTGCGGGCTGCCGAAGTGCGCTTCGATCCGGCGGCCGAGCCGCTCGAGGTCGAGCACCTCGGCGTCGGAGAGCACCGGCTCGTCGCGGCGTTCGGTGTCGAGTTCGCGCACCCGCGTGCCACCGGCGGGCTCCGGCTCCACGGCGAGCTTCTTGGTCGCGGTGGAGCGCTCGACGACCACGCCGCCGCGCACCCGGACGTTGTCGGCGTTCACCAGCCCCGAGACCAGCGCCTCGCCGAGCCCGAAACCGGCGTCGATCGAGGTGACGGTCCGATCCGAGGTGACCGGATCGGCGGTGACCAGCACCCCGGCGGCACGCGGGAAGACCATGGTCTGCACGACGACCGCCATCCGGATCCCACTGTGCCCGAACCCGTTCCGCTGCCGGTAGGCCACGGCGCGCTCGGTGAACAGCGAACCCCAGCAGCGCCGCACGTGCGCGAGAATCTCCGGCGCGCCGACGATGTTGAGGTAGCTGTCCTGCTGTCCGGCGAAGGACGCCGTCGGCAGATCCTCGGCCGTGGCGCTGGAGCGCACCGCGTAGGCGCCGTTCGCGCCGAGCCGGGCGTGCGCCGCGACGATCTCCGCCGCGACCTCGCCGGGGATCTCCAGCCCCTCGATCACCGCCCGGACCCGCGCGCTGAGCACCCGGGTCGCCTCCCGATCACCCGGCTCGATCCGGGACAACTCGCCGAACAGCGCGTCCAGCCCCGGCGCGCCCGCCACCGCGCGGGTGTAGGCCGCCGTCGTCACGCAGAACCCGTCCGGCACCCGCACACCGTCCACGCGGGACAGCTCACCGAGGTTCGCGCCCTTGCCGCCGACCACCGCGACCTGCGTTCGATCGATCTCCGCGAAGCCGAGCACATAGGTCATACCGCCACTCCTCACCTGGGGTTTCCGTGCAACGGGAGCGAGTATGGACCACATTTCGGCGGCTCATGAGGGCGCGGAATCGTGTATACAGTGAAAGGGGGATGGGGATCGGACCGTGGGGGGCTGATCCACCCGATATGCTCGGTGGGCGAACGATTTCCGCCGCGGGCCGTCGATGCCGACGGAGTCATCCGGCCGGGGCGAGCGGGATCGGAAAGCTCGACGGGGGAGGGCTCGAACCATGAACATTCGACGACTGGGCGCGGGGCTGGCGGCAGTACTGGGGATCGGGGTGCTCGGCGGCACGACAGCCGTTCCGGCGCACGCCGATCCGCTGCCGCAGTTCGCGCCGATCGGCACCACGCTCTACACCTTCGGTGACGCGAACTTCTGCGCCGGAGCGATTTCCGTGGATCTGGAGGCGGCGCCGAAGCGGCCCGGGTTCGTGCGGGCGCGGGTGACGCCGCAGGGGTACCTGAGCGGGCCGTGCGGCAACCACGTCATGATCGGCTGGGTCGGCTCGGCCGGCTTCCGGCACCAGGACGTCTACGTGCGCACCGGGGCCCAGCGCGGCAAGACCGTGACCGTCGACCTGTGGGTGGGGATGGGCCCGGCCAAGATCATGTCGAGCAGCTGGCCGATCCAGGGCCCGTTCGCCGAGTGGTACCTCTACGTCCCGTAACCCCCGGCGCTCAGGGCAGGTCGGCGAAGCGGACCTCCGCGGCCGCCGCGCTGACGTGCAGCCCGTCGGCGGCCGCGCGGATGGCGGTGATCTCGGCGCCGAGCGGCAGGTCCTGCAGCGGGATCGTGAAGGCCAGGCTGCGGCTGAGCACCGAGAGCGGCAGCGCCGGGCCGCCGACCGCGGCCTGCACCGAGATCGGGGTCAGCTCGATGCCGTCGGCGGTCGGCGCCATGGCGAAGACGATGGTCGCGGGCACCGGGAACGGCAGCCCCTCCACCCGGAAGGTGCCGGTCACCTGCAGCCCATCGGGGCTGTCGGAGAGTTCGCGGACGCCGTCGTCGGCGAAGCGCCGCACGGTGTCGTAGGCGACCACCGCCTCGGCGGTCGCCCCGGCCGCCACCAGGGTCGTGGTGTCGCCCGCGATCAGGTCGGCGAGCGGTGCGGTGACGTCGGTGAGGGTGAGCCGCAGGTCGCGCACGGTGACGTCCTGCTCGCTCCACTCACCCGCCCGGATGTCGATGGTCTCGTACCGGCCGTCGACGGCCTGGGTGAGGAACGGGAAGCCGCCGATGTCCACCGCCGGATCGCGGTCCAGCGCGTACTCGGCGGCGATCCGGCGCCCGATCTCGTTCTGCGCCACCACCACCGCGATCCGGTCGCCCGCGATCAGCGCGATCGCCGCGACCACGATCAGTATCACCAGCGCGCGCATGCGCTCACCTGCTCGGTCACCGCACCATCATCGCCGCTGTGGGCGGGCGGGGCGAACCGATCCGCGCTATCGGCCGCCGATCAGGGCGCGTCCAGCACGCCCGCGGGGACGCCGTAGGGCAGGAACCGCACCCGGCGGCGGTCGTCGGTGTTGTCGCGGTGCGCGCGTAGCGCTTCGAGTTCGCTGGGGAAGACCTGGTCGACCCTGGCCGTTCCGCCCTCGTCGACGGTGTAGATCACCCAGACGCCGCTGCCGGACTCGCCGGTGGTCTCGCCCTCGGGCTTGGGTGTCGTGCGCGGCTTCTCCGGCTGCGGCGCGAACTGGCCGAGCAGCGCCGCCAGCGAGCCGACGCTCGCGCCGTCCACGCGCTCCAGGTACCCGCCCGCCTTGCCGATCAGATCGCGCAGCTCGATTCCCGCCTCACGCAGCGCGCGCTCGAGGTCTTCCGGGTCGAGGCCGAAGGGCCCGTTGGTTGCCATCGCATGTGCTCCTGGGGGACGAGTCGAATCACTACGTCCCCGAGTGTCCTCGCGAATTGCCGATCACGCCACGTCGGTCACCGCGCGGGTGACGGACTCGTCCTCGCGGAACACGAATCGGTCGATGCGGGGCTGGTTGCCGATCACCTCGGCCGCGGCCCCTGGATCGACCAGCGGGCCGACGAAGGCGTAGTAGGTCCACTCCCGCCCGCTGCCGTCCCGGCGCGGGGCGCGGCCGTGGCGCAGCTCCCGCACCCGCCGCCACAGCCCGGTGCCCGCGGGATCGGCCACCACATCCCCGAGACCCACCTCGGTCACCGCCACCGATTCGGTCCGCATGTGCTGATTCTGGCAGCCGCGCGTCGCGCCGTCGCGCCGGAAAACGGCAGTGGCTCAGGGCGCGCGGAACGCGCTGATCACGAGCGTGGCGTAGCGGCCCGCCGCGGCGGCGCCGATCGCGCGCTGCGCGGAGAGCACGAGCATCAGGTCGTCGACGGCGAAGTCGGCGCGCAGCTGCCCGGTTCGCCCGGCGCGCACGGCGAGTTCGGCGACGGCGCGCAGCGCGGCGGCGCGGTCGGGGCCCAGGTCGACGGCGTCCGGGAAGGTCGCGGTGAACGCCTCGGTGAAGCCGCGGTTCCGCGCGTGCAGTTCGCAGATCTGCTCGATCAGGGTGGTGAAGCCGCGCCACGGGTCCGGGTCGGCGTGCGCCCGCTCGACGATGGCGCGGCACTCGCGCATCTGTCCGGCGAAGGCGGCGGTGGCCAGGATCTCCTTGGTGGGGAAGTGCCGGTAGAGGGTGGCCGGGCCCACACCGGCGCGGCGGGCGATCTCGCGCATCGGCACGCTCGTGCCGTCGGCGGCGAAGAGGGCGCGAGCGGCGTCCAGGATTCGCTCCCGGTTCTCGGTGGCGTCCGCGCGCGGGGTGCGAGGCAAAAGGTCGGGCACCGCTCTCACTTTAGCGAAACGGACGGGGGTGTCCGTTAGCGTCGGTGCCCGGACCGGCGACGATGAGGAGAACCAGTGCGCGCCATCGAGATCCGCAGTTTCGGCAGTCCGGATGGGCTCGCGGTCGCCGAGTTGCCCGTCCCCGAGCCCGGCGCGGGGGAGGTGCTGATCGCGGTCGAGGCCATCGGGGTCGGTGGGGTGGACGCGGTGATCCGGCGCGGCACGCTCGGTGGGTACGGCTTCCGGGAAGGGCATGTTCCCGGCAGTGAGGTGGCCGGGGTGGTGAGCGGAGTCGGGGCGGGTGTGGACGAATCGTGGGTCGGGCGGCGGGTGTGGGGGTTCACCGGGACCGGTGGTGGCTATGTCGAGCACGCGGTGGTTCCGGTGGAGCAGGTGCAGGAGTTGCCGGAGGGGCTGACCGCGCAGGCGGCGGTGGCGTTGGGCGGGTCCGGGGTGGTGGCGCACTTCGGGCTCGCGCACGCGCGGTTCGCGGCCGGAGAGTCGGTGCTGGTCCGCGGGGCAGCGGGCAGCATCGGACTGCTGACCGTGCAGCTCGCTGCCCGGGGCGGCGCGTCGGAGGTCGCGGTCACCACCTCCGCGCCCGAGCGCGGGGACCGGCTGCGCGCGCTCGGTGCCACCCGGGTGCTGGATCGGGCCGGGACCGGTGGTTCGGGTTTCGATGTGATCATCGATGTGGTCGCCGGGCCCGACCTGCCCGTGTTCCTGGACAAGCTGGCGCCGAACGGGCGGATGGTGACGGTGGGGGTGGTCGCCGGGTATCCGCCCGCCGATTTCGGGATGACGCTGCTGGGTGCGTTCCAGCGCTCGCTGTCCTTCGCCACCTTCAGCTCCGACACCGTCGACCCCGCCGCGCGGGACGCGGTCCGGTCCGGGCAGTTCGAAGCGGCCGCGCGCGGGGAGCTGGCGGCGGTGGTGCACGAGGTGCTGCCGCTGGATGCGGCGGCGCTCGCACACCACCGGATGGACGCCGGGGAGGTCTTCGGGCGGATCGTGCTCACACCGTGAGACCCGGCCGCCGCGCGAACAGGGCGGGCAGCAGGATGCCGATGGTGGCGGCGACCGCGAGCCCGAGCGCGGTCTCGCCCAGCCGTTCCAGGACCCGCGACTGCGCCGCGCCGGGGTCGGGGTAGCCGAGCAGGGTGATGACGTAGAACGTGGTGAAGGCGGGCAGCAGGTAGAAGCGGCTCGCCGCGGTGGCGGCCGCGGCCGCGAGGCTCAGCGGAAGCACGATGGCGTAGAGCAGCGGCGGAGCATCGAGCGCGACCAGGGCGGCGGCGCCCGCGCAGCCGGCCAGCACGGAGCTGAACCGTCCCGCGGTGCGCCACCGCTGCAACTGCGGGTCGGGGCGCATGACCATCAGCGCCGCGGCACAGGCCCAGCCGATGTGGTCGAGGTGCAGGGCGAAGCCGAGCCCAGCGGTGAGCGCCGCGACCGCGCCGAGCAGGTAGCCGTAGGTCCGCGCGATCGGCCGCGGCTCGGGCCGTTCGACCTCGGGCCGCTCCGGGATCAGCAGGGCGGGCAGCCAGGCGAGGACGGAGCCGAGCACGAAGAGGCCGGTAAGCCCGGCCGCTGTTCCGAGATCGGGGTAGCTGAGCCCGATGCCGATCATGGGCAGCAGCGTGGTGGTGGTCAGCCCGGCGAGCGCGGTGAACCGCGGGATCGCCGTCGCCCGGACGGCGAGCACCGGAAGCAGGAACAGGCCGAGCACGGCGAGCACCGGCACCCGCGCCAGCAGCGACCCCGCCATCATCGGCACGCCGAGCAGCAACCCCGCCGCCAGCAGCCGGGTCCGGCGCCTGCGGACCGGGTCCACCCCGATCACCGCGGCGGGCAGCACCCCGAGGGTGAGCGCCACTCCGGCGCGCACGTCGTTCGCGGCCACCACCGCGGCGGGGAGCGCGGCGATGAACGCGACCAGGGCGGCCCGCTGCTCCCACACCAGCAGCGCCGGGCGCCCGGCCCGCGAGGTCACGGGCTCGGCCTCGCTCACCACGACCTCCGCTCTCGCTCCACCATCTCCGCTCAGCGTCACCGAGCGGTGGGGGAGTGGCGTCACCCGTTTCGGATGAATCCGGCTTCCCGGCCGACGGCCGGGGTTACGGCTCGATGCGGACCTCGGGACTCGTGCGGTCGTCCATGTCCCGGTCGCCGCCGAGCCCGGTACCGCCGACGAGGCGAAGCTCGGGCTGCCCGCGAGCGGGGCGGCGACCACCGTCGAGGTCGCGGACTGTCCGGAGCCGACCCGGGCGACCGTCCGGCCGCTCGCTACCGTGAGCGAATCGATCCCCGTCGCGCGTCCGGCCGAATACCGCACCGGGTGCAGGACTCCGCGCGAGGATCGGATGACCGCGGCGGCTCGCCGCCGTGGTTTCCGTCGCGGCGCAGCGGTCATTCCGGGACAGGGGAGCGGCGTACGAAAGGGTTCTGCACATGGGCGAGACGTGGTTCGGCCACTACCGCCTCGATCGGCTGCTCGGCAGCGGCGGCTCGGGCCGGGTCTGGCTGGCGCACGACACCGCCACCGACCGCGATGTCGCGCTCAAGGTGCTAGCCGCCGACCTGGCCGCCGACCCCGGCTTCCGGCGCCGGTTCACCCGCGAGGCCAGGCTCGCCGCGCAGCTGCGCGGCCCGCACACCGTCGCCATCCACGCCTTCGGCGAGCACGACGGCCACCTCTACCTCGACATGGAGCTCGTCGACGGCATCGACGGTGCCGCGCTGCTGCGCCGCGAGGGACGGCTCGCGCCCGGGCGCGCGACCGGGATCGTCGCCCAGGCGGGCACCGCGCTGGCGGCGGCGCACCGGGTCGGGCTCGTGCACCGCGACGTGAAGCCGTCGAATCTCATGGTGACCGCGGAAGAGTTCGTCTACCTGATCGACTTCGGCACCGCCACCCGTGATGGGCAGCCGGCGATCACCGCCACCGGCAACCTGGTCGGCACCCTGGGATACGTGGCGCCGGAGCGCTTCTCCGGCGCCGCCGACGCCCGCTCGGACCAGTACTCGCTGGCCTGCGTGCTCTTCGAACTGCTCACCGGGCGCAGGCCGTTCGGCGACGGTGACTCGCCGCAGCAGGTGCTCGCGCACCTCATGACCGCGCCGCCCGCGGCGAGCATGCTGAACCCGGCCGTGCCGCGCGCGCTGGACGCGGTGATCGCGCGCGGGATGGCGAAGGAGCCGCAGGCGCGGTTCGCCGATGTGCAGGAGTTCGTCGCGGCCGCCCGCGCGGCCGCGGGCGGGGCCGATATCGCGACGGCCGATATCGCTCCCGCGACCGTCTTCGCGCATCGTCACCAGGCGCCGACCACCCTGCCGGAGACGCTCCGCGCGGGCAGCAAGCGTCCCCGGATCGCGGTCGCCGCGCTGGCCGGGCTCGCCGCCGTGATCGGCGGCGTGCTGCTGCTCGACCGGCCCGGCTCGGCCGGGAGCACCGAGGTCGCCCCGACGTCCCCGCCCGCCACCGCGGTGCCCACCGCCGCGCCGATCGCGCAGACCCCCGGCCCCGTCGTGCTCGACACCTGCGGTCCGGCGCAATGCACCGCGGTGGTCCAGGCGCCACCGCCACCGCCACCGATCGCCGACCCCGACCCCGACCCCGACCCCGACCCCGACCCCGACCCCGACCCCGGCGCCACCGCCGCCGAGCCCGGCCCGGCCGTCGTTGCCCCGCCGGAGCCCGACCCCGGAAACGGCAACCCCGGCAATGGAAACGGCAACGGCAACGGCCGAGTGAAACCCGAGAAGCCGGACAAGCCCGCCAAGCCGGACAAGTAGCCACCTAGGGTGACCGGCATGAGTGAGTTGTCGGGAAAGGTCGCGCTGGTCACCGGTGCGTCGTCGGGGCTGGGCGCGGCGGTCGCCCGGCTGTTCGGGCAGCGCGGAGCCACCGTCTTCGGCGTCGGCCGCGACGAGCAGCGGCTGGCGGAGGTGTTCGCCGAGGTGCCCGGCGGGCGGTACGCGGTCGCCGATATCGCCGGGGCGCACCGCTGCCGCGAGGTGGTCGAGCAGTGCGCGGCCGAGCTGGGCCGCCTCGACATCCTGGCCAACGTCGCCGGACAGCACGCCATGCGGCACACCGCCCAGGTCACCGACGAGGAATGGGAGCGCGACCTCGCGGTCAACCTGAACGGCCCCTTCTACCTCTCCCGCGCCGCCCTGCCGCACCTGCTCGAGGTGGGCGGCAACATCGTCAACGTCGCCTCGATCGCCGGGATCGAGGGCCAGGCGTACTCGGCCGGGTACTGCGCGGCCAAACACGGCCTGATCGGGCTGACCCGCGCGCTCGCCGTCGAGTTCACCGCGCAGCGGCTGCGGGTCAACGCCATCTGCCCGGGCGGCATGCTCACCCCGCAGGTCACCGGCTTCACCCTGCCCGACGGCGCCGACCCGAACCTGGTCATGCGGGTGGCCTCGCCGCGTGGGCTCAGCGAGCCGGAGGCCGTCGCGAAGCTCGTCGCCTTCCTGGCGAGCGACGACGCGGCCGCGATCCACGGCGCGATCTACACCGCCGACAACGGCAAGACCGCGGGCTGATCAGGCGGGTTCGCGCCGCCGCAGCCGGAATTCGCTCGGCGCCACCCCGCGTACCCGTTTGAACGCGGCACTGAACCCGAACGGATCCGAGTAGCCGACGATGCGCGCCACGTCGGCGATGCTGCCGTCCTGCTCGGTCAGCAGATCCGCGGCCAGCGTCATCCGCCAGCGGGTGAGGTAGGTCAGCGGCGGCTCGCCGACCAGCTCGGCGAAGCGCTTGGCCAGCGTGGAGCGGGAGACACCGGTGCGCCCGGCCAGCGTCGCGACCGTCCAGGGCGCGGCGGGCTCGGCGTGCAGCAGCCGCAGCGCGTCACCGACCACCGGGTCGCGCTGCGCGGCCCACCACGCGGGCGGCTCGCCACCGGGCCGGTCGAACCACTCGCGCAGGGTGCACACCAGCATCCAGTCCAGCAGCCGGTCCAGCACCACCTGCTGGCCGGGGACGTCGGCACTGACCTCGGCGGCGAGGTGGTCGAGCACCGCGTCCCCGGTCCCGCCCGAGCCCACCCGCAGCACCGCGGGCAGCGCCTCGAGCAGCCTGCCGCTGATCTCCCCGCGCACCGGGTAGGCGCCAACGATCAACGTGGTCGCCCCCGGCGCGGGCTCACCGCAGTCCGCCCACCCCAGCCGGTACCGGGTACCGCCCTGCTCCGGCCCCGAGCAGAACGCCCCGCAGGCCACCGGCGCGGCAGCCGTGCCGGGATCGTCGACGAAGGTGAAGGTCGCGGGGCCACGCACCACGGCCGTCTCGTAGGCGCGGACCCGCTCCGGCGGCCCGTCCTCCGGCACGATCCAGCCCGCCCCCGACAGCACCGTGCACAGCGTGAGCGGCGCGCCGTCCACGAAGTGCAGCGACCACGGCGGGGTGAGCGTCGAGCTGCCGAACAACGAACCCTGCGCCCGCACCCCGCGAATCAGGTCACCGAAGACATCCACCCCGCCAGAATAGACGAATGGACAGGCAATCCGGCGTCTCACCTATGGAACTGTCCGACTCGACCCCGTTGAATCAATGCCCATGAGCACCGACACCACCCTCGTCCTCGGCGCGACCGGCAAGACCGGCCGCCGGGTCGCCGCCCGCCTGCGCATGCGCGGCACCCCGATCCGGACCGCCTCCCGCACCAGCCCCACCCCCTTCGACTGGGCGCACCCCGACGGCTGGGACGCCGCCCTCACCGGCGCCACCGCCGTCTACCTCATCGCCCCGCCGGTGCCCGGCCCCGTCCACGACTTCGTCACCAGGGCCGCCGCCGCAGGAGTCCGCCGGGTGGTGCTGCTCTCCGGCCGCGGCGCCGACACCTGGGGCGAGTCCGACTTCGGGCTCGACATGCGCGACGCCGAGGACGCGGTCCGCGGCTCCACCCTGGAATGGACGATCCTGCGGGCAAGCAACTTCGACCAGAACTTCGACGAGGACCTCTTCCACGCCCCGCTCACCGCGGGCGAACTCGCCCTCCCCGCCGGCGCGGTCCCCGAACCCTTCCTCGACGCCGAGGACGTCGCCGACGCCGCCGCCACCGTCCTGACGCACCCGGGCACCCACGCGGGCCGCGTCTACGAACTCACCGGCCCGCGCGCCCTCACCTTCGCCGAGGCCGTCGAGCTCATCGCCCGCGCCGCCGGACAGCCCATCACCTACCGCGAACTCACCCCCGCCGACTACGTGACCGCCCTGGTCGAACAGGGCTGGAACCCCGGCGACGCCGACCACGTCACCGCCATGTTCGCGCTCATGGCCCGCGGCCTGTTCGCCACCCCCACCGACGACGTCGCCACCCTGCTCGGCCGCGCAGCCCGCCCCTTCGAGGACTACGTCGCCCGCACCGCCGTCACCGGCATCTGGCAGAAAGGACGGGCATGAGCACCCTCACCCCCGACGACATCGACTTCCTGCACCGCCCCCTGCACGGCTTCCTCACCGTCGCCGCGGGCCCCGTGCCGCCGCAGCCGCGCCCGGTCTGGTTCGAACTCGCCGACGACGGCACCGTCCAGGTCTTCACCGAACCCGGCTCCGCCAAGGTGCGGCGGCTCGCGAAGGACCCGCGCGCCTCGCTCGTGGTCGCCGCACCGGTGGGGGAGCGCGAACGCTGGATCTCGGTCGCCGGCCCGGTCACCGTCGAACCCGACGGCGCACGCGAACTCTGCGACCGGCTCGCCGCCCGCTACTGGGACCTCGACGACCCGGACCGCGCCGCCGACCTCGCCGCCATGCGCGCGGGTGAACTGGTCCGGATCGTCCTGCACCCGGAGCAGGTGGCCCGCGTGGGCTACTAACCCCTCAGTCGTCGCTCGCCGGCTTCAACGCCGACGGCTTGTGCACCGCGTCCCGCCCGCTCTTCTCGCTGCGCACCCGGTACTGCGGATCGTCCTTCGACGCACGGACCGTGCGCCCGGCCGCCTCGGTATCGGAGGTGATCTTCTCCTCGACCTCACCCTCGGCGGTGCTGCCGTGGCTCTTCCACTCCACCCTGTCGCCCTTGCGGAACGTCTCGTCGGCGCTCATGCGCGGCTCCTCACCGTCGGGGAATCAGCGAATATTCCGGACCTACCCGAGCCACTCGACCGGAAACGCGCAGCTCGGCAGGCGCGCGAGGCCGGATCGGTCTACAGTTCCGAGCGTTCCGCTCACCCGAGGAGAGATCACCATGGCAGCCACCCGCACCCCCGTCGTCTTCATCCACGGCCTCTGGCTGCACGCCACCTCGTGGCAGGCATGGGCGGAACTCTTCGCCGCCCGCGGCTACGAACCGCACACCCCGGGCTGGCCCGGCGAGCCGGAGACCGTCGCCGCCGCCCGCGAACAGCCGGAGGCCGTCGCCGGAATCGGCATCGACGACGTCACCGCGCACTACACCGAGATCATCCGCGCCCTCGACACCCCGCCGGTGCTCGTCGGCCACTCCTTCGGCGGGCTGTTCGTGCAGAAACTCCTCGCCGCCGGGCTCGGCAGCGCGGGCGTCGCGATCGACCCCGCCCAGATCAAGGGCGTCAAGCCGCTACCCCTCGCGCAGCTGCGCTCCGGCTTCCCCGTGCTCGGCAACCCCGCGAACCGCAAGCGCTCCGTCGCGCTCACCAAGAGCCAGTTCCGCTACGGCTTCGGCAACGCCATCCCCGCCGACGAATCCGACACGCTCTTCGACGCCTGGACCATCCCCTCCCCGGGCCGCCCGCTCTTCGAAGCCGCCTTCGCCAACTTCACCGGCAACTCCCCGGCCGCCGTCGACACCGCCAACGCCACCCGCGGCCCGCTGCTCTTCATCTCCGGCGGCAAGGACCACACCGTCCCCGACGTCGTCACCCGCGCCGCGCACAAGCTCTACAGCGCATCACCCGCCGTCACCGACCTGCGCCAGTTCCCCGACCGCGGCCACTCGCTCGCCCTGGACAGCGGCTGGACCGAGATCGCCGAATCCGCGCTCGAATGGCTCACCGCCAAGGGTGTCGGCCCCGCGCAGTAGAGTCCGCCGCATGCGAGCGGGCATCGGCGGACCGGAGGCACCCAGCACGGCCGACATCTGGCGGCACTCGGCGGCATGGTGGCACGAGCACACCCCGCTCGGCGCCGCCATCGGCCCCGCCCCCGAGCTGCCGCTGCCCGCCGACGCCGCCATCGGCTTCGCCTTCCCGCCCGCCGCCGAGCAGCGCGCGCACCTGCCCGCGCTGCTCGCCCTCGCCGCCTACGACCACCCGGCCGAGGTCGCGAGCGACCTGCTCGACGGCGGCATCGACCGCCCCGAACACCCCTACCTCCTCGTCCTGCCCGCCGACCGCATCCAGCCATGGACCCGCGGCCACACCGCACCCGCACTGCGCCGGGCGCTCACCGAACACGGCTGGTCCGGGCTCACCGTCCCCGAATACCTGGTCCTGCAGCGCCAATCCTTCGATGCCAACGGCGACCACCGCTTCGACGCCTACACCGGCGACGAACCCGGCTGGAGCTGGCTGCCCGCCTCCACGCACGGCCCGCTCGTCGGCATGGCCTACTACAACCCCGGCAGCGGCACCGTGCAGATCGCCGCCTGCAAGACCGGAAGCAAGAACCCGCGCAAGGGTGCCCACATCGGCCGCGTCCTGCCCTGACCCGCCCGCGCCGCACGGCATCTGGTTGACTCGAGCCCACCTCGACCGCCACCGCGCCGGGGGCAGCTGTGAATACTGGGAGGCCGCCGTGCCCGACTCCTCGCACCCGATCGACGTCCTGCTCGTCGAGGACGACCCCGGCGACGAGCTCATCACCCGCGAAGCCTTCGACACCTACACCCTCGGCAACACCCTGCACGTCGTCCGCGACGGCGAAGAAGCACTCGACTTCCTCTACCGCCGCGGCCCGCACACCGACGCCGTGCGCCCCGACCTCATCCTGCTCGACCTCAACCTGCCCCGCTACGACGGCCGCCAGGTCCTCGAACAGATCAAGGCCGACCCCGAACTGGCCGCCATCCCCGTCGTCGTGCTCACCACCTCGTCGGCCGCCGAGGACGTGGAGAGCAGCTACCGCGCCCGTGCCAACGCCTTCGTCACCAAGCCCGTCGACCTCGACGCCTTCATGGCCGCCATCCAGCAGATCGACGGCTTCTTCGTCCGGGTGGTGAAGTTGCCCCGGCCACACCCGTGACCGGCGTGTCGTCCCCGCAGGTCGCGCTATTGTTCCTAGGTGTCCGAGTCCGCTGTGCCCGAGTGCCGGGAAGACCCGCTCGCCGATCTGCCCGAGTCGGTCGACCCCCAGGTGGCAGGCGGCTTCACGCTGTGGTTCGCCGACCGCAGGTGGGAATGGTCCCCCGAGGTGTACCGGCTGCACGGGTACGAACCCGGCGCCGTCGAACCGAGCACCGAGCTGGTCCTCGCGCACAACCACCCCGACGACCGCGACCTGGTCGCCCAGCTGATCGAACGCGCCCTCACCGACCGCGAACCCTTCTCCGGCAGGCACCGCATCATCGACACCAACGACTGCGAGCACACCGTGCTCGTCGTCGCCAACCGCATCCTCGACGCCGACGGCGAACCCGTCGGCACCAGCGGCTGCTACATCGACCTCACCGACACCATCGACGCCGCCGGCCAGGCCGCCGTCAGCGAGGTCGTCCCCGAGATCGTCGAATCCCGCGCCGTCATCGAACAGGCCAAGGGCGTCCTCATGCGGATGTACGGAATCAGCCCCGAACAGGCCTTCAAGGTGCTCTCCTGGCGCTCCCAGGAGACCAACACCAAACTGCGCGCCATCGCCGCCCAGCTCATCGCCGACCTGCCCCGGGTGCCGCCGCCCCGGCCGGACATCCTCACCGTCTTCGACCACCTGCTGCTGACCGGCCACGAACGCGTCCAGCCGGGTAAGGACTGAGGCGGCTCAGGAGGGCTGCGCCTCCCGGTACGCCGCCACGATCTCCGACGGGATCCGGCCCCGGCTGGAGATCTCGTGCCCGTTCTCCTTCGCCCACGCCCGGATCGCCGCCACATCCTCCCGGCTCGCCGACGAACGCCCGCCCCCGGCGTTCTTGCTGCGCGCCGCCTTCCCGGTCCGGCGCGCGTACGGCGTCCACTGCTCCAGGAATTTCCGCAGCGAACGCGCATTCTCCGCGGAGAGGTCGATCTCGTAGGACACGCCGTCCACCGCGAAAGCCACCATTTCATCGGCGGCCGAAATGCCGTCGTAATCGTCCACAACCGTGACAACGACTTTGCGTGCCATGAAGCTCTCCCTCTTCCAGTGCACCGAAAACGCGACAGAAACACACTGTAGCGCCAGGGGAGTACACGCCGGAATTCGGCGAACCCTTTATGGCAGCCGCGGCGGCGGCCCGCCGCGCGGCAACTCCGGCCCCACCGCCACCCGGCTGCCCGGCGTACGCCCGCGACCCCAGCCCAGCCGCTCCCGATACCGCCCGATCTCCTCGGCCGGCACCGCCGCCCCCACCGGCCGCGGCGCCGAATCCGGGTGCACGAACAGCGCATCCGCCGGGCAGTACGCCTCACACATGAAACAGGTCTGGCAATCCCGCTGCCGCGCGATCACCGGAATACCGGACTCCGTCCGATCGAACACATTCGTCGGGCACGCGTCCACGCACTTGTCACAGCCGATGCACGCCTCGGCGAGCACCAGCTCGATCACGACGCCACCGCGGTCCCGGTCCACACCGCGTCCACCCCGCCGGAGAGCACGTGATGCCGCTGCGCCGGATCCAGCTCCGGATGATCCGCCCGCTTGCTCATCCCGCGAGTCTCGGTGCGCGCCAACGTCGACGCGTACATCAACCGCCCCACCGCCGTGATCGCCGCCGCCTGCCGCGCCCGCACCCGGCCGTCACCCGCGCTGTCGCCGCCGAGCCCGGCCACCGCCGACTCCCAGATCCCGTCCAGCGCGGCCAGCGCGGGCCGCACCCGATCACCGTGGCGCAGATAGTTCTTCTCGAACGGAATCAGCTCCGCCCGCGCCGCTTCCAGCACCACCGCCGAATCCACCGCCGCACCACCCGACGGCCGCAACCCCGTCCGCCCCGTCCCGCGCAACCCCGCCGCGTCCGGACGCCCGCGCAGCGCGAACCGCGCCGCCCCCGCACCCGCCCACGACCCCGAACTCATCGCCCACGCCGAATTGTGGCTGCCGCCACCGGTGAAACCCCCGCAGATCCGCTCCCGCGTCGCCGCGTCACCCGCCGCGAACAGACCGGGCACCGACGTCGCGCACTCGTCGTCGAGCACATCGATCCCGCCGGTGCCGCGCACGGTCCCCTCCGCCAGCATGTCCACCTCGAACCGATCACGGAACGGATCGATCCCGCGCCGATCGAACTGCAGGAAGAAATTCGGCTGACCCAGCCGCATCCGCTCCTGCACCGCCGCGTCCGCCCGATCCAGCTGCGCGAAAACCCGCTCCGACCGCAGCGCCCGCGCGATCACCGAACGCCCCTGCTGCGACCCCGCACCCTCCAGCACCGACCCGTCCTCGTGGAAGAACGTGGCGTAGCCGTAATAGGCCGTCTTCGTGATCGTCGACCCTTTCGCCACGATCGCGTACGCATTCGAGAATTCCATCCCGGAGAACCGCGCACCCACCTCCGCCGCCATCAACGCACCGTCCCCGGTGTTCACATTCGTGCCGAGCGCACCCGACAGGAACGCACACCCGCCCGACGCCAGCACCACCGCACCCGCCGCAATTCGATAATCCCGGCCCAGCTGCCGCTGAAAACCCGCCGCACCGCGAACCACGCTGTCCGCGTCGACGAGCAATTCCAGCGCGGGGGAGTGATCCAGAATTCGGACCCCGGCCCGGCGCACCCAGGCCCGCATCCGCCGCATGTACTCCGGCCCCTGCACCCCCGTGCGCAGCTGCGCACCCGTCACCGGATCCACCGGGAACGGATAGCGGCCCTCCGTCGCCAGCCGCTCCATGTTCGCGTACGTCTGCTCGAGCACCCGGTCCATCCACCGGTGATCGGCCAGATGACCACCCAGCGCCTCCCGGCTCGCCTTCGCCTTCGCCCGCGCCTCGGCCTCCGGCGCCACGTACCAGACCCCGGTACCGGAGGGCGCCGTTGCCCCGCTGGTCCCGCAGTACCCCTTGTCCACCAGCACCACCTCGGCCCCGGCCGCCCGCGCGTGCAACGCTGCCCACGCCGCGGCCGGGCCACCACCGATCACGAGAACATCCGTCTCGGTCTGCCAGACATCACCCATCGGTACGCTCCTGCCGGTCTCGCGATAACCCGACGGTAAGGGCTCGCCACCACCCCCGAACACCGTTGCGCTCACCCCGATTCCGGCGCCCCGAGCCCGGCGTTTGCCCCACGGAGCCCCGGGTACCCGCCCCCCGACCGGAGGAGGGATGCGCACCATGACGCACGCCGCACACGACCGGAACGGGCCCGCCGACGCCCGCTCGGTCTCCGAACTCGTCGGCACCGCGAGTGAACAGCTCAGCCGCCTCGTCCGCGACGAGATCCGGCTCGCCACCCTGGAGATGCAGGAGAAGGGCAGACGGGTCGGCAAGGGCGCCGGGCTCGCGGGGGCGGGCACCGTCCTCGCGCTCTACGGCGTCGGCGCGCTCGTCGCCGCCGCCATCATCGGCCTGGCCGAGCCGCTGCCCGCCTGGGCTGCCGCGCTGATCGTCGGTGTCGTGCTGCTCGTCGTCGCGGGCATCCTCGCCCTCGCGGGCAAGAAGAACGTCCAGAGCGCAACCCCGCCGCTTCCCGAGGCCGCCGTCCACGGCGTGCAGGAGGACGTGGCCACCATCAAGGAAAGGAGCCGGAGGCAGTGAGCCCGGACCCCGAACTCAGCCCGGAGACCGAGAAGGAACTCGTCGCCGCGGACCGTGACCGTGCCCGCGAGGAGCTCGGCCAGGCCGTCGAGGAGCTGACCCACAAACTCGACGTCCCCGCCCGCACCTCGGAGAAGGTACAGGAGGCCAAGGAGAACGCCGCGGCCGCCGCCGTCGGCGCCAAGGACAAGGTCGCCGACAGCGCCCAGCTGGCCACGGAGCGCGTCGCCGAGACCGCCGCCGTCGCCAAGGAGCGCACGCAGGACGTGGCTGCCAAGGCCAAGGAGAGCACCGCGGCCGCCACGGCCAAGGTCGCCGAGGCCACCCCCGAGCCGGTCGCCCGCGGCGGACGTCAGGCTGCGGACCTGATCCGCGCCAACCCGGTGCCGGTCGCCATCGGCGTCGTCAGCGGCGTCGTGCTCTGGCAGGTCCTGCGGAAGCGAGGCAGGCGATGAAGCTCGCGTACAAACCGCTCGGCCTCGCCGTCAGCGTCCTCGGCGGCCTGCTGGCCAACGTCGTCTTCGGCAAGATCTGGCAGGCCGTCAGCGGCGAGGACGAAGCACCGCACGCCACCTCCGAGGACTACGGCTGGCGCGAAGTTCTGCTCGCCGCGGCCATCCAGGGCGCCGTCTTCGGCTTGGTGAAAACCGCCATCGACCGGGCCGGAGCCACCGGATTCCAGGCCGTCACCGGAACCTGGCCGGAGGACTGAGACGACGTTCACGCAGTTCGGCTGCGTGAACGGGTCGATCCCGGGTAGTTCACCGAATGGATATCGGGACCGACGACGAGAGAGAGGTACAGCAATGTCGCAACCCATCACCAGCACCCTCGAGGCCGAGCAGCAGCGCATCGCCGGTGAGGCCCTGCGCGCCACCGTCGTCGACCTCATCGACCTGTCCCTGATCGCCAAGCAGGCGCACTGGAACGTCGTGGGCCGGAACTTCCGATCGGTGCACCTCGCGCTCGACGAGCTGGTGGTCGCCGCCCGCGAGTTCACCGACGCCGCCGCGGAGCGCGCCACCGCCATCGGTGTCAGCCCGGACGGCCGCGCCACCACGGTCGCCCGCGACAGCGTGACGGAGGGCTTCCCGGACGGCTGGCAGAAGGACACCGACGTCATCAACGGCGTCGTCACCAACCTGACCGCCGTCATCCGCGGCCTCCGCGAGCGCATCGACGCCACCGAGAAGGCCGACCCGGTCACCCAGGATCTCATCATCGGGATCGCCGGGCGGCTGGAGCAGCTGCACTGGATGTGGCAGGCCCAGGTCGCCGACGCCTGACATCGGCCGATCGAACCGCCCGCGAGCCCCGGCTCGCGGGCGGTTCGGCGTTTCAGGGCCGGGGGAGGGGAGCGGCGAGCCAGCGGCGCAGCGCCTCGTGTACCGCCTCCTCGTTGAGCAGCGTGAAGTGATTGGCGCCCGGCAGGTGCAGCCCGTTCTCCGGCTCGAACGCGATCCGGCGGGCACGGCCGCGCCCGGAGCCGCTCGGCGTGAGGACCAGGCCGTCGCCGACGATCCGGCCGAGCGGGTTCTTCGGGTTGCGGATGATCGACGCCGTCACGAAGTAGTGCTCTACCCCCGGCAGCAGCGGTACCTCCTGCTGCACCCGACGGGTCAGCGCGTCGATATCGAGATCGGTCCAGTCCTCGTCCACCAGCGAGCCCTGCCGCAGGTCACGGATCCCCGCGCTGCGCCTGCGCAGCAACTGCCCGAAGGGTCTGGTCTCCGGCAGCTTCACCAGCCCCGCCGACACCACGTGCACGAACTGCTCCAGCGGCGCGCCCAGGTGCGGCGAACCCAGGCAGACGATCTGCCGGACCAGCGTCGCCCACTCGGCACCCGCCGCGGCCGCGAGATGGCAGGCCGCGCGGGCCACCAGCCCGCCCATCGAGTGCCCGACCAGCGCGATCCGGCGCAGCGGCACCGGCCAGGCGCGCTGCGTCCGCTCCAGCAGATCGGCGAGTTCGCGCGCGTTCTCCGAGATGTGCAGGCCGCTGTTGAACCGCACCTCCGCCGTCGCGCAGGGCAGCTCCTCGGCCAGCCGCTCGGCGTAGCTGGGGATGCCGCCGCGGCGCCAGGCGTGCTCGGTCTCGACCAGGCCGTGCACGAAGACGATGAGGGTGTCGTGCGGCGAGCCGAGTTCCTCCGGGGCCACCGGCTGCCCGTCGACGCGGAAGGACATGGGGCTCGTCAGGACCGGATTCTGCTCGGCCAGCCGGTCGCCGATCAGCCCGGACAGCACACCCAGGACCCCCGCGCCGAAGACCGTGCGCGAGGGTGGCTCGCTGTTGGGCAGGTCGGCGGTGCGCTCGGCGACCCGGCCCGCTGTCTCGGCGACGGTGCCGACGATCGTGTAGACGCCGTCGGCGATGGCATCGTGGGCGATTTGAACGGGGGCGGCGGCCGGGCCGACGCCCCAGCGCACCGCCGTGAAGACGCGGTCGGCGATAGCCCGGTGAACAGTGGCGATGCCCGCGACAGCGCCGCCGAGTTCGTCGCCGGCGAGGCGGGCGAGGGCGCGGATTTCCGCGCGTCGCTGGTCCTCGTACATGGGGTTGAGTGTACAGGTGTGCACCAGATGGTTACGGTATAAATATTGCATGTATGCGGATATGCGCATCAAACAGATTAGCCACTCATCACCTCGAAAAAACAACCCGCAAGGACAAGAGAGGGCTCAGGGAAGTTGGGTGATCGTGTACCACAGCAGCGCGAGGGTTCCTGCCATGAAGAGCGGTGCGAGCACCCAGGTCTCGACCTTGTTGCCGGTCCGGCTGATGATCTCGATCCCGAGCCGCTTCTTGTACGGCCAGAGCAGGGGACACCCGCGGTCGGTGAGGCAGTCGCCGAGGATGTGCACCAGGCAGCCGAGCGCGACGCAGAACGGCAGCCACGGGGGAGCGTCGGAGATCCAGTGCGTCATGGCGAAGGTGCCGCCGAGGGCGAGCGCCAGGACCGTGCCCCAGGCGCGGATGCCCTTGCCGGGCGGGCAGAGGTGCAGGGCGCGGACCGCGAGGGCGAGCAGCACGAAGACCAGGCCGAGGGTGAAGGGCCTGCCGAGGTAGGTCATGCCCGCCCAGGTGCCGACGCCGGCGAGGGCGACGAAGAGGAACGAGTGCGTGGCTTTGCGGTGGCCGCCCGCGATCCAGGACACGATCTTGCAGAAGAGCTCGGAGACCGGGCCGAGGGTGTTGGCGATGGTGCCGTCGGGGTGGTCCATGTCGGGCAGCAGTGCGGCGCCCGCGGTGAGGAAGACGCCGAGCAGCAGGTCGACGGTTCCGAGGTGGTGGTCGCCGACGACGTCGATCGCGGGGTACGTCAATACCGACACCGGGAGGGCGGCCGCGGCCGCCGACCAGCCGAGCGCACCGCTGGTCGCGTGAGAATGTCCGAGCACGCGTCCACGTTATCGATCTTGGTTCACGTGCGGTTCACCGGGGAGAGCGCGGTTAGTTGACATAATGTAGATTATCGGCGTTTTTACGACATGGCGTTCGAGCGCTGGAATGGCGTTCGCTGTGCAGCTGCTCAACGTGCCGAGTTGCCTGCTCTGCGAGTCGCTCTCCCCTTCTCTGTCGGCTGTCAGTGCCCCGATGTCGCGATGGCGACCGGCTAGCACTGTGACCAACCGCCCTCCTCCGATGCGTCACAGTGACGCTGCGCATCACCCCTCTTGCGTCACAGTGACGTTTTGCCCGCGCCACGCGGGAACGTGGCAAAACCTGTTGCCGGTCAATTGCTGGGCGCTAGGCTCATCGCATTGTGCTGTGCATCACACCAAGGAGGTGGTGGCCGTGCGGGATCGGAGCCGAGTGGTGATCGGGCTGGCGGTGGCGGCGGTACTCGTCGTCGGGTCCTGCGCGCAGGAGGACTCGGGCGGAGGGACGGCGTCCTCGAGCTCGGCCCCGCCGAGCGGCACGGCGCAGGAGTCGCCGGGGCAGGTGGCCGGTGTCGCCATCCCGGACGGGCAGGTCGATCGCGCGGTCGGCCAGCTGGATCGGATCGCCGAGGAGCTGCTGGCCTCGTCGAAGATCCCTGGCATGGCGATCGCGGTGGTGCACGGCGGCAAGGTCGTGTACAGCAAGGGGTTCGGGGTGCGGGATGTGGCGACGGGGCAGCCGGTGGACGCGAGGACGGTGTTCCAGCTGGCGTCGGTGTCGAAGCCGCTGGGCTCGACGGTGGTGGCGCGCGAGGTGGCGGCGGGCCGGGTGGCGTGGGATACGCCGGTGAAGCGGCTGTCGCCGGGGTTCGCGCTGAACGATCCGTACGTGACGGAGAACGTGACGATCGGGGATCTGTACTCGCACCGATCGGGGCTGCCGGATCACGCGGGCGACCTGCTGGAGGATCTGGGGTACGACCGCGGGCAGGTGCTGGAGCGGCTGCGGCAGCTGCCGCTGGACGCGTTCCGCGATTCCTACGCCTACACCAACTACGGGCTGACGGCGGCCGCGGTGGCGGTGGCCGAGGCGGCGGGCACCTCGTGGGAGGAGCTGTCGCAGCGGGAGATCTACGAACCGCTCGGGATGGCGTCGACGAGTTCGCGGTACAGCGACTTCGTGAGCCGCCCGGATCGCGCGGTCGGGCACGTGCTGGTGGACGGTGCGTACAAGCCCGCCGATCCGCCGCGGCAGCCGGATCCGCAGGCGCCCGCGGGCGGGGTGAGCTCGTCGGTGGACGACATGGCGCGCTGGATGACGATGATGCTGGCGGACGGGACCTTCGAGGGCAAGGAGATCGTGCCGCCGGGCGCGCTGCTGCCCGCGGTGTCGCCGCAGGCGATGTCGGCTCCCCCGGCGTCGCCGGATTCGCGGGCGGGGTTCTACGGGTTCGGTTTCAATGTGGGGACCTCGCCTGCCGGGCGGGTGACGCTGGGGCATTCGGGGGCGTTCAACCGGGGTGCGGGGACGGCGTTCACGCTGATCCCGTCGGCGGATGTGGGGATCGTGACGCTGACGAACGCGGCGCCGATCGGTATTCCGGAGACGCTGAACGCGGAGTTCGCGGATCTGGTGCAGTTCGGGGAGGTGCGGGAGGACTGGCGGGAGCTGTTCGCGGGGGCGTTCGAGCAGTTGAACGCGCCGTCCGGGGATCTGGCGGGCAAGGAGCCGCCGTCGAACGCGAAGCCGGCGGGGCCGCTGCAGGAGTACGCGGGCACCTATGACAACGCTTATTTCGGGCCGGCGGTGGTGTCGGTGGACAACGGTGCGCTGGTGTTGACGATGGGGCCCGCGGCGGTGCGGATGCCGATGCGGCACTGGGACGGGGACAAGTTCGTGTTCTCGCCGCAGGGTGAGGGGGCGAATCCGGGGTCGGTGTCGGTGGCGCGGTTCGAGGGGAATCGGCTGATCCTGTCGTACTACGAGCAGGAGGGGTTGGGGATGTTCGTGCGGCCCTGACCGTATTCCTCTCTATGCGTGGTGTGTGACGCGGGTAACCTGGTCGAAAAGTTCCGGCAGAAGGTGTTGAAGCTTGATGAACGCGACCACCGTTGCCCGGCAGTGCACGCTGTGCGAGGCCCATTGCGGAATCCTGGTGACCGTCGAGGATTTGCAGGTGACCCGGATCGAGGGCAATCCCGACGATGTCCTGTCGAAGGGCTATATCTGCCCGAAGGCGACGGCCATGGGCGGGCTGCACCACGATCCGGATCGGCTGCGGACGCCGATGAAGAAGGTCGGCACGGAGTTCGTGCCGATCGGCTGGGACGAGGCGATCGCCGAGGTGGGGCGCAGGCTGCGGAAGGTGCGGGCGGAGCACGGCGCGCACGCGGTCGGCATGTACCTGGGGAATCCGGCGGCGCACAGTTCGTCGGTGATCTATGGCGGGATGCTGCGGGCGGCGCTGGGGACGAACAATTTCTTCACGGCGTCGTCGATCGATCAGTTCCCGCAGGAGTTCGCGGCGTGGCAGATGTTCGGGTCGAATGTGCTGATGCCGGTGGCCGATATCGATCGGACGCATCGGCTGGTGATCCTCGGTGCGAATCCGGCGGTGTCGAACGGGTCGATCACGACGATGCCGGGCGCGCGGGATCGGATCAAGGCGGTCCGTAAGCGGGGCGGCACGGTGGTGGTGATCGATCCGCGGCGCACGGAGACGGTGAAGCTGGCGGACGAGCACGTGGCGGTGGCGCCGGGTGGGGACGCGTACCTGCTGCTGGGGATGTTGCACGTGCTGGTGGCCGAGGGGTTGGTGGACGGGGCGGCGGTGCGGTCGCGGACCACGGGTTTCGACGAGTTGCGGGCGTTGGTGGCCGAGGCGACGCCGGAGTGGGCCGCTCCCCTGGCGGGGGTGGAGGCGGAGGTGATCCGGCGGTTGGCGCGGGAGCACGCGGCGGCGCCGTCGGCGGTGATGTACGGGCGGATCGGGGTGTGCCATCAGGTGACGGGCACGCTGACGCACTGGCTGATCAATGTGATCAACGCGGTGACCGGGAATCTGGATCGGGCGGGTGGGCAGATGTTCGCGACGCCCGCGGTGGACGCGGCGCGGATGGCGCGCCGGGTTCCGCTGGCGGGGTACGGGAAGTGGACGGATCGGTCGGGGCGGTTCAAGTCGTTCCGGGCGGAGTTGCCGGTGGCGGTGCTGGCGGACGAGATGTTGGACGAGGGGCCGGGGCAGATCCGGGCGATGGTGACCTATGCCGGGAATCCGGTGCTGTCGACGCCGCAGGGTGGGCGGTTGGACGAGGCGCTGGCGGGGCTGGATTTCTACGTCGCGGTGGATATGTACATCACGGAGACGACGCGGCACGCGGATCTGATCCTGCCGCCGATCTCGCCGCTGGAGCGCGAGGACATGGACATCGTGCTGTCGGTGTTCAGTGTGCGGAACAGTCTGCGGTTCAATCCGCGGGTGTTCGAGCCGCCGGTGGGTGGGCTGGAGGATTGGGAGATCATGGCGCGGCTGGCGGTGGAGATTCTGCCGCTGCCGGTGCGGCGGGTGACCGGGCGCGCGCTGACGGCGGTGCTGGATCGGCTGAGTCCGTTGCGGCTGGCGTCGGCGGGGATCGCGGTCGGGCCGTACGGGGTGCTGCGCAAGGGGCCCGGCGGGGTGACGGTGTCGAAGTTGCGGAAGACGGCGGGCGGGATCGATCTGGGGCCGTTGCTGCCGCGGTTGCGGGATCTGATCGCGACGAAGGATCGGAAGGTGCATCTGGCGCCGGAGCTGCTGCTGGATGGTGCGCGGGAGTTGGTCGCGGAGGCGGGGCGGGGTGCGGCGGTGACGGCGCCCGCGGACGGGTTCGATCTGCGGTTGATCGGGCGGCGGCATCTGCGGAGCAACAATTCGTGGTTGCACAATCTGCCGTCGATGGTGAAGGGGAAGCCGCGGTGCACGGTGCTCATGCATCCCGATGACGCGGTGGAGCGCGGGTTGGCCGATGGTGATCCGGCTGTGGTGTCGTCGCGGATCGGGGCGATCGTGGTTCCGGTGGAGGCGAGTGACGAGATCCGGCGTGGGACGGTGGCGATTCCGCACGGGTGGGGGCATCGGGAGCCGGGGGTCGGGTGGACGGTCGCGGCCGGGCTGCCCGGCGCGAACGTCAACCTGCTGCACGATCCCAAGGCGACGGATTCGTTCACCGGCAATTCCGCCGTGAACGGCACCTGGGTCACCGTGGCCCCCGCCCCCGGCGCCCCGGAAGTCGCCGAGCAGCCCGAAGAAGCCGCCATCCCCGGCTGACCCCTCCCCTGGTGCCGTGTCCGGGTGCTCGGCGACGGAGGAGCGATTCCCCCCGGCGGGCGGAGCGTTTGCTCCTCCCCCGGAGGGCGGGGGTGCCGGGGCGGAGCCCCGGCGAACTACACCCACCCCGCCGGGGTGACACAATGCGACGATGCATGTGGCTGTCGGCTTGGTGATCCTGGTAGCGGCAGCGGTAGCCCTCGCCGCCCTGGCGCGCAGGGCGGGTCTGTCGGAGCCTCTGGTCCTCACGGTGGCGGGGGTTGCGGCGTCGTACCTGCCGTTCGTCCCGCAGGTGGATCTGGACCCGGAGATCGTCCTGCTCGGCGTGCTCCCCCCGCTGCTGTACACGGCGGCGATCCGCACCTCCCTCCTGGATTTCCGCAAGAACGCGACGACGATCGCGCTGCTGTCGGTGGTCCTGGTGCTGTTCTCCACGTTCGTGGTGGCCGCGGTGGTCTGGCTGCTGCTTCCGGTCCCGTTCGCGGTCGCGGTGGCGCTGGGTGCGGTGGTCGCCCCACCGGATGCCGTGGCCGCCACGGCGGTGGCGCGCAAGATCGGGATGCCGCGGCGGGTGGTGACGATCCTGGAGGACGAGTCGCTGTTCAACGACGCGACGGCGCTGGTGGCGTTGCGGACGGCGATCGCGGCGTCGGCGGGTTCGGTGTCGGTGTGGCAGGCGGGCGGGGATTTCGTGCTGGCGGCCGGTGGCGGTGCGCTGGTGGGGGTGCTGGTGGCGGCGGTGCTGGCGACGTTGCGGCGGCGGATCACCGATCCGGTGCTCGATACGACGCTGTCGTTCCTGGCGCCGTTCGCGGCGTACCTGCCCGCGGAGGAGGTGCATGCCTCGGGGGTGATCGCGGTGGTGGTGTGCGGGATGATCCTCGGGCACGGTGCGCCGCGCTGGCAGAGCGCGGCGTCGCGGATCGCGGAGCGGACGAACTGGCGGACGGTGCAGTTCATTCTGGAGAGCTCGGTGTTCCTGGTGATCGGGTTGCAGGTGCGCCACATCGTGGAGGACGCGCTGGCCTCGGGGCTGGACAACCGCACGCTGCTGGCGGCGGTGGTCGCGGTGCCGGTGGCGGCGATGCTGGCGCGGCCGCTGTTCGTGTTGCCGTGGGCGTGGTTGAACCGGGCGCGCGGGCGGGGTGAGGAGTCGCTGCGGGAGGGGCTGGTGGTGTCGTGGGCGGGGATGCGCGGGGTGGTGACGGTGGCGGCGGTGCTGTTGCTGCCGGACGACACGCCGCAGCTGGCGGTGTTGAAGCTGCTGGCGTTGCTGGTGGTGGGGGCGACGCTGCTGGTGCAGGGGTCGACGCTGGCGGTGCTGGTGCGGGTGTTGCGGTTGCGGGGGCCGAGCCGGGCGGAGGACGCGCTGCAGAAGGCGAATCTGTTGCAGCAGGCGGCGGCGGCCGGGTCGGCGGAGCTGGATCGGCGGGTGACGCCGGAGACGCCGGAGGAGGTGGTGCGGGCGTTGCGGGAGCGGTTGACGTTCCGGACGAACGCGGCGTGGGAGCGGCTGGGGCGGGCGGAGTCGGAGCTGGCGACGCCGACGGCGGAGTATCGGCGGTTGCGGCTGGCGATGCTGGGTGCGGAGCGACAGACGGTGCTGCGGGCGCGGGACGACGGCGCGCTGGATTACGAGATCCTGCAGGCGGTGATGGCGCGGCTGGATCTGGAGGAGTCGATCATCGACCGGTTCGACGAGGCGGAGGTGGCGGAGCCGGAGCCGTTGACGGCGCCGGTTCGGGCGGAGAGCTGCGCGCATCTGCGGGAGGCGCCGCTGGTGCGGGTGCCGGATTCGGTGGTCGGCTGCGCGGCGTGTGTCGCGGAGGGGCTGACCTGGGTGCACCTGCGGATGTGTCTGACCTGCGGGAATGTGGCGTGCTGTGATTCGTCGGTCGGCAATCACGCGTCGAAGCATTTCGCGGCGGATGGGCATCCGGTGATGCGGAGTGTGGAGCCGGGTGAGGCGTGGCGGTGGTGCTATGTGGACGAGTTACTGGGGTGAGCGGCGGTGCGAGTAGATGAGCCTGGCGAATTCGGTGAGTAGCCGGTCGAGGCTTGGTTCTTGTTCGCCGGGGGCGATCTGCTGGTAGCCGATGAGGGTGGCCATGCCGAGTGCGGTGAGCACGGCCGCGGTGTCGGGGTGGTGGACGATGCCGTCGATGGCGCGGTGCACGGTGCGGCGGCGGGATTCGTCGACGCGTTTGAGGGCGACGGCGACGGATTCGTCGTTGGCGCCCCAGGCGCGGATGGCGGCTTCGGCGCGGTGGTTGAGGCCGCAGGCGAGGTCGGAGAGGGCGCGGATGTCGTCGTCGGGGGTGTTGCGGCCGAAGTTGCGGGCGCGCAGGACGAGGACCTGGCGTTGTTCCCAGGTTTCCAGGAGCAGGTCGACGAAGCCCTGCCAGCTGCCGAAGTGGTGGTAGAAGGAGCCGGAGGTGACGCCGAGGCGGCGGCAGAGGACGCCGATGTTGAGGCCCTTGAAGCCGAGTTCGGCCAGCACCTCGATGGCGATGTCGAAGTACTGATCCTTGGTGACCACGCGGGACATGGGGTCGCCGATCTGCTCGCAGGGACGGAGTGAGGCCGAACAGTACCTCATGGGTCACGCCGTTCCCGGCAGGTGAAAGGGGTGGAATCGGCGAACCGCGTGGACATCCCGGTCGGTTGTCCGGTTTCGTGTCGGTTCGGGTCAGCCTGCTGGACGCGGGTGTGGCTCGGCCGCTACCCGGCGGGGTGGAGCGCGATGCCGAGCAGGGCGTCGACGGCGGCGCGGATGGTGGCGGGGGCGGTGCGGTCGGCGCCGCCGTAGGCGAGCGCCTGGCGGGCCCATTCGTCGACGGCGGCGAGCGCCTTGGGGGTGTCGAGGTCGTCGGCGAGGTGCTGGCGCAGGCGGGCGACGGTGTCGTCGGCGGCCGGGCCCGCGTCCAGGGCGGTGGCTTCGCGCCAGCGGGCGAGGCGCTGTTCGGCGGTTGTGAGGACCTCGTCGGTCCACATGCGGTCCTGCCGGTAGTGGCCGGCGAAGAGGCCGAGGCGCAGGGCGGCGGGGTCGGTGCCCGCGCGGCGCTGGGTGGAGACGAAGACGAGGTTGCCTCGCGATTTGGACATCTTCTCGCCGTCGAGGCCGATGAGGCCGGTGTGCACGTAGTGGCGGGCGAAGCGGCGGCCTGCGCCGAGGGCTTCGCCGTGTGCGACGGAGTATTCGTGGTGCGGGTAGATCAGGTCGGATCCGCCGCCCTGGACGTCGAACTCGGGGCCGAGCCGGTTCAGGGCGATCGCCGTACACTCGATGTGCCAGCCTGGCCGTCCAGGCCCGAAGGGGGCGTCCCAGGAGGGTTCGCCGGTGCGGGCGGCGCGCCAGAGCAGCGGGTCGATGGGGTCGTGTTTGCCGGGGCGTTCGGGGTCGCCGCCGCGTTCGGCGAAGAGCTGTTCCATGGTGGCGCGGTCGTAGCCGGATTCGTAGCCGAACTGTTCGGTGGCGTCGGCGCGGAAGTAGATGTCGGGGTATTCGGCGTCCTCGACGGTGTAGGCGGCGCCGGAGGCGAGCAGTTTGCCGACGAGTTCGATCACCTCGTCGACGGATTCGACGGCGCCGATGTAGTCGCGCGGGGGCAGCACGCGCAGGGCGGCCATGTCCTGGCGGAAGAGTTCGACCTCGCGGGCGCCGAGGTCGCGCCAGTCGATGCCGTCGCGGGCGGCGCGTTCGAAGAGCGGGTCGTCGACGTCGGTGATGTTCTGCACGTAGTGCACGTCGTGGCCCGCGTCGCGCCAGAGCCGGTTGACCAGGTCGAAGGTCAGGTAGGTCGCGGCGTGGCCGAGGTGGGTGGCGTCGTAGGGGGTGATGCCGCAGACGTAGAGGGTGGCGGTGCGGCCGGGGGTCACCGGGCGCACGGCGCGGTCGGCGGTGTCGAACAACCGCAGCGGCGGCCCTGTTCCGGGGAGGGCGGGGATGGGGGTATCGGACCAGGACTGCATGATTCGAGGGTAGAGGTGTGGGCGGGGTCGCGGTGCCGCACCCCGGTTCCGGGCACACTTCCCGCACCCGGGTGGGCGTTGCCGACCTGCGGCGGGGCCGCCGGAGGGCGAAGTCAACAGTTGGCTTCCGGGTGATTCGCCGGTCACCCGCGCGGGGCGGGGTGCGGCGCCGGGGTCAGAACGCGGGCCAGGGAATGGGGCGCGCGGTGTCGGGCAGCGGCATGGCGGGGGCGTCGAGCAACCGGCGGGCACGGTCGGCGAGCGCGGTGATCTCGGTGTCGGTGAGGTGCGCGGCGAGCTCGTCGGCGAGGTCGCCGCTGAGCTCCTTGACGAGGCCGGTGATGTCGGGCAGCAACTCCTCGGGGACGGGCTCGCCGGCCCACCCCCAGAGGACGGTGCGGAGCTTGTTCTCGGCGTGCAGGCAGATGCCGTGGTCGACACCGTAGACGGTGCCGTCGGCGCCGTCGAGGGCATGGCCGCCCTTGCGGTCGGCGTTGTTGACGATGACGTCGAGCACGGCGAGGCGGCGCAGCCTGGCGTCGTCGGAGTGCACCAGCGACACCTCGGTGCCCGCGGGGTCGACGGCGCGCAGGACTTCGCGGAAGCCGTCGGGGACGACTCCGGCGGGGGTGAGGTCGACCAGGTCGAGGGTGTCGGCGTGGTCGACGGTGTCGATCCAGCGCTGCACCATGCCCGGCCCGAAGGGGCCGTCGCGCAGGATGGTCTCGGGGACGGTGCGCCAGCCGAGCGTCTCGGCGATCCGGTAGGTGGCGACTTCGCGGCCGGCGAGAGTGCCGTCGGGGAAGTCCCAGAGCGGTTGTTCGCCGCGGACCGGTTTGTAGACCACGCGCAGCGGGGTGTCCGGGTCGGCGGTGGCGATGTCGCAGACCAGGGTGAGGTTGCTGGCGGTGCTGATCCGGCCGAGCACCGCCAGCTCGCCCTCCCGGAACAGCGGGTCAGCGCCGCCGGGCACGGGTCACTCCTCTTCCAGGTCGGTGGTGCCGAAGATGTCGCCGCGCTTGTAGCCGTTGGTGCGCACGCACATGTGCCCGCCGGGGGTGAGCGGTTCGCCGCAGAGCGGGCAGGGCTGGCGGCCGGCGGCGATCACCTTGGTGGAGCGCAGCGCGAATTCGCGGGCCTGGATCGGGGTGAGGAACACCCGTACCGCGTCGGGGCCCTCCTCGGTGTCGTCGAGCACGACCGATTCGTCGACCTCGGTCTCGGTGATGGCGAGCAGCTCGACCACCACCGCGCCTGCGTCGGCGTCCCAGCCGAGCCCCATGGTCCCGACCCGGAACTCGGCGTCCACCGGGGTGACCAGCGGGTCGGTGTCCCCGACGGCTTCGGCCTGCGGCGGCACCTCGGCGCCGAACCGGCGCGCGACCTCGTCCAGCAGCAGCCCCATGCGATCGGCCAGCACCTTCACCTGCTGCTTCTCCAGCAGCACGCTGACGACCCGCGGATCCTGCACGGCCTGGAGATAGAACGCGCGATCACCCGGTTCGCCGACGGTTCCGGCGACGAAGCGATCGGGGGTGCGAAATACGTGGATTGCTCGTGCCATCTGCACCCTCCTCGAACCCTGACCCTCATCGACTTACCCCGGCGTGGCGTTTTCCAGACGCCGGGGCGAGCCGGGTGCCCCGTGTGACGTCTCTACAACGGATCGCGGCGCTCCGCATTCCCATTATCCGCGACCGGCTCCGGCGCCACCTCGCCACCGGGGACCGGGCCGTGCGCTTTCGCGCCGGATTTCGCGGTCCCGGACGGCGCCGCGGCGGCCAGCGCGGACAGGTCGGCGCCGGTGTCGTTGAGCCGCCACACGTAGGGGGCGTGCGGGGAGTAGCGGACGACGCTGATCGAGGCGGGCTCGACCACGATCCGCTGGAAGCCGTCGAGGTGGATGCCGAGCGCGTCGGCCAGCACCGACTTGATGACGTCGCCGTGTGTGCAGGCGACCCAGAGCACGTCGGCGCCGTCGTTGCCATCGGCGAGGCGGCGGTCGATGTCGCGGATCGCGGTCACCGCGCGGCGCTGTACGTCGGCCAGGCCCTCCCCGTTGGGGAAGACGGCGCCGGAGGCGTGCCGCTGGACCACCGACCACAGCGGTTCCTCGAGCAGTTCGCTCAGCGGGCGGCCGGTCCAGTCGCCGTAGTCGACCTCGAGCAGCCGGTCGTCGTACTCGGGTTCGAGGCCGAGGCGTTCGGCGAGCGGGCCGACGGTGCGCTGGCAGCGCAGCAGCGGGGAGTGCGCGATGTGCTTGATCGGGAGCCCGCCGAGCCGGTCGGCGATCGCGGCGGCCTGTTCGGCGCCGCGGTCGGTGAGTTCGACGCCGGTGCTGCGTCCGGCGAGCGTGCGCGCGGTGTTCGAGGTGGACACGCCGTGGCGCAGCAGGATGACCGTCATGGGGTCAGCCTAGTGGGCCGCGGGTTCGCGCCGTCCCGCTCGCGGCGGGCGGCGGCCGCGCCCGACCGTCGCCGCTGTCCGAAATTTCCGTTCCGAACCGACAATTGGGCTCGTCGGCCCGCCGTGATCACGCAGCGACAGTACAGGCCGCCCGCGGCCCCCCGCGCGGGGGTGGGTACGGCACTGTGTGGGACGGCGCGGTGTCGGCTCGGCGCTCCCGCGGTGGTGACGCTTTAGGCTTGGCGCCGTGACGAGAGCGTGGACGCGGTAATGGAACAGCGGACGGTCGGCCGTAGCGGGCTGCGGGTGTCGCGGATGGGCCTGGCCACCCACACCTGGGGCGACCGTACCGGCAGCGACGAGGCGGCGGTGCAGATGACGGCGTTCCTGGACGCGGGCGGCACCCTGGTCGACATCTCCCCCGCCTATACGGCCGGTGGCGCGCAGCGGGTGCTGGCCGAGCTGCTCGGCGATCTCGTCAACCGTGACGACCTGGTGCTCAGCGGCTGCTCCGGGGTGGTCCCGGTGACCGTCGCCGAGGCCGGGCCCGCGGTGCCGGAGCCGGTGCGCCCGGCCGTCGACGCCTCCCGGCGCGGGCTGCTGGCGCAACTGGACCGGACACTGCGCGAGCTCGGCACCGACCACCTGGATCTGTGGAGTGTCGGCGAGTGGGACCCCTACACCCCGCTCGACGAGGTCGCGGGCACGCTCGAGCACGCGGTGCGCGCCGGGAAGGCCAGGTATGTGGGGGTGCGCGGGTTCAGTGCCTGGCAGCTGGCGTCGCTGGCCGCGCTGACCCCGGTGGTGGCCGCGCAGCACCCGTACTCGCTGCTCGCGCGCGGTGCGGAGGAGGATCTGCTGCCCGCCGCGCGGCATCACGGGACCGGGTTGATCGCGGCGACGCCGCTGGCGGGCGGCATCCTGACCGGCAAGTACCGGGACGGGGTGCCCGCCGATTCGCGCGGGGCGGACGAGGCGACGGCGGAGGAGATCAGGGATCGGCTCGACGAGCGCGCCAACCGGGTGGTGGACGCGCTGGTGACCGCGGCCGACGGGCTCGGCACCTCGCCGCTCGCGGTGGCGCTCGCCTGGATCCGGGATCGCCCCGGGGTGGCGAGCATGGTCGTCGGGGCGCGCGATATCGGGCAGCTCACCGGGGTGCTCGCGGCCGAGACGCTGGAGTTGCCGCGGGCCATCGCCGCCGCGCTCGACGACGTGAGCGCGCGCCCGGAGACCGGGCACGAATAGTCCGGTCGGCGATGGCGCCGACCGTGCGGCCCGCCGTGGGCGGGGGCAGCGCTAGCCTGGGCGGCATGAGGTGTGGCGGTCGTGGTCGTTCCGGGGGAATCCGTGCCGTGGTGGCGGTGCTCGCCCTGCTCCTGGCGGCCGGGCTGACCGCCTGCGGGGACACCGGAGCCGGCGCGACCGGCGGGCAGCGCGGCCCGGCGACGGCGTCGCTCACCGACCTGGATCCGGTGCCGTTCACCCCGCCGCCCGCGCCCGCGCTGCCGGTGACGGTGCGCTCCTTCGACGGCACCGAGGTCACCGTCGGCTCCGCGGACCGGATCGTGGCCGCCGACCGGTACGGCACGCTGGCGCAGACGGTGTGGGCGCTCGGGCTCGGCGCGAACCTGGTCGGGCGCAGCACCGCGGCCGCCTTCCCCGCCGTGCGGGACGTGCCGAACGTGACCGGCGGCAGCGGCTCGCTGAACGTGGAATCGATTCTGGCGCTGCGCCCGACGGTGTTCCTCACCGACACCACCAGCGCCGCGCCCGCGGTGCGCGAGCAGCTGCGCGCGGCCGGGCTCGCGGTGGTCTACTTCGACCCGCAGCGCACCATGGACGGGGTGGTGCCGCAGATCGAGGCGGTCGCCGCCGCGCTCGGCGTTCCCGAGCGGGGCGCGGAGCTGGGCAGGCGCACCCGCGACGAGATCGCCGCCGCCACGGCCGCGGTGCCCGCGCAGGAGCCGCCGCTGCGGATCGCGTTCCTGTACCTGCGCTCCACCGCGATCACCATGATCGCCGGGCCCGGCTCCGGGGCGGACGCGCTGATCGCGGCGATCGGCGGGGTGGACGCCGGGACCGCGGCCGGGGTGAGCGAGCCGTTCACCGCCATCACCAGCGAGGGCATGATCAATGCCGCGCCCGACGTCATCCTGGTCATGACCGACGGGCTGCAGTCGGTCGGCGGGCTGGACGGACTCGCCAAGGTGCCCGGGATCGCGCAGACCCCGGCCGGGCGGGACCGGCGCGTCGTCGACATGTCCGATGCGGTGCTGCTGTCCTTCGGGCCGAACACCGGCCGGGTGGTGGCGGCGCTCAGCGACGCCGTGTACGGCGCATGAGCCGAGAACCCGGCACCGAATCCGCTGCTCCGATGCCCGCGGCGTTCATGCCGCACTCCCCCGCCCCGGTCGTGCCGCGCAGCCGCGGCGTTTCGCGGATCGCGATCGTGTCGATCGTCGCGGTCGCGGCCCTGGTCGCGCTGGCGCTGCTCTCGGCCACGCTCGGCCAGGTGCCGACCACCCCGGCCGAGGTCGCGGGCAGCGTCCTGCATCGGATGGGGCTGGACTTGGGCCCGCTGCCCGCGCACCCGGCCGGCGAGGTCACCCTGTGGGAGGTGCGGTTCCCGCGGGTGCTGCTCGCGGCGTTCGTCGGCGCCGCGCTCGCCACCGCGGGCGCGCTGCTGCAGGGCGTGTTCGCGAACCCGCTGGCCGAGCCGGGCGTGATCGGGGTGTCGGCGGGGGCGGCGGTGGGCGCGGGCACGGTGATCGTGGTCGGTGGCGCGTTCGTGGCGGCCTGGTCGGTGGCGGCGGCCGCGTTCGCGGCGGGGCTGGCCACCACCATGCTGGTATACCTGCTGGCCCGCTCCGGGGGGCGCACCGAGGTGGTGACGCTGGTGCTCACGGGGGTGGCGATCAACGCCTTCGCCGGTGGGCTGCTGGCGTTCCTGCTGTTCGTGGCGCAGCCCGCCGCCCGCGATCAGATCGTGTTCTGGCAGCTCGGCAGCCTCAACGGCGCCACCTGGGACGCGGTCGGGATCGTGGCAACGCTCACCACGCTCGGGGTCGCGGCGGCGGTGCTGGTGGCGCGGAAACTGGACCTGCTGGCGCTGGGGGAATCGGTGGCCAGGCATCTCGGGGTCGACGTCGAGCGGTTGCGGGCGATCGTGATCGCGGTGGTCGCGCTGCTCGCCACCGCGGGGGTGGCGTTCACCGGGATCATCATGTTCGTCGGGCTGGTGGTCCCGCACGTGGTGCGGATGCTGGTCGGGCCCGCGCACCGGGTGCTGATCCCGCTCAGCGCGATCTTCGGGGCGGTGGTGCTGCTCGCCGCCGACGTCGGGGCCCGCACCCTGGTCAGCAACGCCGACCTCCCCCTCGGCATGCTCACCTCCCTGGTCGGCGGCCCCTTCTTCTTCTGGCTGCTGCGCCGCACCCGCGCCCGCTCGGGAGGATGGGCATGAGCACCCCGCCCGGCGGGGAGCCGCGCCGGGATGGGATCGCGGACCCCGGTCCGGGCGGTGCCGTCCCCGGCGTGGACCGGCCGGGCGCGGAGATGGCGAGCGACGGCGGCACCGGAGCGGATAGTCGCGGCTCGGCAGAGCCCGGCTCGGCGGGCGCGGTGCGACGGCGCCGCCTGTTCGGGCGCACCGCTCCCCTGCCCGGCCCCCCGGAACCGGGCGCGGTCACCCTGCGCGCTCGCGGCGTCACCGTCGCCCGCGGCCCGCGCAGGGTGCTGCACGAGGTCGACTTCGAGGTGGCCGCCGGGCAGGTGGTCGCGCTGGTCGGCCCGAACGGGGCGGGCAAGTCGACCCTGCTGGCCGCGCTCGCCGGGGAGCTGCCCGCCAGCACCGGCACCGTCGAGCTGGACGGCCGCCCGGTCACCGCGTGGTCGGCGCTGGACATGGCGCGCAGGCGCGCGGTGCTGCCGCAGAGCCACACCGTCGGGTTCCCGTTCACCGCCCGCGAGGTCGTCGCGATGGGCCGCGTCCCGTGGGCTGGTACCGGCCGCGACCTCGGCGACGAGCCTGCGATCGACGCCGCGCTGGCAGCGGCCGACATCGGCCACCTGGCCGGGCGCGCGTTCCCGACCCTGTCCGGCGGCGAACGGGCCAGGGTCGCGCTGGCCCGGGTGCTGGCCCAGGACACCGCGACGCTGCTGCTCGACGAACCCACCGCCGCCCTCGACCTCGGCCACCAGGAAGCCGTGCTGACCCTGGCCCGCGCCCGCGCGCGGGCCGGTGCCGCAGTGGTGATCGTGGTGCACGACCTCGGCATCGCCGCCGCCTACGCCGACCGGGTCGCGGTCCTCGACGACGGCCGGGTGGCCGCCGACGGGGCGCCGCGCGCGGTGCTCACCACCGACCTGCTCACCGCCGTCTACCGGCACCCGGTCGAGGTGATCGACCACCCGGTGACCGGCGCGCAGCTGGTGCTGCCGGTGCGGGCGGTCAGCGCCGCCACACCAGTTTCAGCACCGCCGGGGTGAGCAGCATCCGGATGACGGTGGCGTCGAGCACGAGCGCGGCGATCATCCCGTAGGCGATGTACTTCATGAGCACCAGGTCGGAGAAGCCGAACGCGCCGGTCACCACGATCAGGATGGCCGCGGCCGAGGTGATCACCCCGCCGGTGTGGGCGATGCCGTAGCGGATGGCCTCGGGCGGGTCGGCGCCCGCCGCGCGCGCCTCGGTCATCCGGGACTGCAGGAACACCTCGTAGTCGGTGGAGAGCCCGAAGATCACGCAGACGATCAGCACCAGCGCCGCGAACATGAGCGGGCCGGGGGTGAAGCGGAGCAGCTCCGACCCGTGGCCCTGGACGAACAGCCAGGTCAGCAGCCCGAGGGTGGAGGCGAGGCTGAGCGCGCTCATCGCCACCGCCTTCACCGCGAGCACCAGGGAGCGGAACGCGACGTACATGAGGGCCAGTGAGGCGCTGACCAGGATCAGCAGCAGCCAGGGCAGCCCGGCGAGCAGGCCGTTGATGCTGTCGCGTTCCAGCGCGGGCACCCCGGCCACGTAGGTGCGGACGCCGTCGGGTTGCGGGATCTCGCGCAGCGCGCGGACCACCCGGTCGGCGTCGCGGTCCGCGCGCAGCCCGGCGCTGAGCACGTTGACCCCGTCGCGGGTGGCGGCGGCGGGTTCGAAGCGGCCGGTGAGGCCGGGGACCTGGTTGGCGGCCCAGCGGATGTCGGCGAGCTGCTGCGGGTCGGCGCCGACGACGACGAGTTTGACCGGTTCCAGCCGCAGCCCGGGGAAGAGGTCGTCGAAGCGTTCCTGCGCGACCCGGGCGGGGTGTTCGCGGTCGAGGTAGCGTTCGCTGATCCCGCCGAACTCGATGTGCCGGAACGGGGTGCTGAGCAGGGCGATGCCGAGCAGCACCGGCACGATCACCAGCCACGGGCGGCGCATGGCGAAGCGGGCGAGCCGGGCGAAGAACCCGGCGTCGATCTGGGCTTCGGTCTTGGTGCGGGAGAACCGTTTCCAGCCCCACAGGTCGATGCGGTGCCCGACGATGCCGAGCAGCGCAGGCAGCGCGGTCACCGAGAGCACGGCGGCGATCAGCACCGAGGAGATGCCGCCGTAGGGCACCGAGCGCAGCACCCCGTTCGGGTAGATGAACAGCGCGCCGAGGCTGATCGCGACGATCAGCGCGGAGAACAGCACGGTGCGCCCCGCGGTGGCGACGGTGCGGGCCACCGCGTCCTCGACCGTATGGCCCGCGGCGAGCTCCTCCCGGAACCGGGTGACCGCGAAGAGCCCGTAGTCGATGGCGAGCCCGAGGCTGACCAGGGTGACGACGGCGCCTGCGAAGACGTTGACGTCGATGTAGCCGGTGAGCCCGCGCATGATGCCCTGCCCGGCCAGGATGGTCATGCCGCCGATCAGCACCGGCAGCAGCGCGCCGACGATGCCGCCGAAGACGAAGTACAGCAGGATCGCCACCAGTGGCAGCGCGATCACCTCGGCGCGGCGGATGTCGTCCTGCATGCCGGTGTTGATGCCCTCGACCACCGGTTGCAGCCCGGCCAGCTGCACGGTGGTGCCGCCGGGGCCGGTGCCGTCGCCGTCCGCGCCGAGCGCGGGTTTGAGCGCGAGGAAGTTCTCGATCGCCTCGGTGCCCTCCTCGCGCAGCCCGACGACGGCGAAGGCGACGGTGCGGGTGGCGTCGGTGGCGGAGGCGGCGAACGGGCTGTCCCAGTAGCTGTCGATCTTGGCGACCCGGTCGGGGTGCTGTGCGCGCAGCGCGGTGAGCGCGGCGGTGACCGGGCCACGGACCTCAGGGTCGTCGACGGTGCTGCCCGCGGGGGCGGTGAAGAGCAGGATGAGGTCGCTGTCGGTGTCGCGGCCGAAGGTGTCGTCGGCGATCTTCGACCCGGCCACCGATTCGCTGCTCTCGTCGAACCAGCCCTCCTGGGTCAGGTGTTCGCCGAGGTCGCGGCCGTACCAGCCGGTGACGAGCACGGCGAACACGCACAGCGCGAGGACCACGACGCGGTGCCGGTGGACGAACCTGCCCCACCGCAGGAAGCCGGAGTGCAGCACCCGCGCCTCAGCCGCAGGCCGCGGTGCGGTAGTCGGCCGAGCGCAGGATCCCGCACAGGTCGGTGCGCGAGATCTTCCACTGGTCGTCGAGGTAGACGAAGTGCACGACGGTGGTGCGGATATTGCTGCCTGTCCCGTCCTTGTCCAGGCGCAGGGTGGCGGTGAGGGTGCCGTCGCGGTTGTCGAAGACCGGGTCGGTGACGCCGTAGACGGCGCGCGGGTTGTCCTGCAGCGCCTTGTACATGTCCGGGATGGCGTCGCGGAAGGCGGCGCCGTCCTCGATCAGGCCGGTGCGCTCGGCGTCGGGTAGCGCCGGGTCGAGGGCGCTCTTGATGCGGGCGTCGAGTTCGGGCGCGGTCGGGATGTGCCGGTTCGCCACCGCCGACGAGGTCGCCGCGATCGAGGAGGTGACCGCGGCGTTGGCGGAGGAGCGGGCGGCGGCGACGGCGCTCTCGTCCACGCCGTCCCCGCAGGCGGAGAGGGTGAACGCGGCGGCGGCGGCCAGCGCGGCGCCGAACGCGCGGCGGATGAGGCGGTGCGGTATGGGAAGCATCACCTACAGGGATACCGTATGCGGTCAGCGTCCGTCGATGACGGCCCCCAACCGTCCCAGAAGGGCACGCACGATCGTGGGCTCGCCCGCGGTCGTGCCCGGCGCCGGGACGGCGCGCGGCAGCAGGTCGCGCACCAGGGCGGTGACGCTGCGCTCGTCGTCGAGGTCGATGTCGGTGACCGGGGTGTCGGCGGCCGCGAGGACGTCCTCGGGGCCGGGAACGGCCAGGTCGGGGTCGTGCCGGTATATTTCCACGAACAGAGTGGACCGGACGGTCCGGAACGCGAAGGGGTGACCGTCTGCGGTGGTGCCGAAGCCGTGCGCGAACGGGCCGACGGTGAGGTCGTCGACGGTGAAGCCGGATGATCGGTCGGGCTGCAACCGGGTCTCCCTGGGTCGGGTGGTGGTCACCTCCACGGTAACCACCGGAGCGGACGGTCGGCCCGCCGGAAGCGACGACACAGCTGGTGCCGGGGCGTCGGCGCAGCGATGTTGCGTCATCATGGGTCGATGCGGTCTGCTCGTATGTCGGCCCCGGAGGGGCCGATGTTTCGCCCCGGGCCGTGATCGGTCCGGGGCGGTGTCGCGGGTGAGCGGTGGAAAGGGAGTGCGGCGGATGCGTCCGGTTGGTTCACTGGCGGCGGGGCTGGTGGCGCTGGCATTGCTCACCGGCTGCTCCGGCGAGTCCGCCGGCCCCGACGTCCCCACCCGCGAACCCGCCGCCCCCGCCGCCGCGCCGGTGCCCGCCGTACCGCCCGCCGGGCGCACCGCACTGGCCGGCTCCTCGTACTCGCTGCTCGCCGCCGATCCCGGCAGCGGGCTGCTCGCCGCCGCCGCCGGCACCCGGCTCGACGTGCTCGATCCCGGCGCCGACCCGCTCGCCGTCGCCCGCACCGTCACCCTGCCCGGCGCCGCCGCCGCGCTCGTGCCCGGCCGCCCCGGCGAAGTGCTCGCCGCGGTGCCCGGCGCGGTGGTGCGGGTCGCGCTCGGCACCGGGACGAGCACCGAGATCCCGGTCGAGGGCGAGGTGCGCAGCGTCGCGCCCGGCCCGGACGACACCCTCGTCGTCGGCACCGGCGACGGGCAGCTCCGCACCCTCGGCCCGGACGGCGCCACCCGCGCCACCGCGGACGGGCTGGTCTCGGCCGACGCGCTCGCCGTCGTCGGCGGCGAGGTCGCCGTGCTCGACCGGCGGCAGAGCATGATCGCCGAGCTCGGCACCGGCGCCGACCGGCTCGGGCTCGGGCTGCGCGCGGGCGACGGCGCCACCACCCTGATCGCCGACCCGCTGGGCCGGGTCCTGGTCACCGACACCGACCACGGGGAACTGCTGGTCTACACCACCGCGCCGCTGGTGCTGCGGCAGCGCTTCCCGGTGGGCTCCGCGCCCTACGCGCTCGCCTACGGCGCCGGGTCGGACACCGTGTGGGTGTCGTGCACGCAGAGCAACGAGGTCGTCGGATTCGACCTCGGCACCGGGATACCGGTGGAAGTGGACCGTCGTCCGACGGTCCGGCAGCCGGACGCGCTCGCCGTCGACGCGCGCACCGGCGACCTGTTCGTGGCATCGGCCGCCGGCGACGGCGTCCAGCGGATCGCCGCGACGGATCGGAAGAGAGGTCAGTGATGGCGCCGAAGCATCGGAGTTCGCGAACCGCGCTCCCCGCGGGCTGGGAGACCAGCGGCGACGACTACGAGTACGTGCCGCTGCGGCTGCCACCCGAGGTCACCAGGGTGACCGCCTCCATGCGGCTGGCCATCCAGGCCGAGTACGGCGGCTGGGAGCTGTCCCGGGTGCGCGCCTACACCGACGGCAGCCGCCGCGTGCTACTGCGCAGGCGCCGCAACGCCGCGCTACCCGAATCCGAACCGGGGATCTGATGTACGGCCTGCTGCTGCGCCTGATGTTCCTGCTTCCGCCGGAGCGGGTCCATCACCTCGCCTTCGCCACCATGCGGTGGGCGACCCGGTTTCCGCCGCTGCGCCGGGCGCTGGCCCTGGTACTGGCCGGGCACGACCCGATCCTGCGCAGCACCCTGTTCGGGGTCGGCTTCCCGGCCCCGCTCGGGCTCGCGGCCGGGTTCGACAAGAACGCCGACGGCGTCGACGCCTGGGCCCCGCTCGGCTTCGGCTTCGCCGAGATCGGCACCGTCACCGCGCACGCCCAGCCCGGCAACCCCGCCCCCCGGCTGTTCCGGCTGCCCGCCGACCGCGCCCTGATCAACCGGATGGGCTTCAACAACGAGGGCGCCGCCCCGGCCGCCGACCGGCTGCGCGCGCGCCGCCCCGGCGTCCCGATCGGCGCCAACATCGGCAAGACCAAGGCGACCCCGGCCGCCGAGGCCGCCGCCGACTACGCCACCAGCGCCGCCCTGCTCGGACCGCACGCCGACTTCGTCGTCGTCAACGTCAGCTCCCCCAACACCCCCGGGCTGCGCGACCTGCAGGCCGTCGAGGCGCTGCGGCCGCTGCTGCGCGCGGTGCTCGACACCGTCACCGTTCCGGTCCTGGTCAAAATCGCCCCCGACCTCTCCGACGACGACATCGACGCCGTCGCGGACCTCGCCATCGAGCTCGGGCTGGCCGGGATCGTCGCCACCAACACCACGATCGAGCGCGCCGGGCTCGCCACTCCCGCCGCCGAGGTCGAGGCCTGCGGCGCGGGCGGGCTGTCCGGGCCGCCGGTGGCCGACCGGTCGCTCGAGGTGCTGCGCCGGCTGCACCGGCGGGTCGGCGGGCGGCTGGTGCTGGTCTCGGTCGGCGGGATCGAGACCGTCGATCAGGCGTGGGAGCGGATCCTCGCCGGGGCGAGCCTGCTGCAGGGCTACACCGGGTTCATCTACGGTGGCCCGTTCTGGGCGCGGCGGATCCACCGCGGGATCGCCGCCCGGCTGCGCGCCGCCGGGTACCGGGACCTGGCCGAGGCCGTCGGCGCGGAGCACCTCGACCCGGCCTGATCACGGGAACACCACCGGCGGCTCGGTGTGCGGCCTGCGCAGGTCGATGCAGTACCCGAGGCCACGGCCGGGGCCCGGCTCGCGCGGGCGGCGCGGGATCCCGATATCGCCGCCGCGCGGGCCGTCGGCCTGCTCGCCCGGGGTGATCTCCACCGCGCCGCGCGCCGCCATCGCCTTGGCCAGCAGCAGCAGGGCCTGGGCGAACACCGTTCCCAGCCGGTGCGCCCGCTCCTGCATCAGCGCGAACGCCAGCGGGTCGTGCACCAGCGCCGAGTTCGACACCAGCTCGTCGAGCTCCATCCCCGCCAGCGCCTGCTCCTCGGTGAGCGGCCTGCCCGGCCACCAGCTCAGCCGCCACGGCTTCCCGTCACCGGAGTACACCCGGTAGGCGTACTCCGGGGTGACCTCGCTGGTCATCCTCGAGCCGGTGCTGTGGACTGCCATGATCGCTCCTTATCGGCCCCTCCGGGCCTCGTCCCCGACGGGGAGGAGCCGATCCCAGTGTGACAGTTGCCGCCGAGGGCGGTCAATTGCCGTCGAGTCATGGGAATTGACATGTGAACAGTGCGGTAAACCTGCTGTCAGGCCGGATGGACAGCGTGGAATTCCGCTGTGCGCGACACTATTACGGCGCGGTTGCCACTCCGCGATCACCCGAATGTCATCGGGCGGACGCACTGTGGCATTTGGCGCGGTAGCGTGGAAAGCGGCGGTGGCGGGAGGTGAGGCCGGTGAACGGCCCGCTGGACGGACAGGTCATCGCTGTCCGGCAGATCCTCACCCGGCTCGGGAAACGGTCGGGGCTCAGCGCGGAGCGGGTCCGCACCACCGAGATCGACGTCTCCCCCCTGCTCGAGCTGCCCGCCATCCGTACCTATGCGCGCCGCGCGGGGATCGACTCGGCCGAAGCGGTGTTGCCGGTCGTTCGCGAAGTGGCGCAACGGCTTCCGCCCACCGATCGGCTCGTGGTGGATGCCGCGCTGTCGCTGGGGCTGATCGCCGGTGACGAGGTCGACACCGCCCGGCTCTACGCGGGCGACCTCGGCGAGCGGCGGGGCTACCTCTCGGAGGCATGGACGCAGCTGCACACCGTGCTCGGCGCCGGGCCGACGCCGTCGGCCCCGAGCGTCCGGACCCTGCGCGCCTCCCCCGAACGGCGGGCGTTCACCGCGCTGGCCGCGGCCCTGGTCGACGACCCGGTGCGCAACGGCCGGGGATACTCGATGGAGCGGGTGTCGGAGCAGGCCGACGAGATCGCCGACCGGTTCGGCACCACCGGCACGGTCACGGTCCTCGGCAACGCGGTCGTCGACCACCTCTACCGCGTCGACCGGCTGCCGGTCGCAGGCGGCTCGGCGAGCGGCCGCTTCGAACGACGCCTCGGCGGCAAGGGGCTCAACCGGGCCGTCGCCGCCTCCCGGCTCGGCATGAACACCCGGCTGCTCGCCGCCGTCGGCGACGACGACGCCGGACGGCGCATCGTCGCCCTGCTCGAACGCGAAGGCGTCGACACCTCGATGATGAAGATCGTCCGCGACGCCGGCACCGACGTGGCCGCGCTCATCGTCACCCCCGGCGGCAGCACCAGCGCGATCGGCGCCGAAGGCAACCAGATCCAGTTCACCCCGCGCGACCTGCTCGACCCCGAGGTGGCCGCGACGCTGGTCAGCTCCGACGTGGTCATCATGACCCTCGAGGCACCGCTGCCCGTCGTGGAGCAGGCACTCACGATCCTGCGCGAAGTCCCCCGGCCCCCCGCCCGGGTGCTGCAGGCCGCGCCGCCGCACGACCGGCCCGCCCGGCTCTACCAGTTCCTCGACGGCGTCGAGTACGTCGTCGGCAGCACCTGGCAGCTCAGCCGCCTGGTCTCCGCGACCAGGTACACCCCCGACGAAGCACTGCGCGTCTTCGACGCCGAGACCGCGCCGAAGCTGCTCGCCCTCGGCGTCGGCACGGTCTGCGCGATCGAGGGCTTCACCTGCCGGCTGCGCGGCATCCACGGCCCCGCCGACATCCCCCGGCCCCGGCTCGCCGCCATGGACGACGCGCCGGGCGCGCACGCCGCGTTCTGCGGGGCGCTCGCACACCAGTGGGTGCGCACCGGCGGCGAGCCCGACTTCCACTGGATCTGCGCCGCGATGGCCGCCACGCAGTCCTTCGCCGGCGACGTCCCCGAGGCCATGCCGGGCAGGGCGGCCATCGATCGGTTCGTGGACAGGCCGGACGATTCCGCGTGATGTACGTTTGCCCCGCCCGCCAACGATCCCCGACCGCTTCGGAGGAAGCATTGATCATGACCGCGTGTGATCGGCCCGAGGCCGCACATCGGAGCTCGCGCAAGGGGAACGAACTCGACGTCCGCGTCATCGAACTAGCGGACGCCATCAACGGGGGGCACCTGCTCGTCTTCGGCGCCGCCACCAACGGCTGCCTCGTCCGGCTGCACTCGCGCTGCCTCTACGGCGACGTCCTCGGCTTCGAGGACTGCGACTGCGGCCCCGAGCTCGAGGCCGCGATGGACCTCATCCAGGCCGAGGGGGCCGGGGTGCTGGTCTACCTGGAACAGGAGGGGCGCGGCGCGGGGCTGTCGATGAAGGCCCGCGGGCTCGGGCTCGGGCAGCGCGACAACCTCGACACCTTCGAGAGCTACCACCGGCTCGGGCTGAACGAGGACTCCCGCGACTACAAGGTAGCCGCGAACGCGCTGGCGGCGCTCGGGCTCGACCGGGTCCGGCTCATGACGAACAACCCGGACAAGGTTGCCGCGCTGGAGGAGGCGCACATCGAGGTCGTGGTCGTTCCCCTGCACACCGAGCCGCGCTCGGAGGCCGCCCGCCACTACCTGACCGCCAAGCGGGTCAAGCGCCACCACCTCCTCCCGGAATAGGGACGATCCGGGCAGCACACCCGCTACGATCGACGTGACCCACACCACTTCCGCGCACCCTGAACCCTGACACGGTGACAGACGATCATCGCCACTGTGTCAGGGGCCGCGTGTGGCCACGCTCGACGATCGGGAACTACGACTATGACTACACCGGAGATCGGCTTCGCCCACGAATCGGGCGCCACCGTCTACACCGTGCCCGCCGCGTTCCAGGAGACCGTGAAGCTGCGCCCCGGCCAGGTGGCGCTGCGCACCGTCGGCGGAACCCAGGAGATCACCTGGGGCCAGTACGCCGAACGGGTGCGGGTGCTCGCGGCCGGGCTCGCGCGGCTCGGCGTCACCCGCGGCGACACCGTCGGCATCATGCTCACCAACCGGCCCGAGTTCAACCTCGTCGACACCGCCGCACTGCACCTGGGCGCCACCCCGTTCTCGGTGTACAACACCAGCTCCACCGAGCAGATCGCGCACCAGTTCGGCAACGCCGGGAACAGGGTCGTCATCACCGAGCAGGCGTTCCTGCCGGTCATCACGGCGGTGCAGACCCCGGTCGAGCACCTGATCGTGGTTGACGGCCCGGCGACCGGCGCGATCACCCTCGCCGACCTGGAGGCGAACCCCGAGCCCGGCTTCGACTTCGACGCCGCCTGGCAGGCCGTGCGCGCCGACGACCTCGCCACCCTCATCTACACCTCCGGCACCACCGGGCCGTCCAAGGGCGTGGAGATCAGCCACCGCAACGTCCTGGCCCAGATCATCGCGCTGCTCAGCGGCCCGCTGAAGGTCGGGTTCGACGACCGCGCCGTCTCCTACCTGCCCGCCGCGCACGTCGCCGACCGCATCTCCGGGCACGCCATCAGCCTGCTCACCGGCGTGCAGATCACCACCGTTCCCGACCCGCGCGAGATCGCCGCCGCGTTGCCCGACGCCCGCCCCACCACCTTCTTCGGCGTGCCGCGGGTGTGGCAGAAGATCAAGGCCGGGGTCGAGGGCAAGCTCGCCGCCGAACCGAGCCCGCTCAAGCGGTCGCTCGCGAACTGGGCCATCACGACCGGAATCGCCGCCGCCCGCGCCGATCTCGGCGGCAAGGGCCGCTCGCCGCTGCTCAAAGCTCAGCATGCCGTCGCCGACAAGCTGGTGCTGGCCAAGCTGCGCGCCGCGCTCGGGCTCGACCAGCTGCGCGTCGCCTCCTCCGGCGCGGCGCCCATCCCGCCGGAGACCCTCGAGTACTACCTGGGGCTCGGGTTCGTGGTCTCCGAGGTGTGGGGGATGTCGGAGACCACCGGCGTCGGCACCTTCACCGACCTGGACAACCCGCGCCCCGGCTCGGTCGGGCGCGCGGTCGACGGCGTCGAGCTGAAACTGGCCGAGGACGGCGAGGTGCTGATCCGCGGCCCGATCGTCACCCGCGGCTACCGCAACATGCCGGACAAGACCGCCGAGGCCATCGACGCCGACGGCTGGCTGCACACCGGCGACGTCGGCAGCCTCGACGACGACGGCTACCTGCGGATCATCGACCGCAAGAAGGAACTCATCATCAACGAGGCCGGCAAGAACATCGCCCCCTCCAACATCGAGAACGCGGTCAAGGCCGCCAGCTCGCTGGTCGGGCAGATCGTCGCCGTCGGCGACGCCAGGCCCTACATCACCGCGCTCATCATGGTCGACCCCGACGTGCTCGCGCTGCGCGCCAAGGACCTCGACGCCACCGGCGAGGAGCTGCCCGCCCTCGTCGCCCGCACCGAGATCATCGACGAGCTCCGCGCCGCCGTCGCCGAGGGCAACCGGAAGCTCTCCCGGGTCGAGCAGATCAAGCGCTTCACCGTCGTCGACCGGGTCTGGGAGCCCGGCGGGGAGGAACTCACCCCGAAGATGTCGCTCAAGCGGGTCCCGATCGCCAAGGCTTACGCCGCCGAGATCACCGCGCTCTACGGCCCCGAGCCGGGCGGGCGGGTCGTCGCCGTCTGACCCGCGCGCGAAAACGGCCCCGGACAGCAGGTCCGGGGCCGCTGCCGCGGCTACTGCTCGTAGGTGGCGACCAGGGTCGCGCGGGCCAGGGTGTGCGAGAACAGGTTGAAGCCGAGGAACGCCGGGCTCGCCTCCGGCGGGATGCCCAGGCTCTCCACGTCCACCGCGTGCACCACGACGAAGTAGCGGTGCGGGCCGTGGCCCGCAGGCGGGGCCGCGCCCACATAGCCCGCGAAACCGCCGTCGTTGCGCAGCGTGATCGCCCCGGACGGGACGGCCCCGCCCTCCTCGCCGCTGCCCGCCCCGGACGGGATCGAGGTGGTGCCCGCCGGGATGTCGGCCACCGCCCAGTGCCAGAACCCGGACGCGGTCGGGGCGTCCGGGTCGTACACGGTGACCGCGAAGCTCTTCGTGCCCTCGGGGAAACCGGACCACGACAGCTGCGGCGAGATGTCCCGGCCGCCCGCGCCGAACACCCCGCTCACCTGGTCGTTGCCGAACTTCTCGCCGTCGGCGATGTCGTCGGAGGTGACGGTGAAGGACGGGACATCGGGCAGCGCGTCGTACGGGTTGTTGGTCATGCGGTCCTCTCTCGTTCGGTTCAGCTGTGCAGCAGGAAGTGTTCCAGCACCCGGGTGCCGAATTCGAGCGACTCCACCGGCACCCGCTCGTCCACACCGTGGAACAGCGCGGTGAAATCCAGCTCCGGCGGCAGCCGCAGCGGCGCGAACCCGAAGCAGCGGATCCCGAGCTTGGCGAAGGCCTTCGCGTCGGTGCCGCCGGAGAGCATGTAGGGCACCGTGCGCCCGTTCGGGTCGTGTGCCAGCACCGCGGCGTTCATCGCGTCGACCAGGTGCCCGTCGAAGGTGGTCTCGTAGGAGTCGAGCTTGGTGATCCACTCGCGCTCCACGTCCGGGCCGATCAGCTCGTCCACCTCGCGCTCGAACTCGGCCTGGCGGCCCGGCACCACCCGGCAGTCCACCACCGCCTCCGCGGTCTGCGGGATCACGTTGGCCTTGTAGCCTGCGCTGAGCATGGTCGGGTTCGCGGTGTCGCGCAGGGTGGCGCCGATGATCCGGGAGATCGTGCCCAGCTTGGCCAGCCTGCCCTCGATGTCGGGGCCGGCCGGATCGAACTCCAGGCCGCTCTCCTCGCTCACCGCGGCCAGGAACTCGGCCACCGAATCCGAGACCACCAGCGGGAAGGTGTGCGTGCCGAGGCGCGCCACCGCCCTGGCCAGGATGGTGACCGCGTTGTCCTCGTGCAGGAACGAGCCGTGCCCGGCGCGCGCCTTGGCGCGCAGCCGCATCCAGCCCAGCCCCTTCTCCGCGGTCTCCACCAGGTAGAGGCGGCGGTCGCTCCCGTCCTGGCGCGGCACCGTCAGCGAGAAGCCGCCGACCTCGCCGACCGCCTCGGTGATGCCGTCGAACAGGTCGGGGCGGTGCTCGACCAGCCACTGCGACCCCCACTTGCCGCCGTTCTCCTCGTCGGCGAGGAAGGCGAAGACGATGTCGCGCGGCGGGACCGTTCCCTCGCGGCGGAACTGGCGGGCCAGCGCCAGCGACATGCCGACCATGTCCTTCATGTCGACCGCGCCGCGGCCCCACACGTAGCCGTCTCGGACCGCGCCGGAGAACGGGTGCACGCTCCAGTCCGCGGCCTCGGCGGGCACCACGTCGAGGTGGCCGTGGATCAGCAGCGCGCCGCGCGAGGAATCGGCGCCGGGCAGCCGGGCGAAGACGTTGCCGCGGCCCGGCGCGCCGGACTCCACGTACTCGGTGGTGTAGCCGACCTCCTCGAGCTGCTCGATCACCCACCGCGCGCACTCGGCCTCGCCCTTGGTGGTGGCCAGTTCGCCGGTATTGGAGGTGTCGAAGCGGATCAGCGCGCTGACCAGGTCGACGACCTCGGCGACGGCGCTGGAGTCGGGAGGGGGGCCGGAGGGATCGCCAGTTGCGGACACGTCCCCTTTCCTACCATCCGGCGCGGCCCCGGTGCCGCCGGTGCGATCACCCCGATCGGAAGTACCGGACGGTTTCAAGATCAACACCGGTGCCCCCGCACCCCGCCTGTCACCGGCATTGGATATTCTGTTCGGCGTCACGCGCTACCCCAGACCCCGGTGGCCTGCGGCGAATCGATTTCGTCGGAAGAGGTAGGGGTATGGACCAGGCGAACAGTGATGCCGTCGTGCTCGGTGCCGCGCTGCGCACGCCGGCGGCCGAGGACGGGTTGCCCGGGGGCGCCGAGCTGCTCGGCGGCGGCCGCGCCCAGGTCGCGGGCGGTTTCCGGTTCTGGCTCGCCGACCAGCGGTGGGAATGGTCCGACGAGGTCGCCGCCATGCACGGCTACGCCGACGGCGCCGTGCAGGCCACCACCGAGCTGCTGCTCTCGCACAAACACCCCGACGACCGCGACCAGGTCGCCGCCACCATCGCCCGCAGCATCGACACCGGCGAGCCCTTCTGCAGCAGCCACCGCATCATCGACCGCGCGGGCACGGTGCGCCACGTGCTCGTCGTCGGCGACCACCTGACCGGCGACGACGGCACCGTGCTCGGCACCGGCGGCTACTACATCGACGTCACCGACACCTTCGCCGAGAGCCGCAAGGCCACCCTCGACGGCGTGCTGCCCGAGCTCTACGAATCGCGCGCCGCCATCGAACAGGTCAAGGGCGCCATGATGCTGGTCTACGGGATCAGCGCCGACCAGGCCTTCCGGGTGCTCGCCTGGCGCTCCCAGGAGACCAACGTCAAACTGCGCACGCTCGCCGCGCGGCTGATCGCCGAGCTCGTCGCGAGCGCCGACGCCGACGTCGCGCTGCGCACCCGGTTCGACCACCTGCTGCTCACCGTGCACGAACGCGCCGACGACGACGAGCACCCGCTGCCCTGACCGCTACCGCTCGCCCGAGCGCGCCGCGGCGAAGGCAAGCACCTCGGCGGCGTCCACCGAACGCTCCACCACGTCGCGGGAGAGCTCCGGCAGCCGGCGCCGGTGGTGGCGGGCGTAGCCGCGCAGCGCGGCGAACGCCGTCTCCGGGTGCAGCTCGCCCTGCGCCGAGAGCACGCCCTTGGCCTGCTCGATCACGATCCGCGACTGCAGCGCGGTCTGCAGCTGGTTGTTCACCGTCCTGGTGTCGGCCAGCTGCCTGGCCCGCAGCAGCGCGATCGCGGCGATGTCGGCCAGCGCCTGGCCGACCGCGAGATCGTCGTCGGACAGCCGGGTCTCGGGGTCGGTGCTGAACAGGTTCATCGCGCCGAGGCGGTCGTCGCGCAGCCGCAGCGGCAGCGCGTACACCGAGCGCAGCCCCTGCTCGTAGGCGGTGTCGGCGAACTCCGGCCAGCGCTCCCGGTCGCGCTTCAGGTCCTCGGTGACGACCCGCTCGGCGGTCCGGTAGGACTCCAGGCACGGCCCGTTGCGGGACTGCAGCTGCAGCAGCTCCAGCCAGCGCGCCGTCTCGTCGGTCGAGGCGAAGACCTGCAGGTCGCCGTGCTCGTCCACCAGCAGCACCGCGCCGTTGTCGGCCGGCGGCAGCAGCTCGACGGCACGGTCGAGCAGGTACTGCACCAGGTCCATCGGGTCGTAGTCGTCGACCAGTGTGTCCGCGAGGCGGACGAATGCCGCCACCAACTCCGCTTCCCGGCGCGCCATTCCTCCCACGTCCTTCCAGCTCCGCCGGGCCCGTCGGGGCCCGGTGCCGGGACGCCGCCCGGCCGTGATTCGTGATTGCCCCGCAATCTTTCCGTCAACCCTGTCGGAAACCGAAACACCGCCCGGGCGTGGCGCAGCACACGCCGGGACGGAATTCGATGTGCGCGTGCCGTTCTCACCGGACCGGCCACGTTTGCGCGCACCGCCAGCGGGCATCGCGGCAGCCGTGACCAGACAACCCGACCCGGCCCGGCGCGGATTCGCGCCCCTTCGTGCGAAACTGGCCGCGTGAGCGCGGAAGACGCCGTCGAACACGGCACCCGAAAGCCCGAGCAGGCGCGTGACCGGGGCGAGGTGATCGGCCGGGGTTTCCTCTGGCTGGCCAAGTGGTCGCTGTGCCTGGTCGCGGTCGCCGCCGGAGCCTGGGTGCTCGGCTACCTCATCGCCAAGTTCTGGGTGATCCTGCTGCCGGTGGCGATGGCCATCGTCGTGGCCACCGTGCTCTGGCCGCCGACCCGCTGGATGGTCAACCACGGGCTGCGGCCCGCGCTGGCCGCCACCATCTCGCTGCTCGGCTTCATCGGCGTCCTGGCCGGGGTGATCGCGCTGATCGTTCCCTCGGTCGTCGACCAGGCCCCCGACCTGGGCGACAAGTCCACCGAGGGCGTCAACCAGGTGCGCGACTGGCTGCGCGGGCCGCCGCTGCGGGTCCGCGACGAACAGCTCGACTCGGCGGTCGACGCCATCGTGCAGCGGCTGCAATCGAGCGCCGAGCAGATCGCGGGCGGGGTCTTCACCGGTGTCACCACCGCCACCTCCGCGCTCATCGGCATCTTCCTGGTGCTGGTGCTGGTCTTCTTCTTCATCAAGGACGGGCCGCGGTTCCTGCCCTGGCTGCACCTGCTGCTCGGCAGCCGCAGCGGGCGCCACGTCGAAGAGGTGCTCAACCGGATGTGGGTCACCCTCGGTGGCTTCATCCGCACCCAGGCGCTGGTCAGCCTGATCGACGCGATCTTCATCGGTGCCGGGCTGGTGATCCTCGGCGTCCCGCTGGCCATGGTGCTCGCCGTCATCACCTTCATCGGCGGCTTCGTCCCCGTGGTCGGGGCCTTCGTCGCAGGCGCGCTCGCGGTGCTGGTCGCGCTGGTCGGCAACGGCTTCACCACCGCGCTCATCGTGCTCGGCATCATCATCGCGGTGCAGCAGCTGGAGGGCAACGTGCTGCAGCCGGTGCTGCAGAGCCGCAGCATGAAGCTGCACGCGGTGGTGGTGCTGCTCGCGGTCACCGCGGGCAGCTCCCTCTACGGGATCGTCGGCGCCTTCCTCGCGGTACCGGTCGTGGCGATCGTCGCCGTGGTCGTGCGCTACCTCGGCGAGCAGATCGACGTCGTCACCGAACCGGCCCCCGAAGCCACCGACAACAACCCCTCCCGAGCCGGGAGACCGGACGACGCCACCGATACCCCGGCCGGGGAGAAGACCGTCTGATCCTCAGCGGATGTCGAGGTGCCAGCCCGCGGGCAGCCCCTCGACCCGGGCGGTGTCACCGCGCGCGATCACGTGCACGTTCGCCCCGCCGAGGCGCAGGTCGGTCAGCCGCACCTCGCCCCAGGCCGCAGGCAGCCGCGGGGTGAGCAGCAGGGTTCGGCGCGGCAGGTCGGGCTCGAGGCCCAGCAGGGCGCGGACCAGCAGCAGCGGGGCCGCACTGGCCAGCGCCTGCGGCGAGCACGCCGCCGGATACGGGATCGGCGGGTCGAAGCGGGCGCGCGGGAACCCGCAGAACAGCTCGGGCAGCCGCCCGCCGAAACGCTCCGCGGCGTCCAGCAGCCCGGCCGCCAGCGACTCCGCGAGCTCCGCCGCCCCGCTCACGTGCCGGTAGCGGGCCAGCCCCGCCACCGCGAGCGCGGTGTCGTGCGGCCAGATCGAGCCGTTGTGGTAGCTCATCGGGTTGTAGGCGCCCATCCCGTCGGCCAGCGTGCGCAGCCCGAACCCGCTGTTCATCGCCGGGCCCGCGAGCCGGTCGATCAGCTCCTCGGCGCGCTCGTCGGCCACGATCCCGGTCCACAGGCACTGGGCGGCATTGCTGGTCAGCGCGTCGACCTGCTGCTTGTCGCCGTCCAGGCCGAAGGCGTACCAGCCGTGCTTGGGAATCCAGAACGCCTCGTCGAAACGCGCCCGCAGCTCCTCGGCCGCGGCCCACATCACCGCGCCGGTGCGGGCATCGCCGAACGCCGCCGCCAGCTCCGCGCGCGCGAGGTACGCCGCGTACACATACCCCTGCACCTCGGCCAGCGCGATCGACGGCCCGGCCGGGCGGCCCCTGGCATCGGTGACCGCGTCGAAACTGCCCTTCCAGCCCTGGTTCACCGGCCCCTGATCGGAGAGCCGCCGGTACTCGACGAACCCGTCGCCGTCGCGATCCCCGTACTCGGTGATCCAGCGCAGCGCCGCGTCCGCCGCGGGCAGCAGCGCCTCCACCTCGGCGTCCGGGGCGCCCCAGCGCCGCGCCTCGGCCAGCAGCACCACGAACAGCGGGGTCGCGTCCACCGAGCCGTAGGTCACCGCGTCGTGCCAGTCCCGGCCGCCGTGGCGCAGCTCGTGCATGATCCGGCCCGGCTGCTCCTCGGTGAAGGCGTCCACCCGCGCGCCCTGGGTCGCGGCCAGCTCGCGCAGCGTCGACAGCGCAAGCCCGTGGTCCAGCGGCAGCGTCATCCAGGAGGTGAGCAGGCTGTCGCGGCCGAACAGCGTCATGAACCAGGGCGCGCCCGCCGCCACATAGCCCGCGCCTGCCGCGGAGTCCTCGATGCGCAGCGCGCCCAGGTCGGTGTCGGTGCGGCGCAGCACCAGATCCAGTGCGGGCGCGGTCGCGGTGAGCGCGGTCGGGGTGGCGCGCCAGTGCCTCGCCGGGTGCTCGGCGCAGCGGTCCAGGCAGGTCACCTCCACCCGGCGGTGCCCGCTGATCGGCTGCACCAGCAGCCGCGTCTCCCACTCGCCCTGCGCGGGCACCACCGCCTGCCACTGCAGCTGGCCGGGCACGATCACCGGGGCCGGGCCGGTGGCGCGCACCGCCACCCCGTGCCCGGTGCCGCTCTGGTCGTGCAGCAGCAGCTCGTGCTCGGCCGGGGTCGCCTCCACCGGAACCTGGTGCGCGCGGCCCTGCTTCACCGCGAGCAGCCCGGCGAAGTCGGCGTCGGCGTGCAGCACCAGCCCGAGCACGGTGTCCTCGTGGCCGAGGTTGCGCACCGTGATGGTCTCGGCCAGCCCCTCCCCGACCAGCCTGCGCCGCTCGATCAGCAGCGTGCTGTCGGCCAGCCCGCTGCGCGGCGGCACCCGCAGCACGAACCTGGCCTCGTCCGGCCCCGGCATGTCGAGCGCGAGCTGCTCGGCGGGGTGGCCGTCGACCAGCAACTCCCAGCGCGACAGCAGCCTGGTGTCGCGGTAGTAGAGCCCGGCCGCCGCGCCGCCGATGTCGCCGCGCGGGTCCGAGGCGCAGAAGGTGGTCGCCTCCACCAGCGTGACCGTCTGCGGGCTGGCGTCGAAGGGCAGCTCGCCGCGGTACGGCAGGGTCTGCGGCTCGGTCATGCGCGGGCACCGACCGGAGCCGCCGCGCGGCGCGCGCGCACCGCGCGGTAGGCGTGCTCGTAGCCCGCCGCGAGCCGCTCCACCCCGAACCTGGTCTCCGCGGCGCGGCGGCAGTCGCGCGGGTCGAGCGCGGTCACCCGGTGCAGGGCGGCGGGCAGCTCGGCGGGGTCGTCGGCGATCATGCCGGTCACGCCGTGGGTGAGGATCTCGGGCACCGCGCCCGCGCGCAGCGCCACCACCGGGGTGCCGCAGGCCAGCGCCTCGATCAGCACCATGCCGAACGGCTCCTCCCAGCGCACCGGGAACAGCAGGCAGCGCGCCCCGGCCAGCAGCCTGCGTTTGGCGGTGGCGTCGGCCTCGCCGACCAGGGTGTCGGTGGGGCCGAGCAGCGGGCGCACGGTCTGCTCGAAGTAGCGGCGCTCCATCGGCTCGCTGCACTTGGCCGCCAGCACCAGCGGCACCCCGGCCGCGTGCGCGGCCCGGATCGCCAGATCCGGCCCCTTGTCCGGGGAGAACCGGCCCAGGAACAGCGCGTAGTCGCCCTTGACCGGCTCGAACGGCCAGTCCGCCGGGCGCAGCGCGTTGTGCACCCGCCCGACCCAGTTCAGGTCGGGGGCGAGCGCCCGCTGGCGGTCGCTGATCGCGACCAGTCCGGCGCTGTCGCCGATCTCGCGGTAGTAGTCGGCCAGCTCGGAATCGACCGAGCCGTGCACGGTGATCACCGCCGGGATGCCGAGCCGGGCGAAGGCGGGCGCGTTCAGCGCGCCGGCGAAGGTGTGGTCGTGGATGACGTCGACCGGATCGCTCGCGTGCAGCTGTTCGATCGCGCGCCGGACGGCGAGTGCGTGCACCACCTCGGGGAAGGGTTCGCCGAGCCGGGCCGCGGCCGGGGTGTCGGAGACCGCGACGAAGCGGGCGCTGGTCCCGGGACGCCCGACGCCGAGCAGCGTCACCCGATGCCCGCGCACCACCAGCGCGTCGGCCAGGTCGGCGAGCACCGCCTCCACCCCGCCGTAGCCGCTGGGCGGCACCTCGTAGTAGGGCGGGGCGACGAGCGCGATGTGCAGCCGGGACCCGTCCGGGCCCGGGGTGTCCGGCGGTCCCGGCGGGACGGGCGAACCGACCGCGGCCTGGCGTGTTCCGGACATCGTGCTCATCGGGCCTCCTCGTGCGTGGCTGCCGCCGGACGCGCGCGGCAAGGGAGCGATCGGACGTGATCGGTGGAGCGAGAAGGAAATATCGGGCGCAACGGTAACCGCTGCGCTGCCGCGGTGACCGGTATTGCGCCGTCGGCCTGCGAGTGTCGGCGCCGTCTCCTGGTTACGGTCCGGCAACTACCCGGGCCGGGGGGTGTGAAACCGGCGAATCGGAAATCGCGCGCTGACCGGCCGCACCGGAAATCCCTCGCACGCAATGCATCTCGCCGACCGGCGTGGCAACTGACAGCACCTGCCCGCACAACCTCCGTAGGATGCGCTACGGTACGAACGCCACGACGACGTGACGGAAGGCGGCGCGGATGCAGTACCGTCCCTCGGCCCGGGAACTCCTCGACGACCTGGCCGAACTGCTCGGCGAGGTGCTCCTGCCCGCGCTCCCGCCGGAGCTGCGGCACCGCGCCCGCGTCGGGGCCAACCTGGCCCGCATCCTCGCCCGCGAAGCCGAGCTCGGCCCGGCCGCCGCCGAACGCGAACAGCGGGCGCTGGCAGCGCTTCCCGCGGGTGACGAGCACGCCGAATGGGCCGCCCTGGTCGAGATCGCCCGCGCCGACCTCGCCATCGCCAAGCCCGGCTACGACGCCTGGACCGGCGAATGAGCCCCGACCTCGCCGCCGGGCTCGCCCGGCACCTGAGCGCGGCGCTCGGCGAACCCGCCACCGTCGACGCCGTCCACCCGCTCTCGGCCGGGGCCAGGCGCCGCAATGTCGCCGTCGACGCCACCGTCGGCGGGCGCCCGCTCGCCCTGGTCGCCACCCTGGTGCCCGCGGGCATCCAGCTGCTCCCGGTCACCGCCGAGGCCGCCGTGCGCGAGCTGGCCCGCAGCGCCGGGGTCGCCGTCCCGGAGCTGGTGAGCGTCTGCCCCGACCCCGCCATCGTCGGCGAGCCCTTCCTGCTCTCGGCCCGGATCGCGGGCGAGACCGTCCCGCGCCGGGTGCTGCGGCTGGTCGCGGCCGAGGGCAACGGCGAACGCATCGCCACCCAGCTCGGCCACGCCATGGCCCGGCTGCACGCCGTCGACCCCGCGCTCGCCCCCGCCGAGCTGCCGGGCACCGCGGGCGCGAACCCGGCCGAAGCCGCGCTCGCCGAAGCCGAGAAGGGCGTCGCCGCGCTGCTCGCCGACCGCCCCGCCTTCGCCTTCGCGCTGCGCCGCCTCGCCCGCGACGTCCCCGCCCCGCCCCCGCGCCCCGCGATCCTGCACACCGACCTGCGCAACGGCAACCTCGTCATCGGCCCCGACGGTATCCGCGCGGTCCTCGACTGGGAGGGCGCGCACCGCTACGGCGACCCCATGCGCGACGCCGCCTGGGCCGCCCTGCGCATGTGGCGCTTCGGCGCCGACGACCGCGAATTCGGCGGCTTCGCCGGACGCGACCCCTTCGTCCGCGGCTACACCGAGGCCGGCGGCGACTTCGACCCCGACCGCTTCCGCTGGTGGAAGACGCTGGCCACGCTGGCCTGGGGCATCGGGCTGGCCGGGCAGGCCGCCGCGCACACCGACGGCAGCGTCCGCGACATCGTGATGGCCGCCAGCGGGCGGCGCATCCCGGAGATCGAATGGGACCTGCTCATGCAGACCCGGCCGACCTGAGGAAGGAACACCATGGATTTCGAGCTGCCCGCCGCGCTCACCGCCTACCTCGCCGAACTCGACGAATTCATCGAGCGCGAGATCGTCCCGCTGCAGCACACCGGCGACAACAACCGCTTCTTCGACCACCGCCGCGAGGACGCCCGCACCGACTGGGACCGCGACGGGCTGCCCAACGCCGAATGGGAGGCGCTGCTCGACGAGGCCCGCCGCCGCGCCGACGCCGCCGGACACCTGCGCTACCCCTTCCCCGTCGAGCACGGCGGCCGCGGCGGCGGCAACCTCGACATGGCCGTCATCCGCGAACACCTCGCCCGCAAGGGCCTCGGGCTGCACTGCGACCTGCAGAACGAACACGCCGTCGTCGGCAACAACGTCGGACTGCTGCTCATGCTCGAATACGGCACCCCCGAACAGCAGGCCGAATGGCTCGAGGACCTCGCCACCGGCGACCGCGGCTTCGCCTTCGGCATCACCGAACCCGATCACGGCTCCGACGCCACCCACATGGAGACCACCGCCGTGCGCGACGGCGCCGACTGGGTCATCACCGGCGCCAAGACCTGGAACACCGGCATCCACCGCGCCGACACCGACCTGATCTTCGCCCGCACCTCCGGCGCACCCGGCGACGCCACCGGCATCACCGCCTTCCTGGTCCCGGTCGACAGCCCCGGCTTCACCGTCGAGGAATTCCTCTGGACCTTCAACATGCCCACCGACCACGCCCGCATCTCCCTCGACGCCGTGCGGGTGCCGGACTCGGCGATCTTCGGCCGCGAGGGCCGCGGCCTCGCCGTGGTGCAGCACTTCTTCAACGAGAACCGGATCCGCCAGGCCGCCGCCAGCCTCGGCGCCGCCCAGTACTGCATCGACGAGGCCGTCGCCTACGCCAACCAGCGCCGCACCTTCGGCAAGCGGCTCGCCGCCAACCAGGCCATCCAGTTCCCGCTGGTCGAGCTGCACACCCAGTGCGAGATGCTGCGCGCGCTCATCCACAAGACCGCATGGACCATGGACCGCGACGGCGCCTTCACCGTCTCCGCTCAGGTCTCCATGTGCAACTACTGGGCCAACCGGCTCTGCTGCGAAGCCGCCGACCGCGCCATGCAGGTACACGGCGGGCTCGGCTACTCCCGGCACAAGCCCTTCGAGCACATCTACCGGCACCACCGCCGCTACCGGATCACCGAAGGCGCCGAGGAGATCCAGATGCGCCGCGTCGCCGGGTACCTCTTCGGCTTCATGAAGCAGCAGGCGCCCAAGGGGGTGTAATTCACTCTTGACTTATATAAGTTCTTCCTGAAATATCGGGTCGTGCACGCGTTCGATGTTCTCGGTGACCCGGTGCGCAGGCGGCTGCTCGAGCTGCTCGCCGACGGGGAACGCTCGGCCGGTGAGCTGGCGGAGCAGGTGCGGGCGGAGTTCGGGATCAGCCAGCCCGCCGTCTCCCAGCACCTGAAGGTGCTGCGCGACAACGGCTTCGCCTCGGTCCGCGCCGACGGCACCCGGCGGCTCTACGTGGTCGAGCCGGAGCCGCTGCGCGAGGTGGACCGCTGGCTCGGCCACTTCCGGCACTTCTGGACCGCCCGGCTCCACGCCCTCGACACCGAGATCGCCCGCGGCAAACGCACCCGACGAACCGAGGAAGGACAACCCCCATGACCGATGACCAGGTCACCGCACCCATCGACGTCGACCGGCAGCTGCACGAGGTGCGGCGCGGCGTCACCATCGGCGCGCACGAGACCGGCGCGGCCGCCGTGCCCACCATCGTCGAGCTGAGCCAGGTCTACGCCACCACCGTCGACGACCTCTGGGACGCCTGCACCACCACCGAGCGGCTCCCCCGCTGGTTCGCCCCCGTCACCGGGGAGCTGCGGATCGATGGGCGATTCCAGATCGAGGGCAATGCGAGCGGTGTCGTCGAGGAGTGCGAGCCGCCGCGCTCGTTCCGCATCACCTGGGAGTTCGGCGGGGCCGTCACCTGGGTCGACGTCGCGCTCGAGCCGGTCGGCGCCGAGGCGGCGCGGCTCACGCTGCGGCACTCCGGCGACACCCCCGCCGAGATGTGGGACCAGTTCGGCCCCGGAGCCCTCGGCCTCGGCTGGGACCTGTCGTTCCTCGGCATGGCCTCGCACCTGGCCGGGCACGACCTGCCGCCCGAGGCCACCCAGTGGGAGCAGAGCGACCAGGCCAAGCGGTTCATCCGCGAAGCGGCCGCGGCGTGGGGGCAGGCCGCCGTCGAGGGCGGGAGCCCGGAGCGGGACGCGCTCGACGCCGCCGATCGGACCAGGGCCTTCTACCTGGGCGAAGGGCCGGGCGCCGCGGGCTGAGCCCCGTCGCCCCGGGCGAGGGGCGGGGCGCCGCGGGGTGAGCCACGTTGCCGGGCCAGCGCCTCGGTGAACCCCCACACCCGCCGCCCGACCCGGTGGTGGGCGTGGGCGAGCGCGGGCGGCGGCCGGTATCAGCCGCGGTTGCGGCGCCACAGGGCGGCCGACAGCACCGTCGCGAAGGCACACCAGGCCGGGTAGGCGATCAGCGCGCGCCCGCGCGGATCCGCCGCCGCCACCCGGCGGGTCAGGTCCGCGCTGCTCGCGGTGAGCGCCGCCGCGGTCAGGGTGGCGGCGCCGAGCCGGTGCGCGCGGAAGAACACCCAGGTCCAGCCTGCGTTCAGCACCAGGTTCGCGGCCAGCGCGCGCTGCACCCGCTCCGCGTAGCCCGGGTCGGGGGCGTTCTCCAGCGCCAGGGCCGAGGTGAACGCCAGGTCGGCGTAGAGCAGCGTCCACGCCACCGGGAAAGCGGCGGGCGGCGGCTGGAACCGCGGCTTGCGCAGCTGCCGGTACCAGGCGCTGCCCGACGTGGTCGCCGCCGAGCCGACCACCGCCGCGGTCGCCACCCCGAGCGTGGTCCTGGCCAGCGAGTCCGTCGCGGGCCACCGCCTGTCCTTCGCGATCGTGGCCACCTCGCTCCTTCCGTCGTCCTTGGCATCGCGTACCCGGAGATCGAATCCAGCAAACTGTGAGCGATCGCTCGGTGAGTAGAGTGCCCGGGTGATCGAGGTCAGGAGCGGCTGCGGCGCCGTCCGCGGGCAGTGGACCGACGGCGTCGCCGTGTTCCGCGGCATCCCCTACGCGCTGCCGCCCTTCGGCCCGCGACGCTTCGCCGCACCCGTCCCGATCCCGCGGTGGGACGGCGTGCGCGAAGCACTGGCGTTCGGCCCCTTCATGCCGCAACCCGGCCACCCCGATGACACCGGGCACCTCACCCTGAACATCTGGTCGCCCGCGCCGGGCGCCGCCCGGTTGCCGGTCCTGGTCTGGATCCACGGCGGCGGCTACTACGAGGGCGGACCGGACAATCCGCACCAGGACGGGACCGTGCTCGCGCGCGCCGGGGTCGTGCTGGTGACGCTCACCTACCGGGTCGGGGTCGAGGGCTTCGCGCACCTCGACGGCGCCCCGGACAATCGCGGCATCCTCGACCAGCTCGCCGCACTGCACTGGGTGCGGGAAAATATCACCGCATTCGGTGGTGACCCCGCGAACGTCACCCTGGTCGGCCAATCCGCCGGTGCGGGCTGCATCGCGGCGCTGCTCGCCGTGCCCGCGGCACGCGGGCTCTTCCGGCGGGCGGTCCCCATGAGCGTGCCGGGCACGTTCTTCACGCCCGCGCTCGCCGTACGGATCGCCACCGACATCGCCGCCCGGGTCGGGGCGCGGGCGACCCGCGCCGAGCTGTCCCGGTTCGCGCCGGGGGCGCTGGTGGCCGCGACCGGTGAGGTCATGGCGCGCATGCCCGAGTACACCGGCCGGTGGGGGCGCGTCGCGCTCACCCCCTCGCCGTTCTCCCCCGTCGTTGACGGCGAGGTGCTCCCGCGCGATCCCTGGCAGGCGCTCGCCGCCGGCGCCGCGCGCGAGGTCGAGATCCTCACCGGGCACACCCGCGACGAATACCGGCTCTTCGCCGCCGCGCCCGGCGCCGCCACCGACGAGCTGATCGACGCCGCGTTCCACTGGTTCGCCGACCACGACCGCTACCGCGCCGCCTACCCGGGCGCGAGCCGCGCGCAGCTGCACGAAACGCTGCACGCCGACTGGCTCTTCCGCATGCCGACCCTGCACCTCGCCGACGCCGCGCACGCCGGCGGCGGAGCGGTGTGGCTCTACGAACTGTGCTGGAGCTTCCGGCACGACCAGGGCGCCTCGCACAGCCTCGACGTCCTGATCCTCTTCGGCACCCTCACCGACGCCGACGCGCGCGACCACCCCGCCGCCATCGCCGGTGCCGCCGAACAGCTTCCGGTCCTCGCCCAGCAGCTGCGCGACGAGTGGGTGCGCTTCGCCCGCACCGGCGACCCCGGCTGGACGCGGTACGACCCCGAGGCCAGGGCCACCCGGATCTACGGGGAAGCAGGGGTGACCGGGCGCTACCCGGAGGAGCCGTCGCGCGCGATCTGGCGGGAACACCGGTTCGGAGCACTGACCCCGCCGGGGTGAAACACCCCGGCCCCGCCATCGCGCCGCCCTTGCGCCGCCGTGTCACCGCCACCGCGCGCGGAGGCACTGGAAATCCGGCCGGGAGGGCATCGTATTCTATTGAGGCACTGCACCGTTCGACTTTCCCGTCCAGGGGGCGCGAGATGATCGTGATCGCGCAGGACAGTACGTTCTCCGGTCCCGAGAAACTTGTCCGGCGATGGTTCGAGAGCTGGCACGGGCCCGATCGCGGGCTCGGCGGCCTCGCCGTCTTCGGCTGCAAGCTTCCCGGCGTCGCGGGCGGGCCGGGGCGCCGGGCCGACGTCCTCGTCTGGACACCGGAGCACTGCACCGTCGTCGAGATCGCCGGGCTGCGGCGCAGCCAATCCGGGGTGCTCGACACCGAGCAGCGGTGGCGGATCGGCTCCGCGCCCGCCGATCTCGACCTTCCCGTCGCCAGCCTGACCCCCGATGTGCGGGCCGCGCAGACCGCCACCGGGCTGCGGGCCCGGCTGAAGCGGGCCGGACTACCCGAACTCGTCGACGAGCTCGCCGTTCTCGTCACCGCGCCCGGGTCGGCGGTCAGCCGTCCCGAACCGCCCGAGCCGACCGGCGGCGCTGTCGTCGTCGCCGGGAGCGCGGATCCCGACGCGGTCGAGCGGTACTTCCGGCGCCGGACCGGAGGCGATGTCCGCTGGGATGTCGCCGCGCTCACCGCCGCCTTCGCCGAACTCGAACTCACGGAGCTGCTGCCCTCCGCCGAAGCGCTCGCCCGCGAGGGATTCGCAGCGGCAGACGAGATTTCGGCGGCGGAGGTGGCGGCGCAGGGGGCCGTCACCGCCGCCGCCGAGCCACCGTCGGGAGCGGATGGGGATGCCCCTCCCGAAACCGGCGACAGCGGTTCGGAAGCGGCCGCAGGCCCGTACGACCGAGTGGCCGAAGAACCGGTTCCCCGGACGGGCGCGCTGGACGGCTCACCGAACAGCGCGGGCGCGCCGCACGGGCTCGCAGGCGACGCGGAGCACGGGCCCGTCCTGTCGGACGACGTCGACCGCCGCGACCGGTCACCGGAACAGGCCGACGATGCCTCCGGTTCGGTCTCCACCGACGACGACCTCGAGCCGGACGACCCGCGGCGCGCGGAATCCGCGGCTCCGGAGCGGGTTCCGGCGATGGCATCGGCCGCCCCCGGGCGCCCGCCGTGGCTCGCGCCGATCCCGCCGCTTCCGGAGCGGCCGCGGCACCGAGCCGGCGCGCGGAAGGCGGAGCCGAGCGCGATCACCGAGGTGGACGCACCGCGGCGCGGCGCTCACCCCGAGTCGCCCGCGTCCGGATGGGCCGGAGACGCCGGCACCGGGGTGGCCGAGGACAGGGTGCGCGACAACCACGAAGCCGCTGCCCGAGTGTCGGACGTGCGGATAACCGACGGCCGGCCCGACGAGCCGTTCGCGGTCGGACGCACCCCGGCCGCCGCCCCCTGGACCCCACTGCCCGGACGCCCGCAGGCGAACTCCGCGCCCCCCGAACAACCCCGTTCCCGCGGCGTCCGCCTCACCCGAACCCCGGCGAACGCGGCACCCCCGCCCCAGCGCCCCTCGTTCACGGCACCTTCCCCCTACGACGCCGCCCCGACCGACGAAATGCCCCGGCACCGCCCCACCCCACCCGCCGCCGAACAACGCCCACCCCGCCGCATCGAATACAGCGCCGACCCCCGACCCCTCCGCCCCCGGAACCACTACTCCCCACCCCCGTCTCGCGGCGAGAAACTCCGGTCGGCGTTCGACACCGAGTCCTGGCCCCGCTTCCGGGTGGGCGGCACCGCCCTGGTGCTCGCCCTCGCCGCCGTGGTCGCCGTCTTCTTCGTCGGGGTGCACGTGGCACGGGAGAACCGGCCCGCCCTCGCCGACTACGCGGCGATGTGCGACAACCCGGACGGCTTCGCCGGCGCCGCCGAGCCGAAACCGGGCCCGGTCGGGGTCTACGCGGCGGGCGACCTCAACGCCGTGAGCCCGCCCGGCGACCCCGCCCTGCCCCGCGCCACCCGCCCCGAGGACGTGCAGTGGGTGGCCTGCGCGACCCGCACCGGCGTCGGCGAACCCGTCGCGAACTGCCGCTACCAGGACGGCTCCGCGCTGACCCTGATCGCGGGCCGCTACCGGCTCACCGTCTACGAGGCCGCCACCGGCCGCACCGTGCACAGCGCCGACGTCCCCGGCGACTGGTTCGCCCCCGGCACCATCCCGATCGGCGACCCCTGTGCGGCAGCGGCGGGCGCGGCACCCGACCAGCCGGGCCAGCGCTTCGGCCGCCCCGCCCCCGACCGGCTGCGCCAGTTCCTCACCGACGCGGCGCGACTGCGGAGTCTCCCGTCCTGATCTCGTCCATCCCGGCCGCCGCGCGATCCGCCGCCCGCACCTGCCGGGTGAACGCCGCGCCGAACGCCCGCGCGGAGTAGGGATCCTGGCCGGTGACCAGCTCCCGGTCGATCACCACCTTGCTGCCCATCGGCAGCCGGGTCTGCTCGACCCGGCCCCCGAGCTCGCCGAGCAGCCGCGCCGGGTCCGGCTCGAAGAGCCTGCCGGGGAAGCGCCGCGCCACCGGGACCGTCTGCAACATCGTGTCGACCACGGTTTTGAAGCAGGTCATCCGGTAGCCGGCGTAGAGCCAGTGCCCGTCCACCTCGGGCGCGGCGGCCAGCGCGGCCGGGGCGTGGCAGATCAGCCCGGTCGGCTTGCCCGCGGCGTGGAAGTGCGCGAGCAGCGCGCCGAAGTCCTCGTTGTGCGCGGCGCCGGTGTGCGCGTCGCGGTAGAGCAGGTCGACCAGCGGGGCGTGCCCGCCGGGCACGAAGAGCCCGTCGTACTGCTCGACGGTGTGCAGCTTCTCCAGCGGGATCGGGGCGCCGAGCCCGGCGTCGAGCAGCCGCGCGTAGGTGGCGAAGGCGGCGTCGCGCTTCGCCCGGGAGAAGCCGAAGTAGGCGAGGCTGCAGGAGGTGCCGTCCAGGGTCGGCGCCCGCCCGCCCGGCGTCGCGAACGACAGCCGCACCCCCGCCGCCAGCAGCGCCGCCGCCGGCTCCACCAGCTCGCCCAGGTAGACCCCGGTCGGGGCGCTACCGCCGCCCTGCAGCGGCAACCGGTCGGCAGCGGAGACGACGACGAGCACGTGACGGGGCATGGCGGATCCTTTCGACGGCGGGCATTCCCCGTGGGGCTACCCCGTCGCCACGCCCCGACGCAGCGCCCCCCTCGCTACGCTCACCCCGTGACCGCCGCACCCGACCCCGCCCTGCCCGCCCCGCGGGACGCCGTGGCCGACGCGGTGCGCGCCGACATCCTCGCCGGCCGGCTCGCCCCCGGCGACCGGCTCCGCGAAACCGACCTCGCCGAGCGGTTCGGGGTGTCGCGGATCCCGGTCCGCGAAGCGCTCTCCCAGCTGCAGAACGAGGGGTTCGTGACGCTGGTGCGGTACCGCGGCGCCACCGTCTCGGTGCCGTCGGGCACCGCGGCCAGGGAGCTGGTGCAGGTGCGGCGCGGGCTCGAGGTGCTGGCCGCGCAGCTGGCGGCGCGCAGGCGCGGCGGCGAGGTCGCCGCCGAGCTCGCCCGCGTGGTCGAGCTGGGCCGCGACCGCAGCCACTCGGCGGCCGCCCGCGCCGAGCTGCCGCCGCTGGTCCTGCGCTTCCACGAGCTGGTGGCCGAGGCGTCGGGCAACAGCCAGCTGCGGCAGCTGCTGGAGCAGCTGCTCGGCCGGGTGTCGTGGCTGTTCGGCAGGCACCTCGACGCGCGCAGCGAGGAGTCGTGGAGCGATCACGCCGCCATCGCGCGCGCCATCCTCTCCGGCTCGCCGGTGCAGGCCGGGTTCCTGATGGACGAGCACATCGCCAAGGACGAAGCGTTGCTGGACGAACTCGACGACTGATTTTGTATACAAACACGCCGAAAACATCGCGCCGCCCACGGTGAGTTAACGCAATCCACCCGGACGGTAATCGACCGGAAACAGAAGTTGTATACAAAAGCGGGGTAGCTCAGCAGAAACCCGGAGGTCCCCGTGTCCGTACTCGCCCCGGCGGAATCCCCGCCCGCCGCCACCCTGCCCTGGTGGCGCACCGTGCTCTTCGGCATGCAGCACGTGCTCGTCATGTACACCGGCTGCGTGGCGGTGCCGCTGGTCTTCGGCGCCGCGCTCGGACTGGACCGCTCGGTCATCGCGGCGCTGGTCAACGCCGACCTGCTGGTCGCCGGGATCATCACCGTGGTGCAGGCCGCCGGGGTCGGGAAGCTGCTCGGCGCCCGGATGCCGGTGGTCGCCGGCGCCTCGTTCACCGCCGTCACCCCGATGATCCTGATCGGCCAGGAGTACGGGCTCTCCGCCGTCTACGGCTCGATGATCGCCGCGGGCATCTTCGGCGTGCTGGTCGCGGTGCCGTTCTCCCGCCTGCAGCGCTTCTTCCCGCCCGTCGTGCGCGGCGCCGCTATCGCCATGATCGGGCTCTCGCTCATCGGCAAGGCCGTCACCATGACCTTCGGCGAGGAACCCGCGGGCGGCGCCCGGCTGCTCGTCGCCGCGGGGGTGATCCTGCTGATCCTGGCGCTCATGCGCTACGGCCGCGGGCTGCTCGCCCAGTCCGCGGTGCTCGTCGCGCTGGTGCTCGGCACCGTCGCCGCCGCCGCGCTCTCGCTCACCGACTTCTCCGCCGTCGGGGCCGCGGGCTGGCTCGGGCTGCCCGACCTGTTCCCCTTCGGCGCGCCGACCTTCCCCATCGCGGGCATCGTCTCGATGTGCCTGGTGATGCTGGTGATCTTCACCGAATCCACCGCCTACCTGCTCGCCACCGCCGAGCACACCGGGCAGCGGGCCACCCCGGCCGTGATCGGGCGCGGGCTCGCCGCCGACGGCCTCTCCGCGGTGCTGGCGGGCGTACTGACCTCGTTCCCGGACACGATCTTCGCGCAGAACGTCAGCCTGGTCCGGATGACCGGGGTCGCCGCCCGCAGCGCCGTGGTGGTGGCGGGCGGGCTGCTGGTCGTGCTCGGGCTGGTGCCCAAGATGGGCGAGGTGGTGGCGAGCCTGCCGGGGCCGGTGATCGGCGCGGTCAGCCTGGTCATGTTCGCCACCGTCGCCGGGGTCGGCATCGCCACCCTCGCCACGGTCGACTACGCCCGCACCGACAACCTGCTCATCGTCTCGCTCGCCATGGGGGCGGGCATGATCCCGATCGTCGCGCCCGAGCTCTACGACGGGCTGCCCACCTCGCTGAAGGTGATCGTCGGCGGCGCCATCACCAGCACCGTCCTCGTCGCCTTCACCCTGAACCTGGTCTTCCACCACCTCACCCGCACCCCGGAGGAGCTGCCCGCATGACCGGCATCGCCCTGCTCACCGTCCCCACCGCGGGCCCGGACGACCTCGCCCCGCTCACCGCGCTCGGCCCCGCCGGGCTGCGCTCCGAGGACGTGCTCGCCGTGATCGGCAAGACCGAGGGCAACGGCTGCGTCAACGACTTCAGCCGCACCCTGGCCGCCGCCGTCTGGGAGCCGCGGCTGCCCGGCGCGATCACCGTCTTCTCCGGCGGCACCGAGGGCGTGCTCAGCCCGCACGTCAACCTCGTCGTGCGCGACCCCCGCGCCCACCCCGGCCACGACCGCGGGCTGGTCGCCGCCGCCGGCCGCACCCGGGCACTCGACCCGGCCGAGATCGGGCGCCCCGCCCAGCTCGGCGCGGTCGCCGAGACCGTCGGCAAGCTCGTCGCCGAACTCGGCGCCGACCCCGGCGACGTGCACCTGGTCCTGGTGAAATGTCCGCTGCTCACCTCCGACCGGATCGCCGCGGTGCGGGCGGCCGGCGCCGAACCGGTCGCCGCCGACACCTACGCCTCCATGGGGCACTCCCGCGCGGCCGCCGCGCTCGGGGTCGCGGTCGCGCTCGGCGAATGCGACACCCGCACCGCCGAAGCCGCGCTCGCCGGGCACGCCGACGTCGACTCCGCGCGCGCCTCCACCAGCGCGGGCGCCGAACTCGACGACTGCCACGTGCTGGTACTCGCCGAGAGCGCCCGCGCCGCCAACCCGCTGCGCGCCCTGCACGGCCGGATGCGCGACGCCATCGACATCGCCACCGTGCGCGGGCTGCTGGACGAGGTCGCCGCGCGCGGCGGCACCGTGCGCCAGATCTTCGCCAAGGCCGACGCCGACCCGGCGGGCACCGTGCGCGGGCTGCGGCACACCATGCTCACCGACTCCGACCTCCCCGCCACCAGGCACGCCCGCGCCGCCGTCGGCGGGCTGCTCGCCGCGCTCAAGGGCGACGGGGCCGTCTACGTCTCGGGCGGGGCCGAGCACCAGGGGCCGCCCGGCGGCGGCAGCATCACCGTGGTGTTCGAGGTGCCGGGCAGGTGAGGGTCGTGCTGGTGCACGGCACCGCCACCGACGGCCGGGTCTGGGCCGGGGTCGCCGCCGCGCTCGGCGCCGGATACGAGCTCGACTGCCCCACCCGCCCGCAATCCGGTGACCTCGACACCGAGATCGCCTTCCTCGCCCCGCGCTGCGCCGGAGCGGTCGTCGCCGGGGTGAGTGGCGGCGCCACGCTCGGGCTCGAGCTCGCCGCGCGCGGCGTGCCGTTCGTCGCCGCGGTGCTGCACGAACCGGCCGCCGGGTCGCTGGTCCCCGGGCTGCTCGCCCCGGTCGCTGCGGCCTTCGCCGACGGCGGGACCGGCCCCTTCGCCCGGACGCTGTACGGGGACTCCTGGCACGCCGGGCGCACCACCGCCGACCCCGGCACGATCGCCGCCGAGCTGCGCATGTTCCGCGCCTTCGAACCCCGCCCGCTGCCCGCTGGCATCGCCGAGCGCGTGCTGCTCACCGTCGGCGCGGACTCCCCCGCACCGCGCTACCGGGCCGACGCCGCCCTCACCGAGTTGCTCGGCGTGCGCAGCCGGGTGGCGCCCGGCGCGCACGCCCTGCACCTCGACCACCCGGCGGTCCTCGCCGCCCTCATCCGGGAGGCCGCCGGGCAGGAACAGCCGCTGCCACGACCGGGCGACCGGCCTTCAGCATGACCGCCTCGATGAGCGCCCGCACCCGCACCGTCTCGCGCCCGACCGGCCACGTCAGCCCGTACTCGATCGGCGGCGCGTCCCGGAGCGGGACATAGACGATCCCGGGCCGCGCGTTGTACTCCGCCGACCGCAGCGCCGCGATCGACACCCCGGCCCCCGCCGCCACCAGCGACTGCACCTCGGAGAACCCCGGCGCCGCCGCCCCGCGCGCGATCGGCAGCCCGGACGGCGTGCGCGGCGGATACCGGTGATCGATCCAGTACGCCGGAACCGCACCGGCCACCGTCACCAGCGTGACCGCGGCCAGCTCCTCCACCGAGACCGAATCCCGCCGCGCCAGCGGATGCCGGGACGGCACCAGCAGCGCGGCCGGCTCGGCGAAGACCACCGGCCCCGTCACCAGATCCGGCTCGTCGACCGGGAATTCGGAGAGCTGCAGGTCCAGCTCGCCCGCGCGCAACCCGCCGAGCGGATCGTCCAGCGGCACCTCCTGCGGCGCGACCGTCGCACACGGGTACCGCTCGCGCAGCAGCGCGCCCGCGGCCAGCACCAGATCGGCCGACCACTGCCCGGAGAACCCCACCCGCAGCACCCCGTCCACCCCGCGCGCGTAGGCGACCGCGCGAGCGTAGGCCGCCTTGACCTCGCGGTAGGCGGGAGCCAGATCGTCGCGCAACTGCGCCCCGACCGGGGTCAGCGCCACCCGGCGGCTGGTCCGCTCGAACAGCGGCACCCCGATCCGCTGCTCCAGCCGCTTGATGGTCTGGCTCACCCGCCCCTGCGCCAGCCCGAGCCGCTCCGAGGTGCGCCGGAAGTGCAGCTCCTCCGCGAGGGTGAGAAACGCCTCGATTTCGTACCGCTCCATGATGACCTCGATCGGTGAGTACAGCTCACCGATCGTAGAACAAACAGCTCTCGTTCCGGCCGCGCGGACGGCCGAAACTGACTCTCATGACACGCCCCACCGTCCCCTTCGACTACCGGCCGATCACCGAGCGGCCACCGCTGAGCTGGCCCGGCGGCGCCGGCGTCGCCGTCTACGTCGGGCTCAACGTCGAGCACTTCCACCCCGACAAGCCGTCGACCAGCATCTGGCCCGGCACCGCCGACCTCGTCCCGGACGCGCTCAACTACGGCTGGCGCGACTACGGCGCCCGGGTCGGCTTCTGGCGCCTCGCCGAGATCTTCGACCGCAACGGGGTCCGCCCGAGCGTGCTGCTCAACGCCGAGGTCACCGAGCACTACCCGCAGATCGTGCGCGCCGGGGTCGAGCGCGGCTGGACCTGGCTGGCACACGGCCGCACCAACTCGGCGCTACACACCGGCTTCGCCCCCGGCGCCGAACGCCGCGAACTCACCGAGATCGTCACCGCCATCACCGAGGCCACCGGCGCCCGCCCGCGCGGCTGGATGGGCCCCGCGCTCACCGAAACCTTCGACACCCCGGCGCTGCTCGCCGAACTCGGCCTCGACTACGTGCTGGACTGGACCAACGACGATCAGCCCTACCCGCTCACCGTGCCCGGCATGCTGAGCGTTCCCTACACCGTCGAACTCAACGACATCGGTCTCTTCGTCGGCAAGAACACCACCGGCCCCGACTTCGTCCGGCTGGTGCGCGACCAGTACGAGCAGCTGCGCGCCGACGCCGCGGGCGGCAGCGGCCGGGTGCTGCCGATCGCGCTGCACCCCTTCGTCATCGGGCAGCCGTTCCGGGCCCGCTACCTGGACGAGGCGCTGGCCTTCCTCGCCGCGCAGCCCGACGTCTGGCTCACCACCAGCGACGAGATCGCCACCCACTACCGCGACAGCATCGGCTAGCGGCTCTCCGTGCCCGCCGCCTCGGCGATCAACTGCGTCATCTCGGTGATCTCGCGCCGGATCCGCCTGCGCATGGCCCGCCCGAACTGCTCGTCGGCCACGGTCCGCGCCACCGGGCGCAGCTCGGCGACGGCGCCGATCAGCCGCTCCAGGTTCTCCGGGGTCGGGTCGTCGAGCATGCGGTCGAGCACGTGGCTGCGGAAGGCGTGCACGAAGGAGAAGGCCATCCGGTCGAAGGCCGCCTCGATCTCCCAGCTCATCGCGAGCACCGTGCGCAGCGGAATGCCCACCGCGACCAGGGTCAGCGTCGCCTCCAGCAACCGGGCGCTGGGGTGGCTGTAGTGCTCGCCGCGGCGGCGCAGGTACCCCAGCTCGATCGCCTCCGCGAGCACCTCGGGGGTGAGTTGCTCGCCGAAGCGGGCGCGCAGCTCGGCGGCGGTCAGCTCGACCGGGTCGCTGCGCGTCCAGTCGACGGTGGCGACCGAGCCGAAGCCGAGGATCTCCGCCAGCCCGCGCCCCTTCTGCGCGGCGGTGAGCAGTTCCTCGATGCCGTCGAGCCGGTAGCCGCGGGCGACCAGGTCGCCGATCAGCCGCAATCGCTCCAGGTGGGCCGCGCTGTACCAGGCGGTGCGGCCCTCCCGGCGGGGCGGCTGGAGCAGCCCGCGCTCCTGGTAGTAGCGCAGCGTGCGCACCGGGATCCCGGCGTGCTCGGCCAGTTCGGTGACCCGGTACTCGCGCTGCTCGTCCACCGGGCCATCCTCGCCTCGCTCGAACCCTGCCGCCGCGCCGCGCCGTCCGCGGTGCCGCCCGATCCTGCCACCCGGCGCCGGGGACGGCCACCGACCGGCAACCATTCCACCCCGAGGTGGCAGCAAACTCCCACTTACCATAGCGTTCACTACGGAAAACCCGGCATCGAAACAGGTTCCACCCTGGTTATCGATCACGTACGCTGCAATTGTGACAGTTGCCACTGGCTGATCGAGTCGATGGGCAACCCAGCCAGGAGGGCAACGGTGATCGAGAACGCGCCCGCCACAGCGGATCTGCTCGTATCGGGGCGGCCCGCATCCGCCCACCTGCGCGACGTCCGGACCCTGGCGCGCCGCCTGGTCGGGCACTTCGCCGACAATGTGGTGCCCTGCGGCACCCTGCCCGGTGACGCGCTGAGCGGCGAGATCACCGTGGTCACCCGGATCTGCCTCGAGCTCGCGCTCGACCTGCTCGACGGCAGGGAGACCACCGACAAGACCGAGCGGGTGCAGGAGGCCGCCGCCGACTGGGCGCGCGAGGGCATCCCGATCGACGCCATCCACAACGCCGTGCACGAGGGGCTGCGCATCGGCTTCGACCTGATCGTGGCCAAGGCAGGCGCGCACGACTCCCCCGCCATGGTCGACCTGGCGCGCAAGTTCATGGAGATCCAGGACCGGATCACCCGCGCGGTCTCCACCGCCTACGTGCGCGAGCTGAAATCGGTGGTCTCCGAGCACCACACGGCCGTGCACACGCTCACCTCCGCACTGCTCGGCGGGCGCAGCACCTCCACCATGGCCAGGGAGAGCGCGGTCGCCATCGCCGACTCCTACCACGTGCTCGCGCTCGCCGTCCCGCCGCACCGCGACGAGCACAACATCGCGCTCGACACGCAGGTGGTGGCGCGGCGCAAGCTGCGCAGGCTGCAGGCCGCGCTGGCCGATCACTGCGGCGGCGACGCGCTGGCGCTGCTCAGCGTGGACGGCGGCACCGTGCTGCTGCCCACCGACCGCTACACCGAGCAGGCGCTGGACACCCTGATCGACCAGCTCGCGGTGGCCGCGCAGGTGCCGCTGGTCGCGACCACCGTGCGGGCCGGGCGCGAGGAGATCCCGCTCGCCACCGACCAGGCGCACGAACTGCTCGACGTGGTGCAGCGGCTCGGCTGGCCGCACCGGCTGCACCGCTTCGACGACCTGGTGCTCGAGTACCAGCTCGCCCGGCCCGGCCCGGCGCGCACCGTGCTCGCCGCCGCGCTCGAGCCACTCGACGGACAGCCCGACCTGCTGCAGACCCTGCGCACCTACATCGCCAAGGACCTGAACCGCCAGCGCACCGCGCGCGCCCTGCACGTGCACGCCAACACCGTCGACCACCGGTTCCGCCGGATCGGCCAGCTCACCGGCTTCGACCCCGGCCAGGCGCACGGCCTCTGGTACCTGCGCTCGGCGCTGATCGCCCGCGCCTTCGAGGCCGGAGCGGCGGCACCGGTGCGCCGTGCCGAGGATTCCGCTGCCGGATAGCCCGCCCGGCTGACACGATGGCCGCGAGAGCCACCGGCGAGCGAGGCGGTGGGAGCGGCGAGGTGAGGAGGGTGCGGTGCTGGCAGCCGTCTACTACGGTTCGGAACCCCGGCTGGTGATCGAGGACATCCCGCGCCCCGCGCCCCGGCGCGGCGAGGTGCTGCTGCGGGTCACCGCCTGCGGGGTGTGCCACACCGACCTGCACGTGCTGCGCTCCGAGGTCGCCTTCCCCACCCCCGCGGTGCTCGGGCACGAGGTCTCCGGGGTGGTCGCCGAACTCGGGCCGGAGGTCACCGGCGTCGCCGTCGGCGACGAGGTGGTGTGCAGCTTCATCATGCCGTGCGGGGACTGCAGGCACTGCGTGCGCGGCATGGAGGACCTCTGCGAGAAGTTCTTCGCCTACAACCGGCTCAAAGGGGCGCTCTACGACGGGGAGTCCCGGCTCACCGCCGCCGATGGGTCACCGCTGGCCATGTACTCCATGGGCGGGCTCGCCGAGTACTGCGTCGTCCCGGCCACCGACGTGTTCCGGGTGCCGGACGGGGTCGCGCTGAACCAGGTCTCCATTTTGGGGTGCTCGACCTTCACCGCGCTGGGTGCGCTGCGCACCGCCGAACTCGGGATCGGCGCGCGCATCGCGGTGGTCGCCGCGGGCGGGGTCGGCTCCTCGATCGTGCAGCTCGCCGCCGCGGCCGGGGCCGCCCAGATCATCGCCGTCGACCTCGGCGCGGAGAAATTGTCCGCCGTGGCCAAGCTCGGCGCCACGCACACCGTCGACGCCGCAACCGAGGACGTGGTCGCCCGGGTCAGGGAACTCACCGACGGGCACGGCGTCGACATCGCCTTCGAAGCGCTCGGCAATGCCGCCACCTTCGGCACCGCCCTCGACATCCTCGACGACGGCGGGCGCGCGGTCGTGGTCGGCATCGCCCCCGCCGGCTCCACCGGCGCCGTCGACTTGGCCCGGCTGGTACGCCGCAAGCTGGAGATCCGCGGCTCCTACGGCGCCAAGGCGCGCACCGACATGCCCGCGCTGCTGCGCCTGGTCGCCGCGGGCAGCGTCGCCCCGCAGGAGCTCATCACCCGCCGCTACCCGCTGGAACAGGCCGACGAGGCGTACCAGGCGCTCGCCCGCGGCGAGATCGTCGGCCGGGCCATCATCGAGATGGGCTGAACCGTCAGCGCTGCCGCGCGGGCCGCACCACGATCTCGTTGACATCCACCTCGGCCGGCTGGTGCAGCGCGTAGTCCACCGCGGCCGCGATCGCCTCCGGAGCCATGGCGTGCGCCCGATAGCCACGCATGGCCTCGGCGGCGCCGGGGTCGGTGATCGAGTCGGCCAGTTCGGAGGTCACCACCCCCGGAGAGACGGTGGTGACCCGAATCCCCGGCGCGCTCTCCTGCCGCAGCCCCTCGGTGATCGCCCAGGCCGCATGCTTGGTCCCCGAGTACACCGCGCTGGTCGGCACCACCTCGTGCGCGCCCACGTTCGCCACCGTGACGAAATGCCCGCTGTCCTGCGCGGTGAACCGGGGCAGGACAGCGGCGATGCTGTGCAGCAGCCCGCCGATATTGACGTCGAGCATGTGCTGCCACTCGTCCACGAGCAGCCGGTCCAGCCGCGAGAGCGGCATGACGCCCGCATTGGCGACGAAGGCATCGACCCGCCCGTACCGCTCGGCGGCCCGGTCGACGAAGTTCCGCACATCGGCGAGGTCGGTGACATCGACCCGCACCGGATGGATCCGGTCGTCGCGCTCGGCCAAGGCCCGCAGCCGGTCGGTGCGCCGCGCCCCGGCGAACACCCGGTGCCCGCGGGCCGCCGCCCGCAGCGCGACGGCTTCCCCGATGCCGCTGCTGGCACCGGTGACGAGGACGATCTTGCTGGTTTCGGTAGTGGTCATGGCTTCCACCGTGCTCGGCGCGCGGAGTCCGCGGCAGGGCGAGAAGTTCCTGGGAGCAGCGCACCCAGGCTCGCCCCCGCCGCCTACCGTCGGGGGCACAGCTTCCACGCAGTTCGGCGTGTATCCGAAAAGCGCAGCGCGCTCAGCTTGACCCGGCTGCGACGGATTGCCAGCATCAACGACTGTTGATCGACTCCATCGCTCCTCGGATTGCCTGCACGACCGCGTCGGGTTCCAAACGGCTGACTATTGCGTCGGGTAAAAGCTGCGCCAGCTCGTCGGCCGGCAGTCTGTGCGCTACCGCGACGACCCCGAAGCCTGCGTGACGTGCGGTCGCGATATCGTTCGGCGCATCGCCGATGATCACGGTCCGTGCCGGATCGAGCGGATATCCGAACCGCGCCCGAAATCGGTTCGCAACGAAGGCGGGCAGGTCGAACCGCTCGCGCGCATCCGAACCGAACGCACCGAGGTCCAGATCGAGGCCTGTCGCGAGACCCGCGACCCTGAGCTTGAATTCGGCTGATACACGCAGGTTGCCAGTGAGAACGGTCTGGACGAACCCGTTCTCCGCCAGAGCGGCGATGGTGTCGGCAGCGCCGGGGTACGCGGCCTGATCACGGGCAAGCTCCGCCTTGCCCTTGGCCATAACATCCATGAGCACGTCGGCGTACCGACCGAAACCTTGCTCCGCCGTGGCCTCGGCGACTCCGGAGGCGATAGCCGTATCGATGACGATCGACTCGTCGGTGTAGCCGTGAACGCGCGATGCGGGGAACACAACCGCCGACTCATCCAGGTGGTAGGTGCGAGCCACAGCCCGCCGAAGCCACCGCAGATCCGCCGGGATCAGAGTGCCGTCTACGTCCCAGACAACGAGTCCCGCATTTGTCTCAACCATGTTCACGGATTTTTGCAGACGAAGTTGCCGGCCGATGGCGCACCCGAGCAGCGCGAGCGTGACGGTTGATCAGCTTACGTCTGGAGTAGGTGACTGACCCATCGCCGGGTGAGAGATCAATTACGCGCTCTTCGCCCGTACCACCCGGCTTTATGTCGTAATCGGAGCCAACACCCGGTGGGGTGTGGCAGCCTTCAAGCCGTTGGCGGCACTTCCTCGGCCAAGTGGCCGACGAAGTATCGTTCACTGCAGTTCCTGGTCGCGGAGAAGGGCGAATTCGACGTCGGTCAAGGTCCCGGATTCCACGACTCGCCCGTCGGCGGTGACCAGTTCCCACCCGTAGGGCGGGGATTGGCGCCGTCGCACCTTCATGCCCTTCATCGCCGCGTTCTGCCTGGCTTCGAGCAGGCGTCTTTCGACTGAGTCACTCATCCGGCTCCTCGATGTCGACGAATCGAACTGTCGGCGTATCGGTCGAGGCGTTGGCCGGGTGGTTGCGGGCGGCGGCGGATAAGACCGGTGGGAACCAGCAGGTCGCACGCGAGTGTCATCGCGGCGTATCCGGTGCCGAAGTGAGCAAGGTCCGGGGCGATGACGGTATCGGCCCCGGCCTGGACAGCGGCGGCAATGGCGTAGGTGATGGGCATGTAGGTGTCGTGATCGATGGTCACGATTTCAGCCACCTGGAGCGCTTCAGCGTTGGCGAGGTCTTCGATGACCGCGCGATGGGTGGACATATCGCCGAGCAGGTCGAGATGAACAAGTCCGATTGCTCTGTCGCGCAATTTCTTCCGCCTCACTCATGGTGCGACCAGACCGATACTCGTCCTGGTTGCGGTTCAGAACGCGACGTTGTCGGTGGCCTTGTCATAGAGCCTGGTAGCACTAGGGACTCCGGACGTGGTGTAGGCGTTGACCAGCAGTGCCACGTAGTCCGCGGCGTGGGGATGGTCGGTGGTCGTGGTGGCGATGACCTGCAACAGCTTTTCCCGCGCCGAGTCCTCAAAGTTGCGGATACCGAGTTCGTCGAAGATCGAGGAACCATCGACTCCTTCTCTGCTGACCACCGCATCGGTGTTGAGCCATACGACCTGGTTCGCCAGCAGGAACACCGCGTACAGCAAGCGGGCGTGCGGGTGGTGGCGTGGGACATGGCCTGCGAGTGCGGCCATCAGCTCAGCCGAGGACGGCAGAGGTGTGGGCTCGGGAGCTGGGAGGGGGTTCGGTTCGGTCATTGATGGCCGGGGCCTTTCACGCTCGGGCAGGGATGCGGGGAATACAGGTGGTGATCGAGTTTTGATTCACCGCTGACAGCACGGTTCGGACGGAAGTGAGCACGGCCAGGCCGGAAGGGCGATACGGGCCGGGGGTGAGGGTGATCCACCGCCGGTAGAACACACCGCGCCCCTGCGGTGAGGGCAGGGGAACCTTGCCTGCCGGGCTCAAGGATCGCAACCCGCTGACTGTTCCAGAGCGGGCCTCCTGAGCTGCGACTGCGGCGGGAACATCGGAGCGGGTGAGAAAAGTCCATACCGCCCGGCACGGATGGCAGACGATCGGGCCACCGCCCTGCCGTCGCCGATCGAGGTCACCTTTCGCCAGCTGACCGATATACGAGGGCATCTCGATTGCCCAGATCAACCCGACGCGTACGTTGATCCCGCCGGTGGCCGGGTTGATCGTCGCTGGTAGGTGGAAGGTGTTGCGGTAGTACAGGCACCGGCTTCGTGCGCTGTCGGTGGTCATGCATCTTCTCCGAATCCGGTTCGCGCTTCCGCCACCGCGTCAACGGCTCGGACGTGTGCGATCAGCTCGGCGACGGCCTCGGCGGGCGGTTGGGTGGCGTAGGTGGCGGCATCACGAGCGGTGATCAGGTCGTCGGCCACCATGTGTTCCAGCAGCCGGGAATAGCCCCCGGTGCCGGGCGTGCACCTCTCACATCGGACGCGCAGCGCCCGCGCGTTCCCAATCTGCCGGTGGACGTTCGGGATGGTTTCGTTGTCTGCGGTAGCGCTCACCATGCGCGTCCCTTGCTTCTCTTCGGTGTGGACACCTCCCGTGCCCTCCAGAGCAGGCAGGGACTTCCACAGCAAGCCCGGATAACGCCGTGGAGAGCTGGTGTCGCTCTGGATGCGCGGTGCGGCCGCTGCCTGAATCGGTCGATCGGTCATGCGTCGCTCCTCCGGTTCGGCGGTGGGGCGGCACCTCTTGCCGCTTGACCACCCTTGAGCGCTGAGCGAAAACCCAACCCCGTGCAGATAGGCTGACGCAGTCGTGCGGCCGAAAGAAGGACAAACAAGGGGACATTGATCGGCCATTCTGGCTGCATAGCCTCACAAGATGGCCTATCTGAGGACTATTCTTGGCGGTATGGCAACTACTGGGAATGCCGCACTGCGGGCAGCGCGCCAGGCACTGGGGCTGCGGTCGCAGGGAGCGCTTGCAGATGCGCTCACAAGCGCCGCACGCGCGATAGGACTTCGTATCGAGGTCTCGGCCCGTACTGTCCGTCGATGGGAGTCCGCGGAACCGCCGTGGCCCCAACCTGAGCACGCGGCAGCGCTGGAGGCACTGTTCGAAAGACCAGTTACCGAATTGGGCTTCGCAGCTCCGTGGGCGGACGAATCGTCGGACGCCCCGAATCACCCGCAAGACGGGGTTTCCCGGGCACGGGCCAGCGGTGTCCGCCGGAGACAGGCAGGCGAGGTCCCGGCGCGCGTGGCCTACGAGTACGCGGCGATCACTGCCGCGCACCGCCGGCTGTACTGGTCCCTGCCTGCGGGTCAGCTCGAGAAGTCAGTAGCCGACCATGCTCGCCTCGGCCACGAGTTGATCCCCGAGATCGCAGCCTCCGCGACAGCCACTCTGGCCCGCGCCGTCGCCGAGTCGGCCCTGCTGGCGGGACGACTGGAGTTCTTCGATCTGAATCACGCAGGCGAAGCACAAGCCAACTTCGTGCTCGCCCTTCAAGCAGCACACGAATCCTCCGATGCCCTGCTCGGCGCCGCAGTGCTTGCCCACATGGCGTTCATCCCGGCCTTCTCGGGTGAAGCGATCCGCGCCGAAGAAGCGCGGGAACGGCTCCGCGCTGCGCGTGCTTTCGCCAGGCGCGGGGATGGCAACGCCGAGTTCACCGCCTGGTTGGACGCAGTAGAGGCCGAGGTGGAGACACGGTTCGGCGACACACGCGCTGCGCTGAGCCTGATCCGGCATGCCGAAAACGTCTACGGCACCCACGACCAGAACACCACACCGTCGCCGGAGTGGATGGACTGGTTCTCCCCGACACGACTCGCTGGATTCAAGGCCAACACCCTCATCACCACCGGCCACGGCCGGGAAGCGTTGGCGACACTGGAGCAGGTCCTCCGTGAGCTGCCACCCGAGTCGGTGAAGCAGAGGTCGGTCTATCTCGCTGACGCCGCCGCAGCGTGCGCACTTGAGCAACGTCCGGAAGATGCGTGCAGCTACCTTGAGCAGGCCTTAGACGCGACCAGGAAACACTGGTACGCAACAACAGTGGAAAGGGTGAAAACCGTCCGCCAGACCTTGCGGAAGTGGGACTCGATCCCGGCCGTGCGAGCCTTAGACGAGCGACTGTATGACTGGCACACGACAGTCAACTCCGTCTCGCTTTGAAGGTTCCAACAGGATCGGTTAGGTACTATTTTTGATCTCATGGCGCCTGTCCAGTCGTAGAGGTGCGATGCCAACGATCGTGGACGATGAGTTGTCGGCAGCGGTCAAGCCGTGCAGTCGGGGGCAAGGATCGGAAACGTTGAGGCCGGCAGGCCGTGGGGATAGACAACCTCGATGTGGTGTATTTCGACTGAGAAGGAATTCGAATTCGACAACTGATCGGTGTCTCGTCTCAGGTTACGGCGAAAACAAGTTCTTCAAATTTCCACCTTTCCTGAGGATATCGATCCTCCGGCGGTATTCGTCTCGCTGACGTGTTGCATAAGTATTCACTTCTTCGCCGATGACAATCGCCCGGATAACGGTATTCAGAGCATTACGCCCCATTATCAGAGCGAAATCAGCGATGCTTTCGCAAGCTGCGGCAGATAAGGTGCCTCCGTGGATCGCGGCGTTTCGGGACCGCGTCAAACGGTTCACTCGAGCTTCGAGTAGTCGGAACTCGGAATCGAAGGAGCGCCCGAGTGTCGTCGTTGAACAGAGCAAGTCATCGGTTTCGCTGAGCTGACGTACCAGCCAATGTTTCGAATAAATTTGCCTCAATGTTCCTACATGCGCCAGAGCTTTCTGGTTATCGATTCTCATGCTCCAGCCCGATTCCTCAATTTCTTCCCGTATCGCCCAGAGGTCAGGTTGGTCCGGCGCGCCAGGTGTGCGGTCCGGCGTATATTTGATAACGGCCGCAAAGACATCGTGTCCGATACGATCTACTAATTCTGTGACCGCGTACTCATCGAATAGATACGCCTCAGCAAACCCGTACCAACGGTATCTCTCGAGAGGTGCCACCCAGGTGTTGCAGTGCTCAATAGCCCTGACCGCGGCTGTAACAACCCCCTGCGGGTCTTCCCGGGGAACGCTCGTAAGCGCAGTAAGTAGCGCGAGGACTGGCTGCAACCGTTGCGCACCCTCGCTGGTGACCAGAAATCCACTAGCAGTCATCTCGCGCAGATTAGTGGAGAAGTAATCGTTCTCAAAGAATATTGTATCGGGCCTCGGCCGCTTCGGTCCCCATTCAGTCGGCCGCGGATTGTAGGATTGGTTGCCAAAAATCAGCGTGCCGCCGAGAATCTTCCACATCTGCTCAGGTATTCCAACTACCGTCATTACCGTATCCAGGTACAGTCGAGCCACCTGTACGGCACGGTGCCGTTCGACTCCTTCGACGGTAACTCTGGCGTAAACGAGCCGTGGACGATGCTCAAACCCAGTGAATTCATCCATCTCGTCGGACAATTGATGGTCACGAATCTGGTCGGTCAGCAGTTCCTCGGGCACGACCGGGAATGTTTTCCGTGCACGCTCGTGGTCACAGAGTGCGCTGGCGAGCTTTTGTGCGCCGTAGAATGTGACCGAGCCGTGGGTAACGCATGGGTAGCCTTTGACGAAAGCCGGCTCAAGACGGAACCAGATTACGTAATCCCTAGTCGGTGGCGTCGCCACGATGCAACGTTTGGCGAGGTCGGCAAGTTCATTGCCGCTCAAAGTCGATGGCGCACGAATATCGGCCAGTGAGAGCGGCTCAACTGGGTCGCCAACCATAATTTGAGCATCCCTCACGCTATTGACGTAGCCAAAGAGAACATTCACAGCGGTTGACATTGGGCTCCAAAACCAGCGCCCTTGCCGACGCAAATCACTCAACCCAACTAATGTGTCTCGAAGATATGCAATCCGCTCGTACGGATACTTAATATAGTCGATATCACGGCAGGCTTGCACCAGGTCACCCCAAGCTGCGGCTAGCGCTTCGTCGGGGCTCAAAGCTTTGGCCAGTTCATCGACCTGTTTGGCAAGCTGGGGCCTTATGCTGTCGTTGACGTCATGCACTCTCCCCTTCTTATGCACCAGAAGTTGGTTCATGATTGTTTTGTGAACGACCGCCGATTCGGAGGCGACAATTGAATTAAGATTCGGACCGATCCAATCGACAGCTTCGCTGAGGTCCGAGGCCATCGACCGCCAGTCGCGTACTTGCTGTCCAGTGTGTGTGCGTGCATCGATACAGGCGGTTGAGATTTCGTCAACGATTGCGGTCAGGGGCATGAGGCCAGCAGTACAGGTGATTAATTCTTCCCGCCCCGTATGCTCATTGAGTTCCTCAAGCCACCGATCTCGCTGTTCGAACATCCAACCTCCCTGGTGAGTGCTGAATTGATAACAGAACTACACGATTTAGCGGCGGTGCTCAGTTCGAGGCCGCCAGTACTAGCCATGGATCTGAACGATGTCCACCAACTCGGACAGGCTCGTAATGCGCCAGTCGGACAGATCGGCAACGTCTTTCCGCCCGCGGTGAATCCAGCCCCATGGACCCCGCTGGATGTAGGCCGTGCGCATACCGACCTCGGCCGCCGGCGTGATGTCGTTGTCGATCCGATCCCCAACGTAGACGATCTCCGACGCTAAGAACCCCGACACCTCCACCACCTTTTCGAAGAAGGCGGTGTCCGGCTTCTGAATCCCCCAATCGTCCGAGGTAGCGACAAAATCACATGGCAACTCAAGCCCTCGGAGCAACCCACCTGCGCGTGTGGTCTGGTTGCCGACGACGCCGACCCAGATGCCCCGCTCACGTAACGTTGTCAGTGCTGGGCGGACATCGGCGTACAGATCATCCTCACCGAACCACTCGGGCTGTCCGGCATCTGCACGAGCCTGCCGCTCGCGGTCCAAGTCGAATCCCGGGCGGAACACCTGGAAGGTCTCCCGGTAGTCCAGTCCCTGCGAGAGGATCGCTCCGAAGACAGCAGCGAAAGTGTGGCGTGGAACGCCCAGCCAATCGGCCCATGTCCCGTACTCGCGTGTCTCGTCCACCAGCGTTTCGCCGACGTCGAACACCACAGCTCGAATGGGCACTGCTCCTCCTGATGCGGTCGGGATACGCGGCATCGCCGCCGTCTGCGCGGGGCCAGTCTAGGACGGCGGGCCGCGCACGATTCAACAGCGCAGTTCTGCGGTGCGACCGTCCGATAGCTGCAGGTCGGGTCCGTGGCCGCAGTCGTGTTGTCGATCGCACTGGAACAGTCCTCTGCGCCTCACCAGCCGAGTCCGAGGCTGATTCTGGGCCGCAACTGGCGTAAGAGTCGGGGCTGAACTCGGCGTCGTAGACCGGCTCGTGGTCGGAGAGGTCACCGGGAGCGGCGGCGTCGATAGCGTCCGTGATGGCTCTCCCCATCGGGGCCGGCTCGAGCTCGGGAGTGGTCGGTGGTTTTGCTTCCGGCTCGGGGTGTCGTCGTAGCTGGTTGGGGGTGCGTTCTGGGAGTTGGATCTCGGCGCGGTCTATTTCGAGGCGTGCCCAAAGTGCGGCGGCGGCCATCTCGCCGGTTAGTGGTCTTGCCCGGCTGGCGTGGGTGAGCTGGTATTCGATGTCGTGTCCGGCTCTAACGGCGGTGTCGAGGTGGGTGGCGATAAGTGGCCAGGTGGAGTCTGTGCTGATGTGCGGGTCGATTCGGTCCACGGTGGCGGCCCACCGATGTTGCGATGAGTGTGTGTCGTCGCTGGTCTCGCGGCTGCGGCGGTCGAGTAGTTGTTGATAGTCGCGTTCCGCGGCGAGGAGCCGATGGGACGGTGGTCGGGGTCGGGGATGTGGAGCCCGGCTCGCCAGCTGGCGAAGTCGGCTAGCGGTTGGCCGTGCGCTGGCGCAGCGCTGTCAGTGCCACCGCGACCGCGCCGCGCACGATCAGTCCGGCCGCGACCAGCGGCGCGAACACCAGCCACCCGGTGCCCCGGTGGTAGTCGCAGTAGAACCGCAGGGCGCTGCGGTGGTGGGTGCGGACCTTGCGGTACGGCGCGGACCGCATACTGCCGCCCTCGCGGTGGCGGATCTCCACGCTCGGATCCAGCACCACCCGGTATCCCGCGCGGTGCATATCTAGCGCCATCTTGGTTTCCTCGAAGTAGAGGAAGTAGCGGTCATCGAAGCCACCGACCGCGTCGAACGCCTCGCGCCGGAACAGCATGCAGCACCCGGAAATCCAGTCCACGTCGGTCACTCCGGTTACCGGGGTGCCGAAGTAGCGCCGCGTGGCCGGGTTGCCCGGCCAGACGCCGCCCAGCAGGGCGTGGGCGATGCCGACTGCCAGTGACGTGAATCGCCGCCCGCTCGGGTACGGGGTGCCGTCCAAGCGGGCGATCCGCGGCCCGATCATGCCGATACGCGGATCGGAGGCCGCCGTGTCGACCAGTGTTGCGATCGAGCCCGGCATCAGCTGGGTGTCCGGGTTGGCGACGAGAATCCACTCCGCACTGGTCGCGGCAGCACCCTGGTTGATCGCCGCGGCGAGCCCGACGTTGCGGGGGTTGCGGATGACGCGGCCACCGAACTCTTCGACAATTTCGGCGCTGCGGTCGCTAGAAACGTTGTCGACACCGATCACCTCGACCGCGTACGGCTCCACGGCAGCCGCCAGCGTCTCCAGGAATCCGGGCAGGTCCTCGGCGCTCTGGTAGGTCACCAAGGCCAAGCTGACGGTCTTGTCATCCGAGCTGAGCATGTCGGCGAACCTACCACCGCCGAGTGGCCCCCGAGCCACTAAATACGTCACCGACCAGGCGGTTTGTCAGCTCGATACGCGATTTAAATGCCGGCAGGGCGGGAAGTTCCTGGGAGCAGCGCCCCCAGGCTCGCCCCCGCGCCGCCACCTACCCTCGAACCCATGGCTTCCACGCAGTTCGGCGCCTATCTGAAAGCGCGCCGCGCCGAGCTCGACCCCGCCACGATGAACCTGCCGAGCACCGGGTACCGGCGGGTGCCGGGGTTGCGGCGCGAAGAGGTCGCGTTGCTGGCCGGAATCTCCGTCGACTATTACGTCCGGCTGGAGCAAGGCCGGGAGCGGACCCCGTCGGCGCAGGTCGTCGAGGCGCTGGCGGCGGCGCTGCGGCTGGGTGACGATGCCCGCGAGCATCTGTTCCGGCTGGCCGGGCTCGGCCCGCGGGCGCGCGCCGCGGGCGGGCTGGACCGGGTCGATCCGAGCCTGGCGGCGCTGCTGGCGGCCTGGCCGGACAACCCGGCCGTCGTCTACAACCGCGCCTACGACGTGCTCGCGTCGAACCCGATCGCCGACATCCTGTTCCACGGCTGGGCGCACTCGACCAACCTCGTGCACGTGGTCTTCACCGACCCGGCCGCACGCACCTTCTACCGCGACTGGCACGAGGTCGCCCGCAATACTGTGGCCGGGTTCCGGCTGAACCACGGCAAGGCGCCGGACGATCCGCGCATCCGGCGGGTGCTTGCCGAACTGCTCGCCGCGAGCCCCGACTTCGCCGAGCTGTGGGGCAGGCACGACGCGCGCGGGAAGGCGCTGGAGAGCAAGCGGTTCCAGCACCGCGACGTCGGGCCGTTGACGCTGACCATGCAGACCTTCGACGTGCGCTCCAGCCCCGGGCAGGAGCTGGTCGTCTACCACGCCGAGGAGGGGTCGGCGAGCAGCGACGCACTCACTCTGCTCGGGGCGCTGGCGGCTACGCGCGGATAGGGGTTCTCCCGGATTCCGCTTCTTTACTCGCGGGCGTATATTCGTCTGCGAGTAAAGGAGGCGGGATCGTGGGTGCGCGCAAGGTGGACAACCTGCTGGCGCTGGCGGTGCTCTCGGTCATGGTCGAGCGGCCCATGCACCGCTACGAGATCGCCGCTACCCTGCGCTCGCACGGCAAAGATCAGGACATGGACATCAAGTGGGGTTCGCTCTACACGGTGGTCCGCAATATGGAGAAGGCCGGCTTCCTGGAGATCGTCGGCAGCGAGCGCGCGGGCGGCCGGCCGGAGCGGGTGATCTACCGGATCACCGAGGCGGGCCGCACCGAGCTCGTGGACTGGACCCGGGACCTGGTTGCCCGGCCGCAGCGCGAGCAGAGCCGCTTCGTGGCCGGGCTCTCGGTGCTCGCCGTGCTCTCCCCCGACGAGGTGGTGTCCCTGCTCGAGCAGCGCGCCACCGCGCTCGAGGAGACCTTGGCCGAGATCCGCGCGCAGGTCGGCGCGGTCGAGGGGCTGCCGCGGTTGTTCCTGATCGAGACCGAGTTCGGCGTCGCCATGCTGGAGGCCGAGTTGGGCTGGGTGCGTGGGCTGCGCGCCGAGCTCGCCGACGGGACCTTCCCCGAACTCGACTCCTGGCGGCAGGTGAACCGTGCCCTGTTCGACCCTGCGGCCGAGGGGTGGTCGACGAATCCAGGCTGAGCGGAAGTCACCGCGCGGGCCGCCGCCCGCGAACCACGCACACCGGGCCCGGCAACGGTGCGGCAACACCATCGCCGAGCCCGGATCTACCGTCTCGAACCGCGCCCGCAGAAGCGCACCCGGCCACGAGGCTGGCACCACGAGGGTATCCGGGTGGGCACGCGGGACGGTTCGGGCTGCCCGAATCAGGAGAAATACCCATGTCCACTCCCGCAATCCGCACCGCGATCGTCGCCGGTGGCGGCATCGCCGGAACCGTCGCCGCCACCGCGCTCCGGCTGGTAGGCATCGATGGCCGCGTGTACGAGGCGTACCCGGCCGACAGCTCGTGGCCCGGTTCCGGGCTCGCGCTCGCCCCCAACGGGCTGGCCGCGCTCGACATCATCGGTGCCGGTGACGCCGTGCGCGCCATCGACGTCCCGGTCCAGCGCACCCGCATGTCGGTCGGGCGCCGCACCCACGAGCTGCCCGGCCTCGACGACCTGCCGCCGCTCTCGCTAGTCGACCGCGCCGGCCTGGTCCGGGTGCTGCGCGAGCACGCGGCCGCCGCCGGAGTGCCGTTCGAGTTCGGCGCCCGGCTCACCGGTGCCGACGAGCACGAGGGCGGCGTGACCGCCCGGTTCGCCGACGGCCGTACCGCCACCGCCGACATCCTGATCGGCGCGGACGGCATACGCTCCGCGGTGCGCGGGCTGATAGACCCGGGCGCGCCCGGACCGGACTACACCGGCATGCTCGGCTTCGGCGCCGTCGTCCCGTGCGAGGTCGGCATCCCGGCGGGCACCATGCAGTTCGCCTACGGCAAACGCGCCTACTACCTGTACTGCCCGCTCGGCGACGGGCGGGTCATGTGGGGCGCCAACCTGCCGCACCCCGAGTACCTGACCTCCGCCGAGGCCAGGGCGATTCCCGCCGAGCGGTGGCTGCGCACCCTGCGCGAGACCTACGCCGAGGACACCCCCGGCGCCGCGCTCACCCGCGCCACCACCCCGGAGACGCTGGAGGTCTGGGGTGCGCTGCACATCATGCCGCCGGTGCCGCACTGGCACCGCGACCGGCTGGTCCTGGTCGGCGACGCCGTGCACGCGCCGTCCAACAGCTCCGGCCAGGGCGCCTCGCTCGCGATCGAGAGCGCCGTCGAGCTGGCCCGCTGCCTGCGCGACCTGCCCACCCCGGCCGCGGCCTTCGCCGCCTACGAGGCGCTGCGCCGGCCGCGCGTCGAGGGCATCGCCGCGCGCGCCGCGAAGATCAACCACAGCAAGGCGCCGGGTCCGGTCGCCCGGGTCGTCATGAACCTGCTCATGCCGATCGCCATGCGCCTGATGGACCCGGAGAAGATGCTCGGCACCGAACAGCGCTACCGCATCGACTGGTCCGCGCCGGTCGGCGTGTGATCGCGGGGCGGGCCGGGTACCGCGGCCCGCCCCTGCTACTCCGATTGGAGACCCGGTTCACGGCCGCGCGAGGGTTGCGCGCGACGTGATCAATTCCACCGCAAACCCTTGACTGATTCCAAAGAAAGAACGAGACTCTCGGTTGTGCCGACGGCGACCGAGTTCCAGCAGATGCTGCGGGGCGTGTCGCTTCGGGTGACGGCGCCGCGTATGGCCGTGCTCAGCGCGGTGCACGAAAACCCGCACGCCGACACGGATTCCATCATCCGCGCGGTGCGCGGCCGCCTGGCAGCGGTCTCGCACCAGGCGGTCTACGACTCACTGCACACGCTCACCGCGAGGGGGCTGATCCGGTGCATCCAGCCCCTCGGATCGGTCGCCCGCTACGAGACCAGGGTCGGCGACAACCACCACCACGTGGTGTGCCGCAACTGCGGCGCCATCGCCGACGTCGACTGTGCCACCGGCCCGGCCCCGTGCCTGACCGCGACCGACGACCACGGCTTCTCGATCGACGAGGCCGAGGTCATCTACTGGGGCCGCTGCCCCGCTTGCAAGTCCTGATCGCAGCCCACAACCCCCCTCAGGAAGGAACGTCGTGACCTCCGACAGCCGTCCGCCCGCTCCCGACACCGCTACCGCCAGCAACAGCGAGAGCGAGAACCCGGCGCTCAAGTCCCCGACCGCGCACCCCGAGCGCCGCCCGCACACCAACCAGGACTGGTGGCCGGAGCAGATCGACCTCTCGGTGCTGCACGCGCACTCCTCGAAGTCGAACCCGCTCGGCGCGGACTTCGACTACAAGAAGGAGTTCGCCAAGCTCGACGTCGACGCGGTCAAGGCCGACGTCACCGCCGTGCTGACCGACTCCAAGGACTGGTGGCCCGCCGACTTCGGCCACTACGGCGGGCTCTTCATCCGCCTGAGCTGGCACGCCGCGGGCACCTACCGGATCGCCGACGGCCGCGGCGGCGGCGGGCAGGGCGCGCAGCGCTTCGCCCCGCTGAACAGCTGGCCGGACAACGGCAACCTGGACAAGGCGCGCCGGCTGCTGTGGCCGGTCAAGCAGAAGTACGGCAACAGCCTGTCCTGGGCCGACCTGCTGGTCTTCGCCGGCAACGTGGCGCTGGAGTCCATGGGCTTCCAGACCTTCGGCTTCGGCTTCGGCCGCGCCGACGTGTGGGAGCCGGAGGAGATCTTCTGGGGCCCGGAGGACACCTGGCTCGGCGACGAGCGCTACAGCGGCGAGCGCGAGCTCTCCGGCCCGCTCGGCGCGGTCCAGATGGGGCTGATCTACGTCAACCCCGAGGGCCCGAACGGCCGCCCCGACCCGCTGGCCGCCGCGAAGGACATCCGCGAGACCTTCGCCCGGATGGCGATGAACGACGAGGAGACCGCCGCGCTGATCATCGGCGGGCACTCCTTCGGCAAGACCCACGGCGCGGGCAACGCCGACCTGGTCGGCGTCGAGCCCGAGGGCGCGCCGATCGAACAGCAGGGCCTCGGCTGGAAGAGCGCGCACGGCAGCGGCAAGGCCGGCGACGCCATCACCTCCGGGCTCGAGGTCATCTGGACCTCCACCCCGACCCAGTGGAGCAACGGCTTCCTGCAGAACCTGTACGGCTTCGAGTGGGAGCTGCACAAGAGCCCGGCAGGCGCCTGGCAGTGGAAGCCGAAGGACGGCGCGGGCGAGGGCACCGTCCCCGACCCGTTCGACGGGCCGCGCCGCGCCCCCGGCATGCTCACCACCGACCTGGCGCTGCGCGAGGACCCGATCTACGGCGAGATCACCCGCCGCTGGCTGGACCACCCCGAGCAGCTCGCCGAGGCGTTCGCCAAGGCCTGGTACAAGCTGCTGCACCGCGACCTCGGCCCGGTCAGCCGCTACCTCGGCCCCTGGGTGCCCGAGCCGCAGCTGTGGCAGGACCCGGTTCCCGCCGTCGACCACGAGCTGGTCGGCGAGCAGGACGTCGCCGCGCTCAAGGCCAAGGTGCTCGAGTCCGGGCTCTCGGTCGCGCAGCTGGTCAAGACCGCGTGGGCGGCGGCGTCGAGCTTCCGCAGCACCGACTTCCGCGGTGGCGCCAACGGCGCGCGGCTGCGGCTCGACCCGCAGAAGAACTGGGAGGTCAACGAGCCGGCCGAGCTGGCGAAGGCGCTCCCGGTGCTGGAGCAGATCCAGCAGGACTTCAACGCCGCGGGTGGCGCGAAGATCTCGCTGGCCGACACCATCGTGCTCGCGGGCAACGCCGCGGTGGAGAAGGCCGCGAAGGACGCGGGCCACGAGGTAACCATCGCGTTCTCCCCCGGGCGCACCGACGCCACCCAGGAGGACACCGACGTGGAGTCGTTCGGGGTGCTCGAGCCCCGCGCCGACGGCTTCCGCAACTACGTCCGCCCGGGTGAGAAGGCGACGCTGGAGCGGCTGCTGCTGGACCGCGCCTACCTGCTCGACGTCACCGCGCCGCAGCTCACCGCGCTGATCGGCGGGCTGCGCGTGCTCGGCGCCAACTACGCGGGCAAGGAGCACGGCGTCTTCACCGACCGCCCCGGCGTGCTCTCCACCGACTTCTTCGTCAACCTGCTCGATCAGGACATCGAGTGGAAGGCCTCGAAGTCCGAGGAGAACGTCTACGAGGGCACGAAGGGCGGCGCGACGGTCTACACCGCCACCGCCAACGACCTGGTCTTCGGCTCGCACTCGCAGCTGCGGGCGCTCGCCGAGGTCTACGCCCAGAACGACGCGGGCGCGAAGTTCGTGAACGACTTCGCCGCCGCGTGGGCCAAGATCACCGACAACGATCGCTTCGACCTGCGCTGATCCCCGCTCACGAAACCGGGCCGGTCCTTCGGGGCCGGCCCGGTCTCGTTCGGGCCGTACACTAACCTTCAGTCAAGCTGAAGGTCCGCACGGGCCGGGTCGAGAGGGAAGTCCGCCGATGACGAAAGTTCTGCTCGCGCTGCACGTCGTGGCCGCGATCGTGGCGATCGGTCCGGTCACGGTCGCCGCGAGCATGTTCCCGCCCGCTGCCCGGCGCGCGGACGGCGAGTCGGGTGTCGCGCAGGTGGCGCTGCTGTACCGGATCTGCCGGGTCTATGCCGCCATCGGCATCGCGGTGCCGCTGTTCGGGCTGGCCACCGCGATCGCGCTCGGCGTGCTCGCCGACACCTGGGTGGTGTTCTCCATCGCGCTCACCGCGGCCGCCGCGGGCGTGCTCGGGCTGATGATCCTGCCCGGCCAGGCCGAACTGCTGGCCCGGCTGCGCGGTGCGGGCCCGGTGCTCGTGCGCGCCGACACCGCGCAGCTGGCCATGCTCACCGGCGTCTTCAACCTGCTCTGGGTGGTGGTCACGGTGCTGATGATCGTGCGCCCCGGGTCGACCACCGGGGTGTGAGCGAACGGGCACCCTGTTTCAGGGGCGGAACACCGCGCGCACGCAGCCGTCCTTCTTGTTCTTGAACAGGTCGTAGCCGCGCACCGCGTCGTCCAGCGGCAGGTCGTGGGTGATCAGCCAGGACGGGTCCAGATCGCCCCGCTGCACGTAGTCGAACATGCGCGGGACGTAGCGCTGCCCGTGCTGCTGGGCGGTGCGCAGGGTGAGGCTCTTGTTGGTGAGCACGCCCATCGGGAACTTGTCGGTGACGCCGTAGACGCCGAGCACCGAGACCACCCCGCCCTTGCGACAGGCCAGGATGGCCTCGCGCAGCGGGGTCGCCCGGTCGGTCTCCAGCCGCAGCGCCTGCTTGGCGCGGTCGTAGAGCTGCTGCACGCCGGTGCCGTGCGCCTCCATCCCGACCGCCTCGATCACCGCGTCCGGGCCGCGCCCGCCGGTCGCCTCGCGCAGCGCGTCCTGCACGCTGTCCACCGCGCTGTAGTCGAGCACCTCGGCGCCGACCTTCCGCTCGGCCAGCGCGAGACGCTCCGGCAGCCGGTCGATCACGATCACCCGCTCCGCGCCGAGCAGCAGCGCCGAGCGCGCCGCCATCAGCCCGACCGCGCCGCCGCCCCACACCGCGATCACGTCGCCGGGGGTGATGTCGCAGAAATCCGCGCCCATCAGCCCGGTCGGCACCGCGTCGGAGAGGAACAGCGCCTGCTCGTCGGTGATGCCGTCCGGCACGACGAAGCAGTTCGCGTCGGCGAAGGGCACCCGCACGTACTCGGCGTGCGAGCCCTGGTAGCCGCCGAACGGGTGCGTGTAGCCGTAGATGCCGCCGGTCGGGTGGCCGAGCAGCGGCTGTTGCAGCTCGGGGTTGGGGTTGGTGGTGTCGCAGGCCGACGGCAGGTCGTGGCGGCAGTACCAGCACGAACCGCAGGAGATGAAGGACGGCACGGTCACCCGCTCACCGATCCGGCGCTCCCGCACCGCGGGCCCCACCTCGACGATCTCGCCGGTGAACTCGTGGCCGAAGACGTCGCCCGCCCGCATGCCGGGCAGGTAGCCGTCGATGAAGTGCAGGTCGGAGCCGCAGGTGGTGGTGAGCGTGACCTTCACGATCGCGTCGTGCGGGTTCAGCGGGGTCGGGTCGTCCACGGTCTCGACCGCGAGGTCGTTCACGCCGTTCCAGACGAGTGCGCGCATTCGGGGCGTCTCCTTCGATCAGTGGTCCGACTCGCGGGCGGCGGGCTGCGGCTGCAGGGTCGGGATCTCCCCGGTCTGCAGCAGTGCCCGCGCCCGGTACAGCACCTTGAAAACGGCGGCGTCGGTGAGGATCCCGGGGACCGGGGCCGCTACCCGCGCGGTCACCTCGGTGCCCCGATCGGCCGGGGCCGGGGCGAAGGTCAGCCGGATGTGCGGGCCGTCGGGGTCGTCGGTGGTGCCGAAGAGCAACCCTTCGGCATCGGCGCTCAGGGTGGTCTCCCACTCGGTGTCCCGCTCCCCGTGCAACACCCAGGTGTAGCCGTCGCTGCCGCGCGGCCGCACCTCGCCGACCGTGCCGAGTACCAGGGACAGCTGCTCCGGGTCGTGCCAGAACCGCTCCACCTCGGCGCGCGGACGCTCGATCGTGATCGACTGTGCGCGTTCGCCTTTGCTGCCGAACACAGTGCTCGCCAGCCCGCTCAGGCGTTTGGTGGCGGTGCCGACGGTCTTGTCGACGATGCTCATGCGGATCTCCTCCCGTCGTCGTTCGGCGGGCGGCTACCCCTGGGCTGTACGGGCAAACGGGGTTTCCGGGGCCGCGGCGAGGGCAAGCGGAGTGCATCGCCGCCGGTTATCGACCGGCGAACAATCGCCTACCCGGAGGCTTCCCGTGTTCGCTCGCCGTCTCGTCCTCGCCGGCGTCGTCGTCGGCGCCTGCCTGCACGGGGCCCCCGTCGCCGGCGCCGGCCCCGCCGCGGACGCCGTGCCGGCGCGCACCGCCTTCTCCGTGCGGACCCCGCTCGGCGGCTGGGGCACCGGCACCGAGAATCAGCCGCGCGCCGCGCTCTCGCTGGCCAAGCTCTACCTCGCCGACTACGCGGTGCGGCACGGCGACGGCTCGCCCGCCGACCTCGCCGCCGCCGAGCGCGCCATCCGCCGCTCCGACGACGCGGCCGCCGATACCCTCGGCGCCCGCTACCCGCAGGCCGTCGCGGCGACCGCCGCCGAATTCGGGCTCGCGCAGACCGGCGGCGGCTACTGGGGAACCGCGACCACGAGCACCGCCGATGTCGCCACCTTCCTGCTGGCCAAGGAGACCTGCGACCCGGACTCGCCGATCCTGCTCTGGATGGCCACCGCCGCACCGGTCGCGGCCGACGGCACCGCGCAGGACTGGGGCACCGCCGACGTCCCCGGCGTCATCGGCACCAAGTGGGCCTGGTCCGACACCGGCATCGCCGAGGTCGCCTCCGCCTCCTTCGGCCCCGGCTTCGTGGTGGTCGCGCACACCACCGGCAGCACCGGCGAGCACACCGCCGATGTCTTCGCCGGGGTGGCGGCGGCCATGGCGGACACGGTCCTGCCCGGCTGAAACCGGCACCGGCGAGCCGGGTGCGCCCTGCCGGAAGCGCTTGCGGCGGTCGCAGGGCAGGCCCGAAGGCGTAACCCGCCGCCCGCGCCGGAACGTGCTACTTTGCTCCGAGTTCGCCATCGCGGCCGAACCTCCGCGCAGCGGCACCGACGCGGGGCCGCGCCAGGTTTTGCCGTCGCGAACCCGGGCATGCGGTCTTTATCCATCCCCGGTTCTCCGCCGGGACGCGTCATCGATTCCGCCGGAGGTTCCCGTGTTCGCACGGTTGCTCTGTACCGCGCTCGCCGTCGGTATCTGCTGTGTCCTTCCCGCATCGGTCGCGGGCGCCGATCCCGCGTCGGTGACCATCGCCACCGACGACGTGCCCGCCAGGACCGCGTTCTCGACCCGCACCCTCCGCGGCGACGGCTGCGGCTCCGCCAACGAGAACGAGCCGCGCGCCGCGCTCTCGCTGGCCAAGCTCTACCTCGTCGACTACGCCCTGCGGAACGGCACCCACGGGACGATGGACCTGGCGGCGGGCGAGCGCGCCATCCGCTTCTCCGACGACGCCGCGGCCGACACCCTGGACGCCGCCTACCCGGACGCGGTGGACGCGATCGCCGCCGAGTACGGGCTCACCCACACCCGAGGCGGCTACTGGGGCACCTCGACCACCAGCACCGCCGACGTGGCCACCTTCCTGCTCGCCAAGCTCGGCGCCGATCGGGATTCGCCCATCCTGGAGTGGATGGCCGACGCCGCGCCGGTCGCGGCCGACGGCACCGAGCAGAACTGGGGCACCGCGGAGCTGCCCGGGGTACTCGGCACCAAGTGGGCCTGGTCGGACACCGGGATCTCGGAGGTGGCCTCGGCCTCGTTCGGCGCGGGTTACGTCGTGGTCGCCAACACCATCGGCAGCACCGGCGAGCACACCGAGGACGTCTTCGCCGGGGTCGGCGCCGCCACGCGCAAGGTCACGAACTCGCGCTGACGGAAGAGACCGCGGAACGGTGCCCGGCGCCGAATTCTCAGCTCCGGCCCGCCGGTGTGCCCGACACCGCCGCCCCGATCCGGCGCAACATCTCGCGCACCACGATCCGGTGCCCGCCGGACCCGATCACCAGCGCCTTGTAGACGGTTCCGCGCAACCCGGGGAACTCGGCCCAGGTCTGCGCGCGCACCCGGGTGCCGCTCGCCTCGAGATCGTCGAGCTCGAAGATCAGCGCGTAGCGGGAGAACCAGTGCCTGCCGCGCAGGACCAGCCGGTGCGGTGCATCGGCTTCGTCGACGCGGAAGCCGCGCGGGACGGTCGCGGGGTCGTCCGGGTCGCGGCAGACCACGGTCAGCAGGGCGCGCCACACCCGGGCCGGATCGGCGTCGAAGGATCTGGCATGCTCATCGATATAGGGTAAACGCTCCATATAGAAGGAACGTACTAGTAGTGGCACCTCCCCGCAAGCACGACACCGATGTGATCCTCGACGCCGCACGGGCTCTCGTGCTCGCCGACGGCCCGCGCGCCGCGAGCGTCGCCGCCATCGCCGCGGCCAGCGGCGCCCCGGTCGGCACGCTCTACCACCGCTTCGGCAACCGCGACGGCGTGCTCGGCGCGCTCTGGCTGCGGGCGCTGGAGCGCTTCCAGCACCGGGCGCTGGCCGCCGCCGAGGCCGCCGACCCCGTCCAGGCGGGTATCGCCATGGCGCTCGCCACCCTGGAGTTCGGGCGCGACCTGCCCGACGACGCCCGGCTGCTGCTCGGCGTCGGCCCGGCCGACCTCCTCGACAGCGGCCCCGGCGCCGCCTTCCGCGCCCGCCGCGACGAACTGAACGTCCCCCTGCGCGCCCGCCTCGACGCCCTCGCCACCGCTTTGACCGGCAGCGCCGACGCCCGCGCGGTCGAGGCCGTCACCCGCGCCGTCGTCGACCTCCCCTACGCCGCGCTGCGCAGGCACGCCCCGGCCCCGCCGGAGTGGCTGGAGGCCGATCTCGCGGTCGCCGTGCGCGCGCTGCTGACCGTCCCGAACCTGGGCGTCCGACTAGATTGATTCACCTTTCCGGCCCTCTGGGCGGTGTCCGCCCCGGTCGGGGAACTTGGAGTGGCGGCTTTACCCACTGGCCGCTATTCTCAACCGCGAAATTTTCGGATCTGCTTGCCGGGCTGCGACTTCGGTTATCCAGATCGCCGCAGCAAGGGTCGGAGGCGCCGACACGACGCCCTCCGGCGAGCGCGAAAGTGCAGGACGTGTCGGATTCTTCGCAACCGCGGGCAAGCGAGCCCGCGAGTCCAGGGTCGCGCCCCCTCGTGGTGGCGCTGCTGTCGATCGTGGTGGTCATCGTCGGGTTGGTCGTTCCACCCGGCGTGCTGACCTCCGGTGATACCAGGGTCATTCTCTCCGTGGTGGGAGCGGCGGGTGGTCTGCTGTTCACCGTCGCGGTGCTCATCGGGCTGCGCTTCCACCGCAAGGCCGCCGAGGCCGCGGCCGCGGTGGCCGCCGCCGAGACGCGGACGCTGGAGGCGCAGGACCGAACCCTGGAGGCGCAGCAGCGGACCGCCGAGGCCGAGCACCGGGTGGCGGGAGCGGAGGCCGAGCGCGCGCAGGAGGGCGCCGCCACCGACGACGCGGTCGGCCGGGCCAGGGAGAGCGAGCACCGCAGGGCCGCCGCGATGGCCGCCTTCGCGGGCGCCGCCGGGCGGATGCAGGCCATGACCACCAGCATGCTGGCCGAGCTGCGCGAGATGGAGCACCGGCACGCCGACCCCAAGGTGCTGGCCGACCTGCTGCACCTCGACCACCGCACCGCGCAGGCCGGGCGGCTCGCCGACAGCATCGCGGTGCTCTCCGGGGCGCGCTCCGGGCGGCGCTGGGCCAAGCCGATCGCGATGGAATCCATCATGCGCGGCGCGATGGGACGGGTCGCCGGCTACCAGCGGGTCCGGCTGCGCGCCGTCGCCGACGTCGGGATCGCCGGGCACGCCGCCGAGGGCGTCATGCACGCGCTCGCCGAGCTGCTCGACAATGCCTGCAACTTCTCCCCGCCCACCACCGAGGTGCACGTCTACGCGGCCGAGGTGCCCGCGGGCGTGGTCGTCACCATCGAGGACAGCGGCCTGGTGATGAGCGAATCGGCGCTGCGCCGGGCCGAGTTCGCGGTCTCCGGCGCCGGCGCGGGCGGCCGCGGCATCTCCTCGGCCGACCTCGCCTCGCTGACCGGAACCAGGCTCGGGCTCGCCGTGGTCGGGCACCTGGCCCGCAAGCACGGCCTCACCGTCTCCTACCGGCCGTCGGCCATCGGCGGCACCGCCGTGGTGATCGTGGTGCCGCGTGACCTCACCGCGCGGGTGGACCGCACCCGCCGCCCCCAGCTCGCCCCCGCCGGACCGGCGGAGGCGGCACTCGCCGTCGAGCGCGTCGAGGCCGAACCGGCCGCGCTGCCCGACGGCGACGCACCGCTGCCCAAGCGCCGCCGCGGCAGCACGCTCGCGGCGGTGCACCCGGCCGGGATCGGCGCCGACGCCGCCCCTGCCCCGGCCACGGGCACCGCACACACGGTCGAGCCATCCGCGCTCGGCGCCTTCCAGCGTGCGGTCACCGGCCGCGACGATGCCGTCGCGCCGCCGCACTCCTCCCCCTCACCCGCCCTGGAGAACGATCGATGACTACCTCCACCCCCGCGCAACTGGGCTGGCTGCTGGAACAGCTGCTCGCCCGCACGCCGCACGCCAGGCACGCGCTCCTGCTCTCCGGGGACGGGCTGAAGATCTGCCACACCCCCGAGCTCTCGGTCGACAAGGCCGACCAGCTCGCCGCCATCGCGGCGGGCATCCAGAGCCTCTCGCACGGCGCCTCCGCCGAGTTCGGCGACGGCCGCAGCGGCGTCAGGCAGTCGATGACCGAGTTCTACGGCGGCATCCTGTTCATCGTCGAGGCCGGGCGCGGCTCGCACATCGCGGTACTCGCCGCCGAGGAGGCCGACGCGGGCCTGGTCGGGCACAACATGCGCGAGATCGTCGAGCAACTCGGCGAGCACCTCGCCATGGCGCCGCGGGTCGCGGGAGCGAGCCTGTCGTGACCAGGCCAGGTCGCGACGACGACCCCGATCGGCTCTATACGCTCACCGGCGGCCGCACCCGCCCCGATTCCGACGCGTTCGACCTGGTGACGCTGGTGGTCGGCGAGTGCGAGCCCGCGCCGGGCATGCAGTCCGAGCACACCGCCATCCTCGAGCTGTGCCGGGCGCCGATCGCGGTGGTCGAGATCGCGGCCGAGTTGCGGCTACCGGTCGGTATCACCACGATTCTGCTGTCGGATCTGTTGCACGCCGGGAAGATCACGGTGCGCCATCCGCACGGGGCGGACGGCGCCTACCGGATGCCGCCCGCAGACTCGACCACTCTGGAGAAGGTGCTCGTTGGACTCCGCAATCTCTGACCACCGGCCCAGCCGTGCCGATGCCCCCCTGCAGGCCAGCACCAACCAGGGGCTGAAGATCGTGGTGGTCGGCGGATTCGGCGTCGGCAAGACCACGCTCGTGCGCGCGGTGAGCGAGATCCGCCCGCTCGACACCGAGGCCACCATGACCGACGCCGGGCTCGGCATCGACGACACCAGCGGCGCGCCCGGCAAGACCACCACCACCGTCGCCTTCGACTTCGGCCGCATCACCATCGACGCCGAGCACGTGCTCTACCTGTTCGGCGCGCCCGGCCAGGAGCGGTTCTGGTTCCTCTGGGACCGGCTCTTCGCCGGCGCGCTCGGCGCCATCGTGCTCGTCGACCGCCGCCGGATCGCCGACTCCTGGTACGCCATCGACCGGCTGGAGGCGCAGCGCACCCGCTTCGTCGTCGCCTGCAACAACTTCGGCGGCGCCGCCCGGCTGGAGGAGGTGCGCGACGCGCTCGACCTCGATCCGGGCGTCCCGCTGCTCGACTGCGACGCCCGCTCGCGGGACTCGGCCAAGCACGTGCTCATCGCGCTGGTCGAGCACCTGCACCACACCGCGACCGGCGCCGCACCGCCCGGGCGCGGCATCGTCGCTCCGGGGGCGCGATTTTGACCAACTCCGAACCCCGGTCGCGCGCGGACGCGGTGCCGCTCGTCGGCCCGCGCTTCCACACCGACCCGCAGCGGCACTACGCCGAGCTGCGGGCCGAGCACGGCCCGGTGGTGCCGGTGGAGCTACCGGGTGACATCCCGGCCTGGCTGGTGATCGGGTATCGCGAACTGCACCAGGTGATCACCGACACCACCCTGTTCCCGCGTGACGTCTCGCTGTGGAACCAGTGGCCGCGCATCCCCGACGACTGGCCGCTGCTGCCCATGGTCGGCAGGCACTTCACCTCCCCCGAGCAGTCCCGCAGGCACAGCACCGTCGTCGAGTTCGCGCTGGAGTCGGTGGACGCCTTCGCGCTGCGCAGCTCCACCGAGACGCTCGCCGACCGGCTGATCGACGGCTTCTCCGGGGCCGGCCACGCCGACCTGGTCACCGACTTCGCCGAGCCCGTCCCGGCGCTCGCGCTGGCCTGGATGCTCGGCTTCCCGCCGGACGCGGGCGACAAGCTGGCCCGGATCATGAAGGCCATGGCCGACGGCGGCGCCGACGCGCAGTCCGCGCACGTCGGTTTCGCCGAGCACATCGGGCACCTGCTCGGCCGGGCCCGCGCGCACCCCGGCACCGACATCGCCTCGCTGCTGCTGGCCCGCCCCGAGGCCTTCACCGACGACGAGGAGTACGTCCTCGTGCTCATGGCGATCATGCTCGCCGGGCACCTGACCACCGCGGACTGGCTGAGCAACACGGTGCGGCTCATGCTCACCGACGACCGTTTCGCCGCCGCGCTCGGCGCCGGGCGGCACAGCGTCGGGCAGGCCATGAACGAGGTGCTCTGGGAGGACACCCCGAGCCAGATCCTCTGCGGCCGCTGGGCCGCGCACGACACCAGGCTCGCCGACCGGGTGATCCGCGCGGGCGACCTGCTCATGCTCGGGCTGGCCGCCGCCAACGCCGACCCGCACATCCGCCAGCACATCGACGGCACCGTCGGCGAGGACCCGGTGTACTCCGGCAACCAGGCGCACTTCTCCTTCGGCCACGGCACGCACCGCTGCCCGTACGCCGCCCAGCAGATCGCCGAGATCATCGCGCGCACCGCGATCGAGGTGCTGCTGGACCGGCTGCCCGACCTGGACCTCGCGGTCCCGGCCGCCGCCCTGACCCGGCGGCCGTCCCCGTTCCTGCGCGGCACCACCGCGCTGCCCGTCCGCTTCACCCCGGTGCCCGCCATCGGCGCCGCCCGGTGAGCGTCAGCCCCGCCCCTGACCGTCAGCTGCGGCCGCAAGGCCGCCGGACCCACCGGAGAACCTCGATGCCCGATCTCGTTCCCGCCCCTGGTGTCTCGTGACGCGCCCCGACAACACCGCGAGGATGGCGGGCTGCCCGGTGAACCCGCAGGCCGCGGTGCCGCTCAGCGGCCCCCGCTTCCACACCGACCCGCACCGGCTCTACACCGAGATGCGCCGCGACCACGGCCCGGTGGTCGCCGTCGAGCTGCCCGGCGGGGTGCCCGCCTGGCTGGTCATCGGCTACCGCGAGCTGCACCAGGTGACCAGCGACCCCGACCTCTTCCCGCGCGACGTCGGGCTGTGGAACCAGTGGCCGCACATCCCCGAGGACTGGCCGCTGCTGCCCATGGTCGGGCGGCCCATGCCGTCGATCTACTTCAGCGCGGGCGCCGAGCACCGCAGGCACCTGGCCATGGTCGAGCCCGCGCTGGAGGCGGTCGACCCGTTCGCGCTGCGCCGCACCTGCGAGCTGCTCGCCGACCGGCTCGTCGACGGCTTCTGCGGCCGCGGTGAGGCCGACCTGGTCGCCGAGTACGCCGAGCCGCTCCCGGTGCTCGCGCTGGCCTGGATGCTCGGCTTCCCGGACGAGGACGGCGCGCAGCTGGCCTGGACCATGAAGACCCTCGCCGACGGCGGCGCCGACGCCCAGGCCGCGCACCTCTCCTTCGGCGAGCTGATGCAGAACCTGCTCGCGCTGGCCAAGTCCCGGCGCGGCGACGACCTGGTGGCCAGGCTGCTCGCGCACCACGAGCGCTTCTCCGACGAGGAGTACGTGCTCGACCTCATGGCGATCACCGCCGCCGGGCACCTGCCCACCGCGGACTGGATCGGCAACTCGGTCCGGCTCATGCTCACCGACGACCGCTTCGCCGCCGCGCTCGGCGCCGGGCGGCACAGCATCGGCCAGGCCATGAACGAGGTGCTCTGGGAGGACACCCCCACCCAGATCCTGGCCGGGCGCTGGGCCGCCCGCGACACCAGGCTCGGCGACGAGACCATCAGGGCGGGCGACATGCTGCTGCTCGGGCTGGCCGCCGCCAACGCCGACCCGCACGTGCGCCAGCACGCCGACGGCGCAGGGGGCCACGCCGACCCGACCTACTCCGGCAACAGCGCGCACTTCGCGTTCAGCCACGGCGAGTACCGCTGCCCGTACCCGGCGCAGCAGATCGCCGAGATCATCGCCAGGACCGGGCTCGAGGTGCTGCTCGACCGGCTGCCCGACCTGGATCTGGCGGTCGCCCCCGGCAGCCTGGTGCGCAGACCGTCGGCCTTCCTGCGCGGAATGACGTCGCTCCCTGTACATTTCACGCCAGTCCCCGCAGTCGGAGGTTTTCTGTGAGTTCATCGTGCCCGCATGCCATGGCCATCGATCCGATGGTCGGCGATCTCGCGGGTGAGACCGATCGGCTGCGCGCGGCGGGCGCGCTGACCCGCATCGAGCTGCTCGGCGTGCCCGCCTGGACCGTCACCGAGCACAACCTGGCCAGGCAGCTGCTCACCGACCCGCGGCTGGTCAAGGACATCGGCTCCTGGAAGCTGTTCACCGACGGCGTCGTCACCAGGGAGTGGCCACTGATCGGCATGATCGACGTCAAGCGCTCGATGTTCACCGTGGACGGCGCCGAACACCGCAGGCTCCGGATCAAGACCACCCAGGCGCTGTCGCGGCGCAGGCTGGACGCGCTGCGCCCGATCGTCGAGCGCTACGTCGCCGAGCTCCTCGACGACCTCGAGGCCGCGGGCGCCGCAGGCGATCCGGTCGATCTCAAGCAGGTCTTCGCCTACCCGCTGCCCATGCGGGTCGTCAGCGAGCTCATGGGCGTGCCGCACACCGACAACGAGCAGCTGCTCACCTGGTACAAGGCGTTCTTCTCGCTGCTCACCCCGCAGGACGAGCGGCTGGCCACCATCGACGAGCTGACCACCTACTACACCGCGCTGGTCCGCAAGAAGACCGCGACCCCGGCCGACGACCTCACCTCCGCGCTGATCCACGAGAACGGCGACGGCGAGGAGCCGCTCACCGAGGAGGAGGTGATCGGCAACCTGGAGGCGCTGGTCGCCGCGGGCCACGAGACCACCGTCAACCTGATCCTGGCCACCGTGCGGGCGCTGCTGAGCAACCCCGAGCAGCTGGCGCGGATCCGTGCCGACGAGGTCTCCTGGGCCGACGCCGTCGAGGAGACGCTGCGCTTCGACGGTCCGGTGATCCACCTGCTCATGCGCTTCGCCACCGAGGACATCGTGCTGGACCAGGGCGTCATCCCGGCCGGTGACGGCGTGGTGATCTCCTACCGGGCGATCGGCCGCGACACCGGCGTGCACGGCGCGGACGCCGACGTCTACGACAGCAGCCGCCCCACCGCGCACCGCAACATCTCCTTCGGCTTCGGCCCGCACATCTGCCCCGGCGCCACGCTGGCCCGGCTGGAGGCGGCGGTCGCGCTGCCCGCGCTCTTCGCCCGCTTCCCGAATCTGCGCGCGGCAGGCGACCTCGCGGCGCTGCCCAACATGCCGGTGCTCACCCAGAACGACCTCTCCGCGCTGCCGGTCCTGCTCACCTGAGTTTCGTTGCGGCACAGGCGGGAATTGCCCGGCGGTGCCCCGTAACGACACCGCCGCACCGCGGCGCGACAAAGGCGTCGCCGCACTCTGGCGCGCAGGAAAAGCCGCCGTGCGGCGCGGCAAGACCCGTCCGGCCGCACGGCGGCGCGACCTCTGCCGGGTCGCGAAGGAGACCTTCGGCTGGCCGGACCTGCGCACCGGCCAGCTCGACGCCATGCTCCCGCTCACCGCGGGCCGCGACGTGCTCGCCGTCATGCCCACCGGGGCGGGGAAATCCGCGATCTACCAGGTGCCTGCGCTGCTGCTGGACGGCCCGGCGCTGATCGTCTCCCCGCTCACCGCGCTGCACCGCGACCAGGTGCAGCAGCTGTCGCGGACCGCCGCGCCGCTCGCCGTCGCGATCAACGCCACCCAGTCCGCCGCGGCCACCGAGCAGGCGTGGGCCGCCCTGGCGGACGGCACCGCGAAGTACCTGTTCCTCGCCCCCGAGCAGCTCGCCAAGACCGAGCTGCTGGACCGGGTCGCGGCGCTGCGCCCCGGGCTCTTCGTGGTGGACGAGGCGCACTGCGTCTCGGCCTGGGGCCACGACTTCCGCCCGGACTACCTGCGGCTCGCGCACGCCGCCGAGCGGGTCGGCAGGCCGCCGGTACTCGCGCTCACCGCCACCGCCAACGGCCCCGTCCGCGAGGACATCACCCGCGTGCTCGGCCTGCGCGACCCGGCCACGATCGTCGCAGGCTTCGACCGGCCCAACCTCTCGCTGACCGTGCGCGCCACCCGCACCGCCGGCGACCGCGACGCCGCCGTGCTCGACCTCGTCACCACCGGCCCCGCCCTGGTCTACACCGCCACCCGCCGCGACACCGAACGGCTGGCCGCCGCCTTCCGCGAGCGCGGGGTCGACGCCGCCGCCTACCACGCGGGCATGAAGCCCGCCGAGCGCAACGCGGTGCACGAGCGCTTCCGCACCGACCGGGTCGCGGTGGTGGTCGCGACCTCGGCCTTCGGCATGGGCATCGACAAGCCCGGCGTCCGCGCCGTCGTGCACGCCGCCGTCCCGGACTCGCTGGACTCCTACTACCAGCAGATCGGCCGCGCCGGCCGGGACGGCGACCCGGCCGAGGCGATCCTCTGCTTCCGCGCCGAGGACCTCGGGCTGCAGCGCTTCCTCACCAGCCGCCGGGTGGACACCGACGGCCTACGCGCCCTCGCCCGCGCCCTGCACGGCAGGAAGGAGCCCGCGACGCTCGCCGAGCTCACCGCGGCGAGCGAGCGCTCACGCCGCCGCACGCTCAACAACCTGAACCTGCTCGAGGCCGCCGGGCAGGTGGAGAGCACCACCGACGGCCGCTTCCGCGGCACCGGCGCCGACCCGGAGGCCGCGCCCGAGCGCGCCGCCGAGATCGCCGAGCGCCGCCTGCAGCTCGACCGCTCCCGGCTGGAGACCATGCGCGCCTACGCCGAGACCCCGCTCTGCCGCAGGCAATTCCTGCTCGGCTACTTCGGCGAGGTGCGCGAGGAGCAGTGCGGCAACTGCGACACCTGCCTGGCGGGCACCGCGCCGCCGATCGAGCGCGTGGACGGCCCGTTCCCGGCCGGCGCGGCGGTCCGGCACCCCGTCTTCGGCGACGGCGAGGTGGTCCGGCGCGAACCGGAGACGGTGACGGTGCTCTTCACCGAGGCCGGGTACCGCAGCTTGTCGCTGGCCGCGGTCGAGGACGGCGACCTGCTGCGCGAGCGCTAACCCCGCATCTCGCCGAGCAGGTCCTCCAGGAAGCCGGTGCTCTCCGCGGGCGAGAGCGCCTGCACCGCGAGCCGGTTCATGACCGCGAGGTACAGCTCGACGTCGCGCTGCTTGTCCAGGTAGATGGAGCTGGTGAGCTGCTCGGTGTAGACGATGTCGGGCAGCTCCGGCTCCGGGAAGCGCAGGATGCTGAACGGGCCGCCCGCCGCCGAATGCCCGCCCGCGGCGTAGGGCAGCACCTGGATCCGCACGTGCGCGTGCTCGGCCATCGCCACCAGGTGCGCCACCTGCTCGCGCAGTACGTCGGCGCCGCCGACCGGGCGGCGCAGCGCGTTCTCGTCCACCACCGACCACAGCGTCGGCGGGGCGTGCCTGGTCAGGATGCGCTGCCTGCGCATCCGCATGTCCACCCTGCGGTCGGTCTCGTCGGAGTTGCCCAGCTCGATCACCGCGCGGGCGTAGTCCGGGGTCTGCAGCAGCCCGGGAATGAACTGCGCCTCGTAGGTGCGGATCGTGGTGGCCGCCTGCTCCAGCCCGATGTAGGTCTCGAACCAGCTGGGCAGCAGGTCGCTGTAGCTCTGCCACCAGCCCGGGTCGTTCGCGCGCTTGGCCATCGCCAGGAACGGCGCTCGCGCCTCCGGATCGTCGACCCCGTAGAGGGTCAGCAGATCGCGCAGGTCCCGCTCCTTGAACCCGGTGCGCCCGAGCTCGAGCCTGCTGATCTTGGCGTGCGAGCCGCGGATGGCGTACCCCGCCGCCTCCCGGCTGATATCGCACTCCTGGCGCAGCTGCCGCAGCCTGCTCCCCAGTGCGACGCGCAGCACCGTCGGCCCCCGCTCGGCAGCGAGGAACTCCGCGAAGCCGCTGTTGTCGTCGTTGGTCATGGACCGCCTCCGGCCGGTGAACGAATACCCCTGCACGCGAAAGTCGCTCCCGGCACACCGCCATCCCCCGCGTCGCGCGCCGATACTACCGCCTCGCCGCGCGCTCGGGAGCACGGGTGAATCCCCGTTTTCCATTGGCATTACTGTGAATTCGCGTATCGGGCGTTTTTCGGAGCACTGTTCCGTACCGACCGGCCCGAATGTCAGCTACCCCGAAACACGCTCTCCGACAGTGCGATCGGATCGCCGGTTATCGAGCGGAGCGCGGGGCGGGTGCGTAGAGTGCGCGGCAAGCGGCGCCGGACGGGGTACTCCGGCGGTTCCGCCGTAGCGCAACGAGGATCGAAAGCCAGGGGGCCGACCGTGACGTCGCACGAAATCCAGCTCACCGACGGCGAGGTGGCCGATCGGCTGTCCGCCATCCTGACCAGCACCAGCATCGATCTCGCCACCTCGAAGGCAGGTGCGAACTGGTGCTCCAACGCCTTCTTCGCCGAGCGCGGCGGCGATCCGTTCCGGCTCCTCGTCGTGCTGGAGTCGAGCGGCCGCACCCTCGATTCGCTGCGCGCCAATCCGCAGGTGGGGGTGAAGGTGGTGCCCACCGGCTTCCTCGAACCCTTCGCGCAGGGCGTCGGCACCGCGGCGGTGCGCACCGAGTCGGAGGCGCGGGAGGAGATATTCCGCACAGTGGTGGACAAGGAGCCCGCGCTGCGGCCGTTCCTGTCCGCCCCGGTCGAGGCGGTGGAGATCACCGTCGACTGGTGGCGGGTCACCCACGTCGGCGCCGGTCTGCTGCCCGGCCGGGTGCTGGAGCGCCCGGCGGTGCACTGATGCCGAACCCGAATCAGCAAGTCGCTCAGTACATTCGGCTATTGTCGCCGCGCCGGTGACGCTCCTAGGCTTGGCCAGCCGCGGTGGATCGGCACCCGATCCCGCGGCCTCGCACCCGCACAGAGAGGTCCCCATGTCCGAAGCCACACCGCAGACCGGCGTTCGCGCCCCGGTCGGCGTGGACACCACCCGGGCCAGCATCGCCCGCGTCTACGACGCCACCCTCGGCGGCAAGGACAACTATCCGATCGATCGCGAGGTGCGCGACCGGGTCGCCGAGGTCGCACCCAGGCAGAGCGACGTCGCCAGGATGAACCGGCGCTGGCTGCACCGCGTGGTGCGCTACCTGGCCGGTACCGCGGGCATCGACCAGTTCCTCGACATCGGCGCCGGGCTGCCCACCGTCGGCAACACCCACGAGATCGCCCAGCAGCAGAACCCCGAGGCCACCGTGGTCTACGTGGACAACGACCCGGTCTGCAACGCGCACGGCCGGGTGCTGCTCGAGCAGAACGAGTTCACCCACTTCGTCCCGGCCGACCTCACCGAGCCGGACACCCTGCTCCGGCACTCCGAGGTCACCGCGCACCTCGACCTCGAGCGCCCGCTCGCGCTCATCCTCTGCGGCATCCTGCACCACGTGGACGACGCGCTCGACCCGGCGGGCATCATGCGCCACTACATCGAGGCACTTCCGCCCGGCTCCTACGTCGGCATCACGCACTTCTACGACCCCGCCGACGGCGGCGCCGCGCACGACATGGCGCTCGAGCTGCAGCGTCGCTTCACCGAGATGGGGCTCGGCTCCGGCTGGTACCGCACCGCCGACCAGATCGCCACCTTCTTCGGCGACCTCGAGATCGTCGAGCCCGGCCTGGTCGAACTGGACGACTGGTGGCCGCCGGGCCCCGCCCTCCGCCCCCGGCTCACCGAGGAGCGGCTGCTGCTCGGCGGCCTCGGACGCAAGCCGGAGCAGCTGCGATGACCGGCTACGACGACCTCACCGGCCCCGCCGTCGACCTCGAGCGCTGGCAGTACCTCGAGGTCCCGCTCGGCCCGGACGAGACCTGGCGCTACGCCGACCCGGCCGCCGAGGTCACCGTCTCCGGCGGCGCCGTCGCGGTGCGCATCCCGGAGTTCACCCTGGCCAACCCGGCGGTGCAGATCCTGGACAACCCCAAATTCCTCATGGTCTCCACCGCCGAGTTCGACCTCACCGCGGGCCCGCGCACCTTCGGCGTGCGGATGGCCGCGACCAACCTCGGCACCGACGGCGCCGACTACCGCGACGGCTTCGCCGCCTTCAACGTGCTCGACATGGCCACCGCGCAGGTCTTCGACGCCATCGCCACCGGGCGGCACGCCTACGCCATCCACGAGCGGCTCCTCGTCCCCGGCGTGGTCGACCCGGCCGACGCCTTCACCCACGTCGCGCACGCCCCGCTCGCGGGCGAGGCGGTGAAGGCCGGGGAGTTCCAGCACTACGCGGTCACCATCGACCGCGCGGCCGAGCGGGTCGAGTGGCGGGCGGGCGGCGCGCTCGTCTACACCGTGCGCGCGGCCGCGCTGCCGGAGCGGGTGCGGATCGGCTTCGGCATCATCACCCTGCACCCGCTCGCCGACGGGCGCAGCACCTCGCTGCGCGGCCAGGGGCTCGCCGCCGCCTGGCGCGACTTCACCGTCGACTGACCTACCCGGTCAGGCCGCGCCGGGCTTGGCGAGGCTGAACTGCATGATGTCGATGTAGCCGTCGCGGAAGAACTCGGCGCAGCCGGTCAGGTACTTGATGTAGGTGTCGTAGGTCCGCGGCGAGGTCAGCGCGATGGCCTCGTCGCGGTGCGCGCGCAGCGCCTCGGCCCAGCGATCGAGGGTGATGGCGTAGTTCGGGCCCAGCGGGTGCACCCGGGTCACCTCGAACCCGGCCCGCTCGGCGCCCTCGATCACCCACTCCGGCTGCGGCAGCTCCCCGCCGGGGAAGATCTCGCGCGCGATGAAGCGGGCGAACTCCAGCACCTCCCGGTCGATCGGCAGCCCCTTCGCCCTGATCTCGTGCCGGTCGAACTGCACGATCGTGTGCAGCAGCATCTTGCCGTCCGACGGCAGGATGGCGTGACAGCGGTCGAAGAACTGGTCGTAGCGCTCCCGGCGGAAGTGCTCGAAGGCGCCGATGCTGACGATCCGATCGACCGGCCGGTCGAACTCCTCCCAGCCCTGCAGCAACACCTCGGCACTGTGCTTGCCTCGGTGCTGCTCGAGCAGATCGGCGACGTGCTCGTGCTGGTTCTTGCTCAGCGTGAGGCCGACGACGTTCGCGTCGTAGCGCTCCATCGCGCGCAGCATGACCGAGCCCCAGCCGCAGCCCACATCCAGCAGCGTCATCCCCGGCTCGATGTCGCACTTGCCGAGCGCCAGCTCGACCTTCGCCCGTTGGGCCTGCTCCAGGGTCATATCCGGGTGTTCGAAGTAGGCGCAGCTGTAGGTCCGGGTCGGGTCGAGGAAGAGCGCGAAGAAATCGTCGGACAGGTCGTAGTGCGACTGCACGTCACTGAAGAAGGGGGCCAAGCCGGTCACGACACGCTCCTCGAGTCAGGGGGTCGAACGATGGCACAACGGCGACGCTATACCTCAGCATATTCGCGGCAAACTAAAAATCCGTGCCCGGTTCGTTCCCGGGCGCCGCGAACACGCTCGCGAACCTCACCGACTTGCTCCAATGCCGGCAGTTCCGCCTCAGGAGTCGAGGTGGTCCCACCACCAGCGGATGGACGAGAATTCGGGGATGCGCGTTGTCAGCGTCGGGGGGATATCCGATACAGCGAGTCGGAACAGCGGCGAGCCGTCGTCGTCGTGGTAGCGGCCGGTACGGGCCCGGGAGTGGTAGTCGATCGTGCCGCGGAAAGTGTGTCCGAGCGCGTCGAGGAACTGCAGCAGGGCGGGGCTCGCTTCGGGCGTGAGGCGATCACGCAGGTCCACGAACAGCACCATGACTTGGTCGAACAGGACGGCTGTTTGGGCCAGCGCCTCGCTCAGCGACAACCCGCGCAGGCGGGCCAACAGCGACACCAGATTATAGGAGTCGCCGACCCCGTCGCGGGCCTCTTTCCCGTAGGAGCACAGGTCGTTGGCGAGACCACACAGCGTGCACGCCGCCTCGAAAAGGGCGTCCACTGCGGGCGTGTCGCGGTCTGCGATGGAGACGTCGCTGGCCGCCTCCAGCAGAGGCACCAGATAGGGCAACCCGATTGTGCCGAGTCGGCGAACAAGGTAGTGGTTAGGGTCCAGCACCGTGTCGGCCTGACTGGTCTGCTCCCATACCATGCAATCCAGCCACCGCCCGACACCCTGGGCCCAGCGTCGTGCTCGAGTGGCGTCGGTGCAGGCATGGATGCGGCGGGCGACGTCGATCCAGGGAGCTTCGAACCGGTTGCCTGGATCCAGCAGCCCGGCCTCCGGCACGGCCAGGGTGTAGGGCACCCGCTGGGCATAGGCCGTCATATACGAAATCTTTTGCCGGCCGGCAGAGCCGGACTCACCCATCGCGTCGTCGAAGATAAGACCGAAATATGACATATCGCTGTGGATCTGGACCAGATCAGTGGGACCGACGGGCATAGACAGTGCGGCGGCTTCGGCGGTGTTGTCGGCGGCTATCCGTGCCGGGTCGGGCACAAGCCCGTACCGGTGCAGCCAGTCCAGTGAGCGGGCTTCGAGCCGATCGACTTCAGGATGCATGGCGAATGGTATGGGACAGTAAATCGTCGGAGCGTCGACATCAGCGCGGGCGGCCATCGTCGGGTTCCTTATTTGTCTCGGGTGATGATCAGATCGGCCAGCGCGGTGAGTTCGGTTGCGGCGGGACGAGCTGGATCCGCCGCATCCAGGTGTTCGAGCGCTCGGCTTCGATGGTGTTCGGCTCGCGACATCGCCCAGGCACGCCCTCCCGCTTGCTCCACGAGTTGGATGCCCCACTCGATCTGCTGCGGGGTCAATGGGTCCCGGCTGTGGTACAGGTCGGTGAGTTGTCCCGCCGACGCGCTCGTGGTGGTCAGTGCATAGACGATCGGCAGCGTTTTCCTCCGTGCGGCCAGATCGGTGCCGACGGGTTTACCCGTGCGAGGCAATCGGCCCCACAATCCGAGCAGATCATCGGTGTATTGAAACGCCAGCCCGAGGTGGTGACCGAACCGGTACAGATGAGTCACCGTGTCGTCGTCCGCTCCGGCAGCGACAGCGCCCAACGCGCATGCCCGGGCCATCAACACAGCTGTCTTGGCTGCCGCTACCGCCTCGATCTCCGCCACCGTGGTGGTGTTGTGCCCGTTGGTGACGGAGTCGGTGTACTCGCCGTGGATCAGGTCGCGCACGGTCTTTGCCAGTGCGCCCACACCCGTGGTGGCGAGGCGGCCGCCCGTCTCGGTGAGGAGTTCGACGGCCAGGAAGAAAAGGGCGTCACCGGTCAGCAGCGCAGCCGGAGTACCGAAACGCACCCATGCCGCCGGCCGGGCGCGGCGGAACCGATCGGTGTCGATGATGTCGTCGTGCAGCAGCGAGGCGTGATGCACCAACTCCACCGCCACCGCGGCCACAATCGCCTGCTCCTGGTCGCCGTCGGCGGCTTCACACGACAGCAACGTCAACGCCGCCCGGATCGCCTTCCCGCCGTATTCCGGTCGCGACGCGTCGCGAACATCCAGACCGCAGTGGTAGGCGGCAATTTCCTCGATTCTGCCGGGCAGCCTCGTGATCGCTGTGCGCACGGCCGGCCCGAGGATGGCCCCGGTCGCGGTCAGAATCTCCGCCGCCGATCGCACGCCGACAGTTTCGGTAGACGACGTTCGCGGTGGCGGCTGGTCAGCGGGCGTCGTATTCATAGTGCCTCCGTGAATCAAGGCTCCATCGCGCCTGGGTTCAGCGCGTAACCTCATGGCTACGGCGGCCCTCTCCCCCACCAGGCAAATTCAGATGGCTCCTACCTAGGATTATGCCACCGCAACCCGTCGGGTGATGTCAAAATCTCTGGATACCAACACTTTCCGGTTGAGTGGAATTGTCGAGGTGCCCGATCAACGGTGTATCGAGCGCAATCGGGACTCCCGATCGTTCTAGACAGATCGTGTCAATGACCTTCGGCGGCCAGGATTAGCGCCCGGATCCTGGCCGCGTGGATCACCCGGACCGAGGGGGTGTCGGTGTCGCACCACTATGTGGCCGAATTGTGGCGGCAGCGGGACGGCTGTTGGACCGCACGCTCGGCTGGCTGTGGGACGGCATCGCCGAACCTGTCCTCGAGGCGCTGGAGCTGACCGGTCCCTCCGCCGCCGGAGCCGAGCTGCCTCGCCTCTGGTGGATGCCGACGGGCATGCTCTACGCCGTCAGGCGGTGCGGCGCTCCGTTGCGGCGTCGCCGATCCAGGTGGAGACGACTTCGTCGACGCTGAGGTGAGCGGCGCGGGCACTGTCGATCAGGACCTGGTCCTGGTCGGCGGGCAGGCTGAGCGAGACCGTGCGGCGCACCCGCAGGGTGCCGCGCTCGTGCTCGGGTACCTCGTCGGCGGGAGCGTCGGGGGAATCGGGACGCAGCTCGGTAATGCTCCAGTCCGGCCCGAACTCGGCCACGAGTGCGTCGCGGACCGCTTCGACGGGGTCACCCTGTGAACGGCTCATCGGTACGCTCCTCCCAATCCTCGAACGCGGCCAGATCGGCACCGGTCAATTCCTCGGCGCCGAGGACCAGCCAGTGGAACGTCCCGACTCGGTGCACTGCCACGAACAGTGGCCGCCCCGCTTCGGTGCGTCCAGCTATCAGTGTGACCCGTAGTGACGCTCCTGTCGACGGCCGGGGCCATTTGTGGCGCCCGCTCAACACCTGGTCGATCTCATCGGGGGTCACTCCCCGCAGCTTCGACTCCGCCCATTCGGGCAGCTCGTAAGGCATGACCGGAAACCCTACCCTGCTCGGAAGAAGGTTCTTCGCCGCCAATGCTGTTGCTGCGCAGACAGTATGGTCCGCGCACCGGACGATGTCCGATTCGTACAAGACCGGGAGCCTGCCGAGGGGGTTCACTGGCAGCATGACGATCAGTGCGATCACCCTCGGGGTGCGGGACCTGGAACATTCGCTGCGGTTCTACCGCGACGGCCTCGGACTGCCCTTCCCCGGCATCATCGGCACCGAGTTCACCGGCGACGCGGAGAACCCCGGCGGCAGCACCGCCATGCTGACGCTGGGCAGCGGGCTGATCCTGTCGCTGTACGGCCGCGACGACCTGGCGAAGGACGCGGGCGTCACCCCGGACCGGGTGACCGGGTCCGGGGTGAGCCTGGGCTGGTTCGTCGAGAGCAGAGGCGAGGTCGACGAGATCCTGGAGCGGGCCGCGACGGCGGGCGCGACGATGGTGCGCGCGCCGCTGGAGCGGCCGTGGGGCATCTACGCCGGCTACTTCGGCGACCCCGACGGGCACCTCTGGGAGGTCGTCTACTTCCTGCCCGGCTGAGCGGTCAGTGCCGCTTGCCGACGGCGGTCGGCCGGACCACCAGGATCACCCGGTCGGCGGCGTCCTTCGGGTCGTCCGGGCCGTAGGGGCCGCTGTAGCGGGCGTTGAGCTCACGGAAGTAGCCGCCGGTCGGGTCGGGGTCGATCCGCTCGACCACGCCGCGCACCTCGACGTACCGGTACGGGTTCTCCGGGTCCACGATGGAGATGGCGACGGCCGGGTTCGCGCTGATGTTGCGGAACTTGCGCCGGAAGTTGGTGTGCGTGAAGCGCAGCAGCTCGCCGTCCCAGCCGAACCACATGGGGTTCACCTGCGGGCTGCCGTCCTCGCGCACGGTCGCGAGGTTCGCGATCAGCGGGCGCTCCAGCAGGTCGCGGAGCTCCTCCGGGACGATTCCGGTGGCGGTGGTCATCTGCTCTCCTGTCGCTCGGGTGTCGCCGCTGGGCAACGCGGCCGCTCCGAACCGTATTCCGCGAGCCCGCGCAGCGCGGGCGGCAGCTGGCCGCGGTGCAGCACCCCGAGCCGCTGGGTGGCGCGGGTGAGCGCGACGTAGAGCTCGGCGGCGCCGCGCGGGCCGTCGGCCAGGATCGCCTCCGGCTCGACCACCAGCACGGCGTCGTACTCCAGTCCCTTGGTCGCCGCGGCTGGCACCGCGCCAGGCACCCGGGGCGGCCCGATCACCACCGCCGTTCCCGGCTGCTCGGCCTCCGAACGCACGAACTCCTCGACGGCCGCGGCGATCTCGTCCGTCGCGACCTGCCGGGACCAGGGCCTGATCCCGGAGGCCCGCACCGACTCCGGCGGGCGCACCGCGGGCGCGAACTCGGCCAGCACCGCCGCGGCGATCCCCATGATCTCGGCCGGGGTCCGGTAGTTCACGGTCAGCGACCGGTACAGCCAGCGCCCCGGCACGTACCGGTCGAGCACCGCACCCCAGTTGTGCGCCCCGGCGGGCGAGCGGCGCTGCGCCAGGTCGCCGACGATGGTGAAGGAGTGGCTGGGGCAGCGCCGCATGAGCACCCGCCAGTCCATGTCGGAGAGCTCCTGCGCCTCGTCCACCACCACGTGCCGGTAGGTCCAGTCCCGGTCGGCGGCGGCGCGCTCGGCGAGGTCGCGGGTGTCGCGCTCGACGAAGCGCTCGGCCAGGTCGGTGCCGTATAGCAGGTCCGAGGCGAAGAGGTGGTCCTCGTCGTCCATGGAGTCCTCGCGGTTCACCAGGATGTCGAGGACGCCCGCGGCGTAGGCGGCCTCGGCGCGCTGCGCCCGCTCGGCCGCGCCGTCGTCGCCGTGGGCGGGGCCGAGCAGGTCGGTCAGCTCGTCGAGCAGCGGGACGTCCGAGACCGTCCAGGCCGTGCCGTCGGCGCGCCGCAGCGCCGGGTCGGCGCCTGCCGCGGCCAGCCGCTCCGGCGATTCGTAGAGCGCGGCGAGCAGCTGGGGCGGGGTGAGGACGGGCCACAGCTCGTCCAGGGCGGCCGCGAAGGTCTCCAGTTCGGCGAGCTCGGCGGTGAGGTCCTCGCGCAGGTTCGCCCACGCCTCGCGGTCGTCGCGGGTGAGCCAGCCCCGGCCCACCCGGGCGGCGGCCCGCTCGGTGAGCACATAGCTCACGATCTCGGTGAAGACCGCGCGCGCCTCGTTGTGCGGCCGCCCGCTCGCCCGCGCCTCCTGCCCGGCCCACTCGGCGGTCTCCGCGTCGAGCCGGACCGTGACGTCGCTCAGCGCGAGCTCGATCGGCCGTTCCGGCAGCCGCTGCCGGTCGGCCACCGCGGCGGCCAGCACCGGAAGGATGTCGAGCGAGCCCTTGAGCCGGGCGGCCGCCGGGGTGTCCTCGGCGGTGACGCGCAGCCCGGGCACCAGGTCGCCGGTGGTCGTGAACACCACATCGGTCTCGCCGAGCGAGGGCAGTACCCGGCCGATGTGCCGCAGGAAGGCCGGGTTCGGCCCGACCACGAGCACGCCGTTGCGCGCCATCTGCTCGCGCTGGGTGTAGAGCAGGTAGGCGACCCGGTGCAGCGCGACGACGGTCTTGCCGGTGCCGGGGCCGCCCTCGATCACCAGCACCCCGGCGTGGTCGAGCCGGATGATCTCGTCCTGCTCGGCCTGGATGGTCGCGACGATGTCGCGCATGCCGTCCCCGCGCGGCGCGTTCACCGCGGCCAGCAGCGCCGCGTCCCCGCTCTCGCCGCCCGCGGGGCGGCCGAGCACCTCGTCGGTGAAGGCGGTGATCGTGCGCCCCCGAGTGTGGAACTGCCGCCTGCGCCGCATGTTCTCCGGGTGCGCGGCGGTGGCCACGTAGAACGGGCGCGCCGCGGGCGCCCGCCAGTCCAGCAGCAGCGGCTCGAATTCGGCGCGCTCGTCGAGCAATCCGATGCGGCCGATGTAGGAGCGCTCGCCGGTGGTGGAGTCGAGCCTGCCGAAGCAGAGCCCGTTGTCGGCGACGTTCAGCCGCTCGACCTCGCGGGCCAGCGCGCGCACCTCCGCGTCGCGCTCCAGCGGCGAGTTGCCCGGCGTGCGCAGCGCCGCCGCGTGGCGGTCGCGGGCCAGCGCGCGCTCGGCGTCGAGCCGGGTGTAGAGCCCGGCCACATACTCGCGCTCGTCCCGTAGTTCCGCGTCGTACCCCTCGGCAGTCATGCCCCTCACTTCCCGCGTTTCCGCAGCGTCCGGCTTCGGCGGGCTATTCTGCGGGAAGACCGGGGCCTTGCCGCAAGCCCCGGGGTCCGGGATAAAATGAGGACGGGAACACGGACGTGCGCATGCCCCTGGAGCTTCCCGACACCCCCTTCGCCCTGGTCGACCCGGCGCGTGTCGACCGCAATGCCGCTCGCCTGCGGGACCGCCTCGACGGGCTCGGCGTCCCGCTGCGGCTGCACGTGAAGACGGTCAAGTCCGTCGAGCTGGTCCGGCGGGCGCACGGCCGCGCGCCGATCACCGTCTCCACGCCGGCCGAGGCCGAGTACTTCGCCGCCGCCGGGTACGACGACATCGTCTACGCCGTCGGCATCGACCCGCACAAGCTGCCCAGGGTGGCCGCGCTGCGGGCGCGCGGGGTCGCGCTCACCGTCCTGCTGGACAGCCGCGCCCAGGCCGAGGCGGTCGCGGCGGCCGGGATTCCGGCGCTCATCGAGATCGACGCGGACGGCAGCCGCGCCGGGCTCCGCCCCGACGACCCGCTGCTACCCGAGATCGGGGCGGTGCTCGGCGACCGGCTGGCCGGGGTGCTCACGCACGCGGGCGGCTCCTACCACGCCTTCACCCCCGAGGCGCAGGCCGCGGCGGCGAAGGGCGAGCGGGACGCCGTCGTCGGCGCCGCCGAGGTGCTGCGCGCAGCCGGACTGGACTGTCCGGTGGTGAGCCTCGGCTCGACCCCGACCGCGCACACCGTGCGCGACCTCACCGGGGTCACCGAGGTCAGGGCGGGTGTCTACCTGTTCTTCGACCTGGTGATGGCCGGGCTCGGCATCTGCACCCTCGACGATCTCGCGCTCTCGGTGGTCGTCACGGTGATCGGGCACCGGCCGGACCGGGGCTGGATCGTGACCGACGGCGGCTGGATGGCGCTCTCCCGCGACCGCGGCACCGCCGAGCAGCCGGTGGACCAGGGCTACGGCCTGGTCACCGACCTCGCCGGGACCCCGCTCCCCGACCTGCTCGTGACCGGGGCCAGCCAGGAGCACGGCATCGTGGCGCTGCGCCCTGGCAGCGGCCGCCCGCTGCCCGAGCTGCCGGTCGGCACCCGGCTGCGGGTGCTGCCCAACCACGCCTGCGCCACCGCCGCGCAGTACGCCTGCTACCACGTGCTCGGGGACGGCGCGCTCACCCGGGTCGAGCGGCACACCGGCTGGTGAATCAGTTTCCGCGCAGGGCGTTCTCGACGCGCTCGGTCGCGGCGGCGTTCCAGCCGGGCGGGTCGAGGATCTCGGCCCACAGCTGCGCGGCCTCGGGGCCGTAGGTGTGGCCGAACCCGGCGGGGACGTCGGCGGAGAAGACCATGTCCATGGTCACCTGCCAGAAGGTGACCATCGGGATCCAGCGCATGCCCGGGTCGACGTCGGGGCCGAGCGGTTCGCGCAGCCAGTCCGGGCGGTGCCAGGCCAGGTCGAACGACCACCAGGTGATCGGGTCGCTGGCGTGCTGCCAGAACACCAGCCGCGGGAACTCCCACGGTGCGGCGAGTGCGGTGTCCTCCGGGCGGGAGGCGAAGCGGATGTGCTCGCCGTCGTCCACCACCGGCAGCCGCTCCGGCGAGCCGGGGTCGCGGCCCGCGGTGATCCGGCCCCACGGTTCGGCGAAGTTCGGCGTGCCGACCAGCAGCGCGCCGTCGGTGCGGGCCACCAGGTCCGGGCCGGAGGCGAAGGCCGCCTGCCCGCCGTAGGAGCCGAGGCTCTCGCCGAAGACCACCAGCTTCGGCCGCCGGTCCTCCGGGCGCGCGGCCCACACCTTGTACACCGCCTCGAACAGGGCGCGCCCCGCCACCTGCGGGGTCTCCCGGTCGGCGACGAAGGAGAGCGCGCTGGGCAGGAACGAGTACTGCATGGCGGCGATGGCGGTGTCGCCGCCTGCCACGTACTCGAAGCTCGACGCCACGTTCGCGTTCACCCAGCCGCGCCCGGTGGTGGTGACCACCGCGAGCACCCGGCGGTCGAAGGCGTTGGTGCGCTCCAGTTCGGCGACGACCCGGTCCGCGATCCCGGCGACGGTGTCCGCGGATTCGCGGCCCGCGTACACCCGGATCGGAGTCCGGGCGGGCGCGCCGGTGACCTCGGCGATCCGCTCGACGCTCGGGCCGCCAGCCACGAAGGTTCTGCCCTCGGCGCCGAGCGAGTCCCAGGGTTCGGCCGAGGCGGGCGAACCGGAGCGCTCCGGGAGCCGCGGCTGCTCGACCCCCTCCGCGGTGCCCTTGTCGGCGGCCTTGGCCGACTGCTCGGCCACCCCGAGCAGCCCGCGGTACAGGGCGCCGTTGAGCAGCACCACCAGGATCACAAGCACCAGCACCACCGCGCCCAGCCGGGCCACCGGCGCGGGCAGCCAGCGCCCGCCGAGCCGGGTCAATCCGGCGGTGGCGGCGCCGATCCCGCGCCCGGCGGCGAGCAGCAGCAGCGCGACGACCACCGCGATCAGCAGCACCAGCAGGTAGTAGGAGCGCTCCGCACGCGGTACCCCGACCAGGTCGCGGATGATCTGCTGCCACCACGAGCCGAGGACCAGGAACAGCGGCACCAGGATCGCCGCCGCGGCGGCCAGCGCCAGCCAGCCGATCCGCTTCGTGCGCGCCGACCACTCGGGCTCGACCCCGCAGCGCCGGATCACCCAGGCGACCAGCACCCCGATCCCGTACCCGGTGATCATGGACAGCCCGGTCGCCACGCCCTGCAGGTACCAGACCCGGGGCAGCAGCGACGGCGTCATGGACCAGACGAAGAACAGCAGCGCCCAGGCCAGCCCGACGGGGTGCGGGGTGCGCAGGAAACCGCGCGCGGGCGGCTCGGGGTCGGGTGAATCGAGCACGGCCATGCTCCTCTCCGGGCGCGACCGGCGGGGTCCTGGCACGATCGCGTGTGAGCAGGGTACACAGCGGACACCGCTCGCGGCAGGTCATATCGTCCGCCGGGATGGGGGTGGGAAGCGTGCTGCGAGCCGACGTGAGCGGGCGGTACCGGGTCTTCGCCGAGCGTGAGGCCCGTGGCGAGTCCCCGCGATACGAGGCCCTCGCCCTGAGCGTCGCCGCCGACCCGCGCGCGACCGCACTCGTCGGCGCGCTGCCCGGCGACAGGCAGCAGCCCAATCTGGTCCTCGCGGCGGCGCGGCTGCACGGCGCCGATGTGGTCGCGCCGGAGGATTTCCCGGCGTGGCTCGCCGAGCACTGGGCCGAGGTGCGCGCGACCGCGCTGGCCCGCAGCACCCAGACCAACGAGGTGGGCCGGGCGGCGGTGCTGCTGCCGGTCCTGGCCGGGTTCGCCGGGCCGCTGGCGTTGCTCGAGGTCGGCGCCTCGGCGGGGCTGTGCCTGTACCCGGACCGCTTCGGCTACCGCTACACCGGCGGCCCGCGGCTGGAGCCGGCGGACGGCCCGTCGCCGGTCCGGCTGACCTGCGCGGCCACCGGCCCGGTCCCGTTCCCCGCCCGGCTGCCGCAGGTCGTCCACCGGGCCGGGATCGACCTGCACCCGCTGCACCCCGCCGACCCGGACGACCGGCGCTGGCTGGAGACCCTGGTCTGGCCCGGGCAGACCGAACGGGTCGAGCGGCTGCGCGCGGCACTCGACATCGCCGCCGCCGACCCGCCGAGGCTCGTCGCGGGCGACCTGAACGAGCACGTCGCCGACCTCGTGCACGATCTGGCTCGCGACGCCACCGTCGTCGTCTTCCACAGCGCCGTCCTCGGCTATCTGCGCCCCGCGGATCGGGAACGCTTCCGCCGCACCGTCACCGGACTCCCCTGCCACTGGATCTCCAACGAGGCCCCCGCGGTCTTTCCGGACCTGGCGCCCGAGGCACCACCCCGGCAGTTCGTGCTCGCGGTGAACGAGCGCCCGGTCGCCTTCGCCGGGCCGCACGGCCAGTCGCTACGCTGGATTCAGTAGTAGATCGGGCCGGGAACCCCGCCACCCGCGGCGATGGCGTCGCCGGTGAGGGCGATGCTGCGCGGCGAGGCCAGGAAGGTGACGACGTCGGCGACCTCGCTCGCGTCGACGATCCGGCGGATCGAGTTCTGCGCCAGCCCGGCTTCGAGTTCGGCGACGCCGGTGCCGGTCTCGGCGGCCTGCGCGGTGAGCCGGTCGGTGAGGCGCTCGGTGCGGGTGCGGCCGGGGTGCACGACGGTGACATTGACCCCGTACGGGCCGAGCTCGTCGGCCAGGTTCTTGGTGAGCGCGGAGACGCCGACATTGCGGATGGTCTGGGCGATGGAGTTCGCCTGGCGGGCGCCGAGACCGCTGATATTGATGATCCGGCCCCAGCCCTGCGCCACCAGGTGCGGCGCCACCGCGCGGGCGGTGCGCAGGTAGCCGAGCACCTTGATCTCGACCTCGCGGCGCACCAGTTCGTCGGAGGTGGCGGCGAGGTCGGCGGGGGCGCCCGCGCTCCACGGGGTGGCGGCCGAGTTCACCAGGATGTCGACGCCACCGAGTTCGGCGACGGTCCGCTCGACCAGGGCCCGCACCTGCTCGTCCTCGCCGGTGTCGGTGGGCACCGCGAGCACCCGGCGCCCGCTCGCCGCGGCCAGCGTGCGCGC